>JBAULP010000013.1:0-42678 GCA_049578265.1 Acidobacteriaceae bacterium
GGCGTTGGGTCCGCGCTCACGACTCTCGTGCATGGGTGGAGAAACAAAGGCTGATGAGGGTAAGGGCTCGTCGCTTCGCGCTGCTGTCCGCGGAACGTTAGACTGGGGAGGATGAGTGATCAATCTCCCAAGCATGATGTGACGTTGAATTCTTTGAGCCGGGCCGCTTCGGCTTACTTGCGGTCGGCGCAGCACCAGCCGATTTTGTGGAATGAGTGGGGGGCGGAGGCGTTTGCCAAGGCTAAAGCCGAGGGCAAGCCGGTGCTGTTGGATATTGGCGCGGTGTGGTGCCATTGGTGCCATGTGATGGATCGCGAAAGCTATGAGAATCCTGCTACCGCGGAGATTATCAATGCGAACTTTGTGGCTGTGAAGGTGGATCGCGATGAGCGGCCGGATGTGGATACGCGGTATCAGTCGGCGGTGGCGGCGATTAGTGGGCAAGGGGGTTGGCCGCTTACGGCGTTCTTGACTCCGGAGGGGAAGCCTTATTTTGGGGGGACGTATTTTCCGCCGGACGATCGGTATGGGCGGCCTAGCTTTCAGCGCGTGCTGATGACGATGGCGGATGCGTTTGTGAATCGGCGGGAGGAGGTGGAGGAGTCGGCTGGCAGCGTGATGATGGCGATTGAGCATAACGAGAGCTTCTCGGGGCGTGCGGGCGTGCTTGGATCGGGGCAGGGTGAGCCGCTGCTGGAGAAGCTGATCGATTCGATTGTGAAGCAGTTTGATGAGCGCAATGGTGGGTTTGGGTCGCAGCCTAAGTTTCCGCATCCGGGCGCGCTGGATCTGTTGATTGATGCGGCGGGGCGTGGCGGGGTGGAGGCTGCCCGGGCGAAGCATGTGGCGGTGGTGACGCTGGAGAAGATGGCTGCCGGCGGGGTGTATGACCATCTGGCGGGTGGGTTCCATCGGTACTCGGTGGATGAGCGGTGGATTGTGCCGCACTTCGAGAAGATGGCGTATGACAACAGTGAGCTGCTGAAGAACTATGCGCATGCGTTCCAGACGTTTGTGGAGCCGGAGTTCGCGCGTGTAGCGAAGGACATCTTGAGGTGGATGGACGAGTGGTTGAGCGATCGCGAGCGCGGTGGGTTCTATGCTTCGCAGGATGCGGATGATTCGCTGGACGATGATGGCGACTACTTTACGTGGACTCGGGATGAGGCGAAGGAGGTGTTGACGGCGGAGGAGTTTGAGGCTGCGTCGGCTTACTTCAATCTGCGGGTGGTGGGGGACATGCATCACAATCCGTCGAAGAATGTGCTGCATCGGCTGGGGACCGCGCGGACCGATGATGCTGTGCTGAATGCGGCGATGAAGAAGATGTATGCGGCGCGGTTGTTGCGCAAGACGCCTTACGTGGATAAGACGGTGTACTCGGGTTGGAATGGGATGTGCATGTCGGCGTATCTGGCGGCGGGGAGGGCGCTGGGGTTGAAGGAGCCGGTGGAGTTTGCGCTGCGGTCGCTGGATCGGGTGCTGGCTGCGGTGTGGGATGCGCAGACGGGGTTGGCGCATGTGGTGGCTTATGGCGAGGGGGTTGCCGGGGCGCGTGTGGCGGGGGTGTTGGAGGACTATGCGTTTGTCGCGAATGCCGCGCTGGATGCTTGGGAGGCTTCTGGCGAGATGAGGTATTTTGCTGCGGCGAAGGAGATTGCCGACGCGATGCTGGTAAGGTTTTGCGACGCGAGCGGCGGAGGGTTCTTCGATACGGAGCCGAGTGCGGAGGCGATTGGGGCGTTGAGCGCTCGGAGGAAGCCGCTGCAGGATTCGCCTACGCCGGCGGGGAATGCTACGGCGGCTACGGTGTTGTTAAGGCTGCATGCGCTGACGGATGAGGCGGTGTATGAGACGCGGGCGCAGGAGACCCTGGAGACGTTTGCGGGGGTGGTCGAGCACTTTGGGTTGTATGCGGCTAGTTATGGGCTGGCGTTGCGGCGGGCGGTGGATGGGCCGGTGCAGGTTTGCGTGATTGGCGACGATGCGCGCGCGGAGGAGTTGGCCGTGACCGCGATGGCTCGGTATGCGGTGAATAAGAGCGTGGTGCGGTTGCGCAAGGAGCAGATGGGGGCGTTGCCTGCGGCGCTGGCTGAGACGTTGCCGCATCTGCCGTCGGCGGCTAGTGTGGCGGTGGTTTGTCGCGGGAATACTTGCGCGCCGCCTGCGGGGAGTGTGGAGAAGTTAATGGAGGCGTTGCGTGATGGGAGTTCTCAAGGAATTTGACGTCGCGGTGAATGGCATCTCCTTGCACGTGACCGAGCTGGGGGAGGGGCCGGCGGTTTTGTTTTGTCATGGGTTTCCGGACACGGCGTATACGTGGCGGGGGCAGATGAAGGCGATTGCGGAGGCGGGGTATCGGGCGATTGCTCCGGATATGCGTGGGTATGGACGCAGCTCTGCTCCAGCGGAGGCTGCGTTGTACACGCCGCTGCAGACGGCGGGCGACCTGGTGGGTCTGCTCGATGCGTTGGGGATTTCTAGCGCTGTGCTAGTGGGGCACGACTGGGGGGCGTCGCATGCCTGGAATGCGGCGATGATGCGGCCGGATCGGTTCACGGCTGTCTTCTGCCTGAGCGTTCCGTATGTTCCGCGGGGAGAGGTGAGCATCTTCGAAATCATGCGGAAGACGGGGCACGAGAAGGACTTCTATATGTTTGAGCAGATGCGTCCGGAGAGCGATGCGGTTTGGGCGGACGCGGCGGTGTCGATTCCGGGAGTCTTGTACTGGGCGTCGGGGTCTGCGCCGGCTGATGCGCGATGGACTCCGATGGACCCTGCGCGCGGGCTGCATCGGACGGCTCCTGACGCGTGGCCTGCGTGGATGGAGGCGGGGTATGTCGAGCATATGGTTGCGGAGTTTCAACGCACGGGATTTCATGGTGGGCTGAACTACTACCGTGCGGCCGAGATTTACTTTGATCTGTCGGCAGCGTTCAAGGGGGCGAAGATCACGCAGCCTTCGTTTCTGATGATGGGGAAGGCGGATGGGCTGAGGGAGCTTTATTCGCAGACGGAGGATCAGTTTCGTGTGGGGCTGCCGGGGTTGATCGGCATGGTTGAGCTTGAGGGTGTGGGCCACTGGATGCAACATGAGGCGGCGGCCGAGGTGAACGAGCAGCTCTTGAAGTTTCTGGGTACGGTGCAGCCTGTGTGATGGGTGCGCGGCGCGTGCTGGGTTAGAAGGGGTGGATGCTTTGGGTGGTGCCTTCGAAGAGGTAGTCGCAGGGTTCGGTGCGTTGGGTGCCGTCGTGGACTACGAATTTTTTCTGGGCGCCAGTGCCTCGGGTGCTCCAGAGGGAGACGCCGGCGTAGAGGCCGTCGCGGCGGACGATGTAGTAGATCATGTCGAGGTAGCGGAGCTTGGTCATGTCGTTGTTGTAGTTGCGGGCGATGCGGCGGAGGGCTTCGAGGCCGGCTTCTTTGGGGGTGGCGCCCTGGCGCATGAGGTCGACGATGGTGTGGGCGCCGGCGATCTTGATGTTCTCTTCGCCGTTGCCGGTGGCCCCGGCGGAGCCGATATCCTGGTCGGTGAAACAGCCGGCGCCGATGATGGGGGAGTCGCCGACGCGGCCGGGAATCTTCCAGGCAAGACCGGCGGTGGTGGTGGCTCCGGAGATCTCGCCCTTTGTGTTGAGTGCAGAGACGTGGATGGTGCCGGTGGTGGGCCAGAGGACTTGCAAGACGGCTTCGGGGCGAAGGGCGGAGGGGATGCCCATACGGTCGGACATCTCGGAGAGGTGACGGATGCGGGCTTCGACTGCCGGGAGTTGGTCGAGTGTGGGGTGGCGCGGAACTAAGCTGCGGTCTGGGGTGAGGCTGGCGCGGGGGACGGTGGGGATCTCGCCGGGCTGGAGCAGGACGGGTGGTTTCCAGTCGGGGCTGTCGAGGCCGGGGCCCCACCAGCCGACGCCGTGCTCTTTCCAGAGGAGCCAGATCTTTCGGGCGTCATCGGTGAGCATGTCTTCGCGGTGGAAGCCTTCGGCGACGGCGAAGTCTTCGGCGCCTTTGCCGACGATCATGACGTGGGAGGTACGGCGCATGACGGTCTCGGCTACGCGGGCGGCGTGGCGGATGTTGGGCAAGGCGGCGGTGGAGCCGGCGCGACGGGTGGGGCCGTGCATGACGCAGGCGTCGAGTTCAACGACACCGTCTTCGTTGGGCAGGCCGCCGAGTCCGACGCTGTGGTCGTTGGGATCGTCTTCTCGGGCCTGGCAGATGTGGAGGGCGGCGTCGAGGGTGTCTGCGCCCTGGAGGAGCATGGCGTAGGCTTCGGCGATGGAGTTGTCGCCGGTCTCGCGGGTGACGATGACGGGCTTCGCGGGAGGGTTGTAGGTGGGCGGGTGGTCGTGGTGCGGGGTCTGGTCGGAGGTTTGGGCGGCGGCGTTTCCGGCTACTGCGGCGGCGGCCAGGGCGGTGCGGGATAAGAAGACTCTACGGCTGGTGGACAATGCGCTCCCTCCAAATCCTGTGAGACCAATATGCCATGTTTGGAGATGCGCATGCGGAAAAGAGGCAGGTTTTGGGTGCGGGCAGTTTGATGACACGGCTGGGCGGTTTCCGGATGGAGAGGGTGGATTGTGGAAAGAAGGGGGTTACTCTGGTTGATGGGATATGAGTAGAATCTGGTGGTTGATGGAAGGGGTGACTCGCTATGGCGCAAAGGCATGGTTCTAATGGAAAGACTGCGGTGCGTGCGCCTGGGATGAGTGCTGAGCTCGCGGCGGAGAAGGGGTCGGCGCAGGGAGCGTGGGCGGGGCTTAACCGGGAGCAACTGATTGAGTTCTATCGGCTGATGTATCTGTCGCGGCGGACCGATGACCGCGAGATCCAGTTGAAGAAGCAGCAGAAGATTTTCTTCCAGATTTCGTGCGCCGGGCATGAGGCGCTGCTGGTGGCCGCGGGCATGGCGCTGAAGCCGGGGTACGACTGGTTCTTCCCGTACTACCGCGACCGGGCGATCTGCCTGACGATTGGGAATACGGTGGAAGAGCAGTTGCTGCAGGCGGTGGGGGCGGCGGATGACCCAGCCAGTGGGGGGCGGCAGATGCCGTCGCACTGGACGAGCAGGCGACTTAATATCGTGTCGCCGTCGTCGTCTACCGCTACGCAATGCCTGCACGCGGTGGGGTGCGCGGAGGCGGGGCGGTACTTTACGCGGCATCCTGAGGCGGCGGAAAAGCCTGTGGATAAAGCTGTGGATTACCGGCAGTTTAAGGACGTGACGTTCCATGGGGATGAGGTGACGTATGTGTCGATCGGGGAGGGATCGACCAGCCAGGGAGAGTTCTGGGAGTCGCTCAACACTGCATCCAATGGTCGACTTCCAGTGCTTTATGTTATTGAAGATAATGGATATGCAATTTCGACTCCGGTGGAGGCTAATACTCCGGGCGGGAACATCTCGCGGTTGATTGCTAACTTCCCAATCTTCCACTTTGCTGAGGTCGATGGGACGGATGCGATCGCCAGCTATGCGGCGATGACCGAGGCGGTGGCGTATTGCCGGTCGGGTAAGGGGCCGGCGGTGGTGCATGGGCATGTGGTGCGGCCGTACTCGCATTCTCAGTCGGATGATGAGACGAATTATCGGAGCCCGGCGGAGATCCAGGCGGATGCGCTGCGGGATCCTATCTCTCGGATGCAGATGTGGCTGCTGCGCGAGGGGATCCTGGATACGGAGGGGATCAACGCGCTGGAGCGGAAGGTGGATGAGGAGGTCCAGAGGGCTACGGATCGGGCGTTGGCGGCGGTGCTGGCGCAGCCGGAGTCGATTCTGGATCATGTTTATTCTGAGAATATTAGGCCTACAGACCTGATGTTTGAGACGAAGGTTCAGCCGACGGCTAGCGCTACGGAATACACTATGCTCGATCTGATCAATCACTGCCTGCGGGATGAGATGCAGCGGGACGAGCGAATCGTGGTGTTTGGCGAGGATGTTGCTGATTTAACGAGGGATGAGGGGTTGAAGGACGGGAAGCTTAAGGGCAAGGGTGGGGTGTTTAAGGTTACGCACGGGCTGCAGAAGGAGTTTGGGAAGGATCGGGTGTGGAACTCTCCGTTGGCTGAGGCGAACATTACGGGTCGGGCGATCGGGATGGCTGTGCGCGGGATGAAGCCCGTGGTGGAGATTCAATTCTTTGATTATATTTGGCCTGCTATGCATCAGATGCGCAATGAGTTAGCTCTGATGAGATGGCGGTCGAATGGACAGTTTAGCTGCCCCCTGGTGATGCGGGTTCCGGCGGGCGGATATCTGACGGGCGGGTCGATTTATCACTCGCAATCGGGGGAGAGTATTTTCACGCATACGCCTGGGGTGCGGATTGTGATGCCCTCTAACGCGTTGGATGCAATAGGGTTATTGCGGACGGCGATCCGATGCGATGATCCGGTGCTGTTTTTAGAGCATAAGAACCTGTATCGGTCGGTGTTTGGGAGGGCGGCTTATCCGGGGCCGGAGTACATGATTCCGTTTGGTAAGGCGGCTATCGTGAAGCCTGGTAAGGACTTAACGGTGATTACGTATGGGGCGGTGGTGCCGCGGGCGCTGCAGGCGGCGCAGCGGATGGAGCGCGAGCTGGGGGTGGATGTGGAGCTGCTGGACCTGCGGAGTTTGAGTCCTTATGACTGGGAGGCGATTGCCTTGTCGGTGAAGAAGACGAGCAAGGTTCTTGTGGCTCATGAGGATATGAAGAGCTGGGGGTATGGGGCGGAGATCGCTGCGCGGATCGGGGAGGAGCTGTTTGACGACCTGGATGCGCCGGTGCGGAGGGTGGGGGCTATGGACACGTTTGTGGGGTATCAGCCGCTGCTGGAGAACGAGATTCTGCCTCAGACGGAACACCTTTTTGCTGCGATGAGGGAATTGGCGGCGTATTAACTACGTTCTCAACTGGGTTTTGTGTTGCAATATGGCGCGTTCAGCGGGCTTTTGGGTAGTCCGTTCTTAGAGAAGGACTTGGCAAAGGTCTATAGAGACCTATCTTGAAGATACGTATCGGTGGGATAGAGACTATTGACTCTTTTGGTTCACTCGCTTTGGTGGATTTGAGCGGTTTTTGAGCAGGTTTGGGGTTGGCGGTTGGGGCGAAATTTGGTTCGCAACTTCGGGGGGTGGGGGTGGGTTCTTAGGAGGGTCGGGAGAGCTGAACGCACGTCGGACCTCTTGACCGGCTGACGGGAGAGCAAAGATGGGTGTGGTAAATCGGACACAGTTGGAGAGGGTGTGGCAGGCGGCGGCGGTGGGGTCGCTTTGTGCGGTGATGGTGGTTCCTCCGGCGGTTGCCGAGGGGGTGGGTGGGGGTTCGCTTCCGGTTGAGAGGCATGGGAAGCCGTTGAGTCAGCAGGAGAGGGTTCGGCAGGCGCTTAACCGATTCACATTCGGGCCTCGGCCTGGGGATGTGGAAAATGTGGAAAAGATGGGTTTGCAGAGGTGGTTTGAGATGGAGCTGCATCCGGAGCAGATCGACGACTCGGCGTTTGAGGCGGAGATGGTGCAGTTCCCGGCGATGCGGCTGACGGTGGAGCAGGAGATGCAGCGGTTTCCTTCGGGGGCTGCGATTCGGCAGTTGAGCAGGAGGGATGGGGAGCTGCCGGGGGATCCGGTGGAGCGGGCGATCTATGGGGATGCGTTGGCGGTGTATGAGGCCAGGTTGAAGGAGCAGGCCGCCGAGGGGCAGGGGGCGGCGGGACCGGTTCCGGCTGGACAGGCGGCGGCGGCGGGTGAGATGCAGGTCTCTCCGCTGCGCGCTGCGCGCTCCGGTCGAGATGACAGTGCTTTGGAGGGGCGTGGCGACAGTGCTTCGGGGGCACGGGGGGAGAGTGCAGCGACGGGGCAGGCTGCGGGTGGGGATGAGATGTTGGCTGGGAGCGGGAAGGGCAAGGGTGGGAAGAGGGTGGCGGCGATTGCGGCGGCTGCGGCTCCGATGGCGGCGGATGAGGTGGAGGCGGTGTTGCGGTTGGGGCCGGGGGAGAGGTTTGGGCGGTTGGTGGCGATGTCGCCAGAGACGATGTTGGGATTTCGGCAGTCGGTGAGGGGGAGAGACCGGGTGCGGTTGATGGCTGGGCTGTCGCCGGAGCAGAGGGAGGCGGTGGAGGCGATGGTGGAGTCGCCGGAGAGGGTGATTGTTACGGAGGACCAGGAGTCGCGGCTGATGCGGGATGTGGACTCGCGGCGGCAGTTGCAGGCCGTGATGACGGAGTTCTGGCTGAATCACTTCAATGTGTATATCCACAAGAACGAGCAGGAGCCGTATCTGCTGGCCAGCTATGAGCAGGATGCGATTCTGCCGCATGCGCTGGGGCGGTTTGAGGATCTGCTGGATGCGGTGGCGGAGAGTCCGGCGATGGAGATGTACCTGGATAACTGGGAGAGCATTGGGCCGGACTCCCTGGCGGCGATGAGGGCGCGGGGTTTGGCCGCCAGACCCACTCATGCGCAAAGAACGCGCATGAATGGGGCACCCGGATTTGTGGTTGGAGCTAATGGGAAGGTTGCGCAGCGGCTGCCGAAGGGGATCAATGAGAACTATGGGCGGGAGTTGATGGAGTTGCATACGCTGGGGGTAGGCGGCGGGTATACGCAGCAGGATGTCATTGAAGTCGCCAAGTGTTTTACGGGGTGGACCGTGGATCGGCCGTATGCGGCGGGCGGGATGCGGATGGGCGGGGCAAAATTTGAGACCCCGCAATCCCAGGTCCGAGAATCCGGACCCTTCGACAAGCTCAGGGAAGGCTCTGGGGCACCCGGGATGGTGGCTGGGATGATGATGGACGGCGGGCAGCCGGGGGAGTTTGTGTTCCAGCCGAATCGGCATGAGCCGGGGGCGAAGGTGGTGCTGGGGCACACGATTGCTGAGGGTGGGATCAACGAGGGGTTGGAGGTGCTGCACATCCTGGCGACGAGCCCGGCTACGGCGCACTTTTTGTCGCAGGAGCTGGCGGTGCGGTTTGTTAGCGACAACCCTCCGGCGGCGCTGGTGAATGCTATGACCGCAACTTATATGAAGAGCGATGGGGACATCGGTGCGGTGTTGACTACGATGTTTCGGTCGAAGGTGTTTTGGACGCCGGCGGTTTATCGGGCGAAGGTTAAGACGCCGCTGGAGTTTCTGACGTCGGCGGTGAGGGCCAGCGATGCTACGGTCACCAATCCGATGGCGCTGGTGCAGGCGATGGATCGGCTGGGGATGCCGGTTTGGGGGATGCAGACGCCGAATGGGTATGGCTGGACGGCGGAGGATTGGGTTTCGAGTAATGGGTTGCTGAGCCGGATGAACTTTGCGTTGGTGCTGAGCGGGAACCGGCTGCCGGGGACGAGGACGGATTGGACGGCGATGCTGGGGAGGGCGGAGGCGTCTGCTGCGACGGAGAAGGAGCTGGAGGGGAAGGTGCTGGATGAGGCGGCTACGGCGCGGACTCGGGCAGCGGTGATGGCGGAGTTTGCGAATCCGGCGGCGCAGGAGCAGGCGGAGGCTGGGTTTGCGGGGCGGGCCTTCCCTGGAGGAGCGGATGCGGGGGCGCGGTTGGTGCGGGCGAATGCGGCGGCGGGGGCCGAGGAGAGGGAGTTGGATACGATGGCTGGGTTGTTGCTGGGGTCGCCGGAGTTTCAGCGGAGGTGAAAGAGGCGGCTTCTAGCTTTTAGCTTCTAGCTTCTAGCTAAAGGCAAAGGCAGAGGCAAAGGCAAAGGCAAATGCAATGCAAAACGCGAATTCAAACGCAATGAGTTGGCGCGGTTTAGTTGGGGGTGGCTTGGTGGGAGTGCTGGTTGAGGTCGCAGTTTTTTCGTTGGGGAAGGTCTACGGGCTTGCCGGAGTTGGCTGCGGTGATGTAGTTGAGCTGCTGTTGTTGGGGCGGGACGCAGAAGTCGGCGCGGATGGCGTCGGGTAGCAGCGTTTGGTTGTAGGGCTGGAGGGTCTGGTTGGAGGCGGGGATCTTCTTTAGCTCCTGGTCGAGGTTTTTGTCGTTGGGGTGCTGGAGGGAGAAGGCGAATTGGGCGGGGAGATATTGGGTGCCGAAGATCTGCTTCTTGCCTGACCATTGAAGGTAGCGGTCGAGAGTGACGGCGGCCAATCCGAGGGCGTGGGCGCTGGTGTCGCCTCGGGCGATGGCTTCGATGGCGAGGACGTGGGCGAGGAGGAAATCGTCCGGGGTGCTGCCGTGTTGGAAGATCATGGCGGCGTCGCTGAAGTCTTCCGCGGTGTGTAGGGCGCCGATTTGGAGGAGCTTGAGGGCTTCGGCTCGGCGGGCCATGTCGTGGGTGCCCATGTTGTTGTCGGAGACGACGGGGAGTTTCTTTGCGTCTGCTTCGGAGAGCAGGTCGTGGCCGTTGGCGGCGTAGGGGATGCCGCGATCGCGCTGGTCCTGGATGTAGAGCTGGCGGATCCTGGGGATGGGTTGCTGGGCGGCGGCCGCTAGCGGTAGAGCCAGGAGGGACAGGATGCAGAGGGATTTGAGCATGGAGGCATGGTATCGCGGGATGTCCTATAGGCTGAAGCCCGGAACTATCTTAGAGGCGAGGGGCTCGGGCAAAGGCAAAGGCAAAGGCTAGGGCAACTGCAACTGCAACTGCAACTGCAGATCCCTACGGGATGACAACCAAAAAGACAAACGCAAGAGCAACAGCAGATCCTCCGCTGCGCGAAGGATGACAATCAAATTTAAGCGGTGGCAATTGGATTTGAAGGATGGCATCAGATTTTTGGGGTGGCAATTGGATTTGAGGGACGGCGATTCGATTTGAAGGATGATGGCGAATTGTTGGGAGATTAGGCAACTTTTGGGGTGGGGTGGAGTCAGTAGATGCATGGGTCCCTTGTCCGCTCGGTAAATGCTTATTGGGGCGTTCGCGAATTTTGGTTTGGGAGAGTGTGCTGTGGCGAAACGGGCGGCGTTAATGGATGGGTCGGATTGGGGTTGTGATCTTTGTGGGCGGGATTTGGCGCGGCGGAACTCGGTTACTCGGCGTGGGTTTTTGCGGGGGGGGGCGCTGGCGCTGGTGGGGACTGGGGTGATTCCGGGGTTTCTTACGCGGTCGGTGTTTGCGGAGGTGGCGCGGGCGGGGGCGCAGAAGAAGAAGCTGGTGGTGGTGTTTCAGCGGGGGGCTTGCGATGGGTTGAATGTGGTGGTGCCGTATAAGGAGTCGAATTATTATGCGATGCGGCCTACGATTGGGATTCAGCCGGGGCAGCTTTTGGATTTGGATGGGTTCTTTGGGCTGCATCCGGCGATGGGGGCTATGAAGCCGTTGTTTGATAAAGGGCATCTGGCGATGGTGCATGCTTCGGGGTCGCCGGATCCTTCGCGGTCGCATTTTGATGCGCAGGACTATATGGAGTCGGGGACGCCGGGGGTGAAGTCTACGGTGGATGGGTGGTTGAATCGGGCGCTGCAGGTGGAGCCGGAGCAGGGGAAGCCTTCGGTGTTTCGGGCGGTGGCGTTGGGGGCGGATGTTCCGAGGACGCTGGCGGGGCGGGTGCCGGCGATTGCGGTGGCGAATTTGACGGATTTTGCGGTGGGGGGACGGGGGGCGGCGGCGGCGGAGGAGTCGAGTGCGTTTCAGGCGATGTATGACGACAGCTCCGACGCGCTGTTGCATGGGACGGGCGTGGATACGTTTGAGGCGGTAAAGATGCTGAAGGCTACCGATCCTGGGCATTATCAGCCGGCGGCGGGGGCGGAGTATCCGAAGTCGGCGTTTGGGAATAGTTTGAAGCAGGTGGCGCAGTTGCTGAAGGCGAACCTGGGGGTGGAGGCTGCGTTCTCGGATGTCGGGGGGTGGGATACGCACCAGAACCAGGGGGGTGCGGAGGGTCAGTTGGCGGGGAGGTTGAGGGATTTTTCGGATACGATCGCGGCGTTCTGGAAGGACATGGGCGATGAGGCGGAGAACGTTACGCTGGTGACGATGAGCGAGTTTGGGCGGACGGCTCGGCAGAATGGGACGGGTGGGACGGACCATGGGCACGCGAATGTGATGTTTGTGCTGGGTGGGACGGTGAAAGGCGGGAAGGTGTATGGGAGGTGGCCGGGGTTGGCGGATGAGCAGTTGAATGAGGGGCGGGATCTGGTGGTCACGACCGACTTTCGGCGGGTGCTGGGCGAGGCGGTTTATAAGACGCTGGGGGTTCGGCGGTTGGATGCGGTGTTTCCGGGGGCGAAGGTGGAGCCGGGGGAGTTTCTGGATTTTGCGTAGAGCGCGACCGGAGGGGCGCTCGTGGGGTGGGAACTTCAGACGTGGGAGGGGGTGTGTTGGGAGCGTATGAGACGCGAAAATGTGGGTTAGGGTTTGCTTTTTTTTGGTTTACATTCCGTTACAAATCTTTTGCACAAGATGCTCTAAAAAAGGGATTTGGGGGCGTAACTAATGTGTGAAATTTGCGTCTAAATTGATGTACGACGCAGTAGTCGGGCCAGCAGTCCCCACGGTCACCGGCATCCCCTATCTGCACGACCCTCCCCACCTATTTGTAGGCGCCCAGAGTATCGGGCGCCTCACGTCTTTAAAGCTAGGGGATAGGGGATAGCGTGTAGAGCGTAGAGAAGGCCTCAGGGCTTCAGGTGGGTGGTTAGGAATGGGGTTAGGAGTGCTGGGTTGGGTGGGGCGGTTAGGGTTAGGTGCGGGGTTTGGAGTTTGGTCAGGGGGGTGGATAGGGGGAAGGGTTGGTTGAAGAGTAGGTGGAAGGGGACTAGCTTGGCGCGGGGGTCCTGGCTTACACGGGTGGTTAGGTCGCCGTCGGGGGATTTGAGGATTAGCGCGGGGAGGGTGGGGTTTTGGGTGCAGAGGCGGACGGCGATGGAGGCTCCGAGGCCGGTGGCGTAGATTGCGATGGCGGAGGTGGGGATGTTGCGGGTGTTGGTCAGGTAGGTGAGGGCGGTGGTGGCGTCTGCTTCCATGGTGGCTTCGGTGGGGTGTTGGCCGAGGGAGTGGCCGTAGCCTCGGTAGTCGAATAGGAGGACGTTCAGGTTCTGGTTGTGGAGGATTTGGGCGGAGGGGAGGGCGTTGGCGATGTTGCCGTCGGCGGAGTGGAGGATGAGGGCGGTGTGTTGCGTGGGGGTGGTGGCGGGGATCCACCAGCCGGTTAGTTGAGGGAGGCCGGAGGTGTCTACGCCGAAGTGGACCTCGGTGAACGGGAGGCTGAGGGAGGCGGGGGTGGTGGAGACGGTGTGCGACGGGTGGAGGACTAGCTGCCACTGGCTGCGGGAGAAGAGGATGCAGATGGTGGCGTAGGCGCAGAGAAAGGCTACGAAGAAGACTACGGCGAGGGCTTTGAGGATCCAGCCCATCTCGACGAGGGGTATCATCTCGGGCGGGGCGTTGCCGCGTTGGGGATCGTAGCGGGGGACGAGGCGAGGCTGCTTCGCGGAGGATTTTGCGGGTGGCTTGCTGGAGGTGGGATTCTTGGCCATGGTTCTTCGCGTCGTCTTAGGATCGCACGTCGGGTTCAGGAGAGCACGTCGGGTTAGAGATTAGACGGCTAGGACGCGGGTGAAGAAGTGGCGGAGGCGGCGGAGGCTGGCGAGGTAGTAGGGGCTGGAGCGGCGGGGACGTCGGGTGGTGTGGCGGACGGGGCGGCGGGTGGGGCGGAAGAAGGCGCGGCGCTGGTGCGTGATGCGGTAGCGCGTTGGGGTGAAGAAGGAGGGATGGGCGATGGGGTGTGAGATGGAGGCGGTGGTTTGCGGGTGTGGGGTGCCGTACTTGAGGGTTGTGTGGGCGTAGGCGAAGAGGAAGGCGACGATGAAGATGGTGGCGAGGGACTTAATGATGGAGCCGGCGCGGATGAGGCGGCGCATGCGCGGGTGCGGAGTGGGGGTGGGCTGCGGCGCGTTGGAGGCTTCGGGCATGGGTCGTTTAGGCTGGGTGAGGCATCTGATTGCTGCTTGTGGTTCTGCTGAGTACCTGTGGTTCGATGCGTGGAGCTGGACCCGTGGCTAATGAAGGTTTACTGGGAGCCCGAAGCTTTGCTGCGAGAAGCATACAGCGTATCTGCGCGGGTGCAGGGAGAAAGTTAAAGGAGAACGGTTGTGAGTGAGTGGGTGAAGTTGTGCGGAGTGGGTGAGGCTCCTGAGACGGATACGGTGATGGAGGCGGAGGCTCGGGCGGCTGATGGCAGGTGCACGCCGATTTGTCTGGCGAATGTGGGTGGGAGGTTGTCGGCGATTGGGAATATTTGTCCGCACCGGCTAGGGCCGCTGGGTGGGGGATGGGTGGAGGATGGGAAGGTGCTGTGTCCCTGGCACGCGTGGGCGTTTGATGTGACGACTGGCGAGGCGGCGGCTCCTGAGGAGGGAAAGGTGGAGGTGTTTGCGGTGAAGGTGGAGGGTGGAGATGTGCTGGTGGAGTTGGAGTAGGGGCCGAGTTGGTTTCTCGATGGCTTGCTCCGAACAGGCTTCGCAATCAGTGCGAAGATCGCATTGCGGTGAGACGTGATAAGCGTCACTGATTGCGGACATCGCCAGTCCGACACTGAGACATAGTCCTCAGGAGGTCTGTCCGTGAATCGTTTCCGCGCGTGTATGCTCGGCTCTGCCTTGCTCGCTTTAATCTTTTCTGCTGCTGCCGTACAACCTGCGGTTGCTCAGCAGGTACAAGCCCCGCATGTGCACCATCGGCTGATTCCAGCCGGCGACACCTGTGCTACTTGCCACAAGGTGATCTATGACCAATGGAAGGCCAGCCCGCATGCTGCCAACGGTGTGGAATGCACCGTGTGCCATGGCGATACAACGGCGCCGGACTTTGTGGGCATGCCTTTGTTAAGCACATGCGAGAACTGCCACAGCGATCAGGTGGCACAAGTGAAGACTGATCCATTTATGAAAGGCAAGACGTGTGTGAGCTGCCACCAGGCACATGTCTTCGTGGAGCATCCGAAGGCGGCTCCAGCAGCTAAGTAATACGAGGTTCCAGTCGTCACATACTCGAACTGCTGGCCAGCGCGTCTGCGCTCACCACTTCGGAAACGTGTTATCGCACGCCAAGAGAATGTACGACTGGTTGCTCTGAAAACGTATCGATGATGTGAACGGGGCATTCCGCCAATATGCGGATGCCCCGTTCGCGCGTTTGGAGATGGTGTGGCGCGGAAGGTTTTCCGGGGTTCGTCGTGCGGAAGATCCTTCTCGCGGGGTGACTGGCGGTTTTGTGGGACGGTTCGGGAGTGGGGTTGCGCGCGGTTGCGAGGGCAGCTTGATGCTGATGAGGAGGTGACTCTCCAGGAGCGGGGATTCGGGCTTAGACGCTTGCGCCTGGTGAAGCGGCGCAGCGCAGGCTTGGAGATGGCCTGTCGTTGGATTACGGCATGAGGGTCTTGGTGGGCATCGCAGAGGATGTTGTTGACGAGGGAGTGATTCGTGTCTTGACACGCGCGTGCCGATGGATTACTTTGCAATGTAAAGTGAGCTGGCTATGGATGACTTGTACAGGGCGCTTGGCGACATCGATAGAATCCGGAAGCAGGTAGCGAGCACGACAGAGTTTCGCGGCTATGGGCCAGCGACTCTGGCTGCCACAGCTTTGTTTGCCACTGTGGCCGCAGGAGTGCAGGCGGTTTGGTTGCCTGAACCCTCGCATCACATTTCATCGTATCTAAGCATTTGGATGGTGACGGCGGCGTTGTCAGCCGCTTTGACGGGGGCGCAGATGTATACGCGCACGCGGCGCATCCATTCGGGACTTTCGGATGAGATGTTGCGCATGGCGGTTGTGCAGTTTCTGCCTTCGGCAGGCGCGGGACTGCTCGTGACCGTGGTGCTTCTGCTGTACGTGCCTTCGGCTACATGGATGCTTCCGGGCTTATGGCAGGTGATCTTCAGCCTCGGCGTCTTTTCGTCTTGCCGGTTCTTGCCGCCTGCCATGTTGGCGGCGGGCGCGTGGTATTTGCTGACGGGGCTTGCGTGCCTTGCGGTGGGGGACAGCCGAGCGCTTTCGCCGTGGTCGATGGGCGTGGCTTACGGAGTGGGCCAGTTGCTTGTTGCGGCGGTTCTGCTCTTCAACTCGAGGGAGAACGAAGATGAAGCCTAAATCTTCATGCGATAAGGGACGTTTCGCGTACGAGGGATTGGACCGGGTGATCCACGAGCGGGCGCGGCTCAGCATTCTCACGTCGCTGGTCACCAATCCGAAGGGTTCGACCTTCAATGATCTGAAGCAACTGTGCGGGCTTACGGATGGAAATCTGAGCCGGCATTTGAATGTGCTGGAGAAGGACAAGATGGTGGTGATTGTGAAGGGCCATGAACATAATCGTCCGCTGACGGTTTGCCGCATCACGCCTTCGGGCCGGAAACGCTACCTGGGATATCTTTCCACTCTCGAACAGGTGATCCGAGATGCGGCTGCAGAAACGAAGGGTGAACGTGCAGGCAATCCGATGCGCGGCCTGACGACCTCTAGAGCTTGATATTTTTTTGCTTTGTTACTTTGCACTACAAAGTACTTTATGAAAGGGAGTTTCTTCTTATGAATGATTTCTCGTTATTGCAGTCGGGTACCAAGGGATTTTTCAGATCGCTGTCGATGGGCGTGAAGTTGATTATGGTGTGCGGCCTGGCGCTTCTGATGACGATTCCTGCGTTCTTCGTGAATGGGCTGGTGGAGGACAGAACAACCCGGGAGGCAGATGTTGTGAGGGAGATCAGCAGTTACGTCGGCGGTCCGCAGACGTTTTTGGGGCCTACGCTTGCGATTCCGTACAGCGTTCCTCCGCAGTCTCCGGCTGATTCCACGCGGCACGGAACTTACCTGGTGTTTCCTGCGCAGGCATCTGCCGTGGTGAAGACGACCACGGAGGAGCGTCATCGGTCGCTGTTCAGGGTGCCGGTCTTTCAGGCGAATCTGACGTTCGATGCAGATTTCGATCTGTCGGGCGTGCCGGCCGCGGCTCCGCAGGGGGCGGAGCTTGACTGGACGCATGCAGAGATTATTGTGGGGGTGAGCGATCCGCGAGGAGCGTTGGCTGACGCCACTCTGACGACGGGGATGAAGACGCTGACGCTGGTACCAGCCGAGATTGCGGATAACATCTCGATTGGCGGAGACCAGGACCCGCGCATCAAGCTGTCGTTCTTCGGTGCCGGGGTCGGCGATCTGGCCAAGCCGGATGCTGCGTTCCATGTGCGGTCGGCGTTGCGATTCTCGGGCGCGGAACGGATCGCGATCCTCTGCTATGGCAAGACGACTCACGTGACGGCGCAGGGAGACTGGCGCAATCCGGGATTCGACGGAGGCATTCTTCCAGTCGACCGGAAGATTACCGATCAGGGATTCACTGCCGAATGGTCTGTGCCTTTCATCGCCCGTGGCGTGCGCGCGGAAGGTCCAAGCGATCTGATCAAGGGGCTCGATGCAACGGCGCTGGGTGTGTCCTTTGTTGAGGTGGCGGACCCTTATCAATCTGTCAATCGATCGCTGAAATATGTGCTTCTCTTCCTTGGGCTGATCTTTCTCACGTACTTCGTGTTCGAAGCGACCACGGGGAAGAGAGTTCATCCTGCGCAGTATATTCTGGTTGGAATCGCACAGCTCATCTTCTACCTGCTGCTCTTGTCCTTTGCCGAGCGCATCGGATTTGACTACGGCTTTGTGCTCGCAGGCGCTGCAACCATCCTTCTGCTTTCTGCCAATGCAGGATGGATCTTCGCAAGCAAGATGCAGGCGATCCGAGCGTTTGTGATCTTCACGATTCTGTATACGCTGATCTATTTGCTGCTGACGTTGGAAGACAATGCCTTGCTGGTCGGCGCAGTCGCGAGCTTCCTTGCTGTCGCGAGTGCGATGTACTTCACTCGCAGGATTGACTGGTATGGGTCTCTGCCAGCACCTGGTAGCAGCGAAACGTCTGCATCCTCGGGTTCTGGGGAGACGGCATGAACCTGGGGCAGCCTGTGGAGGGCGAGGGGATACATGTAGCCATCATTATGGACGGCAATGGACGATGGGCTTCGCGACGCGGATTGCCGCGCGCCGCGGGCCATCGTGCCGGCGTTGCGGCGGTGCGTCGCACGGTAGAGCAGGCGTTGAATCGCGGAGTTACACGGCTCACGCTCTATGCTTTTTCTTCCGATAACTGGCGTCGGCCAGCCGCTGAGGTGCAGGGGATCTTCTGGCTGCTTCGGGCGTTCCTGCGACTGGAGGCTCATCGTCTGGTGCGACGCGGCGTGCGGCTGCAGGTGATTGGGCGGCGTGATCGGTTGCCGAGGTTGGCGTTGGATGAGATCACGAAGGCTGAATCAGTGACCGCGGCAGGAAGTCGCCTTCAGCTATGCGTTGCGATCGACTATTCATCGCGAGACTCCATTGCCGAGGCGGCAGCTAAAGCAACGGCGGCTGTCTCGGCTGAAGAGGCTCACTTGCCCGACGCGTTCAGGTCGGCGATGGAACAGGTTCTTTTGCTTAGTGGGAGAGAGGTTGATCTGCTGATCCGTACGGGCGGCGAGAAGCGACTGTCCGATTTCTTGCTTTGGGAATCTGCGTACGCCGAGCTTTTATTTACCAACCGAATGTGGCCTGAGTTTGATGGGAATGATTTCGATGCAGCGCTCGATGAGTTTCTTTGTCGAGAGCGACGCTTCGGGGCTCTCCCTGCGCCGGCTTTGCTGTCGGCGGGTTCGACCGCGTCATCGCCAACGGCTCCCTAGCGTTGGATTAGGCAGGGAAGGGAGGATTCCAGGAGTTTTTGTGTGGGCAAAATGCTGACTGTGCGCGTGTTGCGCGCCAGGAGAATCGTCGGGCGGTCTCGTTGATTTGGTAGCCGACGATTCGCTCGGAGCGATGCTGAGGGCGCAACTCTCCGACGTGACGACGGATCATTCGCATGCGGTCAATTTGGCTTCATCGAATAGCGCCAATCGAGACGGCAACAACTGTAATCAGCATAACGATTGAGACCGAGAAGATGAGATGCGGATGAGGGCTACGTGTCCCAATGATTAACATTTCCGGAACTAATTCCCGCACCTTTCGCCCCCCTGAGCGCATCGGATAGATACGCTAAGAGAGGTTTCTCTTCGCGGCAAAGAAAGGCAGTAAACATGCCAGGTTCCGACGTCGTCATCAACAGTCTCCACGACCTCATTATCATTTTCTCGATTATTCTTGGTGTCGTCGTCGCCGGAACGATTGGCTACTTCGTCTATGCCAGCAACATGAAGCTGGAACCCTGATCGCGGACGATGAATGAGCTAGACGTTCTCTTCAAGGGCGCCTGAATCGATCAGGCTTGCGCTTGTTGACCGGCTTCGGTGTGGTTGGGTGCCGGGCTCGGAAATCACTCACTTTGATGAAAATTTGGCATCCCGGATATGGGGTGGCCTGCTGCTCGTCCAGGTGGGTATCGTGTTGGCTCAAGTCCTGGGAGTGCCCTGCCTGGTGTTGAGCGTCCTCTTCTTCTTATCGGTGCGTTCGCAAAGGCGGAGGTTCTTGGGTTGAATCGACCTGGGAATGATGCTGGGTGGGTGAGATTTCGACAGGCGGGTGCTGATAGAATCAAGTGATCCTCTCGCGAACTGGCGAACGATCAATCTCAGCATGAGGGAGAGGGTATGGATGCGATTCTCGCCCTGGAAGACGGGCGCCTGTTCAGGGGCAAGGCCTTTGGGGCTGGCAGTAACGCCGGCGGACCTGCGGTGGAGCGCGTTGGCGAAGTGGTCTTCAATACTTCGTTGACTGGCTACCAGGAGATTTTCACTGACCCGTCGTATGCGGGGCAGATTGTGGTGCTGACCAATCCTCACATTGGGAACTATGGGACGTCGCCTAGCGATGCGGAGTCGGCGCGGCCTTATATCGAGGGGCTGGTGGTGAGGGAGTTTTCGCCGATTAGCTCTAGCTGGCGCAGCACTGAGGTTGCGGACGAATATTTAGAGCGCAATGGCGTGCCGGTGATCGCAGAGATTGATACGCGGGCCGTCGTGCGGCATCTGCGGGCGAATGGGTGTTTGCGCGGCGTGATCTCTACTGCGGTGGAGGATACGGATGCGCTGGTGGCGAAGGCTCGTGCGCATAAGACGATGGCTGGGACGGATCTGGCTAGCGTTGTTACTACTCGCGAGATGTATACGTGGGATGCGAGTGAGCCGAAGAATGAGAGCGGCGATAAGCTGCTGCCGGTGGGGTCTGAGGCGGGGGAGAAGCTGCATGTTGTCGCGTATGACTTTGGGATCAAGCAGAATATTCTGCGCATGCTGACGCGCGAGAACTGCCGGGTCACCGTCGTTCCAGCCAAAACATCTGCGGCTGACGTCATGGCGATGGCGCCGGATGGGGTGTTCTTTTCGAATGGGCCGGGTGATCCGGAGCCTTTGGAGTATGCGGTCGGGAATGTGCAGGAGTTGCAGGGGAAGGTGCCTCTGTTTGGGATTTGTTTGGGGCACCAGATCTTTGGATTGGCGCTCGGGGGGAAGACCTACAAGCTGAAGTTTGGGCACCATGGCGGGAATCATCCGATCAAGAATTTGGAGACGGGGAAGGTTGAGATTACGGCTCAGAACCATAACTTCAATGTCGACCCGGAGAGCCTGCCGGCGGATGTGGTGCGGACGCATACGAATTTGAATGACGATACGCTGGCGGGGTTGCGGCATAAGACGGACCCGATGTTTAGCGTGCAGTATCACCCGGAGGCTTCGCCGGGGCCGCATGATTCGCATTATTTGTTCCGGGACTTTCGGAAGATAATGGAGGACTGGAAGAAGTGAGGGCGGCTGCTATCAGTGTCGTGCTGCTTTGTTCAGGTGCAATTTGCTTTGGTCAGTATGTTGGCGTTGGACCCTCGAAGCAGAGCAAGATTTGTGCTGCTGAGCGTGCCGCGAACATTGACCTTCGCGGGGTGCGACAACTGCAAGGGAAGGTTCGCGATCAATCCGGTGCTGCATTTTCAGATTCTTATGCCATTGAGCTTCGAGACCCTTTGAGTGGAAATGTTTTGAAGGTTGCATCGCTCGATTCGAAGGGCCATTTCGAAGTTCAGCGATTGAGCTATGGGCGAGTCAATTTGATCCTTGTCCTGATGAAGAATGGTAAGCCGACCAGAACAGGATTTGAATCGCCACAATGGTTGGAGTGCACGAAATCCCTTGAATGCAAGCTCGATGTGGTCCTGGTGGCGGCACCTACGGACCAGCCGAAATATCAATGCCCATTGAGTTAGGAAAGAAGATAGATGCCACGTAGGAATGATATTGCGAAGATTCTGGTGATCGGCTCGGGGCCGATTGTGATTGGGCAGTCGGCGGAGTTCGATTACTCGGGGACGCAGGCTTGCAAGGCGCTGAAGGCGGAGGGGTATGAGGTGGTGCTGGTGAACTCGAACCCGGCGTCGATCATGACCGATCCGGAGGTGGCTGATCGGACGTATGTGGAGCCGTTGACGATTGGTTATTTGACGGAGATTCTGCGGGTCGAGTCGGAGATGCTTGCTGCGAAGGGTGAAGCAGATTCCTCCGCTGCGCTGCGGAATGACGGCCAGAAAAGCAAGGGCAACAGCAACGGCAAAAGCGAAGCTGCGGGTCTCTCCGCTGCGTCCGCAAAAAGCGCGGACTCCGGTCGAGATGACAATGCAGAGGGAGCGAAGGTGTTTGCGGTGTTGCCTACGGTGGGTGGGCAGACGGCTTTGAATCTGGCGGTGGATTTGGCTGATCAGGGGGTGCTGGATCGGTTTGGGATTGAGTTGATTGGCGCGAAGCTGGAGGCGATTAAGAAGGCTGAGGACCGGTTGTTGTTCAAGGATGCGATGAACAAGATCGGGCTGGATATGCCGAAGTCGATGCTGGTGAATAACACGAGCAGCGGCATGGAGTTTGCGGGGAAGCTTGGGTTTCCGGTGGTGATTCGGCCTAGCTTTACGCTGGGCGGATCGGGCGGCGGCATTGCGTTCAATCGTGAAGAGTTGATGGATATTCTGGCGAGGGGGCTCGATCTTTCGCCGGTGCATGAGTGCTTGCTCGAAGAGAGCGTGCTGGGTTGGAAAGAGTATGAGATGGAGGTGGTGAGGGACCTGAAGGACAACGTGGTCATCATCTGCTCGATTGAGAACTTCGATCCGATGGGCGTGCATACGGGCGACTCGATTACGGTGGCGCCGGCGCAGACACTGACCGACCGCGAGTTTCAGAAGATGAGGGATGCGTCGATTGCGGTGATCCGCGAGATTGGCGTGGAGACGGGTGGGAGCAATGTGCAGTTCGCGGTGAATCCGCAGAACGGGCGCATGACGGTGATTGAGATGAACCCGCGCGTGTCGCGTTCGTCGGCACTGGCGAGTAAAGCTACGGGATTTCCGATTGCGAAGATTGCTGCGCGGCTGGCGGTGGGGTACACGCTGGACGAGTTGCAGAACGATATTACGAAGGCCACGCCCGCTTGCTTTGAGCCGACGATTGATTATGTTGTCGTGAAGATTCCGAAGTGGCAGTTTGAGAAGTTTCCGGGATCGGATGACACGCTGGCGCCGCAGATGAAGAGTGTCGGCGAGGTGATGGCGATTGGGCGGACGTTCAAGGAAGCACTGATGAAGGCGGTTCGGTCGTTGGAGACGGGCAAGAAGAGCTCGAGCGATGAGATTGATCCGCGGCGGCTGCGGCAGAAGCTGGTGACGCCTAGTCCGGATCGGATGGCGTATCTGCGGTATGCGTTTGAGCAGGGTTGGAGCGTGCGCGATGTGGCGCGGTTTACCGGGATGGACCCGTGGTTTCTGCACCAGATGAAGCAGATTGCGGAAGAGTTGAAGGTGGTCTCGGAGCTTGGCTTCGAGAAGATGGATGCTGGTGCGTTGAAGACGGCGAAGCGCATGGGGCTTAGCGATTCGCGGCTGGCGACTACGCTTGGGCTGGAGGGCGATGGCGCGGCTATCGACGGAGCGGCCAGGGTGCGGGCGCTGCGCAAGAAGCTGGGTGTGAAGCCGGTGTTCAAGCTGGTGGATACGTGCGCGGCGGAGTTCGAGAGCATGACTCCGTATATGTATAGCTGCTACGACGAAGAGGATGAGGCTCCGCCGACGGCGAAGAAGAAGGTGATCATTCTTGGATCGGGACCGAACCGGATTGGGCAGGGGATTGAGTTCGATTACTGCTGCTGCCATGCTGCGTTCGCGCTGCGCGATGACGGGTTCGAGACGATCATGGTCAATTGCAATCCGGAGACGGTGTCGACCGACTATGACACCAGCGATCGGTTGTACTTTGAGCCGTTGACGCTGGAGGATGTGCTCGCGGTGTATGAGCACGAGGCGTCGGGTGGGGCTGAGATTGGGATGATCGTGCAGTTTGGCGGGCAGACGCCGTTGAATCTTTCGCTGCCGTTGAAGGCTGCGGGCGTGCCGATCATTGGGACCTCGCCGGAGTCGATTGACCTGGCGGAGGACCGGAAGAGATTTGGGAAGTTGATTACGGAGTTGGGGATTCCGCAGCCGGAGGGAGCGATGGCTACGTCGCTGGAAGAGGCGCTGGCTGGGGCGAAGAAGGTTACGTATCCGGTGCTGGTAAGGCCAAGCTATGTGCTGGGTGGACGCGCGATGGTGATTGCGTATGACGATGCCGATGTGGTGCGGTATATGTCGACTGCGATTGAGTACTCGCAGGAGCGGCCGGTGTTGATTGATCACTTCCTGGAGGATGCCTCGGAGGTCGATGTCGATGCGCTGTGCGACGGCAAGGATGTGATGATTGCCGGGATCATGCAGCACATTGAAGAGGCGGGCGTGCACTCTGGGGATTCTAGCTGTGTGCTACCGGCGGTGGATCTTAGCGCCGAGGTGCTGGAGACGATTCGGGCTTATACGCGGAAGCTCGTGATGTCGCTGAATGTGATTGGGCTCGCGAACCTGCAGTTCGCCGTGCAGCGCGGCAAGGTGTTTGTGATTGAGGTGAATCCGCGGGCTTCGCGGACGGTTCCTTATGTGTCGAAGGCTACGGGGGTGCAGTTGGCGAAGATTGCTTCGCGGCTGATGACGGGGCGGACGCTGAAGGAGTTGCTGCCGGAGCAGTTGGCGAGCGGAAAGGATTTGAGTACGGGTGAGCACTTCTTTGTGAAGTCGCCGGTGTTTCCGTGGGGCAAGTTCCAGGGCGTTGATCCGGTGCTGGGGCCGGAGATGCGGTCTACCGGTGAGGTGATGGGCGTGGCGCGGACGTTTGGCGAGGCGTTTGCGAAGGCGCAGACTGCTGCGGGCTTGCATCTGCCTACGGAGGGGACGGTGTTCTTCAGCGTGAACACGCATGACAAGGAGAGCGTTGCGCCGTTGGCTCGGCGGTTTGTGGATATGGGTTTCAAGCTGGTGGCGACACACGGTACCGCGGACGTTCTTGAGGACGCGGGGATGCAAGTGGAGCGAGTGTTTGCGGTGAAGGAAGGGCGACCGAATGTGGTCGATCTGATCAAGAGCGATCGGATCCAGATGATTGTGAATACTCCTAGCGGGCAGATGAGCGTGTTTGATGAGGCGGCAATTCGGAGAGCGGCGGTGAGTGCGCGCGTGCCTACGATTACTACGCTGGCGGCTACGCGTGCGGCGGCGGATGGGATTGAGGCGCTGCAGAAGGGCGAGTATCACGTGGAGTCGCTGCAGGAGTTGCACGCGGCTCGGTCCTGCGCGGACGGCGGGAGATAAGATTGTCGCCGGGGTGGGGGTCTGGGTCACAGACTTGCAGAGGTTGTAGCGGTAGACTTTAAGGATGCTACTTGATGGGATTCATATACCGCTGACGGCGCCGTTCACTCGGGACGGCGAGAGTTATTTGCGCAAGCTTGAGTACAACGTGGGGCGCTACTCGCTAACGCCTGCGGCGGGGCTGGTGGCGTTGACGGCGGGGAGCGAGGGGGCGGCGCTGAACGATGAAGAGATTGCGGAGACGCTGCGGGTGATTGGAGCGGCGGCTGATCCTGCGAAGGTGCTGGTGGCTGCGGTCTCGAAGGACAGTGTGCGCGGTGCGCTGGCTGTTGCTGAAGTTGCGAGGGAGACGGGGTTTGATGCGGTGTTGCTGGCTGCGCCTCCGCAGTGGGAGCGGCTAACGGAGGATGAGGTGATGCTGTACTTCCGCGCCGTTGCCGATGCGTCACCACTGCCGGTGGCGTTGAGCAGTGAGTCGGGGTCGCAGGGATATCGGCTGAGTTTGGATGAAATTGCGGAGCTGGCGTCGCACAGGAATGTGCTGGGTGTGTTTGACGACGGGCTTACGGTGGAACGGTATAGCGCGATTGCCGAGGCGACGAAGGACAAGAGGCGCGAGGTGTTGGTGACACCGGTGTTTGCGCCGGTGACGCGGCGAATGGTCGCGAGCGGAGGGCGCGAGGAAGATGCTGGAGGTTTTGTTGCTGCGGCTTCGCTGGCGGGCGGGACGGCCGTGATGGAGGCTCCCCCCAAGGCGCTGAAGACGCGTACGAAGATGGTGGGGTTCCAGGTGATGGCTGCAGGCAGCGCGCAGGGATTGGTGGAGTTGTTGGAGGCGGGTGTTGCGGGCGCGATGCTGGCGCTTTCGGCTAGCGCTCCGCAGGGATGCTACGAGGCGTATGCGGCGTTCAAGGATGGGGACCGGGCGCTGGCGGCGGAGAAGGGTCAGCGATTGACTGAGGCGGATGCGGCGATTCGGGCGCTGGGGATAGCGGGCGTGAAGTATGGATGCGATTGGAATGGGTACTACGGCGGGGCTCCGCGGCTGCCGCGGTTGCCGCTGGATGCGGAGGGGCAGGCGACGGTGGAGAGAGTGTTGATGGGGATTCGGAATTAGGGTGGTGGGCGGATACTGCTGCTAGCTTTTAGCAAGAGGAAGAAGGGGCGCTTGCTGCGCAAGCGAGAAGCAGGTTCCTCGCTGCGCTCGGAATGACAACCAGAAAAGCAAAGGCAAGAGTAAAGGCACGAGCAAAGGCAAGAGCAAAGGCAAGAGCAAAGGCAAGAGCAAAGGTAAGAGCAAAGGTAAGAGCAAAGGCAAGAGCAAAGGTAAGAGCCAATACAGGGATCTCTCCACTCCGGCCTCTGGCCTCCGGTCGAGATGACGACGCTCATCTCTGCACGGACCGTACTTTGCCCTATGTCGGCAGAAAAGCTTGCTCTCGCTCGGCGCGGAGAATGCTCTCCTTATCCTGGGGTGGATTCAGCCTTACTCGTGGGCGCGGAGGGAGTTTAGCTTGGTGCGGGCCTGCGAGGCTTCGGGGGAGACGGGGAAGCGCTGGATGAGTTCGCGGAGTTCGCGCTCGGCGGCATCGTTCTCGCGCTCGTCGGCTAGGGCGTAGGCCTTGTGGAGTTCGGCGGCGGGAATTTTGGCGTTGTCCACGTAGCGGGTGATGACCTGATCGTAGTTCTTGATGGCGAGGGAGGGCTTGTGAAGGCGAAGCTGCATCTCGCCGAGGTAGAAGTAGGCGTTCCCGGCGAGGTTGTCGTCGGGATACGCCTTGATGAGGTCGGTGAATTCGCTGGAGGCCAGAGCGTAGCGGGCTGAGATGTAGTCGGCATAGGCGCCGCGGTACATATCACCGGCTGACGCGGTGGCTTGAGCGGCGGGTGCGGGAATTGGTTCGGGCGCGTTGTTTGGGGTGGTGTTGGACGCGTTTGGTTGTGTGCTGGGTGGAGGCGTGTTGGGTGCGGCCCCGCTGTTGTCTCCGATCGGAGCGGGGCCCGACCCGTTTGGGCTTGGTGCCGGGGTGGTGGTTGCTGGAACGTTGCCGGCGGGGACGGCCTGGGGCAGGTTGCTGAGCGCTGCGTTGGCGGTCTGCTGCTGGCTCTGGATGACGCCGAGGGATTTCTCCATGCGATCCATGCGGGCCTTGAGCTCGTCGACGGAGTCGTTGAGGGACTGGACCTGGCCGGAGAGCTGCTGGTTGCTGGTGCCGATGGCGTCCTGCTGATTCTGCAGGCTGAGCTTGAGGCCGTTGACGGTGACCGACATCTTGTTGACGGAGTCGGCGGTCTGCTGCACGAGCTCGCGCAACATACCGATGCTTTCGTCATTGGTCTTCTGGAGGTTGGCGACAGCATCCTGCAACTGCTGGACCTGGGTCTGCAGTTGGATCATGTCTTTATTGGTGGCGTGGGCGGGAAGGCAGGCGAGTGCGACCAGGAGAAACGAAGCGGAAAGAATGCGAAGCGAGTGCACGCGGGTCATACGGATTGAGCTCCTCAAGGTCCTTTCGGTGAGACCTTTGCACTATAAGCATACTGGCCGCGTGGGGAAGAAGAAAGGGCGGACGGGCCGGAAGGGAAGAAGAATTAGGGGGCGAGAAAAACGCGACAAGAAAAAAGGAGGGCCGCGACGCTTTCCATCGTAAGTGGACGGTACGCGGCGCGGCCCCTGGTGGGTCTAGTTAGCGATCGATGGAGAACTGATCGCGGCGATTCTGCTGCCAGCAGCTCTCGGTCTCTTCCGTGCAGAACTGCTTTTCCTTGCCGTAGCTGACGACGCGGATACGGTCGCCAGAGACGCCGGCCGCAGTGAGTGCGGTCTTGGCGGCATTGGCGCGGTTCTCGCCGAGGGTGATGTTGTACTCAGCCGAACCACGGTCATCGCAGTAGCCACCGATGAGGATCTTGATGGCAGGGTGTGCGTTGAGGTAGGCAGCGGCGGAGGAGATGGAGGTATCAGCCTGCGACGAGAGGTCGTAGCTATCGTAGGCGAAGAAGATGTCCTGAACGTGAGCGTGGAACTCAGCGTCTGTGCCCATGCCATTGTCGGTGGGAGCGGCAGGAACTTCGGGAACGCGAACCGTAACACGAACGTTCGCTTCCGTGGTACCGCCGTCGTTCTTGGCGACGAGATGGAAGTTGGTGGAGCTGGAGGGCGAGACGGTCTGGGTTCCGTTGACGGGAACTTCGCCGATGCCATCGATGCTGACGCTGGTGGCGTTGGTGGTGCGCCAGTTGAGAACGACGGACTGGCCAAGATCAATCGCCATGGGATCAGCGGTGATGGAGGCGGTGGGGGCAGGAGTGGATTCCGGAGCCATAGCGGACGGAGGTGGTGCAGCCTGCTTCTTATGGCAGCCAGAGGCGGCCAGCAGGGTTAGGGTTGCAACGAGTGCAGCCTTATTCCAAAGCGACGTGCGATGAGCCATCATGATGTTCCTCTTCTATTCGAGTGGTACGGCGATGTGATTGAGGGGAGCGAATTGATTAAACTACCATAATTCTATATCGTGTTCCGACAGGCTGTGGATTACGGCGCTGTGTATCTTTCGATACCTGTGCCTCTTTGGTATCCCAAGTGTTCTATTTTACTTCCAACTCCAATTCGGCATGTCTGAGCCGGAACCAGTGAGGGCACGTTTTTGGGTGCCGTCGGCGAGCATGGTCATGATGCGGGTGTGGCTATCCAAACCGTCAGGCGAGTTAGCGAAGACGATGTGGCGGCCGTCGGGAGACCAAGAGGGGAAGTCGCAGCGGCCGATGTCGTGGGTGAGCTGAATCCACTTTTTCGTGGCGACTTCCATGACGTAGATATCCTGGCCGCCGGGGGCGCCGGGGCCATAGTGGCGATCCCAGGCAAAGGTGAGGAACTGTCCGTTGGGAGACCAGGAGGGTGAGGTGGCGTAGCCGCCGTCGGTCATGCGGGTGACGCCGGAGCCGTCGGAGTCCATGATGTAGAGCTGGGGAAGGCCGGTGCGGCCGCTGACCCAGGCGATCTGCGCGCCGGACTTGGGGTTCCAGGTGGGCGAGACGTCGGGACCGCGATAGCTGGTGACCTTGCGGGCGAGAGAGCCCTGGGGATCGGAGACCCAGATTTCGGGATCGCCGGAACGAGAGGAGGAGAAGGCGATCTGCTGACCGCTGGGCGCCCAGGCGGGCGAGACGTTGGTTCCACCTACGTTGCTGAAGTGGACGAGGCGACCGAGGAGCAGGGAGAACATGCGGATCTCCCAGCCGTCGCGGCCGAGGGCGCTGAAGGCGACGAGGGAGTTATCGGGCGAGATGCGCGGAGAGATGGAGTCTTCGCCGAGGTGGGTGATGGCGTGCTGATTGGCGCCGTCGTAGTCCATCATCCAAATCTCTTTGACACCGGGGCCGGAGCGCTTGGAGTAGACGATCTTGGACTCGGCGATACCGGGGGTGCCACCGCTGAGGCGGAAGATGATGTCGTCGGCAAACTGGTGGGCGAGGTCGCGGGCGGTCTGGTCGTTGGCTACGCCGTTGTATTGCTTGGAGAAGATCTGGGGGTACTGGGTGTTGTGGGCGTCGTCGAGAAAGCCGTTGGCGACGAGGTTGTTGCCCTGGAGGTTGATGTTGCCGAAGGCGACCATGGCGGCGCTGGACGGAGCCTGCGCCCACTGCGCGATGTTCATCTCCGCAGGGAAGCCGGGGGTGGATTGGGGCGCAAGGCTCTTGGACACCATGTCGAAGATGCCGGCGTTGGAGAGATCGGAGTAGAGGACGGTGTCGAAGGTGTGCTTGTAGGCCTGGAGATCGCCAGTGTTGGAGAGGGGTTTGAAGTTGGCGGCGGCCAGGCGGATGCTGGTGTTGTCGTTGCCGGCGGTGAGATGAACCCAGTCCTGTGCGCGGAGGAAGGTGGAGGAGACGAGCAGAAGGAAGAGGGCGGCCATGGGCCAGCGAAGACGATGGTGGCGGGAGGTTGGCGCGGGGAGTATCGATCGTATGGGCATCATCACTCTGAATAGACGCTTGGGGTGGATGGATCGTGGTCTGGGTGGGGTGTCCGGTTGGATGCGGGGGATTGCGGAGGCACCTCGAGGTTACTTGCCATAGTTGAAGGTGAATTCGATGGGAATGCGCTGGTTGGAGGGATTAGGGCCGAAGGTGTCGATCTCTTCGACGGCTCGCTTGCCTGCCTCATCGAGGGAGGGTGAGCCGCTGGCGGTTTGGACCTGGATGTGGGTGGGGGCTCCAGAGGTGTCGACGAAAAACGTGACGGTGACGCTTCTGCCCATGGAGCTGCGCGGGTCGGGGTACTGCTGGGAGTAGGACTGCTGGACTTTGTCGCTGATGAGATGGATGTACCAGGCGTAGCGCTCGCCGAGGACGCGGCTTTGGACGGTGACGGTAGCCGTGCCGTTGACGGTTTTGATGGTGGCCTGGGGAAGCTGGTCGGCGCTCTCACCGGTGGCGGCTTTGGCGGTGGGGGGCGTCGGCTGGGGATGCTTGGGAGGCTGCGGCGCGGTGATGGGCGCGATCTTCTTGGGAATGGTCTTTTGCTTGACTTCGATGTCGGTGGGGCGGGGCGGAGCTTGGGTGGCTTCTTTGGGCGGAGGCTGCGGAGCGGGGCTGGGGTGTTCGGGGGCGAGGACGGATTTGTCGACGGGCTTGACCTTTTGCGGCAGAGGAATGGCCGAAACCATGGAGGCCTGGATGGAGCCGACCGAGGAAGTGCTCTCGCCGAAGTGACCGCTGAGGTGGTTGAGATAGAAGCCGAGACCGATGAAGACCGCGGCGACCAGGACGTGGAGAATCGCGGCGTTGATGAGGCCGCTGCGGAACTGGTCGTCCGGTGGGGTGCGGTGCGAGATGGCTTGGGTGCTCATGCTTTTGTCGTTCGGTGTGGGTTAGGACCAAAAGCTTTCACGCAAAGGGCGCGAAGTTGGCGAAGTTTCGCGAAGTAAAGCTAAGGGCTTATTGCTTGAGCGGCTGGGTGACGATGCTGATGTTCATGATGCCGGCCTGCTTGACTGCGTCCATGACCGAGGCGAAGGCGCCGAAGGGGACGGACTGATCGGCGCGGACGTAGATGACCTTCTTCTCTTTGGCGGAGTTGGCGGCGAGGAGGGAGGGAAGGTCGTGGACGTTGACGGGCTTGTCCTGGAGGTAGACGTTCTGGTCTTTGTCGATGGTGACGACGAGATGGACTTCACTGAGCTGGTTGACGGAGCGGGTGTGGGGAACGGCAACCTGGATGCCGCTCTGCAGCACGGGAGCGGTGAGCATGAAGATGAGCAGGAGTACCAGGACCACGTCGACGAGCGGCGTGATGTTGATGTCGGACATCGCGGACTGGGTTTTTCCGTTCGCGCTAAAGGCCATGGTTAGGGTTGCCTCCGGCGGGGATCTTCCGGCGGTGGCTGCTGAGCGCCAGGTTGATACAGGGCGGCGTTTTCGATGGCGTTGAGAAGCTCGCGGCCGAAGTCGTCCATGCGTGCGCCGAACTCGCGGAGGCGGGCGGTGAGCTGGTTGTAGCCCATGACGGCGGGGACGGCGACGATCAGGCCAGCGGCGGTGGTGATGAGGGCTTCCGAGATGCCGGGAGCAACGGCGCGGAGGGTTGCGGCGCCCTGGGTGCCGAGGCCGTGGAAGGCGTCGATGATGCCCATGACGGTGCCGAAGAGGCCGACGAAGGGACCTACTTGCGCGATGGTTGCGAGCCAGGTCATGCGGCGTTCCATGAGGGTGAGGGCTTCAGAGGAGGCAGTCTGGGCGGCGCGCTCGAGGCCTTGCGGGTTGGGAGGTGTGCCGCGGCCGCCGCTCTGGCGCTGGTACTCGTCGTGGATCTCGTTGAAGACGTCGACGAGCGGGCTGGGCTTGAACTGCTCGGAGATGGCGGCGATCTCCGAGAGGCGGCCGGACTTGCGGAAGGCGCGCAGGAAGCGGCGATTCTGGACGTCGGCGGCCTTGAAGGCGCGGTACTTGGAGATCATGACGGCCCAGGAGACGATGCTCATGATGAGGAGAATGGCGAGCACGGTGAGGGCAGTGGGGCCGCTGTTGTGGAGCATCTCCATGAGCGCGCTGGAGGATTGGCCGTTGGGGGCGGGGCCAAGCGATGCGTCGGTGGGAACCTGGGTGGCGGCGTCCTGCAGGAAGAGAGCGAATGCTAGCAGTGTCATAGGCGTCAAGATCAAGTGTAACTGGCAGTCGAGAGGGGATGTGAACCTAGGGTGATACTCGCTGCACGATGATGGTTGGACGTGAGGTGGGGGAATTGGGTTCCTGAAGTTTTGAGATGCAAAAGTTTAAGGGAGGGGCTTATGGGGGGTCGCGGGGCCTGCTATGCTCTTGCGTGAAAGAGATAAAGAAACAAACGAGATGATCGAGAAATAAACGATGCTGTTGGAGCTGCGGGCTGAAAACTATGCCGTGATGGACCACGCGGTCGCCGTGTTTGGGCCGGGGTTGAACCTGCTTACCGGGGAGACGGGTGCGGGGAAGTCGATCTTGATTGATGCGCTGGCGCTGCTGTTGGGGGGAAAGGCCTCGAGCGATGTGGTGCGGTTTGGGGCGGAGCGGGCTACGCTGGGGTGCGTGTTTGAGTCGACGGCGGGGGCCGAGGAGATCCTGGAGGCGAATGGGATCGATCCGGAGGGGGACGAGATTCTGCTGCGGCGGGAGATTGCTACCAACGGCAAGGGGCGCGTGTTTGTGAATAATCAGCCGGCTACGGTGGGCGTGCTGCGGCAGTTGGCTCCGGAGCTGGCGCTGGTGCATGCGCAGTCGGAGACGCTGGTGGCGTTTGATGCGGCGCAGCAGAGGATGCTGCTGGATCGGTTTGGGGATGTGAGTTGCGAAGACGTGGGGACGGCGTTTGCGCGGTGGAAGGAGTTGGACGCGAAGATTGGGGAGCTGCGTGGGGCGGAGCAGGATCGGCTGCGGTTGATGGATCTGTGGAGCTTTCAAGCTAAGGAGATTGCGGCGGCAGCGATTCTCGACGCGGAAGAGGATGTTCGGCTGGAAACCGAGAAGCGGGTGCTGGCGAATTCGGAGCGGCTGTTTGCGGGGGCTACGGCGGCGCAGGAGTTGCTGTATGAGGCGGAGGTTTCGGCGGAGACGTTGCTGGGTGGGGCGCTGAGGCATGTGGAGGATCTGGCTCGGTTCGACGAGCAGTTTCAGGAGACGGTAAGGCAGCTTACGGAGGCGAAGGCTGGCGTGGAGGATGCAGCGGCGACTCTGCGGAAGTTTGCGGGCGAGATTACGGCCTCGCCGGAGAGGCTGGTGGAGATTGAGGATCGGCTGGCGGCGCTGGATAGGCTGAAGCGGAAGTATGGGGCTGGATCGCAAGGGACGGGGCTGGGTGAGGTGATTGCGTTTGGGGAAGAGGCGGCGGGGAAGCTGGCGGATCTGGAGAATCGGGATGCGCGGCTGGCGGAGTTGGAGAAGGAGTTGACGCTGGCGGCGGCGAAGTACATGGTGGCGGCTCGGAAGCTGACGGCGGAGCGTGTGGCGGCGGGGAAGAAGCTGGGGAAGGTTGCGGAGAAGCAGATCAATGAGCTGGCGATGCAGGCTCGGTTTGAGGTGGAGGTGATGGGGCGTGAGGACGTCGAGGCGTGGACGGCGTTTGGGTGGGACCGGGTGGAGTGCAGGATTGCTACGAATCCGGGAGAGCCGATGAAGGCGCTGACGGAGATTGCGTCGGGCGGAGAGATGAGCCGGGTGATGCTGGCGCTGAAGGTGTCGGTAGAGGAGGGTGTGAACGCGGCAGCGAAGCGGCGGAAGACGGCGCTGCCGCGGACACTGGTGTTCGACGAGATTGATATTGGGATTGGCGGGCGGGCGGCGGAGGCGGTGGGGCAGAAGCTGAAGACGCTTTCAAAGGCGCAGCAGGTGATCTGCATTACGCATCTGCCGCAGATTGCTGCATTCGCGGACCAGCACTTCCTGATTGAGAAGGCGGAGAAGGGTGGGCGGACGCATACGGGGGTTCGGCAGATGAAGCCGGAGGAGCGGGTGGAAGAGATTGCGCGGATGCTCTCGGGGGCGAGCTTGACGGAGACCAGCCTGCGGCATGCGGAGCAGATGCTGCGGCAGGCGGAGGGCGGGCGGTAGGCGAGGGGAGCGGAGCGGGTACAACCCCATCGGAGTTCGAGGCTTCTTATCTGGCATCTCCCAAGGAGGGTCTGATGTCCGATATGAAGAAATGTGCGCACAGTGCATGTAGCTGCATGGTTCCCGATGGTAAGAAGTATTGCTCGCAGATTTGTGAGGACAGCAAAGGGGTTACGGAGCTTAAGTGCGACTGCAAGCATCCTGGGTGTTCTTAGACAAGGGTAGGGATTAAAGGGTAAAGACAATCGCGGCTGAGGGTTCGGGGTCGCGCAGGTGAGGTGGAGGGTGACCACGGGTGTCCTGCTGAGGCCGGGGATGGAGAGCCGCGTCGGCGTGGGCTTGCGGGTCGGCTCGATGAGGGGGAGTTGGCGTTCGCTTTTTGTGCGCCTGTGGATTTGCACCGAGTATGGTTCTCCGTCGGGTGACGAATGAGTGCGGTGCGGGGGCGGAGAAGGTATACTTAACTGGTGAGTAACCTTAGCGCTTCTCCCGAAAACGTGCCCGAGAAACACGGCGAAACCCCCTCCAAACGAGTTCTACTGCTGAAGCCCCGGGGCTTCTGCGCGGGGGTGGTGCGCGCGATTGATATCGTGCAGATTGCGCTCGACACGTTCGGCGCGCCGATCTATGTCCGCAAAGAGATTGTGCACAACAGCTACGTGGTGAACGATCTGGCTCAAAAGGGCGCGATCTTCGTCAATGAGCTGGACGAGGTGCCGTCGGGTGCGCGGGTGATTTACTCGGCGCACGGAGTTTCGCCTGCGGTTCGCCAGGGAGCGAAGGATCGTGGTCTGAAGGTGATTGACGCGACGTGTCCGCTGGTTACGAAGGTGCATATTGAGGCGATCAAGTTCGCCAAGCAGGGCTATTCGCTGGTGCTGGTGGGGCATCGCGACCATGAAGAGATCCAGGGCACGCAGGGTGAGGCGCCTGATGTGACGCAGGTGGTTTCGAGCGTGCAAGAGGTAGACAAGCTGGTGGTGAAGGACCCGAACCGGGTTGCATATCTCACGCAGACGACGCTCTCGCTGGATGAGGCGCGGCATATGATCGACGCGCTGCGGAAGAAGTTTCCGAACATCGCCGGGCCGCATGCGCAGGACATCTGTTACGCGACGGAGAATCGCCAGACGGCGGTAAAGAACGTGGCGCACGGAGCGGACCTGGTGCTGGTGGTGGGGTCGAGGAACAGCTCGAACTCGAACCGGCTGGTGGAGGTGTCGCAGAATATCGGGACGCACTCTTACCTGATCGATAAGGCCGAGGACATTAAGCCGGAGTGGTTGAAGGATGTGGCCACGGTTGCAATTACAGCGGGCGCGTCGGCACCGGAGATTCTGGTGCAGGAGGTGGTTGCCTATCTGCAGAGCAAGGGTTATGGGTCGGTTGAAGAGGTTGAGGTGATGCCGGAGAACGTGCGGTTCGGGCTGCCTCCGGAGATTGTGCAGGCGATTGCCGCAGCACCTCCGCGGGCGAGTGTTTAGTTCACTGAGGACTGGCTGGAGATAAACGCCGGGAGGTTTGCCTGGTGATGACTTGTTGCAGTTGTACGAGAGCCGTAAGAGATACAAGACCCGAGAGATCTTCGGGGGATGAACCTGAGATTTATGAGCACACAGCGATCTGATTCACGAGGCACGACGACGCAACCGCGATTTGGCCGCATTGACATGGCCATGGATCGGGTGAGCGAGGGAATCGGTAAATCGGTGGCGTGGCTGATGGGGCAGCAGCACGAGCAGGGGTATTGGTGTGCAGAGCTCGAGGCAGATTCGATGCTCGAGTCGGATTACATCTTCATGCATACGCTGTTGGGAACCGGCGATAAGGGCCGGATGGAGCGCGCGGTCAACGAGATTTTGCGCCACCAGAATGAAGATGGTGGGTGGAGTTTGTATCCGGGTGGGCCCAGCAATGTGAACTATGGAGTGAAGTGCTACCTGGCGCTGAAGCTGATGGGCTGGAGCGCGGAGCATCCGGTGATGGTGAAGGCGCGGAAGAATGTGCTGGATCTGGGTGGCGTGGTGGAGTGCAACACGTTTACGAAGATCTATTTGTGTTCGCTGGGCCAGTATGACTATGACGCGGTGCCGGCGGTGCCACCGGAGATCATTCTCTTTCCGAACTGGTTCTACTTCAATATTTACGAGATCAGCGCGTGGTCGCGAGCGATCCTGGTGCCGCTGTCGATTATTTACGCGAAGAAGCCGTTTAAGAAGCTGGCTCCGGAGCAGTCGATTGACGAGCTGTTTGTGGGTGGGCGCGAGAACGCGGACCTGCGGCTGCGGTGGGACAAGAAGCATATCTTCTCGTGGCGGAATTTCTTCCTGTTCACAGATCGTATGATCCATGGGTTTGAGCGGGTGCATGTGCGACCTCTCCGGACGATGGCGCTCAAGAAGGCGGAGCAGTGGATGCTGGCGCGCTTTGAGAAATCGGATGGTTTGGGCGCGATCTATCCGGCGATGCTGAATGCGATTGTGGCACTGGTGTACCTGGGGTACTCGAAGGATGACCCGCAGGTGATTCGCGCGATGGATGAGTTTGAGCGGCTGGGGATTGATTGTCCGAATGGGACGCCGGATTATCCGACGCCGACGTTCCGGATGCAGCCTTGCTTCTCGCCGGTGTGGGATACGGCGCAGGTGCTGTCTACGCTGGGCGAGGTTGGGATGTCGAGGACAGATGAGCGGCTGGTGAAGGCCGCGGACTGGCTGCTGTCCAAGGAGATTCGGTACAAGGGCGACTGGTCGAACAATGTGAAGGATGTTGAGGCGAGCTGCTGGTGCTTCTTCTTCAACAACGACCATCAGCCGGATGTGGATGATACGGGCGAGGTGTTGCTGGCACTGAAGGCGGTCGATAACCCGCGCGAACGGTATCAGCATGAGGTGACGCAGCGGTCGATTGACTGGGTGTTTGCGATGCAGTGCAGGAACGGCGGATGGGCGTCGTTCGATCGCGACAACACGAAGAAGATCTTTGAGTCGATTCCGTTTGCCGATCACAATGCGATGATCGATCCGCCGTCGGTGGACATTACGGGACGGATTTTGGAGATGCTGGCGAGCTACGGCTACACGCGCAGAGACAAGCGCGTGGAGAAGGCGGTGCAGTTCATCCTGCGCGAGCAGCAGCCGGATGGCGCGTGGTTTGGCCGCTGGGGCGTGAACTATTTGTACGGGACGTTCCTGGTGCTGCGTGGTCTGCAGGCGATGGAGTACAGCTACCTGGAGCCGGCGGTGCAGCAGGCGGCTGAGTGGATTCGGATGGTGCAGAACGCAGACGGCGGATGGGGCGAGACGGCTGGAACCTATGACGATCCGAACCAGCGCGGGGTTGGACCTTCGACGCCTAGCCAGACGGCGTGGGCTCTGCTGGGATTGCTGGCGGCCAACGATACGCGGTCGGATTCGGTGGCCAAAGGGATTCGTTGGCTGATTGAGAGACAGCACGAAGATGGTTCGTGGGAGGAGCTTATGCCGGGAAGAAATGGCGAGAGCTACTACACTGGAACAGGGTTTCCGCGGGTGTTTTATCTGGGATATCACTTTTATAAGCAGTACTTCCCGCTGCTGGCGCTGACGACGTATCGCAAGGCTTTGGAGCGCGGGGAAGAAGCGTAAGGCGTAGTGGCAACATCGAATTTGGAACTGCAGGTCTTTCCACTGCGCTTCGGTTGAGATGACAACGTTTCGGTAGGTTGGTAGCAGGATTTTGGTTCGCACAATAAGGAGTTGTTCAGCATGGGTATTCCCATCTCACAGATGTTCACCGTTACCACGTACGTTCTGAAGCAGAAGCTTACGGGACGGAAGCGGTATCCGCTGGTGCTGATGCTGGAGCCGCTGTTTCGCTGCAACCTGGCGTGCGCCGGCTGCGGAAAGATCCAGTACCCGGCGCATATTCTGAAGGCGCAGTTGACGCCGGAGCAGTGCTTCAAGGCGGTGGAAGAGTGTGGCACGCCGATGGTGTCGATCCCGGGCGGTGAGCCGCTGCTGCATCCGGATATGCCGGAGATTGTGGCGGGGCTGGTGGCGCGGAAAAAGTACATCTACCTGTGCACGAATGCGCTGCTGCTGAAGGAGAAGCTGCACCTGTTCAAGCCGTCGAAGTACTTGAGCTTCTCGGTGCATCTGGATGGGCAGAAGGAACACCACGATATGTCGGTGTGCCGCGAGGGCGGGCACGAGATTGCGATGGAGGGGGTCCATGCGGCGGTGGCTGCGGGGTTCCGCGTGACGACGAATACTACGCTGTTTGATGGTGCTGATCCGAACTCTGTGCGCGCGCATTTTGATGAGTTGATGGCGGCGGGCGTTGAGAGCATGATGGTGTCGCCGGGCTACACGTATGACAAGGCACCGGATCAGAATCATTTTCTTGGGAAGGCGCGGTCGCGGAAGTTGTTTCGCGCGATTCTGTCGAACCGGAAGAAGAACTGGCAGTTCAATACCCATCCGCTGTTCTCGGAGTACCTGATGGGCAAGCAGGACTTTGAGTGCACGCCCTGGGGTATGCCGACGTACTCGATCTTTGGGTGGCAGAAGCCTTGCTACCTGCTGCAGGATGGGTACGCGGACACGTTCCAGGAGATGCTGGATTCGGTGGAGTGGTCGAACTACGGAGCAAAGAGCGGGAATCCGCAGTGCGCGAATTGCATGGTGCACTCGGGGCATGAGGCTTCGGCGGTGGATTACAACTTCAGCTCGCTGAAGGGATTTATGGAGACGGCGAAACGGTATATGTTCCCGTCGACGTATGAGGATGCGGGCGCGCAAAAGCTGTTGAATGAATGGCCGGTGGCGGGGCATGGGCCGCTGGTGCAGATTGGCGAGAAGCCGACATCCGTGGTGGTTACGACGTCGGTGGATGAGACTTCCAGCGTGGCAGGAGACTAGCGATGGCGACAGCACAGCAGGAGCACTTGAAGATCGAGCAGTTGCAGCGGACGTCTGCAGATGATTTGGAAGTGATTGCGGGGCGCGAGCGCGAGAATCTTGAGGGATGGATTCCGGAGCTGGCGACTGAGGCTGAGGTGCGCGAGGCGCTGGAGAAGGCGTTTGACTATCGCGGCGATGTTACGGTGACGCGCAAGGATGGCTCGCAGGTGGAGGGGTATCTGTACGACCGCCGGAGTGAGCCTACGCTGGAGGCTTCGCTGATTCGGATCATTCCTAGTCCCAAGCCAGGCGTGCCGGTGGAGCGCGTGATGGTGAGCTATGCGGACATCGCCGCGCTGCAGTTTACCGGGCGCGATACGGCCGCGGGGAAGACGTTTGAGGCCTGGATCAAGAAGTACTGGGAGAAGAAGGCCGCGGGCGAGACGAATATTCAGATCGAGCCCGAGGCGTTAGACTAAAGCGCAGGAGAGTATGGCCATGGCGATAAGCAATGCAGCTCTCATCTTCCATGACGATGGCAGTATTGAAGCGACGCGCGAATTGCAGGATGCACTCCATCTGATCCCCGGCTCGCGACTTGAACTCCTGCAAAGAACGGGCGAGGAGATTCGCTTTCGAATGCCAAAACAGTTCAAGGAGATTGGGGGGTGGCGCGATTTGGAGGGAATTCTGGCAGACTCGCCGTTGGACCCCAATGCGGATCTGGAGCGAGATCGTTTGCGTGAACTGGAAAGAGACGTGAACTGAGGTGGATATTCCGGCAGGAGTGTCTGGGCTGGTTTTGGATTCCTGGCCGATACTTGAATGGCTCAAGGGAAGACAGCCTGCTTCCGGCAGGTTCCGCGAGATCGTCGAAGCGGCATTTGATGGCCGGATCTCGCTTTTGATGAGCCGGATGAACTATGGGGAAGTTGTTTATTCGGTGAGGAAAGATTTCCCGGCGGAGCGGCTTGAACAGATACTCAAAGCGTTTCGTGAGATTCCCATTCATTTTTATTCGGTGGATGATGCGCTTGTCGATGAAGCTGCGGCCCTCAAGTCGCTTCATGCGATCTCCTATGCGGATGCCTTTGCTGCTGCACTTGCCATGCGCTTGAATCTTCCGCTTCTTACCGGGGACCGGGAGCTTCTGGTGCTTAGGCAGATGGGGCTCAGTATCCATTGGCTAGGCACATGAAGCTTTTTATCACCGGAGCAACCGGGTTTGTTGGGGCGCATGTGGCTCAGTTGGCGGCGGCCGAGGGGGCGGAGCTGCGGCTGCTGGCTCGGGCTACTTCAAATACTTCGCGGCTGCCGGCGGTGGCGGATGTGGTGGTGGGGGATTTGCGCGCGCCGGAGGGGTTTGCGGCGGCGTTGCGTGGGTGCGATGCGCTGATTCATGTGGCGGCGGATTATCGGCTGTGGGTGCCTGATCCGAAGGAGATGTATAAGGCCAATGTGGAGGGGACGAGGTCGCTCTTGCGGTTGGCGCGCGAGGCGAGTGTGCGGCGGGTGGTGTATACGTCGAGCGTGGCTACGATGGGGTTCCATGGGGATGCGGTGGTGGATGAAGAGACGCCGGTGGGTGAGGCGGATATGATTGGCCACTACAAGCGGTCGAAGTGGATGGCCGAGCAGGTGGCGCTGGAGGCTGCGCGCGCGGGGCAGGAGGTGATGGTGCTGAATCCTACGACGCCGATTGGCGCGCTGGATGCGAAGCCTACGCCTACGGGGCGGATCGTCGTGGACTTTCTGAATAAGAACTTTCCGGCGTATGTGGATACGGGGTTGAACCTGGTGGATGTGGAAGAGATTGCGCGGATGCATCTGGTGGCGCTGGATCGTGGGCGCGTGGGTGAGCGGTACATTCTGGGTGGGGAGAACCTTACGCTCAAGCAAATATTAGACCGGCTGGCGGCGATTACGGGATTGCCTTCGCCGTCGATGAAGGTGCCGCACGCGGTGGCGATGGCGTTTGCTTACTTTGATGAGACGGTGACGGGGAAGCTGAGGGGGAAGGAGCCGAGGGCTACGGTGGAGGCGGTGCGGATGGGGAAGAAGATGATGTTTGCGAGCTCGGCCAAGGCGGAGCGGGAGCTGGGGTTGAAGGTGGGGAGTGTGGAGGGTGCGCTGCGCGCGGCTTGTGCGTGGTTCTATACGAACGGGTATGTGGACAAGACAAAGATAAGCTGCACGGGTTGTTAGGCGCCGGTTGGCGCGGGGTGCGGGAAGAGTGGCGATCGGCGTTGGCGTTTTGGCGGCGCTCCGATCGCTTTGTGCGCTTGAGGCGGCCTCGTTGGACCTGCGCACCGGAGTAGACTTTGTGAACTATGAGCTCACGATTTTCAGCGATGCTGCATATCTCCGGCGATGTTCGCGAAGCGATTGCGTTTTACCAGAGAGCGTTTGGCGCCACGATCGGCTGGAGCACGCCGGAGGACAAGGGGATGGTGGCGCAGCTCATGGTGAACGGCATTGAGTTCTGGCTGCATCCCGCGGATGAAACGATTGATAATCCTTCGCCGTCGCAGCTTGGTGGGACGCCCGTGCGGTTGATGCTGATTGTGGAGGAGCCGGATGCGGTGTTTGATCGGGCCGTGGCTGCCGGCGCGGTGGTTCGGTCTCCGATGAGGGACCATGACTACGGATGGCGTGATGGATCGGTGATGGACCCCTTTGGGCATCGCTGGGAGATCGGGAGGCCGGTTTAGGGTTGGCTGGGGATGGTTGCGAGAGGGTGCGGGTCGGAGTGGGGATGTGGGGGCATTGCTTCTCGGCAAGATGGGTCAGGATGACGGTGTGAAGAGGCAAAGGCAAGGGCAACAGTAACTGCAAATGCAACAGCAGATCCCTACGGGATGGCAAACCAAAAAGGCAACAGCAACAGCAACCGCAAATGCAACAGCAGATCTCTACGGGATGACAAGCCAAAAAGGCAAAGGCAAAGGCAGGGATCTCTCCACTGCGCTGCGCTTCGGTCGAGATGACGAGGTGGTGGGGTGAGGAGTTAGGCGGTGTGGAAGCCGGCGCGGCGCATTGCCAGGGGGACTTCGGGGTTGCGGGAGAAGGTGTTCCATACGAAGGCGCTGCGGAGGTTTTCGGCCATGAGGACGCTGATGCCTAAGTCGATGCCGAGGACGTCGGGGTCGTAGTAGTTGGCTTGGGGGTGGAAGGCGTCGCAGAAACCGTAGCGGCCCCAGGCTTTGTCGCCGTAGTTGGCTTTGAGGGCAAGTTGCACGCGGAGACAGGCTTCGGGGAGGAAGGGGAGCGAGCCGGCGGTGGCGTTGGGAACTACGGAGCCGTCGACGGGGCCGATGGCGTGGCCTTCGGCGTCGGGGCCTCCCCAGGCGGTGTAACCGTCGATGTAGTCGGAGGCGCTGATGCCCCAGTAGTCGGGGGAGTAGGGCTTGCCTAGCGAGAGGCAGAAGGCTTCGTGCGCGCGGGTGGCGGTGATGGAGTTGGTGAAGTAGTTGGCGTAGCGGTCGCGCTTGTGGCGGAAGTCGAACCAGGCCTGGCTGTACTGCTGGATGAAGATGGGGTCGTTGCCACTGATGTAGCTGAGGCCGTCGTAGTGGATGACGGGGCGGGTCCAGGCGTACCAGCTTGCGGGGTCGATGGGCTGCGTGGGGGAGCCGATGGCGAGCAGGTAGATCATCATGAGCTCGCAGTATTTGTTCCAGCGACCGTCGATGAAGCCGTCTTCGGGATGCCAGCCCATGGAGAAGGCGGTGGTGCCATCGTTAGGACCGTTGAGCATCCAAGGCCAGTCGACGCGGTTGTAGATGAGGGTGGCGAGGTCGTGGATCTCGGGATCGTTGTGGAAGTGGGCGCGGGCGGTGAGGATGCCGCAGAGGAGCAGCGAGGTGTCGATGGAGGAGACTTCGTTCTTGTCGGTGCGGACGCCGGTGTGGACGTTGTTGAAGTGATAGAAGAAGCCGTGGACGTTGGGAAGCTTGTGGGCGTGGAAGCGGAGGGTGCGTCGCACCTGGTCGATGACCTGCGCGCGCGGTTGGTAGCCGCGATGCTCGGCGATGCAGAGCGCGGTGAGGCCGAAGCCGGTGGCGGCGATGGATGCCATGGGGCGCGGGTCGAGCTTGCCGGTGGTGTTG
>JBAULP010000014.1:0-75831 GCA_049578265.1 Acidobacteriaceae bacterium
TCACCACCCTGCGCGACGAACTCCGCGCCGTCGCCGACATCCTCTCCCGTCCCGTCTCTCACGACCATCCCGAGCCCGCAGCCGCAGCCGCTCCAACCCCCGAGCCCTCGGCCGAGCGGCCCAGGCCCATGCGCCCGCGCCTGGTCCTCGAGCCCAAGCCCGACGCCAAGCAGCAGCGCCGCCTCGATCAGGGTGACCTCTTTCCCTCGGAATGAAATACTGAGCGCTGCACCTGTTCCCTGAGCCGACCGCCTCACCTGACTCCCGCAGGAATCTGCGCACCTGAGCCTCTCTTCACCCGATGCCCCCTTCCACCACCCCCATGCCCAACAGCCCAGCCCCGCGCAAGACTCACACCGCCGGCTCCGCTGCCATCCTGCTCATGCTGAGCGCGCTGCTCTCCGGCCTGCTTGGCTTGGTTCGCATCAAGTACGTCAACTATCTCTTCGGTGCCGGCGCCGCGCAGGACGCCTACCGCGCCGCCTTCATCCTCCCAAACCTCCTTGCCTATTTCCTCACTGGCGGCGCGGCTGCTATTTCGCTCATCACCATCCTCAGCCGTTACCGCGAATCCGGGGATGAAGAGGGTGCCGACCGCGCGCTCTCCGTCGTCCTCACCACCATGTTCATCGTCTTGGCCACAGGCGTCCTCCTAGCCGAGCTCGCTGCTCCCTGGTACGTCCTCCTTGCCAACGCCGGCTTCCGCACTGACCCCCTCCGCGCCCATCTCTGCATCCTCCTCACCCGCATCATCCTTCCCGCGCAGCTCTTCTTCTTCGTCGGCTCCTGCCTCAGCTCCCGCCTTCAGGTCCGCAAAATCTTCATCTATCAAGCTGGCGTTCCCGTGATCTACAACGGCGGCATCATCCTCGGAGCCGTCTTCCTGCATCGCCAGATCGGCGTCTACTCCCTCGCCGTCGGCGTCCTCGCTGGCGTCATCTGCGGCTCCTTCCTGCTCAACTCCGTCGGCGCCTTCCGCACCGGCTTCCGCTTCACCCCGCGCATCGACTTCAAAGCCCCCGCCTTCCTCGAATGGCTCAAGCTCACCCTCCCCCTCATGATCGGCGTCTCGCTGGTCATGTTCGACGGCGTCTTCCTCAACTACTTCGCCTCCATCGCCAAAGGTGGCATCACCCTCATCGGCAACGCCAAGGACCTCTTCAACGCACCCTTCAACGTCATCGGACCCGCCGCCGGCGCAGCCTCTCTACCCTTCTTCGCTTCGCTCTTCCAGCAAAAACGCAGCTTCGACTTCTCCACCTCGGTAGCCCGCTCTGTCTCGAGACTCTTCGCCGTCGGCATGCTCGTCTCCGCCTGGATGATCGCGCTCGCCCCCTGGCTGCTCAACCTCTTCCGCGGCGGCAAGTTCAACCGTGCCGACGTCCTCTCCGTCACGCAACTCTTTCAAATCCTCTCCATCACGCTAGCCATCTGGGCCGTGCAAGGCATCTACGCTCGCGCCTTCTACGCGGCCAGCGACACCAAGACCCCCGCCATCACCGGCACCGTCATCACCATCCTCTCCATCCCCATGTACTGGGCGCTCTTCAACGCGCGCGGCCTCACCGGCCTCGCCATCGCCTCGGACATCGGCATCTTCGTTCAGACCGCAACGCTCGCCATCCTTCTCCACCGCAAGCGCCTCGTCTCGCTAGCCCACCTGGAGTTCGCCGAGCTCTCCCGCGCCCTGGCCGCCGCGCTCCTGGCCTTCGCCGCCGCCTACGCCTCCGCTCACGCGCTCGTCAACGCCTTCCCCAACCTCCACGGCCACAAAGCAGACCTGCTCCTCATCGCCGCCGGAAGCACCGCCTGGGCGATCGTCGCCTTCGCAGTCCTCCTGGCCCTCCGCTCCAAACTCCCCCGCCAGGTCCTCCGCCTCAAACCCGCCTGATAGCTTCTCACATCTGGTAGTAAGATTTGCTACCAGAGGCACACATGCCAGACATACAAAAATCAGCATTGCCTTGACCAGCGAACAAGTCTCCGCGCTAAAGACGGCCGTAGACACCGGAGAGTACGCCACCACCAGCGAAGTGGTCCGCGAAGCCTTGCGCGATTGGAAGTAGAAACGTGATCTGCGCGGCAGCGAGTTGAATCGTCTCCGTGAAGACTGGAAGCAAGGCAAGCGGCGCCGCCGCACCACTCAATCTCTCAGCAACCCGCAAACAAGCGCAGCAGCGGCTCAAGAACGCCACAAGACGCACCGGATGAAGCCCTGGCTGCTCTGGACGCCGCAGGCCCGCGAAGACCTGCTCGATCTACATCTCCAGAAATCTATTCCTCTGCGGCAGCGCCCGCTGGTGCAACACCCTTACAATCCGCACGCCGTCGGCCATAGGGAGATAGAAGATGACATAGCTCCCACACTCCATCCGCCGAAGCTCAGGATGCAACGCACCACAAGCTCGGCCAATCATCGGCGAAGCAGCGAGCGTCTCAAAACACCGCTCCAACCCCGACCGATACACCTCGGCCTGCTCTTCGCCCCAGTTGTCCACCGAATAATCCAGAATCGCTTCCAGGTACGACTCCACCTTCCGCCCCAGCCGGTAAATGGTCAAGCGACCTGCGCCTTCCCCTTCTTCTCCGCCGCGCGCGATCGAATCCGCTCCCGCATCGCGGCCATCACCTTTGGCCCATCCATGCCGGGGCCCTCGAGCCCTTCCGATATTGCCCTGCGCAGCGCCGCCACCTTCGCCTTGTCTTCCGCTTCAGCCTGCTGCAACGCCCGGATCGCATCGCGGATCACCTCGCTGGCATTGTCGTACTGGCCGCTCTGCACCTTCTTTTCGACAAACGAATTCAACTCCAGCGTAAGGCTCACATTTCGGGTCGGCATGAACTCCTCCTGTTTCAACTCATCAGCTGACCGAATCCTAGCGCCGTATGGCAAAGTTTGCCATAGCCACACCTGGGCGTTTGAAGCCCAACTCGCCCGTTCAATCCTTCCCTTCCCCGTTCACCCCCCAATTTCCGCAACCCGCTGTTCCCCTTTGGTTCGCCCCCTCCATGCAGGTAGAATAAAAGGGTTCCGCCGGTTCGATCCGCATCGCCTTCGATCCGCATCGAACCGGGGAACGACCGGAGACCAATGCTGTGCCACGCCCGTGGCAATTGAACAGCACGAGGGGCCGGTCGTCGGGCGTTCTGCGTTGGGCTTGTTACCCCGCGAGCGTGTCCGGCTATCTGAGCTAAGGAGCCATCCGCTTTGTCTACCAACACCGACCGTTTCCTCTTCACCAGTGAGTCCGTGACCGAAGGTCACCCCGACAAGATCGCCGACCAGATCTCCGACGCCATCCTCGACGCCTGCCTGGCCGAGGACCCCACCTCCCGCGTCGCCTGCGAGACCCTCACCTGCACCGGCCTCGTCGTCGTTGCCGGCGAGATCACCACCAAGGCCTACGTCGACTTCCAGACCGTCGTCCGCGAGACCGTCCGCGAGATCGGCTACGACGACGCCAAGAAGGGCTTCGACTGCGACACCTGTGGCGTCATCTCCACCATCAACCGCCAGTCCCCCGACATCGCACAGGGCGTTGACACCGGCGGTGCCGGCGACCAGGGCATGATGTTCGGCTACGCCACCAACGAGACCCCCGAGCTGATGCCCACCCCCATCTCGCTCGCGCATAAACTGGCCGCCAAGCTCACCGAAGTCCGCAAGAATGGCAAGCTCGGCTACCTCCGCCCCGACGGCAAGTCCCAGGTCACCGTCGAGTACGACGCCAACCACAAGCCCATCCGCGTCGACGCCGTGGTCATCTCCAGCCAGCACGCAGAGTTCGCCGACAAGGATCCCGACAGCACCCTCACCAACGAGAAGCTCCACGCCGACATCATGGAGCACGTCATCCAGGCCGTCATCCCCGCCTCGCTGCTCGACGAGAACACCAAGTACCACATCAACCCCACCGGCCGCTTCGTCATCGGCGGTCCCATGGGCGACTCCGGCCTCACCGGCCGCAAGATCATCGTCGACACCTACGGCGGCATGGGCCGTCACGGCGGCGGCGCCTTCTCCGGTAAGGACTCCACCAAGGTCGATCGCAGCGCCGCCTACATGGCGCGTTACGTTGCGAAAAACATCGTAGCCGCCGGCCTCGCCGACCGCGTCGAAGTCCAACTCGCCTACGCCATTGGTGTAGCCGAGCCGGTCAGCATTCGCGTCGACACCTTCGGCACTGGCAGCATCTCCGAAGCCCGCCTCATCGAGCTCGTTCGCGAGAACTTCCAGCTCACCCCCAAGGGCATCATCGAGAGCCTCAACCTCCGCCGCCCCATCTTCAAGCAGACCGCCGCCTACGGCCACTTCGGCCGCACCGGCGCCGACTTCACCTGGGAAGCCACCGACAAAGCAGCAGCCCTGAAATCAGGCGCCGCCGCCGAACTCGCAGCCAGATAGCCGCAGGCTGCTGCCTGCAGCAGCCCACCACCGGAGTAACAGCGGGCTTTAGCCCGCGGCCAACCAACTATCCCGGGGCCCTTAGCCCCGACAAACCAGGGGCGAGCCAAACGGCTCGCCCTTCTTCGCCTTCGCCGTTGCCGTTTTCCTTGCACTTGCAGTTGCAGTTGCACTTGCAGTTGCAGTCGGTTTTGCCTTTGCCTTTCTTAGACAATTTCTAAAAAAGAAATTGTCATTCCGAGCGCAGCGAGGAACCTGCAGTCTCCCGTTCTTGCGAACGCAAGGCGCCGCCGCGCCCATCGCAATCCGCCAAATCACCACCACCTTCAGCGGCTTGCAGGCGCATGCGCCATACCGGTCGCTTGCTCTAAACGTCGACGAACTTCCTCCCTGCTATTGGCACCGTCGAGGATTGCGCGCGCGGTCACATCGAAGAAACGAATGCGCATCACGCTCCGGTCGATCGACTTGATGTAGGTAGCCAGCAGCGATTCATACTCCATCAGCTCGGCTGGCGTCATCGTGTCGAGACTGAGTGGCGGAGCGGCACTACCCATGTCGAAGGCTCCAGGAGAATCCACGAACCGTTCCTCGAAGCTCTCGAGTGCGAAAGCGCTGTGCTGGTAATCGTTGACTGCGATCAGGAGCAGGTCGTGCTGGAGGATTGCGCCGCTATACGTGCTGATCTCGCGGCTAGGCAGAAGGGTAATGGTCGCATCCAGCTTGGCTGCATCCCACACGGCAACGGAGGGCATAATCGGAATTCTTTGCCGGCGGGTGTCGGTTGCAGGAGGCGGGGCGGCTGGTTGCGGCACTCCGTGGCGGTGCGCTGAAACCGCAGCTTTCAATTCGACGAGATAGGCGCGGATATCTGCGAACGTGCGAAAATCCGCCTCATCGACCTTCAGGTTCGCGCGCAGTTCGCCGCGCAGCTTCTCTTCCAACTGCTGCCGCTGGTGCTGGTGCTGGATGGCTTCAACCGTTTGCTCCAAGCCCACAGCAATCACCAGGCCAACCGTAATCGTAGCGATGTGGATGAAGAAGTCGCGCCAACTATGCGTAGCCGCGTGCGGTGCGTGAACGTCAAGCATCTTGCCAGTTTCCTTTGCTGAAGAGTAACCCAAGTGTAAGCGAACAAGGCTACGGCGCTGTTTGAATCGTTACCTTCTTAATCACCACCGCCTTCAGCGGCCGATTCCGCTCATCCCGCGGCACCCGCGCAATCGCCGCCTCCACCTTCACGCTCGCATCATCGCACTGCCCAAAGATCGTGTACTTCCCATCCAGCCGATGATTCGGCCACTCAGTAATAAAGAACTCGCTCTCATTCGTGTCCGGCCCCGCATTCGCATACGCCAGCCGTCCCGGCCGATCGAACGTCAACCCCGGCACAATCTCATTCGCAAAATGAAAACCAATATCGCCATCGCCCGAAGGATCACCCGGCATATCCGCATTCTGAATCATGAAGTCTGGAATCACCCGCCGAAACGTTAGCCCGTCATAAAACTTCTTCCCTCGCACCTCCGCATGCGTCTTCGGGCTCCGAAACGCCTTCGTCCCCTCCGCCAGCCCCACAAAATTCGCCACCCCCACCGGCGCCTCCTTATCAAACAACCGGCACCGCATTGTCCCCATCGTCGTATCGATCACCGCAGTCGCCCCCGTAGGCTCCGGCGCAGGAATCGCATCGACAGGCATCGGCGCAGGCTGCGGCGTCACCTCCGCCAACGGAACAGCAGCCGCCACCGGTGGCATCGCCTCCCCCGCACGCACCACCGCAATATGATTAATCGCAACAGGCTGCGCCGGATGATTATCCACGCTCAACAGCGCATGCGAGATCGCCGCCACCGCCGGCAACGACGCCTCATCACACTGCCCAAACACCGTTCCCCGCCCGTCATACTCGCGGTCCGCATGCGCCAGCACAAAGAACACCGAGCTGCTCGTCATCGCCGGCCCCTTCGCACTCGGCGCAACAGTCCCCGTCCCCATCGGAGCCTGATACTTCGCCATCACCAGCCGCCCCGCGCGATCAAATCCCAGCCCACTCTTCTCCGCAGCAAACGGCGCGCCCGCAGTCCCATGCAGCATCCCCATCCTGTCGCCCCCCATCACCCCATCCGACACCCCCACCAACCCCGTCCCATCATAAAATCCCTTCCCATGCACCACCTTGCCCGTCGCCGGGTCCGTCCAGTCCTTCGACCCCTCCGCCAACCCCACAAAATTCGCCGAAGTCACCGGTGCCTCCTTCGCGTACAGCTTGCAAGCAATCCGCCCCATCGACGTATCGATCACCACCACCGGCCCCGCAGGCTCAACCTCTCTCGCCCGCGCCGCCACCCGATGCCGCACCTGCGCCGCACCCGCAACCGCCAACCCAGCCATCCCAATCACTACGACCGAACGCCTCAACCAACTCATAGCATCCTCCAATCTCTACCGCGCATCCAGCGTCGGATGCTTCGACCCCGGCCGCGTCCAAAGCTCCCCCTCCACCGAATACATCCCCTCGGCAAGATCGCTACGGTCGTATCGACCATCCAGCAACGTTCGATCCACACCAAACAGCATAAGCTGATACATCTCCTCCAGCCGCACCGCCGTGTACTCCCTCATCAGCAACGCAGAGTACTCGTTCAGCTCTTCCGGACTCATCTTCGAACACACCGGAACCGTAGGCGCGCTCGCATCCGCAAACCGCGCCTCGAACGCCGTCCGTTCGCGATAGACCGCCACCCTCGCCTGAAATCCTTCCACCATCCTCTCCCGCACCGTCGACATCTTTTCGAAGGCCTCTGCCTGATCTCTCGGCAGCAGACCCACCGTCATCGCATGCTCCGCCACCGACCACACCGCCACCGAAGGCAGGTCGAACCGACGCCCCACGCGCTGCGTGAACCCATACTCCGTCATCGTTACCGTCAACGGCACCTTGCGGTCGCGCGCATCCTGCGCCGCTGCATTCCAGCGCGTCAGCCACACCATGTGCCCATCCAGCACCGCAACATCATTCCGAATCAGGTCCTGGTTCTGCTCCAGCTCCGCGCGCAAATCCTCTTGCAACTGCGCGCGCTCATGCCGCCGATGCATCCACTCCACGCTCTGTTCCAGCCCGATTGCGATCAGCAGCCCCAGGCAGATCGTCGTCATATGAATCAGAAAATCCTTCCAACTATGCGCCGCCTCATGCGGTGGATGTACGTCAAGCATCGATCAGCTCCAAGCCTCAAAGTCGCAAACCAAATCCCCAGCCGAGCCCGACACAACACTGGCGCGATTGTAGCAACCGCTTCCCCTTCCCCCCGCTTCCGTGTACTCTCCACCTACCACTACGTCTAACCAGCAGGAAGCAACAGGCCCTCCCGGGAGTTTCGTTTGAACCTTCTTCGCCGTACGGCACCCATCTGGCTGATGGGTATGTCGAATCTCTCCTTCGGCTTCTTCGCCGGCTTCATCACTGTGCCTCTTCCTCAACTGCTCGCCGCGCAACACGTCCCTGAAGCCCGCATCGCGTCTCTCACTGCCACCGTCTTCTCCGGAGGCATCTGGGTCTTTCTTCTTGGCCCCATGCTGGACGTCCGCTTCAGCCGCCGCTGGTACGCAACCCTCTTCGCCGCTCTCGCAGCGCTCTGCCTCATCACCGGCCTCGTCTACCGCACCCACCTCGAGCTCCTCGAAGTCGTCATGCTCCTCGGCTTCGCCTCCGCGCAGCTCTGCACCAACGCTCTCGGCGGATGGCTCGCCACCATCGTCCACCATCAAGACGAAGCCCGCCTCAGCTCCTGGACCTGGGCCGCCTCCTTCGCCGGCAACGGCCTCATGGCCATCCTCGCCGGCGAGTTGGTTCGCTCACTCCCACTTCCCCTCGCCGCCACTCTCCTCGGCCTCACCGTCTTCATCCCCACCTCCATCTTTCTCGTCATGCCGTCGCCCCCGCCCGACCGCCGCCTCGCCCGCGAAAGTTTCGGCAAGTTCTTCACCGAGGTCTTCGCCGTCATCCGCCGCCGCGAAGTCCTCATCGCCATCGCACTCTTCGCCTCACCCTGCGCCTCCTTCGCCCTCACCAATACCCTCGGCGGCTTCGGCAGCAACTTCCACGCATCGCCCCGCTTCGTCAGCCTCATCGGAGGCGCCGGGCTCTCACTCGCCGGCATCGCCGGCAGCCTCATGTTCGTCCCCTTCGCGAAGCTCCTTCCGCTGCGCCCGCTCTATCTCGCCATCGGAGCCGCAGGCGCCCTCTTCACCACCTCGCTCCTCCTTCTGCACCACACGCCCACCACCTTCGGTATCGCCATGGTCGGCGAAAATGTCTTCCAGGCCCTCGCTTACACCGGCATCACCGCCATCTCGTTCGAAACCATCGGCCGCAACAATCCGTTCGCTGCAACCCAATACAGCCTCTTCAACGCCGCCTCCCTCATCCCCATCATCTACATGCAAGTCATCGACGGCGACGCCTACACCCGCCACGGTGTCACCGGCTCCTTTCTCGCCGACGCCGGCATCGGCCTCGTCGCCTGCGCGCTCCTCTTTCTCCTTCTTCGCTTCGCCAGCCAATCCAAACCCGCTCTCTCCGAAGCCGCATCCTAGCCACTCAGTCTTCACCGCAAACAGTAACAACCGGGCCCTCCCCTCTCGATCGCTACAAGGAGTTCCCCTTGACCCACACGCGCCGCATCCCCCCGATATGGCTTCTAGGCCTGGCCAACTCCACCTTTGGCATGTTCACCGGCATCGTCGGCATCTCGCTCCCGCAACTGCTCGCGGAGCAGCACGTACCTGAAGCCAGAGTCGCCGCCGTCAACTTCTCCCTCACCTACATGATCGCCGCCGATGGCCGAGCCTATGACCGCCAACCCCAACCCGCGTTCTCTCAACCCGTCTAACCCACCACCACGCGCACCGCAGAGCAGCCCGCACACCGCTTCACGCATCTCAATCACAGCACCTGCGTGTCTCCCGAGTTCCGGTCCCTACAGCTTCGCGCATGTCCTCACCGATCTCCGTTTCCCAAAGGCGCCTCTTGCTCATCCAGTCCGAGTTCGACATCCAGTTCCACCTTGCCCAGCCCACGCCCTTCGTGGCCCTCGTCCACCTGCACCCGTCTCTTAACTCCCTGCTAAGCCTCATCCCCAACCCCTCCGCCGACGACCGCCTTCACGCCGAGCACCTCGGCCCCAGCAAAGAGCTCCTCCAGGAGCTCCCCATCGACGAATACCTCGACACCTTCGGCAACCTCTGCTCGCGCTTCGTCGCGCCCGCCGGCAACCTTCGCCTGCACACGCGCAACGTCGTCAACCTAACCGACCAGCCCGATCCCCAACCCGTCAACGCCCACCAGGCACCCATCGAGCAGCTCGCCGCCTTTACCCTCCAGTACCTTCTTCCCAGTCGCTACTGCGAGGTCGATCTCTTCAACGCCATCGCGCACGACCTCTTCAGCGATCTCCCCGCCGGCTGGCCCCTCGCCACCGCCATCCGCGACTGGGTCCATCAGAAGGTAGCCTTCGACTACAAAAAAGCCCGCCCCACCATGACCGCCATGGACGTCTTCAGCGAGCGCTTCGGCGTCTGCCGCGACTTCCAGCATCTGGCCCTCACCCTCACCCGCTGCATGAAGATCCCCGCACGCTACGTCACCGGCTACATCGGCGACATCCGCGTCCCCTACTCCGGCCCCGGCGACTTCAGCGCCTGGTACCAGGTCTGGCTCGACGGCCAATGGTGGGACATGGATGCCCGCCACAACTACCCGCGCTTCGGCCGCATCCTCATGGCCACCGGCCGCGACGCCGCCGACGTAGCCATCACCACCAGCTTCGGCAACGCCGACCTCACCCACTTCTACGTAGAGTCCAACGAGATCGACGCCAGCGGCAACCCCGTCCCGCTCCCAACCAAGCCCGCCCCCGAACCACCCTCCGAAGCCGACCTCCACCGCGAACCCTAAACCGCCGTCCTCAGAGAATCCAACACAAGAGCACAACCCAACACCCCAACCCCGTCCTCTCGACCATAGCGAAGCGAAGCGCAGAATCCAACACCTCAGCCCGTCATCTCTACCATAGCGAAGCGAAGCGCAGAATCCAACACCCCACCCCGTCATCTCGACCGAAGCGAAGCGCAGAATCCAACACCCCACCCCGTCCTCTCGACCGAAGCGAAGCGAAGTGGAGAGATCCCTGTATTTGCAGTTGCTCTTGCCTTTGCTAGAAGCTAGAAGCCAAAAGCTAAAAGCTAGAAGCCAAAAGCCCTACCTCGCCGCCACCATCACCGGCGCCTTCTCCCCCGCCTCAAACGTAGTCCAAGGCCCCGCCTTCATATCATGCAGAATCGGCTTCTCCCAGTCATACTGCGGATGAGCCTTGAAGAACGGCCCCGCCAGAAAATCCTCTCCGCAAGGATGCCCCGCGCGTCCCGTAAAGCTAAGCTTCGCAGCCATATCCGAATCCATCACCTTGCCCGTCACCGCGCCGCCCGGATCGAACGGCGGAGCACCCCACACCGGCTCTCCCCGCGCCGACGTCTCCTCATGCCCACACAAACTCCGCATCCCCGCATCCACCTTCTTCTCATACGTGTCGTAGTGGTCCGACAGATACGCCTCCGCCAGCTTCGTATCCAGCTTCCCGTAGTGCTCCTTCATAAACTCCAGCGCCCGCAGATGCCGTGCATTCATCGAAGCCTGCATGTCCTTCGGATTAAACCCCGGCGTATCATCGCGAATCACCAGCGGGTTCTGCGCAAAGTTCGAGCTCACAAAGAACCCATCCTTCTTCACCGTCAGCGGAGTATGGTGCAGCCCCAGCTCCAGATACGCAATCTCATTCGTCTTCCGGTCGCCAATCAGCCACGAGTTCGCATACCCGCCGTTGTTCCCCTTGCGCATAATTGCCGCATACGTCGCAATCGAGTTCGCATACTGCATCGCCTTTCGCGACCGCTCAAACTCCGGAATCCCATTTACATCAAATCCCTTCGCCATCGGCAGCGTCGTCTCGGTAATCATCAGCCCGGCCGCGTTCACGCCAAAATCATCCTGGCTCGTAATCATCCCAGGCGACCCATCCATCACAAAGCGATATCCCTTCGCCGGCACAATATCGAACACCATCGTCCACCGCTCGCCCTCTGCATACGACGACCAGTTGCTATGCGCAATCACAATCTTCCCATCCTTCGTCGCCGACCCCGTAGCAATAAACGCACTGCACTTCCCCGGAGCCTTCGCCGCCGCCGGCACCGGCTTGCCCTCCTTCGCGTCAATCATCGGCAAGTAGTACCCGGTCAACTCCTCATCGCCATTCACCGCCACCACATCCCACAGGTCCACCTTTGACCCCTGCGCCTTCAACCCCTCCGCAATCCCCTCCAGCTCCGCCTGGTACTCCGGATCGAGCTTCGGCCACAGCACATTCTTTCCCGCCTGCCGAAAAAACTCCCACGGCCGATGGTCCTTATGCACCGCCTCCAGCGAGTACACATGCACGTTGTCCTCAATCTCGCGCGCCAGCAGATACCCATGCTGAAACCCAATCTCATTCGGCGTTCCATGCAGATGCACATACGTCCACCCACCCTCATGGAACTTGTACGCTCCATCCAATCGCGGATCAGGCGCAGCAGATGTGGCAGCAACTGCCGCGACAGAAGTCGTCGCAAGAAGAAGCAGAGAGGCGAGACGCAAAGCAAGGCGCATAACAGTTGCTCCTGAAATTAATGCAAAGTTTTGTTGATAGAACCAAAATCCACGCGGCAAAATCTGGAACGGATTGCTTACGAGTGTAAGCCATCCCTATCCCGCCGCGTGCATCCAATCACGAGAATCATCTCCGCCGCTTGGCGATCCATGAGAGCATCAGTCAAAATAATCCTGCGCCTGCCCGTAACCTGGCTTGTGGTGAATCGTGAACGATCAGTCATCCCGCGATCCAAATTCCCCGACCTCTCCCCCCCTTGCAGAGAACCTCGAATACCGCCTCCTCGCAGACTCCATGCCCAACCTCGCATGGATCGCCGACGCCGACGGCTACATCTACTGGTACAACCAACGCTGGTTCGATTACACCGGCACCACTCTCGCCGACGTCCAGGGTCACGGCTGGCAGTCCGTCCACGACCCCTCCATCCTCCCCAAAGTTCGCGCCAGCTTCGACGCCTCCATCCGCACCGGTCAACCCTGGGAGATGATCTTCCCCCTCCGCGGCGCCGACGGCGTCTTCCGTCCCTTCCTCTCCCGCATGCTCCCCCTCAAAGACGAGCACAACCACATCCTCCGCTGGTTCGGCACCAACACCGACATCGGCGATCAACTCCGCGTCACCGCCGCCCTCCGCGAGAGCGAGCAACGCTTTCGCACCGCCACGCAGGCCATCAGCGGCATCCTCTGGACCAACAACGCCCACGGCAAAATGGAAGGTGAGCAGCCCAGTTGGTCCGCCTTCACCGGCCAGTCCTTCGCCGACTACCAGGGCTACGGCTGGTCCAGCGCCGTCCATCCCGACGACGTTCAGCCCTCCATCGACTCCTGGCAGGCCGCCGTTCGCCAGCGCAGCCTCTACGCCTTCGAGCACCGCGTCCGCCGCTACGACGGCCAGTACCGCCTCTGCGCCATCCGCGCTCTTCCCGTCTTCAACGAAAATGGCGACGTCCGCGAGTGGGTCGGCGTCCACACCGACGTCACCGACGATCGCAAGATGCATCAGGCCCTCGTCGATGCCGACGGCGCTCTCCTCCTCAGCGAAGAGAGTCTCCGCATCGCCGTCGATGTCGCTCGCCTCGGCTACTGCCGCATCGATCCGCAGACCCGCACCATGCTGCATAGCACCGACATCTTCAAAGCCAACTACGGCCGCAAGCCCGACGACCCCCTCACCTACGCCGACCTCTTCGCCAGCATCCATCCCGAAGAGTACGTCCGCGTCATAGCAGAGGTCCGCAAGGCAGTCGAAGACGACGCCGTCTTTCGTTCCGAGCTGCGCGTGCTCTGGCCAGACGGCTCCGTCCACTGGATGTCCGCCAGCGGCCAGTTCATTCACTTCGCAGACGGCCGCCCCTCGCAGATCGTGGGCGCCTGTCTCGACACCACACAGAAGCATCTCGCCGAGGCTGCTCTCGTCCAGACCGAAAAGCTCGTCGCCGTCGGCCGCCTCGCCGCCTCCATCGCCCACGAGATCAACAACCCGCTCGAGTCCATCACCAACCTCCTCTATCTCGCCCGCTCCTCCACCGACGTCGACGAGATCCACCAGATGCTCGACACCGCGGACGCCGAACTTCGCCGCGTCTCCATCATCGCCAACCAGACCCTCCGCTTTCACAAGCAAAGCGCTCTTCCGAAAGAGCTCACCTGCGACGAGCTCTACTCCACCGTGCTCTCCATGTATGAAGGCAAACTTCGCAACGCATCCATCTCCGTCGAGAAACGCAAGCGCGCCACTCGCCCCGTCAAGGTCTACGAAGGAGACATTCGCCAGGTCCTCAACAACATCCTCGGCAACGCCATCGACGCCATGCCCTCCGGCGGCCGCCTTTTACTCCGCAGTCGCGAAGCTCACGACCCGCACACCAACGAGCCCGGCGTCGTCCTCACCATCGCCGATACCGGCATCGGCATGAGCCCCCAAACCCGCTCCCACATCTTCGACGCCTTCTTCACCACCAAGGGCCTCTCCGGCACCGGCCTCGGCCTCTGGATCACCGCCGACATCCTCGCCCGTTACGGCGGCCGCATCTCCGTTCGCAGCAACCAAAGCCAACATCGCCACGGCACCGTCATGTCCATCTTTCTTCCCTTCAGCGGCCCCATCGGCCCTCCCCTTCCCGACCCCGCAACAAGCCACTGATCGCGCCTCCTACCCCGCGCATCCTGAACAAACTGTCATCCAGCCGGCGCGGTCTTCTCCGCACACCCGTTTAACATAGGAGCCAGCAGCACTCCCACCATCCGTCCAACAACCCAGGGTCCCTCACCGATGATCTCGCGCCGCCGCTTCACGCAACTCTCCGCCATGGCCGCCGGCGCCGTGCTCACCCCAGACCACGCCTTCGCCGCTCCCACCCCTCCGCCCACCAAAGCCGATATCGCCCTCGAGATCGCTCCTTTCACCTTCGAGCCCTCACCCAAACACCGCATCCGCACCTTCGCCTACAACAACCAGGTCCCCGGCCCGCTGCTGCGCCTGCGCCAGGGCCGCCCCACCACCGTCTCCATTCGCAACGCCACCGATCACCCCGAGATCGTCCACTGGCACGGCCTCTTCCTTCCCTCCGACATCGACGGCGCCTCGGAAGAAGGCACGCCCATGATCGCTCCCGGCGCCTCCACGCACTTCACCCTCACGCCCAACCCCGCAGGCTTCCGCTGGTACCATACCCACATCTTCGCCGGAAACGATCTCAGCCGCGGCCTCTACAGCGGCCTCCACGGCCCGCTCTTCATCGACCCACCCCACGATCCCACCAGCGCCGCCAGCGCATACGACGCCGAAGTCTTCCTCGACCTCCACGACTGGGACGGCCAGTTCCTCGCCAGCGCCGACGGCAACATGGCTCCCGCCTACAGCGTCTCCACCATCAACGGCAAGATGCTCGGCTTCGGCGAGCCCATCCGCGTCCGTCAAGGCCAGCGCCTTCTCCTCCACGTCCTCAACTCCAGCGCCACCGACGTCCACTGGCTCGCCCTCGCCGGCCACACCCTCCGCGTCATCGCGCTCGACGGCAACCCCGTCGCCACGCCGCAATCCGTTCCCATGCTCCGCATCGCGCCCGCCGAACGCGTCTGCGCCATCGTCGAACTCAACAACCCCGGCACCTGGATCCTCGGCGAAGTCCGCAAGCACATCCAGGCCGCCGGCATGGGCATCGTCCTCGAATATGCGAACTCCACCACCAAACCCACCTGGACGCAACCCGAAGATCTCCTCTGGAACTACCAGCAGTTCGCCGCGCCGCAAAACTCCAACGCACCAACCACCAACGCCCACCCCATCGAATTAATCTTCGACGCAAAGTTCCTCGGCCACGGCGCCGAAGAACAATGGCGCATCAACGGCAAATCCTACCCCCACACCGAGCAGCCCATCCTCACCGCAGGCCAGCGCTATCGCCTCATCATGAAGAATCACAGCGCCGACAACCATCCCATCCATCTTCATCGCCACACCTTCGAGCTCTGCCGCGTCGACGGCAGCCCCGAACTCCGCGGCATCTTCAAAGACGTAGTCCTCGCCCCCTCCAACCTCACCACCGAAGTCGAGTTCACCGCCAACAACCCCGGCCTCACCCTCTTCCACTGCCACCAGCAGGATCACATGGACCGCGGCTTCATGATGGTGTTCCGCTATGCGTAAACTCTGCGCCACACTATCCTGCCTGCTCGCTCTCGCCCTCTTCACGCCGCGCGCCCACGCGCAAGGCAACTACGAGATCCAGGTCTACGGAGCCGACACCGTCGCTCCCAAAAACCTCATGGTCGAGCTCCACTCCAACTTCACCCCCGAAGGCCAGAAGAACATCATCGACGGCGTCTACCCCACCAACCACCAGGAGCACGAAACCGTCGAGCTCACCGAAGGCATCACCGACTGGTCCGAGGTCGGCTTCTACATCTTCTCCAGTTGGCAGGACGGCCACGGCGTTCAATGGGTCGGCGACCACATCCGCCCCCGCGTCCGCGTTCCCGACAGTTGGCACTGGCCCGTCGGCGTCAGCCTCTCCACCGAAATCGGCTACCAGCGCGCCGTCTACTCGCCCGACACCTGGACCTGGGAGATTCGCCCCATCATCGACAAGTCCGCCGGCCGCTGGTACTTCGCCTTCAACCCCGCCCTCGAGCGCACCCTCCACGGCCCCGACGTCAACCAGGGCCTCGGCTTCTCCCCCGGCTTCAAACTCTCCTACGACTTCACACCCGTAGTAAGCGCCGGCTTCGAGTACTACGCCGACTACTGCCGCATCACCAACCCCTGCCCCCTCCACGACCAGCAGCAACAACTCTTCGCCGTCACCGACCTGAACGTAAGCCCCAAGTGGGAGATCAACATCGGCGTAGGCATAGGCCCCACCGCCTCCACCGACCACCTCATCATCAAAGGCATCCTGGGCCGCCGCTTCAACTGGGGCAAACACCCCGACGTCCAGTAGCTCTGTCGACGGCTTTTTTCGTTGTCATCCCATAGGGATCTGCAGTTGCTCTTGCACTTGCCGTTGCTTGTTTTACGCCGTCATCCTGACCCTGAGCTTGCCGAAGGGGAAGGACCCCCGCATTCCCCACCCATACCTCGTCATCTCGACCCAACCACTCCCACACCCGTCATCTCGACCCAACCACTCCCACACCCGTCATCTCGACCCAACCACTCCCACACCCGTCATCTCGACCGAAACACTCCCACACCCGTCATCTCGACCGAAACACTCCCACACCCGTCATCTCGACCGAAGCGAAGCGAAGTGGAGAGATCCCTGTATTGGCAGTTGCCTTTGCCTTTGCCTTTGCCTTTGCCTTTGCCTTTGCCTTTGCCTTTGCCTTTGCCTTTGCCTTTGCCTTTTTGTTTGTCATCCCGCAGGGATCTGCAGTTGTTCTTGCACTTGCAATTGCTGTTGCTTGCTCTTGTACTTGCAGTTGCACTTGCGCTTGCCCTTGCCCTTGCCCTTGCCGTTGCCTGTTCTACTTCGCGAAACTTCGCAACCTTCGCGCCCTTTGCGTGAAAGCCGTTGCCTGTTTTTCGCCGCCCTCCTAGCCCTGAGCCGTCCCCCCCATCCCCTCCAACTCCCGCAACGTCTCCTCCGACAACACCAACCCCGCCGCCGCAAGATTCTCCCTCAAATGCCCCACCGACGAAGTCCCCGGAATCAGCAACACATTGTGCGCGCGATGCAACAACCAAGCCAACGCCACCTGCATCGGAGTCGCCTCCAACCGCGCCGCAATCTCATTCAACTCCGTCGACTGCAACGGCGAAAACCCACCCAGCGGAAAGTAAGGCACATACGCAATCCCCTGCGTCGCCAGCGAATCGATGAACGCGTCATCCCCACGCTTCGCCACGTTATAAAAATTCTGAATGCAAACAATCTCCGTAATCTTCTGCGCCGTCTTCAGCTGATCAGCCGACACCGTACTCAGCCCAATGTGCTTCACCAACCCTTGCTCCTTCAACTCCACCAACGCCGCAAGCGGCTCTTCAAACGGCTTATCCTCCGGCCCACTGAAACCACCCAGCCGCAGGTTCACCACATCCATCGCCTCCAGCCCAAGGTTCCGCAAATTATCATGCACTGCGTCAACGATCTCTTTCCGCGTCCGTGCATGCGGCCACGATCCATCCGCGCCACGCCGCGCCCCCACCTTCGTCACAATCACCAGATCATCCGCATAAGGATGCAGCGCCTCCTTGATAATCTGGTTCGTCACATGCGGCCCATAAAAATCGCTCGTATCAATGTGATTCACGCCAGCCTCCACCGCCGCGCGCAACACCGCCACCGCCTCCGCACGATCCTTCGGTGGCCCCCACACCCGCTTGTCGCCATCCGACCCCGCCAGCTGCATCGCGCCATAACCCATGCGCTTCACCGTCAGCTTCGTTCCCGGAAACGTAAACTCACCACCCAGCTTCTCACTCACCTTCGTCATATCTTTCTCCTAACGACCATCCGCGCCGTGTCCGTTAGATGAAGCAATCCCCCATTTCGACTTGGCATTTCCTCGCCACCAGCAGCCCTGACCACCGCGCACCCCCGCCTGCGCAGGGCGATCCTCCACGCACCCTTCAGGAGCTGTTCTGCAAAAGGAGCGCGCCACCCCGCCAACCCTCACTCGCTCGCACGTCGATCGTTGTACCGGCATCGCCGCCGCTACATAAACTTCACACCATTGCCGCCAATCACCGTGAACACATCAAACAGATTCGTCAGTCCCAGCAAATGCCGGATCTGCTTGCTAAGGTGCATCAGCTCCAAACTGCATCCCGCCGATCGCGACGCCACATACAACCGCACCAGCGTCCCCAGCCCCCGACTATCCGTGTGGTGCAGGTCCGCCAGCTCCAGGATCACGCGCTTGTTCTCCGCAATCAGGGGCCGCACCGTGTCGTACAGCCCATCCTCGGTGCCCACCACCAGCCATCCATGGCAAGTCACCATCGCCACCTGGTCCTTGTAATGCTTCGTCTCCGTAGTAAGCGTATGCGTCGTTGTGTCAGACATCGGGAAACCTCCTCATCGCAATTTCAGGCCCGAAATCCAAAACACAAATTCTAGTCCCGCGGCGCCCCCACTCTCTCCATCAGCTCCGTAGAAAATCCCGCCAGCAGCACCGTCCCTGCAAACAGCAGCGTGTCGCCAAAATAATTCGCGCCCTCCAGCGCCCCCGGCGTCCCCATCTGCGCAATCAAAATTGGTCCATAGAAAAAGATCACCACCAGCGCCAGCACCGTCCCAGCAAACGCCGCCGCACTCTGCCGCCAGCGCGCCACCAACATCCCCACGCCGCAAACCACCAGCACCGCGCCAATAAAATAAGCAATCACCACCGGCGCCGGAATATACGCAGGCGTCATCTTCTCCAGCGGAACCCCCACCACATTCCGCGGAAAGAAAAAATGCTCCACGCCATAAAATACGCACACCAACCCAACAATAGTTCGCCCCACTCCCATCAGCGCCTGCCCCGCCGCTGCACCCCGCCGCCAAGCGCTCCCCGCCAGCACCATCGCGCCCGCAGCAAACATCGTCTCTCGAACCGTCAGCGTCCAGAAGATCCGATCGTGATAATTCTTCGGCACCCCCGGCAGATCCAGCGTCACCACGATGATCAGAAACAGCAGTGCAAGCAAGCTCCCCGACCACCGCACATATCGCCACGCAAGAAAACTCACCGCCGCCGCCAGCAGCGCCACGCCCACAAAGTACGTCCAGAACAGATGCCCCGGCAGCCACTTCGGCACAATCGCCATCAAGTCCCGCGCATCCAGAAAATGTTCAGCCGCAAACATCGCCAGCGCCATCGCATCCAGCACCGGCCCCAGCACCACCAGCTTCCCCGACCCCGCCGCCGCCGCAAACCGCCCGCGCACCAGCACCAGTCCCGCGACCAGCGCCGCCACTCCCGCCCAAACCATTCCCCAGGTCAGAACCGCCATCGATCGCATCCTCCCTCAGACACCCGATCCCGATCACCACACAAAGCCAGCCCCAACAGCGTGAAGCCATACTACAGCCGCCGCCCCGTCTTTGTTCATCGCATTTTCCATTGGCAAACTCGTATCAGACTTGTATCGTTGGGCACCGGGCCCTCACACCCACGTCCCTGCCGCCACCCATCCCGTCCCTCGGAGGACCACCAATGTTCGGACAGATGCAGCAGCACCCGCTGTTGATCTCGGGCCTCATCGAACATGCATCCCGCCATCACGGCGACGTAGAAGTCGTCTCCCGCCGCGTCGAAGGCGACACCCACCGCGAGACCTATCGCGAGATGGCCGCGCGCACCCGCCAACTCGCCAACGCCCTCGCCGCCCTCGGCATCGAGCAGGGCGACCGCATCGCCACCATGGCCTGGACCGGCTATCGTCACATGGAGCTCTACTACGCTGTCTCCGGCCACGGCGCCATCCTCCACACCATCAACCCCCGCCTCCACGCCGACCAGCTCACCTACATCACCCACCACGCCGCCGACCGCGTCCTCTTCTTCGACGCCACCTTTCTCCCCATCCTCGAACCCCTCGCCCCGCGCCTCCAATCCATCCAGCACTTCGTCCTCATGACCGACCGCGCGCACATGCCCGCCACCAGCGCCCTCCCCAACCTCCTCTGCTACGAAGACCTCCTCGCCGCGCAGCCCGACACCTACCGCTGGCCCACCTTCAGCGAAGAAACCGCCTCCTCCCTCTGCTACACCTCCGGCACCACCGGCAATCCCAAGGGCGTCCTCTACAGCCATCGCTCCCTCGTGCTGCACAGCTTCGCCATCGCCATGCAGCTCAACTTCAGCGTCGCCGACACCGTCCTCCCCATCGTCCCCATGTTCCACGTCAACGCCTGGGGCACGCCCTACACCGCCTGCATGGTCGGCGCCAAGCTCGTCCTTCCCGGCCCCGCACTCGACGGCAAATCCCTCCACACCCTCTTCGAAGACGAGCGCGTCACCTGCACCGCCGGCGTCCCCACCATCTGGCAGGGCCTGCTCAACTACCTCGAGTCCACCGGCCTTCGCTGCACCACCCTCAAGCGCATCTCCATCGGCGGCTCCGCCTGTTCTCCCAAAATGCTCCACGACCTCCAGGACACCCACGGCTTCGAAGTCATCCACGCCTGGGGCATGACCGAAACCAGCCCCCTCGGCACCGTCTCCCTGCTCAAACCCAAGCACGCCACTCTCTCCAAACCCGAGCGCGACGCCCTCCAAACCAAGCAGGGCTTCGTCCCCTACGGCGTCGACATCAAGATCACCGACGACCACGGCAACGACCTCCCCTGGGACGGCGCCTCCGCCGGCGAGCTCCACGTTCGCGGCCCCTGGATCATCTCCCGCTACTTCCGCGAAGACCACGACGCCCTCATCGACGGCTGGTTCCCCACCGGCGACGTAGCCACCATCGACCCCGACGGCTACATGCAAATCACCGACCGCTCCAAGGACCTCATCAAATCCGGCGGCGAGTGGATCGGCTCCATCGAACTCGAAGGCATCGCCGCCTCTCACCCCTCCGTAGCCATGGCCGCCTGCATCGGCATCCCCCACCCCAAGTGGCAGGAGCGCCCCCTCCTGGTCGTCATCAAGAAGCCCAACGCCAACCTCACCCGCGAAGACCTCCTCGCCCACTACAAGGGCAAGGTAGCCACCTGGTGGGTCCCCGACGACGTAGCCTTCGTAGACACCATCCCCATAGGCGCCACCGGCAAAATCCAAAAAAACAAACTCCGAGAAACCTTCGCCACCACCTACACCGAATCCACCACCCCACACGAACCCACCAAGCCCATCCCGGTCGCGACACAATCCTAGCCCCAGCGCGAAAGGCGTGACACCGAAACAGCCTTGCGCGTAAGCTGCCAGCAGAAGCGAGGTCGCACTCCCATGCACCTGCTATTCATCGGTCTGTTCCCCGTCATGTGGACCGCGTACCTTGTCTACTGGCAAATCATGGCGCGCAATATCAAAGCAGCCAAGCGCATGGAGTCTGCGCCCTCTCGCGCCCTCCGCGCCGTTCTGCTAATCGTCGGCTGCGCCTTGATGCTCTACCCTTTCAGCCGTCCGCAATGGCTCCATTGGCGCCTTCTCCCTGCCAGCGCGGCTGAGCTCAGCTTCTTCATCGGAGCCGCCATCACCGCCGCAGGCCTCGCCTTCTCCGTCTGGGCGCGCGTCCACCTCGGCCGCAACTGGAGCCACTCCGTCACCATCAAACAAGACCACGACCTCATCGTCACCGGCCCCTACGCCCTGGTTCGCCACCCCATCTACACCGGCATGCTCACCGGCTTCCTCGGCACCGCAATTGCGCTCGCCGAACTCCGCGGCCTCATCGCCTTCATCCTGGTCTTCCTAGCCCTCTGGATCAAGCTCCGGCTGGAAGAACAATGGATGCGAGAGTACTTCGGCACAACCTACGAAACCTACTCCCACCAAGTAGCAGCTCTGGTCCCAATGATCCTGTAACATCCCCCGCAATCCCCAGCATGCGCCGCTCGCGCCTTCGCATACACGACACTGGCATGGGACCTCAGCCCCGCCGACAACAACGCTTTTTCAATCTGGAACGCGGTGGCGATAGTGAATACTATCGTAGAGATGCACCCATCTTTTAAGAGCGCAATCAACTAATGCCCGTCAAGGCATACTACGGCGCATCAATTCATCGCTTCATCCATGAGAATGATGAACGTATCCTCGGGCTTCTCGCGTTGGAACATCATCACGCACTCGAAGAGCAACAACGCTGGGCTTGGACTCAGCAGATCTCCATCCTGAAAAGTTCCCTCGCAAACCATCCTGACGGGAAGGTCTTTCTGGAGTTCTACATTCCAAGGATGGGGAAACGCGCCGACGCGGTGCTCGTGTCCGAGAACATCGTTTTCATCATTGAATTCAAAGTGGGCGCAACCGAACATCTAGCCTACGCCTTCGATCAAGTGGAAGATTACGCACTCGATCTTAAGAACTTCCATGAGGGCAGCCACCTTGCTCCTATCGTGCCGGTGCTGCTATCTACGAACGCTATCTCCCAACCATTGCGCGAACTTAAATTCGCAAGTGATCTCGTCGCATCCCCAGTAGGAACAAACGCTGCCGACCTGGGTGCGCTGATTGAACACATTTGCGCGGCACACAAGTTTCCAACTCTCGATGTAAATGATTGGATGGCGAAAGGCTATAAGCCAACACCTTCGATCATTGAAGCGGCACAGGTACTGTATGGAACCCACAGCGTGTCCGACATTGAACGAAAGGATGCTAGTGCGAAAAATTTACGTGAGACAAGCGCCAGTGTCAGTGCCGCAATCGATCAAGCTCGCCTCAACCGGAAGAAGGCTATCTGTTTTGTCACCGGAGTGCCCGGCTCGGGTAAAACCCTAGCAGGCCTAAACTTCGCCACGAGGCGTTCAGAAGAGCACGAAGACGAACATGCAGTCTTTCTATCCGGCAATGGACCGCTCGTTGACGTCTTGAGAGAAGCCCTCGCACGCGATAAAGCGCAGCGCAAAAACGCCAAGAAGTCCACGGCTCTTCGCGAAGCTCGAAGCTTCATTCAGAATATTCACCATTTTCGCGATGACTACATCGGTAACAGCGATGTGCCGTTAGAAAGGGTCGTCGTGTTCGACGAAGCGCAACGTGCTTGGACACGACAAGAGCTGGCTCGCTTCATGAAACGTAAACGGGGAATCATTGATTTCTCCATGTCGGAGCCGGAGTTTCTTATCAGCGTAATGGACCGAAATCCAGAATGGTGCGCCATCGTCTGTCTCGTGGGAGGAGGCCAAGAAATTAACACCGGTGAGGCGGGCATATCCGAATGGATCAGTGCGCTTGAAACTCGATTTCTCGATTGGCAAGTTTATGTCTCGCCGAAGATTGCCCTTCCCGAATACGGCTCTCCCGACGACACCGCAAGATTCCTTCTGTCACCCCGAGTCTTCCCCGACGAACACCTCCATCTGAGCGTTTCGATTCGATCCTTCCGCGCGGAGGCGCTGTCCGCATTCGTCGCGCACCTACTCGACAACAACGCGGATGCCGCCACCACCTCGTACACAACCATACAAAGGCAATATCCGATCTATCTGACTCGAAGTCTGCTCACCGCTCGGAGTTGGCTGCGCACCAAAGCTCGCGGTACGGAGCGCTTCGGGCTGGTGGCATCATCAGGGGCCCAGCGGCTGCGACCAGAGGGGATCCATATCAAAGCGGAAATTGAACCTGCCAATTGGTTCCTTAATGCCAAATCAGATGTTCGCTCTTCCTGCTACTTAGAGGACGTGGCGAGCGAGTTCGACGTACAAGGTCTTGAGCTTGATTGGGCCGGCGTATGTTGGGACGCGGACCTTTACCGCGCCGACGATGAGTGGTCGTATCGCGCATTCATGGGCACGGATTGGCGATCCGTGCATGACGAGTCAAGGCGGCTCTATCTCAAGAATGCCTATCGCGTGATCCTTACTCGCGCCCGCCAAGGAATGATCATCTTTGTACCAAAAGGCGACCCATCGGATCGCACGCGCCCACCTGCACTTTACGACGGTATCTTTGACTACCTAGGCTCGTGCGGTATTCCAACCCTCGACTGACGTGCCGACGCCGCCCAACATCCCCCCGAATCCCCGAAGTGCGCCAGGTGCCCCATTCATGCCCAAGCACTTGGGGCATGAGTGGGTTCGCAGGGCGCCAACCCCACCACCCGCCCAAGGCTTCCTCGAATCAAAGGGCACGGCTGGTACCCCAAGGCTTTAGCCTTGGCTCTCATAAGCCAGCGCGAAGCGCCTTCCGCTCTGCCCTGAGCGCAGTCGAAGGGCGGGTGCCCCATTCATGCCCAAGCACTTGGGGCATGAGTGGGTTCGCAGGGCGCCAACCCCACCACCCACCCAAGGCCGGGTGCCCCATTCATGCCCAAGCACTTGGGGCATGAGTGGGTTCGCAGGCCGCCGACCCCACCACCCGCCCAAGGCTTCCTCGAATCGAAGGGCACGGCTGGTACCCCAAGGCTTTAGCCTTGGGTCTCATATGCCGCGCCGAAGACGCATACCGCTCTGCCGAAGGCCGGAGTGAAGCCGAAGGCGGAACGACCAAATTGCCTTCCTCGACACCCTGCACAGAATCAACCCCCAACCCACCACACTCAACCCACGCGCCCCGCCCACTACCTCCACGAGCTCGACCGCTGGCTCCAGGGCAACGACCTCGCCCAGCCCATGCGCGCCGACCTCTCCATCCCCCACACCACCAGCTCATAGCAGCCACGCGAAGCCCCTCGCCGTCCGCGCAGGACATCCCCCGCAATCCCCGGAGTGCGCCCACACCGCCCCCGCATGCACGATACTGGTATGGCGACCTCAACCTTCACCCTCGCACCCCTCAACCCGATGCCCAGCCACAAGCCCACACGCAAGCCCAACCGCCCCTCACCTCCCTCCGTCTTCGCCGGCCGCGCCTGGCAACAGGTCCTCGCCCGAGACGCCGCCGCCGACGGCCAGTTCGTCTACGCCGTCAAATCCACCGGCATCTACTGCCGCCCCTCCTGCTCCAGCCGCAAGCCCGACCGCAAGAACGTCAGCTTCTTCCCCACCCCCGCGCTCGCCGAAGCCGCCGGCTTCCGCCCCTGCCTCCGCTGCGAACCCCTCCGCACCACCCCCAAGCCCGACCCCCAGGCCGAAGCCATCCGAAAAGCTGCCGACTACCTGTCAGAGCATTCAGCTCAGCGCACCTCCCTCGACGACCTCGCCGCCGCCTCCGGCCTCGGCAAGTTCGCCCTCCAGCGCGGCTTCAAGCGCGTCCTCGGCGTCACCCCCGGAGACTTCGCCCGCGAGCAGCGCAAAGACCGCTTCCGCAACAACGTCCGCAAGCCCTCCCTCTCCATCACCGACGCCGTCTACGAGTCCGGCTTCAGCTCCTCCAGTCGCCTCTACGAATCCTCCACCCAAACCCTCGGCATGACCCCCACTGCCATGAAGTCCGGCGGCGCCGGCGAGACCATCCACTATGCCACCACCGACAGCCCCCTCGGCCGCCTCCTCGTAGCCACCACCCCCCGCGGCCTCTGCGCCGTCCTCTTTGCAGACTCCGACACCGACCCCGACGCCGACCTCGTCCTCCAGCTCCGCGAGCGCTTTCCACAGGCCGTCCTTCGCCCCGCACCCTCCACCCCCGACCAACCCGGCGACCTCACAGAAGCCCTTCAATTCGTCCACTCCCAGCTCACCGAGCACCCCTCCGCCCAGACCCTCCCCTTCCACGTCCGCGCCACCGCCTTCCAGCAGCGCGTCTGGCAGGCCCTTCTCCAGATCCCCCGCGGCGAGACCCGCACCTACTCCCAGATCGCCGAATCCATCGGTTCGCCCAAGGCCGTCCGAGCCGTCGGCACCGCCTGCGGTTCCAACCTCCTGGCCGTCGTCGTCCCCTGCCACCGCGTCGTCGGTTCCGACGGCCGCCTCACCGGCTACCGCTGGGGCACCGACCGCAAACGCCAGCTCCTCGACCTCGAACGCAGACCCTGACCGGACCCCAGCCGGACCCCGGCCAGGCCCCGACGCAGAAAAGCCAGTTGAGACCCCCTTTTTGCTACACAAAACCCAGCTCAGAGAGCGTCTAAAATAGCAAAAGATAGGTGCTCCCTGCGCCCTTAAGGTTCTCACCCGATGAAACTGCGCCCTGTTCTCCTGGTTCTCCTGATCCTGTGTGGCTTCTACTTCCTCACCACCCGCTGGCTCCCCTCCGGAGCCTTAGCCGGCCTCATCCATCACAATCCAAACAACTTACCCGGTGCATCCACCACCACAACCACGGCCGCCCCGCTCGGTAATTTCTCCCTGACCGAAGCCCACGCCGCCCCCGAATACGACGCCGAAGAGCTCCAAAACATCGCCGTCTACAAAAAAGCCCTCCCCTCCGTAGTAAATATCACCAGCACCGCCGTAGTTTGCTGCGATTTCTTCCTCCAGCCCGTCCCCCAGCAAGGCCAGGGCTCCGGCTTCATCCTCGACGATCAGGGCCACATCCTCACCAACGACCATGTCATCGACAACGCCCAAACCGTCGAAGTCACCCTCTCCAACAAGAAGCAATTCAAGGCCACCGTCATCGGCGCCGACCGTATCCACGACCTCGCCCTTCTCCAGATCCATGGCGCGCAAAACCTCCAGCCCGCCACCCTCTCTGACTCCACCCACCTCCTCGTCGGCCAGCGCGTCTACGCCATCGGCAACCCCTTCGGCTTCAATGGCACCATGACCCGCGGCATCATCTCCGCCATCCGCTCCGTCATTCTGCCCTCTGGCAATCGCATTGAAGACGCCATCCAGACCGACGCCTCCGTCAATCCCGGCAACTCCGGCGGCCCGCTCCTCAACTCCCACGGCGACGTCATCGGCATCACCACCATGATCGCCTCCAACCCCAACGGCGGCGCCGATCAATCCGCCGGCATCGGCTTCGCCATCCCCATCTCCACCGCCAAGGCCGTCGTCGAAGACATCATGAAGTACGGCCACGCGCTGCGCCCCTCGCTCGACATCGTCACCCTCCCCATCGGCCCCGACGAAGCCCAGCAGATCGGCCTGCCCGCCTCCTACGGCATTCTCATCGAACGCGTTCTCCCCGGCGGCGCCGCAGCCCGCGCTGGCCTTCACGGCGGCAACGAACTTGCCTACAAGGGCAACACCCAGGTCATGCTAGGCGGCGACCTCATCGTCGGTCTCGATGGGCAGACCATCACCTCACCGCAAGACCTCTCCAACGCCCTCAACGAGCACCACGCCGGCGACATCGTCACCCTGACCATCTATCGTGGCCAACAGCGCATGAACGTAAAAGTAACCCTCGGCGACGCCCGCCAAATCGCAAACGGCCAGGAAGCTTAACGACAAGGAGTAGAGGGTAAGGAGTAGAGAGTAGACGACTCAAAGCCGTACAGCTTTGAGCCGTCTCTCCAGCACAAGCAGTGAGCAGCAGCAGCAGAAAAGCAGCACACCGCGCGCCTTTTCTACTCCTTACTCTCTACTCACTACTTTTTGTCTCTAATGCAGCGTCTTCGGAATCACCGCATACTGCAGCAGTATCTCAAACGGAATAATCTCCAGCGTAGCCTCGTGCGTAGCTTCCAGCACCACCGGGCAAGCCGCGCCCGCACGCTGTACCTGTAACCAGCGCGCCGCGCACACACACCACCGATCCCCCGCCTTCAGCCCCGGAAATCCATACTGCGGCATCGGTGTCGAAAGATCATTCCCCAGCCGCGCTGACTCCGCCAGGAAATCCTCCGTCACAATGCAGCACACCGTATGCACGCCGAGATCATCTGGCCCCGTGTTGCAGCAGCCGTCCCGGTAAAAGCCTGTCGCTGGGTCTGCGCCGCAAATCTCCAGCGGCTGGCCAAGAACGTTCTTCTGCGTTGAGAGCTGCGGGCCGGTATCCATGGGACGATTGTATCCCCGCCGCGCCCCACGTGACTTTCAGCTACTTCGCTGTCATCGCAAGCTGTTGCTGATACTCCTCATACGGTCCCTTGTGGTCCGTAATGTGGAAGTCCTCCGGCCCACCCTCAAAGTGCCAGATGCGCGTACCGGCCTCTTCAATCAGGTCCTGATCATGCGTCACCAGGAACACCGTTCCCTCATACTTCTGGATCGCCTGGTTCAGCGCGTTAATGCTCTCCAAATCCAAATGGTTCGTCGGCTCATCGAGCACCAGCACGTTCGGCTTAAGGAGCATGATCTTGCAGAACAGCAGGCGCGCGGCCTCGCCACCCGAGAGCGCATCAGTCTTCTTCATGCCCTCTTCGCCCTTGAAGAGCATCTGTCCCAGAATGCCGCGAATGTCTTCCTTCACCGCCTTTGGATCGTACTGGTGCAACCAGTCCTGCGCGGTCATCCCCATCTGAATCGATCCCTTGTGGTCCTGCGCGAAGTAGCCAATCGAAACCTCGTGCCCCCACTTCACCGTGCCCGAGTCAATCGAAACATCCTTCTCCTCGATCCCCGGAGCATTCGCCAGCAGCGCCTTCAGCATCGTTGTCTTACCCTGACCGTTGCGCCCCACCAGCACCACCTTCTCGCCGCGCTGTACCATGCCAGAGAAGTTGTCGATCACATGCTCCGTCTTGCCATCCGGCTGCGTGTAGCTCTTGTTTACGTTCTCAAACTCGAGCACCGTCTTGCCTGAAGGCCGCTCCATCTTGAAGCTGATGTACGGCCGCGCAATGTTCGACCGCGCCAGTTCGCTCGTCGCCAGCCGCTCCACTTCCTTCTTGCGCGAGTTCACCTGCGACGACCGCGTGCCCGCCGAGAACCGCGCAATAAAATCATTCAACTGCGCAATCTTCTTCTCGCGCTGTTCGTTCTGGCTCTCAATCCGTGTGCGGATGCTGGTCTTCTGCAGCACCATATCGTCGTATCCGCCGGTGTACGTAATGATCGTCTCGTAATCAATGTCCGCGATATGCGTACACACGTTGTTCAGAAAATGACGATCGTGCGAGATCGCGATGACCGTCCCGGTATAGCGCTGTAGAAAATCCTGCAGCCAGTGAATCGACTCCAAATCCAAATAGTTCGTAGGCTCATCCAGCAGCAGCGCCTGCGGGTTGCCGAACAACGCCTGTGCCAGCAGAACACGCACCTTCTGCCCGCCCTGCAGCTCGCTCATCTTGCGCTCATGCAGCTCGTCCGGAATATCCAGCCCCTGCAGCAGCAGCGCCGCATTGGCCTCGGCCTCGTACCCATCCTCGTCGCCGACGATGCCCTCTAATTCACCCAGCCGTGATCCATCCTCATCCGTCATCTCCGGCTTGTTGTAGATCACCTCGCGCTCTTCCAGCGCCGCCCACAAAGCCTTGTTGCCCATGATCACCGTATCGACCACACGGAAGGCGTCAAACGCATACTGGTCCTGGCTCAACACGCCCAGCTTCTTCGGGCGCACGACTGTCCCCTTCTGGGCGTCAATCTCACCCGTCAACACCTTCATGAACGTAGACTTCCCAGCCCCGTTCGGTCCCGTCAGGCCATAGCGGCGGCCAGCCACGAACGTCACCGAGACGTCCTCAAAAAGGAGCTTCGCGCCATAGCGCATCGTTACATTAGACACAGAGATCATCACTATCATTTTCTCATGGCACACGCTCTCCATGCGCCCTCCAGCCCACTCCCACCCCGTTCTCCCAGGTTTTCTGCTACCTTCGCAAACAATGGCTCCCAACCAGCTCAACTTTCAGCGCGCAGACTACACCGGCAAGCCCATCTACCTCGACCACTGCGTCTTCTGCACCCGCGCCATCGACGGCGAGTTCTACCGCACCAACGGCGACCTCACCTGCACCGTCTGCGCCACCCAACTCCAAAGCGTTCTCCCCACGCCCACCCGCAAAACCTTCTGGCGCAGCATAGGTTACGGAGGAGTCGTAGCCGTCGGAGCCAGCCTCGCCTACCTCCTCCTCTTCCGCCTGCTGATGCGCTTCGGCACCGCAGACCTCGCCCCCGTCGCCGCCATCCCCGTCGGCTACGCCATCGGACACGCCATGCGCTGGGCCGGTCCCTCCGCCCGTGGCCGCCGCTTCCAGCTCACCGCCGCCTTCCTCACCTACGCCGCCGTCGCCACGGCCCACGCAGCGGCCACACTCCCCCTTCGTGGAGCACCTATCTTCGCCTACCCTGCTCTCATCCTCGCGCCCATCGCCTGGCTGTTCTTCGGTCGCTCCCAGGAGGCCCTCTACCTCCTCTTCTTCATCGCCATCGGCATTCGCTGGACCTGGAACCTCCTCCAACCCCACGGCATCAAGATCACTGGCCCCGAAACCCTGATCTCCACCCGCTCCCACATCCCCGCGCCCGACCCCGCCAATAAAAACTAGAAAAACTTCGCCATTTCTCTTGACACCTCCGCTCCACGAGGATTATTAAACTAATCAGTTATATAACTGAAAGGTTCAGTAAGCCATGAGCGGCTCGACGTACGACCCCATCAGCTCCACCTTCGCAGCGCTCGCCGATCCCACACGGCGCGCCATCCTGGCCCGTCTCGCACTCGGCGAAACCTCCGTAACCGAGCTCGCAGAACCCTTCGAAATGAGCATGCCGGCCGTCTCTAAGCACCTCCGCGTGCTGGAGCGTGCTGGTCTTATCAGCCGCGGCCGCGAAGCCCAGTGGCGTCCCTGCAAGCTCAAGGCCGAGCCCCTCCGCGACGCCGCCGGCTGGCTCGAACACTACCGCCAGTTCTGGGAGCAGAGCTTCGACCGCCTCGACGAATACCTGCAGCGCCTGCAGGCAGAAAAAGCCCTGCACGCCAAAACAAACCACACACCCGCACACCCGGCCCCCAGCACCAAACTCAAGAAGCACAAGGAGAAGTGAAATGCTCGAGACAAGCCAAGACGTAAAAGACACAGCGGCTCCCAACGAAATCGTGATCACCCGCGTCTTCGCCGCGCCGCGCGAGATGGTATACGCCGCCTGGTCCGACCCCTGGCAGGTAGGCCAATGGTGGGGCCCCAAGGGCTTCCGCAGCACCATCACCGAGATGGACCAGCGCCCCGGCGGCATGTGGCGTCTCGTCATGCACGGCCCCGATGGCGCCGACTACCCCAACACCATGCAGTTCATCGACATCGTCCCCAACCACCGCGTCTCCTTCCGCACCCACGGCGGAAAGCTCGGCGCCCCTGTCCAGCACTTCGAGACCGTCGTGCTCTTTGAAGAGGAAGGCAGCGGAACGCGCCTCACCTTCCGCATGACCTTCGCCACCGCCGCCGAGCGCGACGACAACGTCCGCACCTACGGCGCCATCCAGGGCGGCGAGCAGATGTTCGATCGCCTCACGGAGCTCCTCGAGGAAAAGAAATCCGGCAAGCCTAAACCATCCACCCGAGACCACGAGCTCCGCATCACCCGCACCTTCGCCGCCCCGCGCGAGCTCGTCTGGCAGGCCTGGACTGACCCCGCTATGCGCATCCAATGGGCTGGCTCCAAGCCCTTTCCCGCAGCAGAAATCCACCAGGGCACCAAACCCGGCGACCCCTGGCGCATCCGCATGCACGGCAACCGTCCCGGCACTGACATTCCCGCGGACATCTGGATGAGCGGCGTCCTCCGCGAAATCGTCCCGCCCGAGCTCTTCGTCTACACCTTCGCCTGGGAGAACCGCGCCAGCGTCGGACTTCCCGACGACGGCCAACCCCACGACACTACCATCACCGTTCGCCTCGAAGAGCACGACGGCAAGACCACCATGCACTTCCACCAGGCCTCCTTCGCCACCGCCGCCGAGCGCGACGGCCACAACGGCGGCTGGACCTCCAGCTTCGAGCGCCTCGAAGAATTCCTCATCTCCCAAACACCAAAGGAGGCTCAATGAGCACCCCCGTGCAGGCAGCCCTCTCCGAGATGGAACTCACCCGCATCATCCACGCCCCGCGCGCCCTCGTCTGGAGCGCGTGGACCAACATCAACCAACTCCAGCAATGGTGGGGCCCAAAACATTTCACCAACCCTCGCTGCGAAGCCGACTTCCGCGTCGGCGGCGCCATTCACATCGACATGCGCGCGCCCGACGGCACCCTCTATCCGATGGGCGGCGAGTTCGAAGAGATCGACCCGCCCAAACGCCTGGTCTTCTTGTCCTCAGCTCTCGATCCCAACGGTGACCCCATCTTCACCAACCGCAACTCCGTCACCTTTCGCGAAGCCGATGGCAATACCGAGATCGCAATCCACGTCCGCGTCGTCAAGACCACCGGCGAAGCATGGCAATACCTCAAAGGCATGCGCGAAGGCTGGAGCCTCAGCCTCGACAAGCTAGCCACTCTCGTCGAAACCCACTAACCACGCAGCACGCTGCGTCCACCAACCCAGAACTCCAAGGAGCAATCATGAAAGCCGATCTCGCCCTCGTATTCTCCGGCAAGTGCCGCGAGGCCTTTGCCTTCTACGAAAAAACCTTCAACAGCAAAGTTCAGTTCTGCATGACCTACGGCGAAGCCCCCGCTGGCGTCCCCACTCCGCCCGAAGCCAAGGACCTTGTCATGTACATGTCGATGCCTCTCGGCGGCATGACGTTGATGGGTATGGACACCCCTAAGGGTCCCACCGCCATCAGCGGCTTTCAGATATCTGTCAACGACCCCAGCTCCGACGAAGTCGAGCGCATCTTCGACGAGCTGAAAGCCGGCGGCAGCGTCCAGATGCCACTCGGCCAAACCTTCTGGTCGCCCCTCTTCGGCATGTGCACCGACAAGTTCGGCGTCACCTGGATGGTCAGCGTCCCCGGCCCTCAACTCAGCTAAGCCGCTCCAAACCGGCGTGCAACTAAACCTTCGGCTTCTCCGCCTCCGGCCCCTGCGCCACCGGATGCGCATGCACCGCCACCTCGTAGTTGCGTCCCAGCCAACGGTCGTCCTCCGGCCAGTGCATCGTAAACACGATGCTCCCTGTCTGGTCCGCAGCTACGGGGATGTCGGCAAACGAACCAATATTCCCGAGCGAATGGGCGTCCAACTGCACCTTGGTCGCCCAGTTGTTCGTGCTGTACACCACCGAGAACCGCGTCGCATCCACAATCCGCAGGGCCCCTCCTTGCACCACCGCGGACACCGGCCGGCTCAACTGAAAGATTCCCAGGTAGCGACGAAACGTTCGCTTCTCCCGCTCCGCAATGTAGCGGTCGTACACCACTGAGATGCGATCGAACACCTTGTTATCCGCAATCGAACGCAGCAGCTTCAAGTACTCCGCATGCGCCCACACCAACGGCTGCGCAGACCCCGCCGCTTGTCCAAAAAACATCTCTTCAGCCGGCAAATCCGGGCGGTCCCATATCTGTTCAGGCAGCATTCCGCCCGTCGAGCTGAACTTCTCCATCGCCTCAACGAACGGCGTCGCGTCTCTCCCCGCAGCCAGCTCATAGTGCGCGCGCTCGCCCGTCAAGATCGGCCACGCCCGTCCCTGCCCCCAACCGATGTACGGGCCGCCATCCTTACGCTGCCCATAGCCATCGTGGTTGTACCGTCGCCAGCACGGCCCGTTTGGCGTATCAATCTTCAGCGTCGCATCCACCACCCGCAGCGAGTCCACAATCAGCGGATCATCCGCGCGCCGAATCCCATACCGCACCAGCTCCAGAAATCCCGCGTCCACAATCTCGCACGCCTCAAAGTCCGCCTTCTCTCCCTCCTCGCGGTTCGCGATGTGGATCATCCCTGGAGGAATCTGGTCGTTATGAAACGACTCCCCCGCAGCCGGCGGACGAATCCGCATGTAGTGATGCGGCACATCCGCATGCAGCACGCCGCCCGTTGTCGTCGTCCACCTGTCCAGCCGCGCTTCAATCCAGTCCGCGTACTCTTCCAGGAAGGTCCCCACCTCTTCCGACCCATGATGCCGCAGAATATCCGCCGCACACACCAGCGCCGAAATCACCGCCGCCAACGTCGACGGGCTATAGCCCGCATTCTCCTCCCACCGCTCCTGCTGCGTAATCGGTGCGTAGCGCACCAGGAACGACGCCCCTCGTTCCACAAACGGGACGATGTCGAACTTGCCCAGCCCGTTCACCTTCCATAGCCGCCAAGCCAGCATCAGTGGAAACGCAACCTCATCCAACTGAATCCCCGACCAATACGGAATTCCGTTCACCCAGAAGTTCTGCGCAAACCCTCCATAAGGATGCTGCGTGCACGCCAGGTACACCAGCGCACTCCGCGCAGCCTCCATCTTTCCGCACGCCATCAGCGCCGTCGCCGACTGCACCATGTCCCGCGTCCACACCAGGTGGTATCCGCCCAGGTCATCGTCCGACTTCGAAGCACCCCACGGAATCGACGCCGACGCAATGAACGCACCCGAATACGTCTTGTCCTCATGCGCCAGAATCACCGCGTGCGACGCGCGCATCAGCTTCCCGCCATCGCTCGAATAGTCCGCCAGTCCCGTCGGTGGAAGCGCCCGATGCCACTCCTCGATGAACCGCGTGCGATGTTGTACAAACGGTATCGACAACGACTGCATCATGCTCGAAAGCGCCGAGTGATGCCCTCGTCCCAACGCAATCGCAATCGTGAACTCCGGCCGCCGCGACACGTCGATCTCGCCCATCACCGCAATGTTCCCGTTCAGCGCCTGCCCAAAGTTCCACGTCATCCGCAGATGTTCGCTCAGGTCCGTGTAGCCGTCGCTCGTCCCCACGTAGCCGCAGCTCGACCGCGTAAATCCACACTCCGTCCCCATTGCCAGCGAGAACTCGTTCTTCCACGCCAGCACGCAGCGATCCCCCGCAATGTCCAGCGACCGCGCTGAATTCTCCGCCCCTCCCCCATCCAGGTGCGGCGCCAGCAGCGCATAACACTTCAGCCGCGACAGCACGTCCGCATCCCCCGTGATCTTCACGTTCATCAACACCACGGCGTGATGCGGATCCGTAATCAGTTCCTTTGTGATGGAATATCGCCGGCCGGGTTCATGGCCCTTCATCCGAATCGCCAGCGCGTTGTCATCGATGTATTCGAAGTCGTACTTAATATCGCGCTTCTCTTCGTGGAAGAACGTCTCCCCATCCGTAAACAGCAGCTCCATATCGCGCGTCTGCGGATGGTCGATCGTCGGATAGTAAATCTCGTTGATCGTCCCGTGCGAAGCCGTAAACCAGATCCGCGTAGCCGCTGCGTACGCTGTGCTCACCGCATCTTTCTGACTGGAAGTCCACCGTGGAGAGAGGCCGGGAGAGCCGAATGCAGGTCCATCATCATCGAGCCAGCGATAGTTGCCGTTGGAAGCGCTCATACCTCTATTCGACCACATTCGAGCCAATCACCTGAAACTTGTCCCGATTTCACGCACTTTCGCAGCCCTCCGAACACCCGTGACTACGATCACCGAACCCGCGCAGCGATTAGCGGATAGTCATTCCAGCAGATGAAGAGAGTGCTTCAATTCGTCGTCCTGGTGGTGACGCTTAGCCTCGCGGCACAACCCGTGATCGCTGAAGGCGCCTGTGGTCAGCAAACCTGCGGCCACCACCAGACGATGGATTGCTGCCGTCACCAGCATGCGTCCAATGAGCGCAACTCTATGCCGATGGGCATGCACTGCGGCGACACTCAGCCCTCTTCTTCTGCACGAAAGTACTGCACCAGCGACACCTGCTGTGCCACACTTCCACTGGCAGCCCTTGCCGTCGTTTCGCCTGGCAACGCATGGAGCATCGCCTCCCCGGCGACCATCCTCGCTCCCGTTGCCGTGGCGCAGCCGGCGTCGCTCGCAGCACCCGATCCGCCCGGCCTCCACCCACGCTCCTCCCCGCGTTACCTGCTCTTTCACGTCTTCCGAATCTAGACCGCCGTCAGTGCCCACTCGCTCCTAGGCCGCACAAATCACCGCCCGCGGCACGCACTGCACCGCAATAAAAATTCAGGAGATTTTCATGAAACGCATTCTGTCTTCCCTCTTCGTCCTTCCTCTCGCCCTGGCGCTCACAGCATTCGCGCAAACACCCGCGCCTGCCCCAGCCCCCGCCGCAACCTGCTGCCAGCACAAGGCCGCCTGTTGCGATCACGCCACGTCCGGCGCCAAATCCATGACCTGTGACAAAACCACCTGCTGCGACAAAACCAAGTCCACCGACATGGCCAAGTGCTGCGATAAGGCCAAGTCCACCGACATGGCCAAGTGCTGCGATAAGGCGAAGGCAAGCGACAAAATGACCTGCTGCCACAAGGATGCGAAGACATCCTGCTGCGGTGGAAACGCCTGCGCCAAGCCAGCCACCCAGGCCAAAAGCTAGCGCGGCAAAAGTGTCCTCCTGGGCTGGGGGCCGTCCGCCCCCAGCCTTATTTTTTCGCACGAGCGCCGACCCTCCCAACCCATTCCCGCCTAATGCGCTATTCTCATCGAGGCCGCACCTCGGGGTGTGGTCCCTGCATCCAAGAGATGAGACATCTGAGACCGTGCGCGCAGCCCTCGCTTCGCGCGACCCATGGTTGCAAAAACTCAACAAAACGGAACAATACTTAGCACGACAAAGGAGTAAACCCGTGGCCTTCGAACTTCCTCCCCTTCCTTACGACTACGCCGCTCTCGAGCCCCACATCGATGAAGCGACCATGAAGCTCCATCACGACAAGCATCACCAGGCCTACGTCACCAATCTCAACGGCGCCGTCGAGAAGCATCCCGAGCTCGGCAAGAAGACCCCCGAAGATCTCATCTCCGACCTCGCCGCTATTCCCGAAGACGTTCGCGGCGTCGTCCGCAACAACGGCGGCGGCCACGTCAACCACACCATGTTCTGGCAGATCATGAAGCCCAATGGCGGCGGCGATCCCACCGGCGACATCGGCACTCAAATCACCAAGGACTTCGGCTCCTTCGCCGACTTCAAAAAGAAATTCGACGAAGCCGCCACCAAGCAATTCGGCTCCGGCTGGGGCTTCCTCATCTACAAGGGTGGCAAGCTCGAAATCGTCACCAAGCCCAACCAGGACTCACCCATCAACGACGGCAGCTACCCCATCCTCGGCAACGACGTCTGGGAGCACGCCTACTATCTCAAGTACAACAACCGCCGCGCCGAATACCTCGGAGCCTGGTGGAACACCGTCAACTGGGACGAAGTCAACAAGCGCTTCGCCCACGCCAAGAAGTAGCACTTCGATTTCAACAAGAGAAGGGCCGCCATCAGGCGGCCCTTCTCCTTGCCACAACCACGTTCTTACTGGTGCGTCGGCACGGTAGTGCTTCCAGTGCCCGTGTTCCCCCGCGGCCCGGTCGCCGTCCCGCTCACCGTCGTCGTTCCATTGCTGTTCTTCACGGCTGTTCCGCTGGCCGTCGACGTCCCGCCCTTCGGTCCATTCACCGTCGCACTTCCCGTCGCGCCCGTCGCCGTCTTCTTAACCGTTGCGGTCCCGTTAGCCGATCTGCCTCGCGCGCCCGTCGCCGTGCCATTCGCCGTTAACGTGTTGCCCGAGCGCGTCACCGAACTGCTGGCCGTGCTTCCATGCCGCCCTGTGAACGAGCGCTGCGCATACGCATTCGAAAATCCAAACGATGCTGCCAGAATCAAAACCGTCATCCATGTCTTCTTCATAATGAATCTCCTTGTGTGCCAGGTCTGCTGGCGAATCCAACGCTGCACTCTGCAGTGAAGGTGCTTCTGATCGATGAAACACCGCGTATCGCTGCTCAGTTTCCGTCGCGGACACTTCCAGACAAACCTTGAATCCTGCGCTCTCCTCCGCTCGCAACATTCGCAACCTGTCCAGCCTCGATCCTCTATGCCCACCAACCCACGGACAAGATGTGCTGACACTTCATGACACTGCGCGAACCAAAGGAGTAGCCCTCGGCAACTCCACACGTACGCTCAGCCCGTGCGGCACCCTGTTCTCCGCCGCAATCGATCCACCACACCGCGCCGCCACTCGCGCTGAAATCGATAGCCCCAACCCACTCCCACTCGGATGCCCCACCGCACTTCCCGGCACGCGATAGAACGGCGCAAACAAACGCGCCAGCGCCTCCTCCGGCACTCCTGGCCCGCTATCCTCCACGCGCACCGACACCATCTCCCCTGGCCCCGCCGTCATCGCAATCTCAATCAGCCCGCCCGCAGGACTGTACTCGAGCGCATTCCGCACAATATTCTCCACGCAGCTCCGCAGCGCCGAATCCTCTCCCAGCACCATGCAAGGACCCGCCGAGGGCAGGGTCACCAATCGCCCCGGCGCCAACTCCACTACGCGACTCGTCTGCAGCGTAACCGTCTTCTGCGTCGCGCGACCTTCATAGTTCGCGCTCTCCGTAATCTCTTCCAGAATCTCCCGCAAGTCCACCTCATGTTGTTCTGACACCTGCATCGGCTCACTCAACTCCAACCGCGTCAGCTCCAACACCTGCCCAATCATCACGTTCAGCCGGTCGAGATCCGCCTGCATCGGCTCCAGCACATCCACCTCGCCACGCCGCAGCAACTCCAACGACACGCTGATTCGCGTCAGCGGCGATCGCAACTCATGTGAGATATCCGCCAGCATCTCGCGCTGTGTTCGAAGCAGCGCCTCAATCCGCTCCGCCATGCTATCGAACGCCGCTGCCATCGCGGCCAGTTCGTCCGTTCGTCCTCGCAACGCTGGCAGCGTCCGCACGCTCAAATCTCCGGACGCCATGCGCGTAGCCGCACCCTCCAGCATCCGTATCGGCTGCGTAATATGCCGCGCCAGCAGCAGACAAAAGATCGCCACCAGCAGCACGCCACCCAACAACCGCGCAGCCATCGGATTAAAAAACGTCCCATCCAGAAACCCTCGCCTAGGATGCGCCTCCATCACGAACACAAAGTGCTCCGGAGAATCCGTCACGCTCGCCGCCGTCCAATACCGTCCCAGGTGCGCCGCCGATTGCCCCGTTCGCAGCGCTCGCGCATACACCCCCCGCACATGCTCCGGCACGTCTCCGCCCAAAACATCCTCACCCTGCGCATTGATCAAATGCCCTTCAATCCCCGATTCCCTCTCAATCGTCTGCAAATACTTTGTCAGCCCGGCACTTCCCCCGCTGCGATAAAAATCCACCGCAGAGTTCGCGTACAAATCCTGCGTCATCGCCATCCACCGCCGCCCAAACGGCTGTGTGCCCGTCACCGCCGCAACCATCAGCACCAAAACCGTCGACGCAACAATCGTCACGCAGAACCAGAGAAAAATCTTCGTATACAGCGAGCGCGGGCGCAGGGTCATACTGTCTTCTTCTCCGCCGGCGCGCCTTCAGCCGTCGTCCGCAACTCGCCCAGGTACGCATACCCCGCGCCGCGCACATTGCGTATCCGCTCCTCGCCAGTAGCCGACACTCCCAGCTTCCGCCGCAGATTGCTCATGTGGTTATCCACGCTACGATCAAACATCCCCAGCGGCCGCCCCAGCGCCGTCTCCACCAGCGTGTCCCGCGACACCACCGTTCCTGCCATCCGCACCAGGCACGCCAGAAGATCGAACTCCGCTCCTGTCAGAACCACCGCCTCGCCACCAACCGCTACCTCACGCGTGCTCGGCCGCAGCGTCAAATCCCCCGCCTCCAAAATCCCCGCCGGCGCCGCAACCGCGGTCTGCCGCTTCAGCACCGCACGCATCCGCGCAATCAGCTCGCGCGGATTGAACGGCTTGGGCAGAAAATCATCCGCGCCGCCCTCCAACCCTTGTATCCGATCCGCGTCATCTCCGCGCGCCGTCAGCATGATGATCGGCACATCCGACCGCGTGCGAATCGTCCGCAGCAGCTTGCGCCCATCCGCGTCCGGCAGCATCACATCCAGGAGCACCAGCGCGTAACGCCCGCTCATCGCCGCACGCATGCCCGCCGCGCCCTCGTGGACGGCCTCCAGGAGGAAGCCGTCCATCAACAGCAACCGCGTCAGGCTATCAGCCAGCGCCGTATCATCATCAATCAGCAGCACAGCCGGCAAAGCATTCTGCATTCGTCTCTCCGCAAGGGTTGCGTTGGCCTAAGCCTACAGGTTGTCGCCCAGTGTGAGAAGCCGCGCATCCATGCCGCTTCCAAGCCGCGCCCGCATCTCTGCCAGCTTCTTCTGCTGCGCCGGCGTAAGAATCGCCGTCAGCTCAATGCGCAGCTTCGCTCGTTCCACCAGCACGTTGTTATTGGTCTCCTGATACTTCGTCACGATGGCGCGCGCCTGCTCGTCATCGAACGTCGTCAGCTCCGCCATCTCTGCCTGCTCAGCCTGCAGTTGCGAGTGCAGCGTCTGCAGCAAAGGCCGCTCCTGTTGCAGGATCGCCTTGGCCTGCACGCGCTGGTCCCACGTAAAGTTCAGTCGCGCTTCGATGCGCCGAATCGCGCGTGTCCCGTCGGGCGCAGGCGCAGCATCCTGTGCCGAAGCCGTCGCTGTAAGAATTGCCGCAAAGATCAAAGCAAAAGAAAGAAGAATCCGCTTCATGTCGAGCTCCTGTTGGTGCAAGATGTCCAGGCAAATATCGCCTGGCACTATCTGTAACACCGCTTCGAGCCGAGTTCTGTGTGGAAGTGTAAAGCCCAAAACAAAAGCCCCAGCATTCATCCGCTGAGGCTTTGTTTTTCACTACTGTCTACGCACTACTGTCTGCTTCCCTACTCCAGCGTGCTGCCGCCACGGTTGCCCTTCGGCCGCCGGTTCGCCGGGAGAATCCTCTTCCGCATGCGCAACGACTTCGGAGTGACCTCGACCAGCTCGTCGTCCGCAATAAACTCGATCGACTGCTCCAGCGTCAGGCTCTTGAACGGCACCAGTCGCACCGCGTCATCGGACCCCGACGCGCGCATGTTGGTCAGCTTCTTCTCGCGCACGCAGTTCACATCCAGGTCGTTGTCGCGTGAGTGCTCGCCAATAATCATGCCCTCGTACACCTCAACGCCATCACCCAGGAACAGAATGCCGCGGTCCTGAATACCATCCAGCGCGTACAACGTCGTCACGCCCTGCCGGTCAGAGATCAACGCACCCGAAGGCCGCTGCGGAATCTCGCCCGTGTACGGAATGTACTCGCCCGCAATCGAGTTCATCACAATCGTTCCGCGCGTCTCGGTCAGCATCTCGTTGCGCAGCCCAATCAGCCCGCGCGACGGAACCTTGAACTCCATCCGCACGCGTCCCGAGCCGTGATTGGCCATCTTCACCATCTCGCCTTTTCTCGGTCCCAGCTTCTGAATCACCGTGCCCGCAAACTCTTCCGGCACGTCAATGCTCAAAATCTCCGAAGGCTCCATCAGCGCGCCGTCCAACCGCTTGGTCACAATCGTCGGCCGCGAAACCATCAACTCAAAGCCCTCGCGCCGCATCATCTCGATCAACACTGAAAGCTGCAGTTCGCCGCGTCCCAGCACCTTGAAGTTGTCCGGCGTACCCGTGTCTTCCACGCGAATGCTAACGTTCGTCAGCAGCTCGCGCTCCAGCCGCTCCTTAATGTTGCGCGACGTCACCAGCTTGCCCTCGCGTCCGGCAAACGGTCCGTTGTTCACTGAGAACACAATCGCAATCGTCGGCTCATCGATCTTGATAATCGGCAGCGGCTTTGGGTCTTCAATCGCGCAGAAGCTCTCGCCGATCGTGATCCCCGGAATACCCGCGACGGCAATAATATCGCCAGTCGTCGTCTCGTCGGTATCAATTCTCTTCAGTCCGTCGAACGTGAACAGCTTGGTCACCTTCACCGTCTGCAAGGTTCCATCCAGCCGCGAAAGATTTACCTCCTGCCCGCTCTTCAGCGTTCCGTTGAACACGCGTCCGATCGCCAGCCGGCCTAGATAATCTGAATAATCCAGGTTCGTCACCAAAATCTGCAGCGGCCCATCCACCGTCCCCGGAGCCGCAGGAATCGTATTGAAAATCAGCTCAAACAGCGGCTGCAGATCGGTCCCCGGCGTCTTCAAGTCCATCGTCGCCGTGCCTGCCTTGCCGTTTGTATAGATCACCGGAAAATCCAGCACGCTCTCATCCGCATCCAGGTCGATGAACAGGTCATACACCTCGTTCAGCACCTCCTGCGGACGCGCATCCGGGCGATCAATCTTGTTCACCACCACGATCGGCGTCAGCTTCGCCTCCAGCGCCTTCGACAGCACATAGCGCGTCTGCGGCAGCGGGCCTTCGCTGGCATCCACCAGCAGCACCACACCGTCCACCATCTTCAGCGCGCGCTCCACCTCGCCGCCAAAGTCCGCGTGGCCCGGCGTGTCCACGATGTTGATCTTCGAATCCTTGTAGTGGATCGCCGTATTCTTCGCGAGAATCGTGATGCCGCGCTCTTTTTCAAGGTCGTTCGAGTCCATCACCCTCTCCGCCACCACCTCATTGCTGCGGAAGGTGCCGGACTGGCGAAGCATGGCGTCCACCAGCGTGGTCTTGCCGTGGTCAACGTGCGCGATGATGGCGATATTACGGATAGCTTGGGCGGTCGTAGGGGTACTCACAGCGTAAGGGCTTCCTGTTCTGTAACTGAATAGTTCGAAATTTCACCGTTCCACAAGTCTGAGGCAGCGCGGCAGACGCGCGCGCCAAAAAACTCTCGTGTGGGTTGCGCTTAACGCCGAATCCCTCAGCGAAAAACGCGCTACCCCTAGTCTACCAGTTAAGCCCCATCCGCCACCGCAAATCGGCCGCCAACACCTCCGCCCACCCCCCCACACCCGCCAATCCAAGTCATCCCCTATACTGAAATCTCAATGGCCAACCCCTCGCCCGCAGCCAGTCGTCTTCCCACGGCGGCGACGCCCTGGAACTATAAGCTGGACCACGCCTTCGACGAGATGTTCGCTGGCGAAAACCAGTTGCGCGAGCACTACGCCCCGCTCCTCGAGCACTTCACCGCCCTCCCCCAGGACGAAGTCCAGCGCCGCAAACAGGCCGCCGACCTCAGCTTCCTCAACCAGGGCATCACCTTCACCGTCTACGGCCGCGAAGAAGGCACCGAAAAAATCTTCCCCTACGACCTCCTCCCTCGCATCATCACCTCCGCCGAGTGGGCCAAGGTCGAGCGCGGCCTCACCCAGCGCATCACCGCCCTCAACCTCTTCCTCCGCGACATCTACAACGAAGGCCGCATCCTCAAGGACGGCATCGTTCCCCGCGAAATCGTCTACTCCTGCCAGCACTTCCGTCGCCAGATGTCCGGCCTCCAGGTCCCTCGCAACGTCTACATTGCCGTCTGCGGCACCGACCTCATCCGCCTCGAAAACGGCGACTTCGTCGTCCTCGAAGACAATCTCCGCGTCCCCTCCGGCGTCAGCTACATGCTCACCAACCGCCGCGTGATGAAACGCATCTTCCCCCAGCTCTTTCGCAACTACAACGTCAAGCCCATCGAGCAGTACACCCAGCTCCTCCTCGGCACGCTGCGCTCGCTCGCCCCCGAAGGCCGCCCCGAACCCAACATCGTTCTGCTCTCCCCCGGCGTCTTCAACTCCGCCTACTTCGAGCACGCCTACCTCGCCCGCCAGATGGGCATCGAGCTAGTCGAAGGCCGCGACCTCGTCGTCCACGACAACGTCTGCTACATGCGCACGACCTCCGGCTTACGAAGAGTCGACGTCATCTACCGCCGCGTAGACGACGACTTCATCGACCCCCTCAGCTTCCGTTCCGACTCCATCCTCGGCGCCGCCGGCCTCTTCAACGCCTATCGCGCCGGCAACGTAACTCTCGCCAACGCCTTCGGCACCGGCGTAGCCGACGACAAGGCCCTCTACGCCTACGTCCCCGACATCATCCGCTACTACCTCAGCGAAGAGCCCGTCCTCAACAACGTAGAAACCTACCTCTGCACCCGCGAGAAAGAGCGCAAACACGTCCTCGCCAACCTCGACAAGCTAGTCGTAAAAGCCGTAGGCGAATCCGGCGGCTACGGCATGCTTATCGGCACGCAGTCCACCGCCAAGGAGCGCGAAGTCTTCGCCGAGAAGATCCGTGCCAACCCCCGCAACTACATCGCGCAACCCACCATCAGCTTCTCCCGCGCCCCCTGCCTCATCGGCGACGAACTAGAGCCCCGCCACGTAGACCTCCGCCCCTACGTCCTCTACGGCGACAAAGTAACCATCGTCCCCGGCGGCCTGACCCGCGTAGCCCTCAAGCGCGGCTCGCTGGTAGTCAACAGCTCGCAAGGCGGCGGCAGCAAAGACACCTGGGTCCTCAGCTAGACATCCTCATCGTCCGAGCTATTGATTTGGCAACGGATGAAATCCCGTCTCGTCTGAAATCGCCAGTTCTACCGGCCGCGGCGGACCCTGCTCCGGGACCGTCACGAGAACCCAAAGCGTAGCACCCGGTTTAACCGTGTACGGTATCGGAACCCCCTTGGGCAGATACACATTTGCTATATCCACCAGCCGAGCCTCTGCGCACGGTCGCCGCATGTCCCACGAAACCTGCTGTACGTCGGCCGAACGCAATTCACCCGCATCCACAGCAGTAAGAACTCCGTTTCGAACCATCAGCCGCACATTGAGGTTCAGCGCCTTGTGCGACGTGTAGTTTGGCTTTCCAAAATCGGAACCATATATGTAGTCCCTCACATTCTCCGCTTTCCCAGTCGGCAACCCGCAGGCAGTTACGTCGAACTGCACCTGCCCATATCGTCCTTCTCCGTTGAGCGTCCTCGCCTTGTCTGCGCTCACCGCAAATGGCTCTGCACGCACCCACACCATCGGTCGAGTGTGCCGTTCCCATTCATACTTCCCCGCCGTCGTCAGCACCAGTGCGACCTGAATCATCAACAACGCAATACCGCGCATCTGGATCGTCATGCTGTATCCTCTCGTAGCTCAGCTACCAAATGGCGGCGCAACCGCTCCAGCGCCCAGCCGCCCGCCAGAAAAAGCATGCCAAGTCCGATCAGCCCCATCGCGCGTCCCAGCTTGTCCAGCAGGCTCGACACATAAAACCAGAGCACCGTGGCCGCGAATCCGCCGATGCCAAAGTTCACCACCGCTCGCGAACGCATCCGCAGTCCCCACCACACCAGCACTGCACAACCGATAGCGACCACACCGTAGGTCAGCAGCCCGGGCCCCACATGTGCCCACGCCTGCAATCCATATTCAGACTTGTAGACGACATCCTTCGGCAACCACGGCAACACATACACCACGGCCGCCACCAACGCCACCGGAACAGTGCCACTTCGGCTCTGCCACCAGACCGCGGCAAGGGTCGCAGCAACCACCACCGCGCAAAGTACGCGTAAGCCGACCGGCACCATCACTGTCGAAGGACCGAACGAGCTCCACCCATCCGACAGCACCACGATGGGACTCATCACCCCGATCACTCCCACCACGTAAAGCGTCCAGAACACTCCCTGCTTTCTTGATCGCAGGAAGCACGTCAGCATCACCGCCGCAAACACCGCACACATCCGGGCTACATACACTCCGCCGTGCGCATATCCCTCCGCACGATAGCTCCACTCGCAAATCACCCAGGCAGGCACCAGCAGTAGCGTCATGGCCTCCTGCACCTGGTCGCGCAAGAGCCACCAGCCCGCGCCTGCGCACGCGGCCCAAACCAGTACCGCCGTAGGCCAGTGTTCCTGCATATTGAAGATCGTGCCCACCGTCAGAATCGCCGCGCCTGCTCCAGCCGTTCCCACTCCGTGCAGCGTTGACCCCATCCCCGGAAACTTCTTGGCAGACGCTGCTCCGAACGCGTGAAAAGACGCTAAAAAGCCAAGCACCAATGCCAGCCGCTGCCAGGGACTCACATCATCCCAATGCGAGGCGACAAACAGCATCATGCCACCCACCAGCAAAATAATCCCGAACGACAGCAGAATGCCTATCTGCCAGTTATGCTTGGCTGGCGCCTCCGCTTGCCGCTCAAAAGCGCGAACGCGATCGGCAGCACTGGCATCCATCACCCCGGCACGCGTCCATCGGTCCAGATACTCTTCCCAGGCTGCCATATTGGTACCCGGAGTACACCACAGACTCCTCACAACTACAATCGAAGAAATGCACCTCGCGACGATCACCCTAGAGCGGCTCTATAAAGGCTTACTTGCGCTCCTTCTGATATCCGCCGTCTCCATCGCCCACGCCCAGCAGCGTCTGGTCCTCATCGACCAGGACGGCTCCGGCCCCGGCGGCTCCAACCAGATGGCCATGATGGTCCTGCTCCAATCTCCGCAGGTCCACGTCCTCGGCATCACCATGGTCAGCGGCAACGCGTGGGAGCCCGAAGAGGTCGCCCACACCCTCCGCATGCTCGAGCTCATCCACCGCACCGACGTCCCCGTAGTCCCCGGCGCCATCTTCCCGCTCCTCCGCACCCAGGCCGCCTCCATGCACGAAGCCGCCTCCATCGGCAGCTTCCCCTGGTACGGCGCCTGGGGCGATCTCGCCAAAAAAACCAGCGCCCAACCCTACCACGGCCCTTTCGTCGTCCCCACACTCGCCGAAGGCGCGCCCACCACCAAGCCCCTGGACGAAGACGCCGCCCACTTCCTCATCCGCGAAGTCCACGCGCATCCGCACGCCGTTACCCTCTACGCCGCCGGCCCCCTCACCAACATCGCTCTCGCCCTCGCCATCGACCCGCACTTCGCCGAGCTCACGCAAGGCATCGTCATCATGGGTGGCAGCCTCAACCCGCAAACCTCCGATCCCGAGTTCGCCACGCACCCCCGCCACGAGTTCAACTTCTGGTTCGACCCCGAAGCCGCGCACATCACCCTCTGCGCCAACTGGCCGCGCATCGACCTCACCGACGTCGACATCTCCATCAAGACCATGTTCACCCCCGCCATGCAGCACGAGATCGCGCAATCCAACTCCCCCGCCGCGCAGTACATCGCCCACTACACGCACGAGTTCTACTACCTCTGGGACGAGCTAGCCGCCGCCGCCTGGCTCAACCCCGCCATCATCACTAAAGAGCAGCTCCTCTACGTCGACGTCGACACCACCCCCGGCCCCGACTACGGCGACACCCTCACCTGGACCGCCGCCAACAAGCCCACCCTCCCCGGCTCCCTCGGCCCCATGCAGCCCGTCCACGTCCAGCAGAATCTCGACACCGCACGCTTCGACCGCATGTTCGTAGCCTTAATGAAGGCCGGCCCTTCAGCCCCCAGATGATGACAAGATGACGACCTGATCACGAATCGCCTACTGCTGCAACAGGATCGAGACTGTCCCCGTTCCGTCCAAGCCGTTAGCAACGGCAAGATCGAGCTTTCCATCGCCATTGAAATCCGCGGCGGCAAGTGCGGACGGCCCTTTGCCCACGATGTAGGGCGATCCGGACGATCCTGTGAACGTCCCGTCACCCTTCCCCAGCAAAAGCGTCACTGTCCCATCGCCATTGTTCGCGACTGCGAGATCCAGCTTCCCATCGTCATTAAAGTCGCCCACAACCAATGCCGCTGGCTCATCTCCAACGGCGATGCTGATCGGTGGCTGGAAAGTTCCGTCACCGTTCCCCAGCAGGACGAATACAGCGTTTCCAGACTCGTCCGTAACAGCGAGATCCAACTTTCCGTCGCCATTGAAATCGCCCGCAACGATCGCGGACAGGTCGTGCCCGGAAAACTGCGGACCGCTTGCTGGGTTGAATGTCCCGTCTCCATTCCCGAGCAGGATGGCCACTGCTCCACCTTCAGAAACAGCGAGGTCCAGCTTTCCATCTCCATTGAGATCGCCCACTGCCACGCCAGAACCTGGGGCGTACAGGTCTGAGGCCACATTGAACGCTCCCTTTCCATAACCTAAGTCGACGGTCGAGACACCTGAGAGCTCATTGATCAGCACCAGGTCAAGGTTCCCGTCTGCATTGAAGTCTGCTGTCCCGACTGCGGTTGTCGGCGAGCCTCCAGTCTCTGCGAAGGCCGCCGAGGACGGCGAAAGGGTCCCATCCCCATTACCCAGCAGGATCACCGCCGACTCGTTTTGAAACTCCGCGACCGCTAACCCTTGATGACCGCTGTGATTGAAATCGCCTGCCGTCAACGACCCCGCATAGGGTGACGCAAAGTCGTCGTAAGGAGGGCTCGGGATCAGCGCCGGAGAACCCGATGCACTCTTAAATGTCCCGTCTCCATTGCTGAGCATCACATACATCTCTACATTTGCTGCGACGGCAAGGTCCGGCTTTCCGTCTTCATTGAAGTCCGCTACAGCCAGTCCCGCGGGCTCGGGGATTTGCAGCGGAGTGTTTGCAGCATTCGCAAACGTGACCGCCGTCTCCGGGGCTCCCACCTGGAAATAAACGACGTTGGATGAGCCGCCGTCGGGGACCGGGTTCACGACCGTCACCGAGACTGTCTTCGCTATCGCAACGTCCGTCGCCGGGATCAGCGCACTCAAATGTTCACCGTCCACAAACGTGGTCGCGAGCTTTGTGCCATTGAAGTTCACCGTCGCACCGGAAACGAATCCCGCTCCACTCACGCGCAGCGTAAGCCCGGCCCCGCCGGGTGAAACGGAGGCGGGCACCAGAGGCTGGTTTAGGTAGGGCACTGCATTGGCCGGGACTGCGGGGGCCGGATTTATCTGGAGGCTCAGCGGGATGGACGCGAAGGCACTGTCCGCGTCCGTTGCGGCGCCTTCAAAGTACCAGGTTCCGGCAGCGGTGGGGGTTCCGCTAAGCGTCCCCGTCGTGGCGTTCAGCGTCAGTCCATCCGGCAGCGATCCGCCCACTTCGGAACCGGCGAAAACAGACCCGTTATAGACACTCCATTGAAATGGAGCCGTTCCGCCGGTGAGCATGATCGGTTGGCTATACGCCATGCCTGCCGTTCTGTTGGCGAGCGTCTGAAAAGGCATGATGGGGTAAGGGTTCACCGTGATCTGCACCGCAGCGCTCTTTGTTGGGTCCGCTACGGACGTAGCGGTCACCGTTACGTGCTGCGCGCTGGTAATAGTGGCAGTCGGTGGAATGTAACTGATCGACAAGCCAGTAGTGTTACTGAGCGACCCCACGCCGCTCAGGCCCCACGTGACCCCTTTGGACGAAGTGCCATTCGTGATGGTCGCCGTGATCCCAATCGAAAGGCCCGGCACCCCCTGGTCGAGCGCTTGCGGAGCGGAAGGAGTCACGCTCACAGAAATCGGCAGCGAAGAACCCGAACACCCGCCCAGGAGCAGCGCTGAAGCAAAACCTGCTAACACCCAACAGCCAGCTTTGAACATAACTTCTCCCAAATTGTTAAGTGCTGCAGAACCATATCATTTGCCGGACAGTGGGTTTTAGCCCCTGCGAGTTTTCTTCGTCCTTGCCATACACTTAATCAGACCCGCATTAAGTAAAATCCGAAAGTCAGTGTAAAGTGAACATCAACCAGCACGTCATCTTCAGCAAAGGAACCGACCGCATGCTCTCACGCGTCGCCGATTCGCTCTACTGGATGAGCCGCTACCTCGAGCGCGCCGAGCACGCCACGCGCCTGCTGGATGTAAACCTCAATCTCATGCTCGACGAGAGCGCCACCAGCTCCGATCACCGCTGGCAGCGCATGCTCCAGGCCCTCGGCAATCCCAAGCGCCTCAAGTGGGAGGGCAATCCCTACGAGCTCGCCCGCAACCTCACCTTCGACACCTCCAACAAATCCTCCGTCGTCTCCTGCATCATCGCCGCCCGCGAAAACGCCCGCCAGGTCCGCGAGCAGATCTCCACCGAACAGTGGCAGAAGCTCAACTCCCTCTACCTCTACGTCACCAGCCCCGAAGTCAAAGGCGCCATGAAGATCGAAGCCTCCGCCGACTCCGGCGAAGGCCCCACCGCCTTCCTCCAGGAGGTCATGGAGGCCGTCCACCAGTTCCAGGGCGTCACCGACTCCACCATGTCCCACGGCGAAGGCTGGCAGTTCATCCAGGTCGGCCGCTATCTCGAACGCGCCTCCGCCACCCGTCTCCTGCTCGAGGCCTATCACGACGATGTCTGGGCCAACCCCGACCGCGTCCCCGAAGGTAACGAGTACCTCGACTGGATGGGCCTCCTCCGCTCCGCCACAGCCTTCGAAGCCTACTGCAAGGTCTATACCGCCGACCTCACCCCTGAACGCATCCTCGAGTTCCTTCTCCTCGACGACGAGTTCCCGCACTCCCTGCGCTTCTCTATCGATAGCCTCAAGTGCGCTCTCCAGGCCATACAGGAGAAATCCGGCAAGACCCGCGCCGAAGAACTCAATCGCATCTCCGGCCGCCTCAGCGCCTCGCTCGGCTTCGCCAGCGTCGACGAGATCCTTATGGGTGACCTCGTCGCCTATCTCCACAGCATCCAGCGCCAGTGCCAGGCCATCCACGAGACCATCTACCACCTCTACGTCGACTACCCCATCCAGGCCGCGCTCGCCGGTTAATCATCCACCTGCCCTCACACCACAACCTCCAATCCGCTCCCACAACGTTCACGCAATAGGAAGTGCAAGAGAAATGTTCAGCCCGATGTCGCACCTGCAGGAGGGACCGATGTACTACTCGATCCGCCATCTGACCAAGTTTCTCTACAAGACCCCCGTCAGCGAGAGCATCATGGAGACGCGCATGCACCCGCGCTCCGACATCCAGCAGCGCTGTCTCACCTTCCAGCTCTCCGTCAGCCCCCGCTGCCGCGTCTTCAGCCATCGCGACCACCTCAACAACCACGTCCACCACTTCGACATCCCCGGCCAGCACGGCCAGCTCGTCATCGTCGCCGAATCCCTCGTCGAGATGGCCTCCCACGCGCCCATCCCCGACTCCCTTCCCCCCGGCTCCTGGGCCGAACTCGATCGCCTCGTCCACGAAGGTGACTTCTGGGAGATGCTTCTCCCCAGCGAATTCGCGCGCTTCACCCCCGAGACCGAAGATCTCGCTAAACATCTCAACCTGCATCGCCAGGCAGACCCCCTCAGCGCTCTCCACAAACTCAACGCCGAGCTCTACGACTACTTCGACTACAAGCCGAAATCCACCAAGGCCGACTCGCCCATCGAGCTAGCCCTCTCCACCAAGGCCGGTGTCTGCCAGGACTTCTCCCACATCATGCTCTCGCTCGTCCGCTCGCAGCTCCAGATTCCCTGCCGCTATGTCAGCGGCTATCTCTACCACGGCGACCACGACCGCGACCGCTCCGTAGCCTCCGCCACCCACGCCTGGGTCGAAGCCTTCCTCCCCGAGCTGGGCTGGGTCGGCTTCGATCCCACCAACAACCTCACCGCCGGCGACCGCCACATCCGCACCGCCATCGGCCGCGACTACTCCGACGTTCCTCCCACCCACGGCATCTACCGCGGCCGCACCAAGAGCGAACTCTCGGTAGCCGTCCGCGTAGAACCCAGCGAAGGCACTCCACCCCTCGACCGCGAACTCCCCGTCCCCGAAGACTGGTCGATGCTGGTAGAAAAAGCCCAGGCCTTACCCGAACAACCCCCACCCCTCTCCCGCCACGCCCAGCAAGCCCAGCAACAACAGTCCCGCAAATAACCCACCCCAGCGGAATCGAAGTTTCCCATTCGACGTCTTGCGACCAAGGCCCAAGGGATTCAATCCGATAGGCCGATTTGTCGCGACAAATCGGTCTGATTGCGTGGCTTTTTTACTCGAAGTACAAATGTTCAAGGAGACAAAATCCGTATACTACCGCTGAAACACATTCCTCTGGAGCTGACATGTTCTGTATTAATGTGAGGCCTTTCGGTTGCAAAGCGGTCTGGTATGTTCTTGCCACGCTGACGTGCGCCATTGGCGCCGCGTCAGCCTTCGGACAGATCGCCACGTCCACGACCGTATCGTTGGCTCCCACGCCTGTTTACATTGGGCAGACTCCGGTAGCAACCGTCACCGTGACTGCCAGTGACGGGAGCACTCCCGATGGGAGCGTTGAATGCAGCATCCAAACACGCGGTCACAACGCGGCTTACGCCATGAATCTACAGAACGGGGTCGCTTCGATACCCCTCGGATCGATCGCTGAGGATCCGGTTTACGGCAACCCTTACTACGCTCTCGCCTGTACGTATCCAGGTGATATTTCTGCAACGTATGCTGCGAGCACTGCTACCACGTTGCACTTCAATATCATCTATTTCTCGGCCTGGATCGTGAACAATAACGGCACCGTAAGCCAGCTGAACTACACGGGTAAGGTGCTCAACACGCTAGGCACTCCCGGAGCACCCGCCAGCGCCGGCGGCATCGCCATCGACGCCTCCGGCAATGCGTGGGCGGTCACCAACACGGCCAATTCCCTCGTCTTTGTCACTCCGGTCCCTAACCCGGACACGTACGACGCTCCGGCCGCATCCACCAGCACCTTCACCGGCGGCGGATTGCTGCAGCCCAGCGCGGTCGCTATCGATGGTGCAGGCCAGGTGTGGATCGCGAACGGCGGCAACTCGGTGTCATCGTTCTCGAACACCGGCGCGGCGCAGAGTCCCGCTACCGGCTATGGCGCGACCACGGCCGCGGCCGCCACGCCCTACAACGCTCCCAGCGGCATCGCCATCGACCAGGCCGGTTCGGTCTGGATCACAAACTCCGGCGGCAACAGCGTGACACGCATCTTCGGCAGCGCCACCCCGGTCGTCGCACCGCTCGTCACGGGCGCCACCAACAGCAGCACAGGGACCAGGCCATGAAGAACGCCACCCACTACTCTGCCGCATCGACCCTGGAGGCCTTCGTGACTCATCCCTGTCAGCGTCTTATCCTCCTCATCGGCGTTGCCGCGCTGCTGACCGGCTGCGGCGCTGGCTGGCAATACCATGCCGGAACCAGTCCCTGGAGATCGGGCTCCGGCTCCGGCTCCGGCACTGGCATCCGGGGAACCGTCTTCGGTGGGCAACAACCACTCGTCGGCGCATCCTTGCAGCTCTATGCAGCCAACCTGTCAGGCTATGGAAACATGGCCAGCCCGCTGCTTCCCGCCGGCAGCATCCAGACCGAAGCCGATGGCGGCTTCGACATCACGGGCCAGTACACCTGCCCCGTGCCCGACGCCCCCGTCTACCTCGTCGCGACCGGCGGCAACCCCGGGCTCTCGGCCAGCAATCCCAACCTGGCCGAGATGGCCGCACTCGGCTCCTGCAGCGCCCTTCAGGCCAGCGACACGACCGTCGTGAAGATGAACGAAGTCACAACGGTCGCTGCAGCCTACGCGCTGGCGCCCTTCATGACCGGGATCGCAAGCATGAGTACGTCGCCGAGCAACACGGCCGGGCTCAACTTCGCCTTTGCCGATGTCAACCAGCTCGTCAACAACGCGACCGGCACGAGCCCCGGCGCGGACCTTCCCCCGGGCGCAAGTTTGCCGCGCGCCCAGCTCAACGCGCTCGCCGACTCTCTTGGCGCCTGTGTCGACTCCACCGGCGGAACGGCGGGCGACACCTCGGCCTGCGGCACACTCTTTGCTGCCGCCACACCGCCCGGTGGTACAGCACCCACCGACACCGTATCCGCGGTGATCGAGATCGTGCAGCACCCAGGCCAAAACGTCGCCGCGATTTACGCGCTGGCCGCTGCCAGCCATCCCTTCCGGCCAACGCTCACCGCCGCACCAAATGACTGGACCCTCGCCGTGACCTACACGGGTGGCGGCTTGTCCGCACCCTCCGCGGTTGCGGTGGACGCAGACGGCAATGTCTGGATCACCAATCGCGGCGCCAACACCGTCACCGAACTTGCGCCCTCCGGCGCAGTGCTCGCCACCAGTGCCGCCGCGCTGAGCGGCCCGGCAGCCGTTGCGCTCGATGCATCAGGTGACCCATGGATTGCCAACGCTACGGCAAACACGCTCACGCATCTTTCCGACTCCGCAACCGTCACCAGCAGCGCCTCTGGCGGGCTCAGTGTGCCCGCCGGGCTAGCGATCGACCCGCAGGGTAACCTGTGGGTCTCGAACTCCGGCGCAGCCAGCGTCTCGGAGTTCACAAGCACCGGCTCGTCGCTCAGCGGCAACGGCTTCGCCGGCTCTGGCATCACCAATCCTCTTGGGATTGCCGTCAGCACGTATTGTTCGCGCTTCGCCGCCCCTTTCTGCCCGAACGACTAAGCGATTGAGCATCGATCACCGCATGCGCGAGCACCTGTTCCTTACCCTGGGAGCGCCCTAACGTAAGTCTTGCTAAACGCCGTTCCCTTCCAATTGCCGATGACTGACGAGACGCCCACTTTCCCTCACTGAATCGAGCTCAAGGAGTGCATGCGCGAATTTTTCGCAAAATGCGTGCTTGACACTTCGCAAAAACCCACTACCATATGGTTGTGGATAAACTGGATACGACATTCGCGGCTCTGTCCGATCCGACGCGCCGGGCGATGATTGAACGGCTCTCTCACGGGCCCGCCTCTGTGCATGGACTCACGGAACCGTTTGCATTGTCGCAGCAGATGATCTCAAAACATATTGCGTACCTGGTACGGGCCCGGATGGTAATCAAGACCAAGCGTGGACGCGAGAGTGTGTGCACGCTTCGGCCGGAAGCGATCAAGACAGTCAGCGACTGGGCAATCAACTATCGCCGATTCTGGGAAGAGCGTTTCGACAAGCTGGACGTAGTCATAAAACAGATGAAAAAAGAGGAGATGCGAGATGACAAACAACACGGTTAATGAAACAGAGCGGATGGTTGTGACAAGAGTCTTCGATGCCCCACGCGAGTTGGTGTGGAAGGCCTGGACCGACCCGAAGTATGTCATGCAGTGGTGGGGGCCCAAGGGCTTCACCTCGCCTGTCTGCAAGATGGATTTTCGCGTAGGAGGAAAATTTCTCTGCTGCATGAGAACACCAGAGGGGCAGGACTTCTGGAATGGCGGGGAATATCACGAGATCGTTCTGCACGAGAAGATCGTCTCCTCCATGTACTTTTCCGACGCGGAGGGAAATAAGGTTGAGCCCGAGCACTATGGAATCGAACATGAGGCGATCGAGGGCGCCTACGACGTGACTCTCTTTGAGGACCTTGGAAACGGCCAGACCAAACTCACGTTCATTGGAAATGAAACCATGGAAGAAGCAACCAAGAGCGGCCAGGCCGAGGGCTGGGCTCAGATACTCGATAAATTCGATGCGGTCGTTGCCGGTCTAGTGCAGACGAAATAAGAGAGCGAACGTTTGATGATCGTCACGCGCGCATAGTAAAAACAAGCACCATCCATTTGAGCCGAGGGTCGCCTATGCGAATAGGTACCCCTTGGCTCGACTGTTTGCTTAAGCGCGCATGCACGCGGCCACAGGTTTGCAATTCAATCCATGCTCGGATCAGCCGTCGTAGACCGCTCAAAACAGCGTCCTACAAATTCATCTTCTTAAAAACAAACTCCGGAATCGCCCGAATCACCGCCATAATCACCAGCCAGATCCCCGGCACATACACCACATCATCCCCACGATCGATCGCCTTCACCAGCGTCGCCGCCACCGCCTCGACGTCCGCAAACTTCCCGCTCCCCTTCATCTTCTCGGTCATCGCAGTCTTCACCGGCCCAGGCTTGATCGTCATCACCTTCACGCCCTCGCGGTCAATCCGATTCCGCAGCCCATCCACAAACTTCGTCAGCCCCGCCTTCGAGCTCCCATACACATAGTTCGACTTCCGTCCGCGCTCGCCCGCCACCGACGACAGTACCGCCAGCGTCCCCGCCCTCCGCTGCGCCGTATAGTTCGCCAGCCACGTCAGCAAACTCACCGGAGCCACAAAGTTCGTGTGCACAATCTGCTCCGCCGCCCCAAAATTCTTCTCCGCCTCCACCTGATCCCCCAGCACCCCCAGCGCCAGGAACGCCACATCCATCCCACCCAAAGAATTAATCGCGTGCGCCAGCACCTCCGGATGCGCCGCCGTATCATCCAAATTCGCCACCGCCGTTCCCACATGCGAAGCCCCGCGCACCTTCGCATCCGCGGCCACCACCGCCAGCTTATCCGCATTCCGCGCGATCAAATACAGCGCATCCCCGCGCGTAGCCCACAGCCGAATACAAGCCTCCGCGATCCCCGACGTAGCACCCAGCACCACAATCTTCCGCGGCCCGCGCACCACCTCCGCCTCCGAATCCGTCTCGCGCACATTCCGAGTCACCAGCGGCTGCTCCGCAACTTCCGGCGCATCTCCCAACGGCAGCTTCATCTCCTCGCTCATCGTCCCGCTCCCGCAACGCCCAGTTGCCCACCCACCACGCGCTCCCAGAAGCTCGACGTCAGCGCCGGATCCTTATACCGCGCAAACTTCTGCCACTGCGGATAGAACGCCTGAAACTGTTCCGGCGTCATGCACGCATCCTTCGCCGAGTACAGCCGCCCGCCAAACTCCTTGGTCATATCTCCCAGCCGTTGCATCAAGGGAAAGCTCACGTCCGGCTTGATTGGAAAGTCCAGCGCAAACATAAACCCACCCAGCGGAAAGCTCATCATCCCCAGCGAAGGCACATCGCCAAACGTCTTCAACACCGCCAGAAAACTCGCCTGCCCCGACTTCGCAATCTCTTTCAAAATCGCGATCGTGCCTTCCTTCGCATGCTCCCACGGAATCGCATACTGAAACTGCAGTAGCCCGCGCTTGCCATACATCTTGTTCCACTTCAACACCGCATCCAGCGGATAAAAGAACGGCTCATAGTCCTGCACCGTCTTCACATGCGCCTTCATCTGCTTATGAAAAAACACCGTGTTGAACGCGCTGATCGAATACTTGTTCAGCAAAAATCCCGGAGCCTCCATCGGAAACACCAGCTTCGGTTTCGGCGATGGCTTCAGTTCTCCCGGCTCCTTCGAGTGGTCACCCAGCATAAAAATTCCGCGCGCAAAATTCTTCCCCGTCGACACGCAATCCACCCAGCTCACCGTGTACTCCACATGCTTGTATTGGTTCTTCAAATCGATAAATTCATCGATCCCGTGAAACTGAATCCCCTCATAATCAATCTTCCGGCTCACAATCGGTTTCAGCCTCAACTGCGCCCACGTAATCACGCCCGTCAGTCCCATCCCGCCGATAGTCGCCGCAAAATAATCCGGGTTCTCCTTCGGCGAGCACAGCATTCGCGCACCATTGCTCCGCACCAGTTCAAACTGCGGCACATGATTCCCAAACGATCCCGCCGCCTCATGGTTCTTGCCATGGATATCATTCGCAATCGCGCCACCCAGCGTCACATACTTCGTCCCCGGCGTCACCGGCAGAAAATATCCACGCGGCACCGCGAAGTCCAGAATCTGCGCCAGCGTGATCCCCGCCTCAGCCGTCAGCACTCCTGTAGCCGCATCAAAATCCAGAAGCCGGTTCATCGACGTCGTCTGGATCAGCGTCCCATCCTTCAGCAGACAAACATCGCCATAGCTGCGCCCCATGCCCACCGCCAGCGCGCCATGATGCACCCCATCAATCGCGCGCGGATAGTCGCCCTGCCAGTGCAGTTGCTTCACATCCGCCTGGTACTTTGGATATCGTCCCCACGATTCAAACGCCGGCGTCTCGGTTGGCTTTTCATCTTCTTCGGTAGGTTTCTGCGTATTGAAATCAAGCTCGGCGGAGGAGGGCATCCTTAAAGCATAGTCGATGCCCCCCAGCCCAGCGAAGCATCTTAGTGAATACCGGCCATCGCGTCGTTCAGTCCCTTGAATACTGCGTCAAACTGCCCTTTCGACTCCGCCGTTCGCAGCCCCTGCGCATTCTGCACGCAATTCTCCTGCGGCGTCGGCTGTTGATTGAAGATCTCCATCGTCTGCACAATGTAGTCCTTCAGCGGCATCGCCCGCGGATCCTCCGCACCCCCGCCCAGCAAATCCGTCTGCACATACGGCGGAATAATCTCCACCACCTCAATCGCCGTGTCTTTAAGCTGATACCGCAGGGAGCACGAATACGAATGCATCGCGGCCTTCGTCGCGCAATACGTAGGGGTCGAAGCCAGCGGCACAAACGCCAACCCCGACGACACATTCATCACCGTCGCCTGCGGCTGCTTACGCAGCAGCGGCAGCAGCGCAGTCGTCAACCGTATCGGCCCCAGCAGGTTCGTCACCACCATCGACTCGGCATCCGCCAAATCCGGCCTCTCCATCAAGTTCTCCACGCGCATGATGCCAGCATTGTTCACCAGCACGTTCAGCGCCGGAAACTCCTTCTCTACCTGCGCAGCAAACTCCTGGATCGCCTTCGGGTCTTCAATATTCAACGTCAAAAACTTCATACCAGGATTCGCCGCAGCCGTCTGCTCCAGTACCTCCTTCCGCCGTCCAGCAATCACCACCTGGTTGCCCTGCTTCTGCAACGCCTCTGCCAGCCCGCGCCCAATCCCTGAACCACCACCCGTTATCAAAATCGTGTTCCTTGTAGGTTTCATCTCTGCATCTCCTTCATGGATCTCTCTTGCTGCTGTTTGCGAAATAGGCTCCGGGTTTCGTCCAACCATTTCGCCTTTGGTGTTGCTTCTAGTTAGGCTCGGACGTCACTCATCCCATTCCATCTTTGCTGTTGCCTCTTAGATAGGTCCGGGCTTTAGCCCTTGGAATAACGTTGTCCGTGCCGGCAACAAACCCGTGCCCATCTCCCTGACCGAATGTTAAGGGTGTACCATCCATTTGGGAAGTAGGCACCTGAAAGTTCTGTACTCACCAAACGGAAACTGAGGCTGTTTATGGGAAAAGACAAGAAACACAAGAAGGTCAAAAAGGGCGACCACGCTGCCATCGCCACGGAACCTGTCGCAGTTACCAAGTCAGAGCCTAAGTCCACCACAAAAACCCTGGAGAAATCCTCTGCAAAACCGCAGGAAAAACTGTCGACAAAACCCGAGGAAAAAACGCCAAAGAAATCCCAGGAGAAAATCGACGCCCTCGTCCGCGAGATCATCGAGCGCATCGCCGACAAGTGGACCATGGTCGTCCTTGACGTTCTCGCCGAGCACGGCACCGTTCGCTTCACCCAACTGGGCAAGCTCGCCGGCAGCGTCAGCCAGAAGATGCTCACCAAGACCGTCCGCCAGATGGAATCGGACGGCCTCGTCAAACGCACCATCCACCCCGTGGTCCCGCCGCGCGTAGAGTACGCTCTCACCCCACTCGGCCGGACCCTCGGCGAAGCCTTCTGCGGCGTCTGGCTCTGGGCAGAGAAAAACTACGACGCCATCGAGCATTCCCGCGCCACCTTCCGCCACAAACCCTGATCCATCAGCGGCACATCTTCGCCAACTGGTCCTCAGGTTCCGTCGCATCCGGCATAGCCACGTTCGTCGTCGTAGCGGCCAACTCCATCAACAACCCCCCACCGGGATACGCCACCTTCGGATCCACGCTGTATACCGGGTCGGACTCCGCCTTCGGCAGCGTAACGAACGTAAACCCTCGCTTGCGAAACAGCCCAATCAAATCCGGCAGCATCTTCGCATCGAACGCCCCCACATGCAGCAGCAACACGTAAGGAATATCGCGCCCGTACAGCCGCTGTGAAAGTGTGCGCGAGTACGTAATGTACTCATCCGCTGTCGCCAGGTAGCTCTCATGCAAGGATGCAATCGCCGCATCATCCTTCTTCACCGAGCAACGCGCATAGGCGTCATTCCACATGTAATCCCCAAAGTCGATCGTCACCTCGGCAATCCGATAGTGATGCGCAAACAACCAGTCGCGCACCGCATCCCGCTTCGCCATCGTGTCGCCCTCCTCCAGGTACGGAAAGCGGAACCAGTGCCAGTCACCATCCGGATCCACCTTCTCCAGCACCGGCTCATCCTCGGCAATGTTGTGGATGTACTTCTTCGCCGAACTCTTATCCAGTGAAGGATGCGACCACGTGTGGTTTCCCAGAGCATTTCCACTCGCAATCCACTCCCGCAGCAGCTCTGTCTGGTACGGATACTCCGCGGTCCGAAACCCATTCACAAACCCATAGATTTGCGGCATGTCTTCCGCCTTCAAAACTTTGAGGATCGTCCGCATCGGCTCCGGCCGATACTCCCCTGGCGGCAGCGGCCCATGCGCCGGCAGATCATCGAACGTAAACGCAACCTGCAGCGGAGTCTGCTGGGCAGCAAGAGACAAAGGGCAGCAAAAGGTCAGCAGAAGAATCGACGGTAGGAGAACAAGCTTCATAGAGCAAGTAAACCAAATCCCGCAGGCAAGCGAACCAGCTCTCGAAACGAAGGACAACAAATGCCACCATCAAGAGAACCGAATCTCGCAGGGTCACCCGCCGCTTCCAGGCTGGTGGGGGCCGATCGCGCGCAAGGACCCCATGGAAAGCGTCCTTGACATGGGTGTAAAGCTTCCTTTACATGATGTAAAGGAAACTTTACAGTTTTGGCCTCTTTTCGATGCTTTGTGCACTGAAAACCGCGTTGAAACCCCCGATTTGCAACACAAAACCCACCTATGAGTGCACTGAAACACACATGGCGCGGCCGAAGCCGCGCCATGTGCTGTAAACCTGGAAATGACTCAAAAGAAAAGAATTAAGCGGTAGCCCGAGCCTTCTTGGCCGCGTCCAGCGCGCCCTTAGCCGAAACCGCCAAAGCAGTGAAACCAGCCGCGTCATTGGCAGCAATGTCGGCGAGGACCTTGCGATCCAGACCAATGCCCGCCTTCTTGAGGCCGTTGATGAAGGTAGAATAGCTCATTCCATTGGACTTACAGGCTGCATTAATGCGCACGATCCAGAGCGAACGGAACTGGCGCTTCTTCTGCTTGCGGCCAATATAGGCAAACTTCAACCCGCGCTCAACGGCTTCCTGAGCTGCTTGGTAAAGCTTTGATTTTGTTAGGAAATAACCGCTTGCGCGCTTGAGGATCTTCTTGCGGCGGTCGTTGCGTTTGGTACTCCGTTTTACACGGGGCATGGCTCTATCTCCTTTTGCGTCAATCGTTTAGCGGCTGGAGGTAAGGGTGGCCTCTTCACTCGCTTTCACCTTCGAATCTCGGTGGATTTGCTTCGCAAATCCAGGGGCCTATACGCTTTGCGGCCCGTAACAAATCTTTTCCAGATTCTGGTTGAAAGACTTATGGCTCGATTCAAATAACTCTATATGCTGCAACGCTTTACGCGTAAGGCAACATGCGTGCGACCTTCGGGGTATCTGCTTCCGAGACGAGCACAATGCGACCGAGTTTGCTCTTTGTTTGGTTCGTCTTAGAGGTAAGAATGTGGCGCATCTTCGTTTGACCGCGCTTGAACTTGCCTGTGCCGGTCTTTTTGAAGCGTTTTGCCGCGCCCGAGTGGGTTTTTAGCTTTGGCATTTTGGTATTTCCTGAGGAAAACTGCTATTGGACAACGTCATTCAGGATAGCACGTTTGCGGGGAAAACCGTGAGTTTCAGTGCGTTCCGAACCCGGTTTTGTGTTGCAATTCGGGGGGTTCAGCGCGGTTTTCAGCGCACAAAGCGTCACGGAAGGGGCAAAAGTGTAAAGCTTCCTTTACAAAATGTAAAGGAAGCTTGACGTCGATGTAAAGGTACCTTTACACCAATGTCAAGGACGCTTTACATGGTTGCTGGCTGGCTGCGCTCGTGTGGCTGGGCGATGCGGACGGAGGCCATGCCGGCGGCGGTGGCGGCCTGGATGCCGATGTCGGCGTCCTCGAAGACGAGGCAGTCGGAGGGCTCTACGCCCAGGCGCTCGGCGGCGAGGAGGAAGGGGTCGGGGGCGGGCTTGGGGTGAGCGTAGTCGCCGGCGCAGACGAGGGTTTCGAAGAGGGGAAGGATGCCGAGGGTTTCGAGGGAGCGGACGACGGACTCGCGGGTGCTGCCGGAGACGACGGCGAAGGGGATGTTGCCGTGCTGGAGGCGGATCTGCTCGAGGACCTCGGGGACGGGCTGGAGCTGGTGGATGAGGTCGTAATAGAGGCTCTCTTTGCGGTGGGCGAACTCGGCGAGGGGGATGGAGAGGTTATCGCGGCGGTTGAGTTCGGTGACGACGGCGTCGACGGGGCGACCGCCCCAGGCGTAGAAGAGCTCTTCGGTGAAGGAGGCGCAGCCGTACTCGTAGAGGGCCTGGGTCCAGGCGATGAAGTGGATGGGCATGGAGTCGGCGATGGTGCCGTCGCAGTCGAAGAGGTAGGCCTTGAAATCGCCTTCGGGGAGTTGCAGGGTCATGGTTCTATTGTCTCGCAGGCGAAGCTCTCACGGCATGAACTGGAGCAGCTACGCCTGCAGTGCATTGACTATGCGAAGCGTTCTTTTCACTAGCCCCCCAAGCTCCTGGGGATCGATAGTATCGGAGGTATTATCTGATAGGTCTTCGCCATGATGGTATTCGGCTGACTCGTTAATTTCGTTCAGATCGTCATAGAGATGGTGAGCCGGGTGAGATGTTCCCTCTTCCCGGATTTTCCGTATCATGTCGCCGAGCCACTTTTCTTGCTCTGTAAAGCTCGCGGGAAATGTGGTTCGCAGATAGGTTTCCAGCACAGTACGCATTTTCCGGTAGATGTCGATCGGTTTGCCAGCTCGGTCGCGGTGGAAGCTGATTAGGTCGTCGATGTCAGCCGCTGTGCGCCCTTTGCAGCACTCTTCAAGGTTGAGAGCCATTATCTTGGAGCCATGCCGCCCATGGTCGACGATGCCGAGTGATACCCGGTGTGCGGGCTCGCACTTGTCCCAGATTTGTTTCAGGAATCCGGCGTCGTGCGAGAGCACAATCACTTGCTTGCACCTTCGCCCCACTTTGATAATCTCGTGGACGGTCTGCCTGCGACGAAAGGCGTCTTGACTATTGAACGGGTCGTCAAAAACTACTATGCAGGAGTCTAGGAACTGGTGGCGCTCGAGGTCGGCGATGAAAAATGCGAGCGCAAGAGTAGAGCGATCCCCTGCGCTCAGAGTGTTCTTGAAGCTCGGGAGGCTATCAGGAGTATCGCTCGCGCCCAGATTAACTGCCTTGTTGTTGATGATGATCTGGTAGCTTGAGGTAGCTACGCCGCCTATATAGCTGTGTTGGGTCTGGCCAATCATGAAGCCAGCGTTGAAGTTCTCCAGTAGCTCATTGATGCGGTCCTGATAGGGCCTGACAACGGTTTCGGTATGTTTGTCTAATTCTGCTCGTACTGTGGCCTTTTCGGCGTCGATTTTCTTTTTTTCCTCCTGGATCTTACCGCGTTCATCGCACAGCTTCTTCACTTGTGGGCTATACCGTGTCTTCGTGTGTTTCAGCCGTTCGAGCTGGGTCTTCACGGACTGAGTGTTTCCTTCGCCAGCCTCCTGCTTCTTAAGCTTAAGGATTTGGTTGACCGCGTTCGTTTCCTCATTGAATGCTGCTGCCTTCTGGGTCTCGTTCTCATAGGCAACTATGGCGATTGTCGCTGACGCGCTCAGATGTAATGGCTCCAAGGGCAGGTTCGATTTGTGCGTCAGGACACTTCTCAGGGCGTCCGCTAGGTTGCGCATTGCTGCCTGACACGATGCCGGACGTTTCGGAGGATCGATCAATGCGTGCTCCGACCAGAATTCAATCGCGCTGCGGTACTGCTCTGCCTGAACATCGAGCCTGGAGACGGCCGTCTCTCCAAACAGCCGCTCGATGGTCGAGGCCAGAGTCTCGATCTCTAGCTTTAACTGCCTGTAGCTCTCCCCATACATCGCACGATAATCCGCTACCAGCGGTAGCCCTCTTACGTCCTGTCCACAAAATGCGCAGCTGTCAGAGGTATGTTCTAGGCCTTGGGATATCCAGTTGCCGCTGCCCTCGGCCATACCATGGGAAGCCAAATGCTCGGCTATTCGCTTTTCTGCCCCTTCCGCAACGTTGTCCACGGACGAGGAGAGAACTTGCTGAAGTGTCCCAGGTACGTCAGGAAGTTCAATGAGGGGGAGGAGCGTCCTAGCCGTTATGGTCGCTGCATCGCCGATCGTCTTCAGTTTCGATTCCTGGATAGAAATTTGATCTTCGACTGTATTGATTTCCGGAAGATCAATGAACGTTTCCAACTTCATGCCGATCGGCAAGTGTGACTTGAGTGCCTTGTCTATAGCGGTTGTCTCGGTAGCCTTTGAGCGGCTCCCAGCTGACAATCTAGCTTCTTGCTGCGCCAGGCTGACGCCGGCCGCCCCAACAATAACGCGATACAAGCCACGCTTCTGTTCGGTATCGACCGTGTCGCCGGAGTGGATATTTTCAGAGACGAAAACGTTATCGAAGATTGCGAGAAGAGGGTGTGTGCGTGTCCACTTGGCGCCGTCAAAGAGGGCATTGCCAGCTACCATCAACAGATTCACTTCCGGCGCAGCGGCGGTCCCCAGCGTTTTTCGACCGACGATATATTCGCCTTTGCCGGTTTGGAGCGAACGCAGTATGGAGCCAATGGTGGTCTTCCCGTGACCGTTGGCTCCGTGTATGAAGGTGTGCTTCTTGAAAGTTGTATTACCGCCCGCGGCAGAATTTTGAAAGCGACCTACGTTCTTGATCGCGATGATCTTCTGTAGCATGCGCGCTTCCCGGCGGGTCAATGATACCGCCATCCTTGCGGGTTTGACGTGGCTGAATCTATGGTCTGGTTTACTTAAGGAACTGTATGCAACTCCATTTTCTTAAGACGTAATCATATACCCGCGAAACCTGCGTCTGATGTCTGCCGATCAGCCCAACTGTGCATCACGGCGCGTATGAATGGGGCGTCCGCAGGTGGGTGGGGGCGATTAGCCGCGGGGTAGGATGCGGGCTAGGGCGAAGATGAGGGCGTCTTCTACGAAGTCGCCTACGTTGTGGGAGATGGCTGGGGCTAGCAGGCTTCCCGATCTTTCGAGCAACCAGGCGTAAAAGATGCCCAGGGCCGCGGCGTAGAACTGCTGGCCTAGCGCTATTGGCCATGGATCGGTTCGGAAGTTGCCGATGTGGGCGAGCGCGAAGATGAGGGCGATGGTGTAGCCCGCGGTGCTGAGTTCAAATGTACCGATGCGCAGGCGCGAGGGTGAGAGATCGCGAAGCAGACCGAGCAGGAAGCCACGAAACAAGGTCTCTTCGCAGAACCCGACGATGAAGAGCTCGAAGATGAGCCAGCCGGCGATGTCCGCGGGGCGCGAGGCGGGAGCGTGCGGGGCGCGGCCGCGGAAGAGGTGCGCTCCCTGGTCGACCACGAGCATGATGAGACCAAAGGTGATGCCGCCGACAATCGCTTTCCCGATGAGAGAGTTGCCGGTGGGAAGGCGGAGGCCGAAGTCGGCTTGCGGACGCCACTTTCTGAAGAGAGCGATACCGAGAAGCGCCATGAGCAGCTCGCAGGGTTCGGCGATCATCAACATTGGCCAGACGCGTGGAATTAATGCCGGGGCCGTATGGTGAAGGATCGTTGTTGCAATGGCGAAGCTGACGGCAATGGTTACTTGCGAGAGAACGAAGACGAGCAGGATGGGCAGGATGCGCAGCCTGGGGCCTTGCCACTCGATCCAACGCGGGGTGGTATGGGGCGGGTGACTTGTCTCGTTGACTTCGATCGCCATGCGTCGAGTTTAAGAGGACGTGCTTAGCGGGTCTTGAATCTATTTGCACGCGAACGCAGGGCTACGGGCGATTGACCGGTGAGGGTTTTCACGCTGCGGGTCATGTGGGGTTGATCGGCGAAATTTAATTCGGCTGCGATGTTTGCGAGGGATGCGCTCCCAATTTCGATGGCCTGCAACGCGTGGCGGGCACGCATGCGGGCGCGGAAGGCTGAGGGCGAGATTCCGAAGACTTGAGAGAAGCCGCGCGAAACGGCCCATGGGGACAAGCGATGCGTGCGACTCCAACGGGAGAGGCTTAGCGTTGGGTTGCGGCGGAGGTCGGCGGCGAGCAGGTCGGGCCAGTCGGATGGGTCGTCGATGCGTGACCTGCGGATGCGGCTGAGTAATCGGGTGAGGGCTTCGGTTTGGCTGCGCTCGGATGCGCGTACTAAGTCGTCGGGATCGGCGACGGTTGCGCGGCCAGGGATGAAGTGGATTCCGCGCGGGATTTTGAGATTGAGGACAGTGGCTCCGGAACAGGAGAGGCGGTTGGTGTGCGCTTCGAAGCGATCGTGGAGGACGACGTCGCCGGCACGGACGCAGAAACGGCCGCCGTCGCCGGCCTCTTCGTATCCGCCGGAGAGAATGATCGCGGCGTAGGCGCATTGGTGCACATGACGACGGAGGACGGGCGACCGGATTGTCTGCCAGGTGCGCATCTCAGATTAAGTATGCTTCAGGGCGTCTCAACTATGCACGAACGCCTTGCCTGAGGGGGACACTGGGATGCGGTGCGCTAGTCCTTGGCGGGATGGAGACGAATCCAGAGGAAGTAGGAGATGAGCCAGAGAATGCTGGTGGTGGTGGAGGGGACGAAGGACATGGGGCGATCGTGGATGGAGGCGTGGGCTATGACGGCGGAGATGAGGTTGATGGCGAAGCCGGCGTAGGCCCACTCCTTGAGGCGGGCGGGGACGCTGGGGATGAGCAGCGCGAGGACGCCCAGGACCTTGGCCCAGGAGAGTTCGATGCGGAAGGCTGGGGAGGGAAAGCCGAGGCGCGCGAAGGCCTGCGCGGACTGGGGCAGAGCGTGCAACTCCCAGAAGGCCGTGAAGGTCATCTCCAGACAGAAGAGCGCGGTGAAGATCCAGAAGACGATGAGGAGCTTTTTTGAGGCGTTCATAGTTTTCCTTTCCGAGCAGAGGTTGCGGTTTGGGAAACAGCGCTGCCAGCCGTGGCGAGCGCTGTTAAGGGCAGTATGATGACGGTGCGGCTTCTGCGGCGGGCCTGGTCATGGTTGCATCTTCTCCAAGAGGGATTCGAGGCGATCGAAACGAGCTTTCCAGAAGACGCTGTAGTCGCGGAGCCAGTTTGCGAGCGGCTCAAGAGATGCAGAGTTGGCGTGGTAGTGGGTCTCGCGGCCCTGGCAACGGGGATGCACGAGGTGTGCGCGCTTGAGCACGGCGAGATGCCTGGAGACGGCTGGTTGCGAGACGCCGGCCAGACGGGTGAGAGCGTGCACCGTAAGCTCGCCTCTGCGGCTGAGCTCTTCGAAGAGGGCGCGACGGGTGGGGTCGGCGAGGGCTCGGAAGACGGGATTGGGGCGGCCGTTCTTCATGAAGAAAACCATAACCATTTGGTTATGGTTTGTCAAGTGGATGGATGGGCAGCGTAAGGGCGAGTGGGAGTGGGTTTAGCTGGAGGCGAGGATTTGGAGGAAGCGTTTCGGGTCGAGGTGGTATTTGAAGGCCTTGCGACCGTTGATGAAGACTACTGGGACTTCTTCGTTGTAGAGCGCACGAAGGGAGGGGTCGGCGTCGATGTCTACTACGTGCCAGTGGAAGGTGGCTTCGGTTTCGAGTTTCGCGAGGGTGTCTTTTACGACGTCGCAGAGGTGGCAGCCGACGCGCGAGTAGACGATGACTTCGTGCATGGAGTGATTGTAGTTTGCGGGGATGGGGTGCGGCTGGCAGATGCTGCCCGTGGCGGGCCCGGCGCTGGGCGGTCTCTGGAAGGCCAGGAAGTGAATTGGTCTTTCGTCGAGAAACATCACAGTTTCATTCAAGTTCCATCAGGACGGCGGAGCTGCGGGAAGAGCAGGCTCGAGCCTGGAGATTGGCACCTGCGGCAACTGGCATGGAAGGAGTTTCCTTCCGGATCTGGGCAGGTGACTCCAATGGAACGAGAACGCATCCCGATCAAGGAAAAGGTGAAGGCTATGAGCAAGTGCAGTGTATTCGCAGCGCAGTTTGGCAGGTTAGAGACCGAGATTATGAACCTGGAAGAGCGCAGGACGCTCTATCCCGATCCCGCCGTGGTGGAGAAGATGATCCAGTCGCTGCAGCAGGCGGCCTCCTATGCACTGAAGGAGTATGAGGCTTGCATGAAGGGCTAGTGGCTTCGGAGTTTCGGCGATCTCGCGAGGGGCTCGCATCGGCGAGATGTCGGCACTTGTGAGGATCGTGTCGCTGACCACGGATGCGTTTCGTGGTGGTCGGTTGCGCCAAAGGGTTGAATGGGTTGCATCGAGGAGGTTCTATGCTTCAGGACGAAGAGTATCGGCAGGTTGCGCACACGGTGGATGTGGTATGGATGATCGCGTTGTGGCACTGGATTCACGGCGGCGATCCTCTGCGCGATCAAGCGAAGGCAGAGACGACAGAACTGATGGCACGCGCGCTGGTCAGCCATCTGAGCGAGGGGGAGACGGGGATGTCCGGCGACGCTATCGAAAAGCTGAACCAGCTTGGCATCTTGATCAGCGTCAAAGAGGGAGACCAGCGCCACGAGGTCACGTCTACCAGGCAGTTTCATGAACTTATGACCGCGGAACAGGGCAAGAATCGTCCTATACCGTGCGCATTGTTCCCCGGCGACCATCTGATCTGCGGGAGACCGATCTGGGATTTTCCGTTCACGCAGTATCATCCCTGGGCGTAGGACGAAACGAAACGGCGGGAAGTTGGCCGATGACGTTGTGCGCAGGTTGACAACGGAGGGACGCGCGGCTGGTTCACGGCGGGCCGCGTTCTTCCGGGGTGCGATTATTCGTCGAGGTCTTCGACGGGACGCTTGCTGGTGGAGATGATTTTCTCTGCGATGGCGGAGGGTACGAAGTCGTAGTGGTCCATCTCCATGTGGAAGCTGCCCTGGCCGTGGGTCATGGAGGTTAGGGTTGTGCCGTAGGTGAGCATCTCGGCGAGGGGGACCTGGGCGCTTACGATGGCGCGGCGGCCTTTGGTTTCCATGCCCTGGACGCGGCCGCGGCGGCTGTTGAGGTCGCCGACTACGGCTCCGGCGGTGTCGTCGGGGATGTCGATTTCGACGCGCATGACGGGTTCTAGTAGCGCCGGCTTCGCCGTCTCCATGGCGGCGCGGAAGGCTAAGCGGCCGGCGATCTTGAAGGCCATTTCGCTGGAGTCTACGTCGTGATAGCTGCCGTCGAAGACTACGGCGCGGAAGTCGACGACGGGATAGCCGGCGAGATAGCCGCGGACGGCGGTTTCGAGGATGCCTTTTTCGATGGCGGGGACGAAGCCGCGGGGGATGGCGCCGCCGAAGATGTCGTTGACGAACTCGAAGCCGCCGCCGCGCGGGAGGGGTTCGAGGCGGACCTTGCAGTCGCCGAACTGGCCGTGGCCTCCGCTTTGCTTTTTGTGGCGGCCGTGGCCGGTGGCGGTGGCGCGGATGGTTTCGCGGTAGGGCACCTTGGGGGATTTGAGCGTGACTTCGGTGTGGTAGCGGCGGCGAAGTTTGGAGACGACGGCTTCGATGTGGAGCTGGCCGGCGCCGGCGAGGAGGAAGTCGTTGGTCTGGGGGTCGCGGTAGAAACGCAGGAGGAGATCTTCTTCCATGAGCTTGTGGAGGGCTGGCGCGAGCTTGTCTTCGTCGGCGCGGGACTTGGGCTCGATGGCGTAGGTCATGGCGGGCTCGGGCGTGGGGAGCGGGTCGATGCGGAGGTCGTGGCCTTTGACGCCGAGGGTGTCGCCGGTTTGCGTGACGCGGAGCTTGGCTACGACGCCTAGATCACCGGCGTGGAGCTCGGGGACTTCGACCAGCTTGCGGCCCTGCATGACGCCGATGTGGGTGAGGCGCTCGGTCTCGGAGCGGTTGTAGTTTTCGAGCGAGGCTTCGTTGCGGATGCAACCGCTGATGACTTTGAAGAAGGAGATGCGGCCGGCGAAGGGATCGACGAGGGTCTTGTAGACGTAGAGGGTGGCGGGCTCGGTGTCGGCTACGGAGCAGAGGACGGTGTCGTCGGTCGGGGATTCGGTGGCGGCTTCTATTTTGTGGGGGGAGGCGCCGTTGCCGTTGGATTTGGCTTGCTTGAGCGCGTGGGCGGAGATGGGTGGGCGCTCGTTGGGCGAGGGGATATAGACCTTGAGGAAGTCGAGGAGGTGGTCGGTGGCGACGTTGGAGAGGGCGGAGGTGTAGAGGATGGGGAAGATGCGGTCTTCGCGGATGGCGTCGTGGATGGCCTGGATGAGGTGCTCGGTGGGGATGGTGCCGACGGCGAAGAACTCTTCGAGGAGCTCGTCTTTGCCTTCGGCTACGAGCTCGACGAGGGCTTCGTGCGCGGCCTTGGCTTCGGCTTCTAGCTCGGCGGGGATGGGGCCGCGGGTGCCGATGCCGCCGCTTTGTGTGGTGTCGCGGTGGGGGTTGTAGAGGAAGGCTTCCATGGTGACGAGATCGACGAGGCCGTGGAATCCTTGTGCGTCGACGATGGGAAGCTGGACGGGGATGACGTGACGGCCGAAGCGCTCGCGGAGGGCGTCGATGAGCTGAGCGCGCTCGGCGGGCGATGCGACTCTGGAATGGTCTGCGTGGTTGATGACCAGGATGCGTGGGATGTTGAGGTCGGCGGCGTAGTTCCAAACGGTGGTGGTGACGGATTCTATTCCCGATTGCCCGTTGATGAGGAGGACGGCGGCTTCGGCGGGGAGCATGGCGGCGCGGGCTTCGTGGACGAACATGTGGAAGCCGGGAGTGTCGATGAGGTTGATGCGGGTGCCGCTCCACTCGGCGAAGGCGACGGCGTTGGACATGGTGATGCCGCGGGCGATCTCTTCTTCGTCATAGGCGGTAACGGCGTTGCCATTGGCGGTGGGCATGCCGGCGGTCTTGAGCATCGCAGTGATCAGCGCAGTTTTGCCGCTGTGCGAGTGACCGGTGAACGCAATGTTGCGGATGTCTGTGTTGGCGTAGCTCTTCATCCTCATCTCCTTCGGGAAGACGAGGCACAGGTGCGTTGTCAGACGGCAGGAGCAGCGGGAATCGCTGCTGACAGCGACAGAAGGCCTGTCTTCAACGAGGCCATTCTAGACCTGCTTTCGAGCTGGTGCAGTGAGACTTGACGGGGCGAAAAACGCGCGATGGAGGGCGGAGGAGGCTGTGGACGATGGCAGGTGGAAAACGGGAGCAAATCCCGGGAAGAATTCAACCGCTTTTCTCGGGATCTTTACGCGTGCGGTTTGGGGTGGGACGTAGCGTGGTGGGCGGAGGATCTCCCCATGAAGATGCATTGGATTGCAGCGCCGATTCTGTCGGTGGCTGTTGTGGCCGGATTGCCGGCAGTGGCTGTTGCGCAGGGTTGGAACGGGCAGGATAACGGGCACGGAAACGGCTGGGGCCAGGGATTTGGCGACCACGGCCACAATGGATGGGGACACCCGGAGTTCCGGTTTTTGCCGGGAACGCTGGTGCTGAGCCGGTCGGTGTATGTGGGCAAGGCCTCGACCGTGACGATTGGCGAGACGCTGCCGTTCGGTTGCCAGGGTGGGACGACGGGCGACACGGTGCAGGTGCCACTGCTGGCTGGCGGGACGACTGGCGTGGCCGTGCCGTGCGGCGTGGCTTCGGACAATGGCGAGGCTCCGAACTTGTTTGATTCGCACAACGTGTGGAACAACGCGAACTCCGATCCGACGTTTGGTGTGACCTCGCCGGTGTTTCTGGATGACCTGACCACGGATGGATTTGTGGTGGGAACGCTGCCGATTCCGAGCGATGAGATTGTTACGAGCTTCAGCTCGAAGTCAGAGCTGGCGTTGAATCGTTCGGTGGATGGGAAGTCACTGACGTTCATGGCGTACCGGGGTGGCGTGGGTTGCGGCGGGGCGACGGTTTCGCCGACTCGGCCGAACCTGCTGGATGTGTCGAACGGCAATACGCCGGGCGTGTGCGATGTGACGAACCCGGTGTTCTCTTCGGATGCTTACAATCCGACGGTGCCGACGGCGTACTACCGCGCAGTGGCTGAGGTGAACGAGGACGGCCAGATCACCTACACCGATGGCAACGCGTACAGCGGCGACAACGGACGCGGCGCGATCAAGGGCGGCAACGGGCTGTACTACATGGTCGGAAACGATAACAACGGGAACCTCTCGAAGACAGACATGACCAAGACGCAGGATGGCGTGAACCTGGTGAATGCCACTGGCGTTGAGCTGCTGTATCCGGGCGGCTCGCCGGCGCTGCCTCCGAACATCGACATGATTGGGCGGCTGGAGTATGGCACCGACAAGCCGGGCAAGGATACCAACTTCCGCGGCCTGACCATCTATAACAACACGCTGTATGTCGCCAAGGGCAGCGGCAGCAATGGCTACAACACGGTCTACCAGGTGGGAACGGCGGGGACGCTGCCGACCGGTTCGGCTGCTTCATTGGCGTCGGTTCCTTTGACGCCGCTGCCGGGCTTCCCGGACACCAATGCGAGCACGAACACATCGTTTCCGTTTGGGCTGTGGTTTGCGAATCCTACGACGCTGTATGTTTGCGACGAGGGTGATGGGACGCTGGTGTCGCCGGCAGTGAACGGCAACATCGCGGACACGCAGTCGCAGCAGACGGCCGGGCTGCAGAAGTGGGTGCTGGTCGGCGGAACGTGGACGCGCGAGTATGTTCTGCAGAATGGGTTGAACATTGGCGTGCCGTATGGCGTGGCGCGGTATCCTTCGTCGCTGAATCCGGCGACCGATGGCTGCCGCAACATCACGGGGCAGAACAACGACGATGGCACGGTGACGATCTACGCGGTGACCTCGACGGTGAGCAGCAACGGCGATACGGGCGCTGATCCGAACAAGCTGGTGAAGGTGACCGATCGGGTGAGCGACACGACGCTGCCGGCCGCGAACAGCTACCTGGGACGCTTCACCACGATTCGCCGCGCGCAGGCCGGCGAGGTGTTTCGCGGGATTGCGTTCGCTCCGACGGGAAGCAACGGCGGCTGGTAAGACTCGAAGGCTAGTGAAAAGGGCCCGGGCCGCGAGGATTTCGTGGCCCGGGCTTTTTGCGTAATGCGATGGTGCTCTACAGGCTGCGCTGCACCTTCTGCGAGAGGCGCAGGAAGGCGCGGATGGCGAGGGTTGTGAGCAGAAAGGTGACGATGCCGCCGACAATCGCGATGGGGATGCTCCAGATGCCGAAGATCTCGTGGCTCCCAACGTTCGTCTGGCTGCCGCCGGTGACCAGGCCCACTTGCCCGGAGATGACGCCGGACGACGCGTTGGTCGTAAACAGGCCGATGTAGTTGGGTGCGAAGGGCTTGAGGATGCCTCCGAGCACGAGGGTGCCACCGGTGATGTAGCCGACGAAACCGAGGAGGAAGACGATGATGCCGGAGATGCCCTTGGTGGCGACGCGGAGGGTGGCGCGAAGCAGCGTTACTGGCGACATGCTCTTGCTGGCGGCGCGGATGAGGGCGCCGTCGCGGTATTCCGCGGCAAGCTGCGCGGGCGTGCCAAGACCGGTGAGGACGGCTTCGGTGGGCGTGCCGGCTTCGACGGAGTCGCGGATGTGCGCGGCGATCTCGCGGAGGATCTCTTCACGCTCGGCGAGGGTGATGGGCGCTAGCTGGGTGCGAAGGTCTGCGAGATACGCTTCGGCGTTGGCGTAAGGAGAGTGGTCGGAATGTTGTTCTGGATGGTCGTGTGGGTGGTGGTCATTGGGCTTGCTCCTGCTGGGTGAGGACCGGTTGGAGAAGGTTGTCGACGCCGCGAGCGAAGCCGTTCCAGGCGGAGGCCATGAGGCGCAGACGTTGGCGGCCGGCGTCGGTGAGGGAGTAATACTTGCGCGGGTGGCCGGCGTCGGCCTCTACCCACTCGGAGGTGAGCAGGTCTTCTGTCTTGAGGCGGTTGAGGATGGGGTAGATGGTGCCTTCGGCGACGACGAGCTGTGAGTGCTGCTCGAGGAAGCGGATGATCTCCAGGCCGTAGAGGCGGCCATTCCACAGTGAGGCGAGCGCTGCCATCTCGACGGCGCCCTTGCGGAGCTGGGCTTCCCAGGGATTGGAGGCGCGAGTGGCGGCCGGTTCGAGAGGCGGAGGGTCGGATTCCGTTTTATTACGTGCCATGCACTATACCTCGTATAGCTATGTATAGTGCGTAGCATGGTCTTGTGTCAAGAGATTTGGGTTGCGGTGGGGTGGCGAGGCTTATTTGGAATGGGGCTGGGGCGCTGCGGGAGGAGCGGAGTCGGCGATGCCGGCGAGGATGTTGAGGAAACTGTGGAGCTGCGCGGAGGTCATCGAGACGATGGCGTTGGTGCCGCAGTTGGCGTCGAAGTCGCCCTTCTGCTTGACGAAGGGAGGGAGGGTGTCGCCGCCGGACCAGTGGACGCGCCAGTCGCCGGTGGGTTGCTGGTCGAGGAGGGTGAGGGTGCCGCCGGGCTGTTGGGCGTCGGCCATGTAGTCGGGCTCGAGGGCGCAGATTTTGATGCCGGTGAGAGCGCGGCCGTCGGATTCAAGCTGCTGGACGACGAAGCCGGTGGCGAGAGGGTTTTGCGCCCACTTGGCGATGTTGGCGTCGCCGGGGGTGAGGGTGAGGACGTCGCCGCTATGGAGCGGCCAGGTGGGCAGGGCGGTGTGATGACTGGAGACGTGGACCAGAAGGAAGAGCAGCAGGCGAAGGGCGACGGCGCTGATGGCGATGATTCCGAGGACGAGACGCCAACCAGTGAATCGGGTGCCGGAGGGCGGCTTGGACGCGTTCGAAGGCTGAGCTTCGGAAGCAGGAGGGACGGGGGCCGTTGGCTGCTTGGGGAAAGGAATGGGATCAGGCATCTCGAGGGGGCAGCGGCGAGGTTTCTCGAACGGGCGCTGACTCCTTTATATACTGATCGCTTTAATGCAGGATGCCGTAGTGGTCAAGAAGGATGATCACGAGCAGGGCTGCCAACATCACGCCAAGAGCGATGCGATTGCCGAGGCGGCGCTGCTGTGGGGTTGGTGGTCCAGAATGTTTGCGGGAAGCGGGGTGCTGTTCGACGTGGTTGGGAAGATTTTCAGGGCTCGACCAACGTGCGTCGGGGTACTCGGCCATAGGGTCCTCCGAATTTCGGATTAGCATACGCCGAACAGCCTGTGTTGGGATAGTCCCGATCAGGCATACATGGCAGCTTCAAAATTCTGGATGACGGCGTCGTCCCAGACGTGGGAGTGTTTGCGCCAGGTGTCGCCCTGCTCCTGGATGTAGTTGGGGAAGTTAGTGCGGCAGAAGCTGGTGTGAGAGGCGAAGTCGATGAAGGCCTGGGCGCTGCCGTCGAGGTAGAGGACGCACTGCTGGCCGTCGCGCGACCACTGGATGCTGGCCAGGCGAGGCTGGTCGGGGTCGGCGAGCGAGGTGCGGTTGTAGATGAGCATCGCGTCGAGGATGCTGTGCTCGTGCACCTCCTGGGAGCGGTCGCAGGCGTAAAGGTAGCCGGCAGGGCCCTCGTCTTCGAAGACAGCCGTCCACGGGACGGCGGGGGAGTTGGAAGAGAGAAAGGCGCGGCCGGGAGTGAATGTCAGCGAATCCATACTTTCAAAATACAGCACGCATCCGGCGTTATGGCGCGCTTACTTTGTGGTCCGAGCTTCGAAGCCGAGTGGGCCGGTGGTGAGGCGGAGATCGGCCCAGCCGGCTTCGGCGGCCATGCGGCGAATGTCGTCGAGGGGGTAGGCGCGCGGGATGAGCATGTGGCGGAAGGTGAACATCATAAAGAGGCGGTTGGGCCAGTTGACGCCGAGGCTGTCGACGTATGTTTTGATGACGGCGAGGGAGACGTCGCGGTGCATGTCGATGAGCATGGCCGTGCCGCCGGGGCGGAGGACGCGACGCATCTCGGCGAGAGCTTTTACGGGCTCGGAGAAGTTTTTGAAGGCGGCGCGGCAGACGACGAAGTCGACGGAGGCGTCTGGGAGTGGGAGCGCCGAGGCGTTGCCCTGCTGGATGTCAACGGGGACGCCGGCGGCGGCGGCGTTACGCTGAACGATCTCGACGAAGGTCTTGCTGATCTCGACGGCGCGCACGTTGAGGCCGCGGCGGGCGAGCTCAATGGAGAGAAAGCCGGGGCCGGGAGCGATCTCGAGC
>JBAULP010000015.1:0-52549 GCA_049578265.1 Acidobacteriaceae bacterium
CCGTCTCCGGCACCCTCCCCAACACCTTCGGCGCGCAGGCCATCACCAACGCCCTCGCCAGCTACCTCCAATCCCTGGGCGGCCGCATCATCCTCAACGCCGAAATCCAAAACCTCTCCGACCTCCCACCTGCCGACGCAACCCTCTTCGACACCAGCACCCGCGCCCTCGCCCGCATCGCCCAGCCCGCGCTCGCCCCCGCCTACCTCCAGCAGCTCGCCCGCTTCCAACCCGGCCCCGGCATCTTCAAAATCGACTACGCCCTCAGCCAGCCCATCCCGTGGCGCGCCTCCGCCTGCCTCCGTGCCGCCACCGTCCACCTCGGCGGCACACTGGCCGAGATCGCCCACTCCGAGCACGACGCCTTCTACGGCCGCCTCAACCCCCGCCCCTTCGTCCTCGTCGTCCAACCCAGCCTCTTCGACCCCGCACGTGCCCCGCTAAACTCCACCGGCCAGCCCCAACACACCGCCTGGGCCTACTGCCACGTCCCCGCCGGCTCCATCGTCGACCGTACCGACGTCATCGAAGACCAGATCACCCGCTACGCCCCAGGCTTCCGCGACTGCGTCCTCGCCCGCCGCGCCAGCAACGCCGAAGCCCTCGCCGCCTGGAACCCAAACCTCCTCGGCGGCGACATCTCCGGCGGCGCCATGACGCTCACCCAACTCCTCATCCGTCCTACCTCCCGCACCTACCGCACCAGCAATCCCAGCGTCTATCTCTGCAGCTCCTCCACGCCCCCCGGCGGCGGAGTCCATGGCATGTGCGGCCACCTCGCCGCCCTGGCCGCCTATCAAGACCACGGCCCCCGCACCTGAAGCAGTTTCTGTAGCCGCCGAAATACTGTCATCGCGACCGAAGCATCGCGGCTTCATGCGATGCGCAGCGGAGAAACCCGCAGCTTCGCCCGTCGTCCTTGGTCAGTATCGACAATGCAACTCCGCATTGACGTCCTTCGCTTCACAAGCAACAATCGTTCCACCCCAAAAAAATATCGCAGCAGGAAAGGTCTCCCCCTTGCCCGATCTGACGCCCGAGCCAACACCCGAGCCCACGCCCGACTTCTCCCACCCGCCCATCCCCGACCCCTCCTTCATCCCCGCTCCCACCACCGGCATGCCCATCACCCCCGACCCGCCACGCTGGTCCCCCGCCACGCGCCTCGCCTTCCGTTTCGCCTTCTGCTACTTCCTCCTCTACGCCCTCTGCTGCGGCAACGCCACCCTCTGGGAGGTCATCCCCTTCCACATCGGCGAGCACCTCTCAGACTGGACGTCCTGGCCCTTCTTTCACGGTGCGCAGTGGCTCGGCCAGCACTACTTCCATCTCACCGGCGTAGGCGCCAAACTCCACGGGACAGGCTCCGGCGACACCATTCTCAACTGGATCGCCGTCGGCATCATGCTCGCCCTCGCCATCCTCCTCACCGTCACCTGGACCACCCTCGCCGAACTGCGCAGCCCCGCCCGCCGCAGCCTCGCCTACCCACGCCTCTTCTTCTGGTTCCGTCTCATCATCCGCCTCACCCTCGCCGTCGCCATGATGATCTACGGCCTCTCCAAAGTCTTTCCGCTGCAGATGTCCCCACCCTCCCTCGCCGTCCTCAACGAGCCCCTCGGCAACACCTCGCCCATGACCATGCTCTGGACCCTCATCGGTCTCAACCCGGTCTACGAGATCATCTGCGGTTTCGCCGAACTCTCCGCCGGCATCCTCATCCTCTTCCGTCGCACCGGTCTCCTCGGCGAGCTCCTCACCGCATTCCTGGCTGCCAACATCGTTCTCTACAACTTCTGCTTCGATGTCCCCGTCAAGCTCTACGCCGCGCACCTCCTTCTCATGGCCATCGTGCTCATCATTCCCGACATGCCCGGCCTCTTCAACTTCTTCATCCTTCACCGCCCCTGCAAGCCCGTCGACGGTTGGGTCAAGCCAGCCCGCCACTACGGCCTTCGCGCCGAAACCATCATCGTCGTCATCGCATTTCTGATCGCCGCCCTACCCATCGCCTCCCAGCTCCATAAGGGTTACGCGCATCAACTCGCCACCGAGCGCAACCCCCCGCCACGCACCGGCGAATGGCATATCACCTCGGCCACCAAACCCTTCCTCACCGGCGACGGCGTCCCACTCTCCGACATCTTCTTCGATCCCAGCGGCCGCACCTTGTTTCGCTCCGCCGACGGCGTCCTCTGGCGCGGAGGCGCCGACCTCGACGAAAAGAAACACACTCTCACCATCTTCTGCCTCGGTCACGACGGCCCACCGCCCGTATACACCCTGACCAAGCCCGATCCCACCCACTGGATCCTCACCCCCACCGGCAAGGACGCCAAAAACAACGGCACCCTGACCCTGGTCCGCGTCCCACTCCCCACGCATTACCCCCTCGAAGACCGAGGCTTCCACTGGGTCAACGAATGGGGCCTCGAACGCTAGCCAACAACGCAAACAACAACGCAAACAACAACGCCCGCGAGCATCACTCGCGGGCGTTGTACTTTCTCAAACCCTAAGCAGTGGGCGCTTCCGCGGCAGCCTTCGGCTTCGGCGCTACCGGAGGCGCAGGCGCCTCCGCCTTCTTCGCCGGAGCCAGAATCGCATGCAGCGTCGTGCCTTCCATACGCGGCATAAACTCCACCGTGCCCGCCTCACCAATGTCCATAATCAGCCGATTGATGATCTTGTATCCCAGATCGCGATGCGCCATCTGCCGACCTTTGAAGCGCAGACTCGCCTTCACCTTGTCGCCATCGCCAAGAAACCGTACCGCCTGATTCTTCTTGGTCTGGTAATCATGCTCGTCCACCGTCACCGAGAACTTCACTTCCTTGATGACGATGACCTTCTGCTTCTTGCGCGCCGCGCGCTCGCTCTTGTCCTTCTCGTACAGGTACTTGCCGTAATCCTGAATCTTGCACACCGGCGGCACGGCATTCGGCGAGATCTCAACCAGGTCCAGTGACCGCTCGCGGGCCATCTTCAGCGCCTCGAACGGAGCCATCACGCCGAGCTGTTCGCCGTTCTCATCAATCACGCGAACTTCACGCGCGCGGATACGTTCGTTGGTACGAATAAAACTCTTTGCGGAACGCTTATCTAATGGTGGAATATTCAGCCTCCACGGCGCACACTCTCTGCGGCCATGTTTTCAGAAATTGGTTTGGATCTCCGCGCATTTGCGCCAGAAACCGGAGCATTCGGAGTATAGCATTCGCATAACCGAAGCTTGTGTGCGATCCCGCACGCCCCGGCTCAGCCCTTGTCACGTTCACCCAAGCACTCGCAGAATCTTTAGTTTACACCACCATCCCTCAAAACCGCGCACTACCGCCAGTTAGACTCGAAGAACCAGGCGCCCATGCTTACCCTCCACATCCTCGGCACGCTCATCGCCATCGCCGCCATCTTCGGCTGGATCAGCTCGCGCTGGCTCAAGCTCCCCCTTACCGTCGGTTGCGTACTCCTCACCGTCATCTTCTCCTTGCTCCTCGAAGCCATCAGCGCCCGCGCACCTGGCCTCCATAGTTGGGCCATCCACCTCGTCCAGCAAATCGACTTCGAAGCTCTCATCCTCCACGGCATGCTTCCCATGCTGCTCTTCGCCGGCGCCTTCCTCCTCGATCTCGAGTTCGTCGTCCAGGAGCGCCTCGTCATCGCCATCCTGTCCGTCGTTGGCACCATTCTCTCCACCGGAGCCGTTGCCGGCCTCACCTGGGTCGCACTCTTCGCCTTGGGCCTTCATCCGCAATGGCTCGCCTGCTTCTTCTTCGGCGCCCTCATCTCGCCCACAGACCCCATCGCCGTCCTCGAGATGCTCAAACGCGTTGGCGCCCCCAAACATCTCCAGGCTCAGCTCGCCGGCGAATCCCTCTTCAACGACGGCATCGGCGCCGTCATATTCCTCACCCTTCTCTCCACCTCGCGCGGCGCCACCCCGACGCCCCTCTACATCGGCTGGATTCTCCTCCTCCAGGTCGGCGGCGGCGTGCTCCTCGGCCTCCTGGGCGCGTTCATCGCCTCTCACCTCATGCGCCTTGTTCCCTCCTATCAGGTTGAAATCCTGCTTACGCTCACGTTGGCCCTCGGTGGCTACGCCCTCGCCGAAGTCCTTCATCTCTCCGCCCCCCTCGAAGCCGTCATCGCCGGCATCGCTCTCCGCCAGCTCAATCGCAAACACGGTCGTCACACCATCGCCCATGAGAGCATCGATCGTTTCTGGGAGCTCATCGACGAACTTCAGAACGTCCTCCTCTTCGTGCTCCTCGGCCTGGAGGTTCTCTCCATCGCCTTTGATCGCCACGACTTCGCCACTGGCCTTCTCGCCGTCGTCATCGTCCTCGCCGTTCGCGTAGCGGTCGTCGCCCTCGTCCTTGCAGCTCTCAAGCTTCTCCGCCACGAGCACCGCAGCTCCATCGCAGCCTTAAGTTGGGGAGGTCTCCGTGGCGGCCTCGGCCTCGCCCTCGCCTTCGCCGTTCCCGCCTCCCCCGCCAACCGCTGGATCCTCCCCACCACCTACATCGTTGTAGTCTTCTCCATCGTCGTACAGGGCTGGTCCATGGATCTCTTCCTCCGCAAAGTCCGCGACTCCAACCCGGATGCGCTGAACCCGCAGTGAACCGCTGGTCTTTGCTTTTCTCCCGTACCCCCCATCCCCTATCCCCTGCCTCTTGCACCCTCCGCGCCAAGCTGCGACCATAGCAACGTCGGGCCACACCTCATACATCTGTCCGCGCATACCGCACATCTAAAACCCGTGTTGTCTGCATCCCCCACAGAAGAAGCTCAGGAGAGACTCCCTTGGCGAAACGCCGCGTTCTACTTGTCGATGATGAAGTAACTGTTCTACTGACCTTGAAAGCCGTGCTCGAAATCAGCGGGTTTGACGTCGATACCGCCGCCAGTGCTCGCGAAGCACGCTCCCGCATCAAGCTCCGCGAGTATCAAATGGTCATCACCGACATGCGCATGGAGAGCGACGCTGCTGGCCGCGACGTCATCCAGGCCGCACGCACCGCTCCCTACCACCCCGCCGTAGCCCTCCTCACCGCCTTTCCCGACGATGAATGGGCCGACATCGGCGCTGACAAAATGCTCGTCAAGCCTATGCAGACCGCCGTCCTCATCCGCCAGATCGAAAAGATGATGGACGCTCACGCCGCCAAGCTGCAGCGCCTCGCCAACAACGCCGCTGCCCCCGCCGCCACCACGGTCGCGCCCGCCCGCAAAACCGCTGCAAAGCGTCTGGCCACCAAGAAAATCCCCGCCAAAACGCCCGTCGCAAGAAAAAAAGTCGCCACCAAAAAGCGCAAGCGCTAGCCGTTACCAATCACGCTAGCCGGGCCTCCTCACGACGCGCCTACCCAAATACCGGGTAGCGCACACCCGTAAGCTCCTCCGAAACTGCCCACAGGCGCTCGCCCACGGCAGTATCCAGCGCCTGCGGTCGCGGTTGCACCACCACGGGCGCCCCCTTTAGCTCCTGAAATCCATCCGGCCCGATGTACTCCCCGCCATGCACCTCCGGCGACGTCGCAGCGTACAGCGTCGGCAGCGCTCCCGCATCGTCCTTCTGCATCAGTACCGGCGCCAGCACCTTCACCGCAATCGCCTTCAGTGTCAGCTCCCCCGGCCCATTCGCGAAAATATTTGTAGTCGATACCCCCGGGTGCACCGCCACGCTCAACAAGCTGCTATTCGCCGCACGCGCCCGCCGGTCCAGCTCCTTCGCAAACAAAATATTCGCCAGCTTCGACGCTTTGTACGCCGCCCAACCCTTCCCCTCATAGCTCCGCTCGCTCTGCAGGTTGTCGAACGCGATCTTCCCATCGCGATGCGCCAGCGAAGCCACCGTCAACACGCGCGGCGCGGCCGTAGCCAGCAACTGCGGCATCAGCAACCCGGTCAACGCAAAATGACCGAGGTGGTTCGTCCCAAACTGCCGCTCGAACCCATCTTCTGTAAGCTCTCGAGTCGGCAGCGCCATCACACCCGCGTTGTTCACCAGCAGATCCAGCCCTACACCGCGCGCCGCAAAGGCCGCCGCAAACGCCCGAATCGAAGCCAGCGAAGCCATATCCACCTCGACCAGCTCCGCGCTCGCACCCGGCGCCTCGCGCAGCAGTCGCTCCAGAGCCGCCTGCCCCTTCGCCGCGTTGCGGCAGCCCAGCAGCACATGCGCCCCATGGCGAGCCAACTCCAACGCTGCCTGGTACCCAATCCCGCTGTTTGCGCCCGTCACCAGTGCGGTCTTTCCCGCCTGAGACCCCATATGCGCAACCGTCCACTTTCCTTGCCCCATCTACGCGCCTCCTCCCGGCATCGCCAGGCTGCCCCGATCCTATCAGCCTCCTCTCCTCCCCGCTCCCCTCGTCCTTCCGTGCCATCAAACCACTTGAGGGATGAAGCTGCTATACCAGTTTCAAATGCTGGTAAACCTCCTTCACTGCCTTTACAATCTAAGGGGATTGATCTCAGGTGTAGTATTTTGATTGCTTAGCCCTTTCGTGGGCCAAGGGCGTTACTGTTAAATTATTGGGAAGGGTTCACTGATGAAACTTAGTGCACGAATGACCGCAAGTGCAGCGCTGCTGGTAGTTTTGGCAAGCACAGTGGGATGTACAAAACTCAAGGCGCGCGATCAGCTCGTCAAGGGCGTCCAGGCCTTCAAGTCCGGCAAGTACGAGGAAGCGGTCGACTTCTTCCAGAGGTCCGTCGCGCTTGATCCGACTTCCGCTGAAAGCCACCTCTACCTCGCCACGGCTTACAGCTATCAGGTTGTCCCTGACCTCACCACGCCGGAGAATCTGGCCATCGCTCAGAAAGCCCTCAACGGCTTCAACGACGTCCTCGCCCAGAATCCCAACGACCTCGATGCCCTCCGCCAGGAAGCATCGATCTATCGCAACATCCATAAGTTCGATAAGGCCAGGGCGATGGAGCAGAAGGTCATATCTCTCGATCCGCATGACGCCGAGGCCAACTACACCATCGGCGTGATCGATTGGCTCCAGTCATATAAGAACGCCACCACCGCTCTCGGTGCCGTCGGAATTCAGGACGATGCTGAAGGCAACGTCAAGATGCCCAAGGCTACCTGCCAGAAGCTTCAAGCTGAGAACACGGATCTCGTGAACGATGGCCTCAAGTATCTGCAACAGGCCGTCAACATCAATCCCAACTACGACGATGCTATGAGCTATCTGAACCTCACCTATCGCCGTAAGGCCGACCTCGACTGCGGCGATGATGCCGCCCGCAAGGCTGACCTCGCACAGGCCGACGCCTGGGTGCAGCGCGCTCTCGGTGCCCGCAAGGCCAACGAAGCGGCTAAGGAAAAGATCGCCGAACACGGTGGTATCGCTCCCCAATAGTCCAAGCAGAGCATCGCTCTCCGGATTACCGCAAAGGCCTCCCATCCGGGAGGCCTTTGCATTGCAACCCCACATCTTCTTTCACGGAATGTTAACCTAGCCTCCCAACAAAATTCCTATGCTTAGGGGATGCCTCAGGACCAACTCGACTACTCCTTCCAGCCCGGCAACAACCCCCGCTGCACCATCCTCACTCTCAAGGGCGCGCTTACCCTCAATCACATCTTCGAATTCCAGACCCACATCCACGAGGTCGACGCCGACCTCCTCGTCATCGACTGCACGGACCTGGACTACATGGACTCCGCCGGCCTCGGTGTCATCGTCAACGCCTACGTCTCCCAGTCCAACAAGGGCCGCAAGATCGCCGTCGTCGGCGTCTCCGAGCGCGTCTGGGCGCTCTTCAACTCCACCCGCGTCGATCAGTTCTTCCCTCGCTTCCCTTCCGTGGAAGCCGCGGAGAAGAGCCTCTAGTAGCCCCTCCCGCCCCCGCATCCCTTTGAGCATTGGCGCCCTAGCCCGCCTAAGCCTTCCGGCCCCACGCCCTCCGCACGAGCTCCGAGCAGGCCTTTCTACCCTACCGCGTTGCATCTGGTCCTTCCCACCTCCCCTGGGAGCGAACGCGTGCGTGCCCCCAACAGAAAAACGCTCCATCCCAGTGCGGCAAACTGCCGCGGGATGGAGCGCTTGATCCTTCAACTCCCCAGCGTTACCGCCAGGTCCTCGCTCTAAGTTCCGTTCTCAACGCCCGGCGTGATAATCGCGATGTTCGTCACGTCCGCCTGCTTGCCAAAACCAACCGCAGCAGCCACCGCGCCGAAGCTCAGGTCACGGTCACCTTTGATGAACATGATCTTCTCTTGCCGCGTCTCATAGATCTTCGTCAGCTCCGAGGCCATCTGGTCCGCCGGGAACGTCGTGTCGTTGATCTTGTACGTTGGCGTCGCACCGGTGTTCAACACAGAAACCACGATCACCTTGCTGTCGTTGGTCTGCGTCGTCTTATCCTTAGGCGGCTGCGGCACCACGGTGTCCAGACCCTTCGGCGTCGTCGGCTGGATGACCATGAAGATGATCAGCAACACCAAGAGTACGTCGATCAACGGCGTGACGTTCATATCCGATACTGCACCACCTGTTGAACCACCACCCATTGCCATAGTGAGACTCCTTATTGTTCCTTACTGCCAATGTGTCGCGCCCACTAGAACAGCGCGTACCGAAGATTGCAAGCAATCCTCTTACTGCAATGCCGTCTTGTCCGTCATCAGGTTCAGCGTGTTCACCTGGGCAGCGCGGAGAGCGTCAATCACGTCTTCCACCTTGCCGAAATTCGAACGCTCATCAGCGCGCAAATAAACGGATTTGTCGTCGCCGGGATTCGTCTTCAGCGCTTCCAGTCCCTCTACCTTGCTCGTCAACTCGCCCGTCGACTGAACCTTATCGCCACGCACAAACATCGACCCATCGCGCGTTACCGAAACCGTGATCGCGTCTTCCTTGTTCGCGTTGTCCATGATCACCGCGGCATTCACCCTGGGGAGGGTCACCGTGACCTTATCGCCCAGCATGGGCGTGATGACCATGAAGATGATCAATAGCACGAGCATCACGTCCACCATCGGGGTCACGTTGATGTTCGAGTTGACCTTCTTGCCCTCGTTGCGCTTCGAAATCGCCATAAAAATTGAACTCCGTTCGGGTCGTGGTCGCCGTCTCCAGCTTCCTGCCCTGACTGTTGTTGCGGAGAGCTTGAGCCCCCGAACGCCGTTCGCTTCGGCGTTCGGGGTGTCTCAGTGTGATTCCCGCAAGGTCGTACTCGCCTGCTACAAACCAACCCCACCTGGGGCCAGCCAGCAGGGCTTAGCGGTTGTGCGACTGCTTGATGAAGTAGTCCACCAGCTCCGACGAGCTGTTGTCCATCTCCACGTCGAACGACTCAACCTTGCCCGTGAAGTAGTTGAACGTCATAACGGCAGGGATAGCGACCAGCAGACCGAACGCCGTCGTAACCAGAGCTTCTGAAATACCGCCGGCGACTGCCGCCAGACCTTGGCTCTTCGTGGTAGCGATCGCCTTGAAGGCGTTAAGAATACCTACAACCGTTCCGAACAGCCCGATGAACGGCGCCGTCGATCCGATCGTTGCCAGACCACCCAGGCCCTTCTTCAGCTTGGCGTGAACGATCGCTTCCGAGCGCTCCAGTGCGCGCTTCGAGCTCTCAATCTGCTCTTCGGAGATCGCGCCGCCCGAACCGAACGAACGGAACTCCGTCAGGCCAGCCGTCACAACCTCAGCAAGGTGCGACTTCTTCGAACGATCGGCAACCTTGATCGCCTCGTCCAGACGCCCTTCCTTCAGCGCGCCTGCAACCTTCGGCGCAAACTCGCGTGACTGCTTGCGAGCTGCCGAGAAGTACAGGGCACGGTCGATCATCACGGCCAGCGACCAGATCGACATGATGAACAACAGAATGACAACCATCTTCGCCGGTACGCCCATCTGGGCCCAGAGGGCCGCCGGTCCGAACCCTACTTCGGCAGCGGGAGCGTCCTGGAAGTACGTAGCGAGCATTGCGTGTGTGTGAGCGAAATTTGCGAGATGAACGAGAATCACGAAGTCTTTCCTCCTGGTGGATGGACGTACATTTTTCTGGTACTGCCGGTACTGCTTGTTTAGATCGAGCCTTGCAACTCGATCGGGGCTTCCTTACGGGTGGGAACAGGAGGCTTCGCCTGTTCTCGCCGAAGTTGTCGTCGAGATTATTACCATATCGCAGGTTGAGCCCCGTGGCGCGCTGTTGATGAACCGGTTAATAATCAACCGAGGTCCACGCCACGCTGCTCCCTGCGGCACTAATCTCCACCGTTGAGAGCGAAGTTGACCGTAATCGTGGTATCCACTTCGGTCGGTTGGTCATTGAGCATATACGGCTTGTATCTCCACTGCTTCACCGCATCAATCGCGTAGTTATTGAACATCGGATTGGTGCTGCTCGCGACGCCAAGATTTACCACCTGGCCGGACTTCGAGATAATCGCGTGCAACACAACCGTTCCGCTCATATGCGCGATCTTTGCGATCGGCGGGTACTGTGGCTCAACAAACGCAATACGCATGCCGGAGATCACACCGCCCGAGATGCGCGCCGGGCCAGTGGGCTTTGGCGGTTCCACGTGAATCGCCGGCCCGTGCGAGCCAACAACTCCGCCGAACATGCCGCCAGGAGCTCCGCCCGCCATGCCAGCCATGCCGGCTACTCCACCGGTCGACGGCGGAGGAGGCGCGTCCTCCTTCACCATCTTGATGTCCTTAGGAATCTTCGTGGGCGCGTGCAGGCCGTTGTCAACCTCCACGACGTGCGGAATCACCTTCATCGGCGGCGGCGGGGGTGGTGGCGGGGGTGGCGGCGGCGGGGGGGCTGTCAGCGACGCCGTCAGTGAGTTGTGCGGCAAGGCTTCAGGATAGAGAAGCGGAATCAAAACCATCAGTCCAATAATCAGAACGTTGAATAGGAACGTCCCAATCATCCAATACTTGGACTTCGTCTTGAGCTTACCGCCGGATTCCATTAGAGCGTCTTCGAACATTTAACCGACCTCATTCCCATGACGGGAGAGCTATTGGCTTTAGACACCGCGTTAACTCAAATTGTTCCCGGCGATGCAATTTTTCTTTGACAGAGAAAATTGTGCCGCCTGGCGTCAACGTCAAGCCATCTTCTGGGATGAATTAAAACTGAGTTTGAGATGCCGCGTCTTGCTCGTCATCCTACCTCAACTCATCCAAATTATGGAAATTGCCTCCAAAATAGTGCACTTTCAATGCACGCCGGGCTCGCTCTAGCGGCGAACTCCCTTGGCCGCTGGCAGCGCAACGCGCTTGCCCACCGGCGCCTTCTTCGATCGCCACTCCTGATACGCCACCAGCATCGGCGCCGCCACCGCAATCGACGAATAGGTTCCAATCAGAATGCCCACCACCAGCGCGAACGAGAAGCCATGCAGCACCTCGCCGCCAAACATATACAGGCACAGCACCGTAAGGAACGTCAGCCCCGACGAGATGACCGTCCGGCTCAGCGTCTGGTTGATGCTGCGGTTCACCAGGTCCGGCAGCTTGTCGCGCCGGTTCAGCGCCAGGTTCTCACGAATGCGGTCGAACACGACGATCGTGTCATTCATCGAGTAACCGATCAGGGTCAGAATCGCCGCAACCACCGTCAGCGATATCTCTTGATTCGTCAGCGAGAAAAACCCAATCGTGATCAGCGTGTCATGGAATACCGCCACCACCGCCGCAACACCGTAGATCAACTCAAACCGGAACCACAGGTAAACCAGCATCCCGATCAGCGAGTACAGCGTCGCGAGTTCAGCCTGGCGGCGCAACTGCGCTCCAGCCGTCGGCCCGACCACGTCGACCTCCTGAATCGTGAAGCCCGAGTCGTGATAGTTCGCCGTCAACGCATTCTCAATCTCGATCCGTCCCTGGTCGTGCGCCGAATTCTGCGCCGTCGACTCTGGCAGCGCGATGATCTCATCGTTGCCGGACTTGCCCGAAGGGTCATAGACGCGCTGCATGCGCACGTCCTTGATGTGCGCCTCATCCATCGCCGCCCGCAGATGGTTCTCGTTCGGCGGTGCGTCAAAGTGCACTGTGACCTGCGTCCCGCCCTTGAAGTCCACGCCGCGCGGGATGCCGTGCCAGAAAAAAATACTGCACAATCCTGCCACCGAAAAGATCAGGCTGAAGCCGAGGAAGTACCACTTCTTCCCCAGCCAATCGATATTTGAGCTCCGAAACAGTTCCACGTTTTTCTTTCCTTCAACTGCTAGCAACCCACACTAGCTCGCTTGCTCTGAGTATCCGGCTCTCAATCGTTCCAAGCCGTTTTCTAATCCCTGTACCTAGATCGAAAGCTCTGCCGTACCGCGTTCCTTCTTGGTCAGCAGGAAGTCGAAGATCGTCCGCGACACGAACACTGCCGTGAAAATATTCGCCAGCAAACCGAAGGTCAGCGTCACCGCAAATCCCTTCACCGGCCCTGTGCCGAACAGGAATAGAATTCCCGCTGAAACGATGGTCGTGATATGCGTATCCACGATGGTGATCCAGGCATGTCCGAAGCCGTCCTGAACCGCCGCTGCAGCCGTCTTGCCCAGCCGCAACTCTTCTCGAATTCGCTCGAAGATCAGCACGTTCGAGTCCACGCCCATACCAATCGTAAGGATCACACCCGCAATCCCCGGCAGGGTCAGCGTCGATCCCGTATAGCCCATGAAGCCCAGCAGGATGACCAGGTTCAAGAACAACGCCAGATCAGCATTCACGCCGCCGCCACGGTAGTAGATCAGCATGAACGCCATCACCGCGAGCATTCCCGCAACAGCCGCGATCACTCCCTGATGGATGCTCTGCGCGCCCAGCGACGGCCCGATCACCAGCGTATCCAGGTAAGAAATCGTTGCCGGAATTGAACCCGAGCGCAGCGCCTGAGAAAGGCTCTCCGCCTGCTCCTGCGAGAATCCTCCAGTGATGCGTCCCTGGTCGCGAATCGCCGACTCGATGCCCGCAACCTCGCGTATCCGGTTGTCCAGCACGATCGCCATCTGCCCGGTGCCCTTGTTCGCATCCGTGTACTTGTAGAAGCGGTCGCCGGCTTCGGTAGTCAGAGTAAAGGTAATGTCCGGCCGCCCATTCTCGTCCGTCGAAGGCTGCGCGTCGCGGAAGTCCGTGCCTTCCACTACAGCCGCGCGTTTCAGTATCCAGAACTGGTCGCCCCCACCCATCCCTGCATCGCCTTCTACAATCTCTTCCTCGGGAGGTACAACTCCACCGAGGCTCTGCAAAGCCGCAGCCTGCGTCTCAAACGGCCCACCAGGTACGACCGCATGGATCTCCAGCTTGGGAGTCGTCTCGATGATCTTCTGCACCTTGGCCGGATCGAACACGCCCGGCAACTCAAGCAAAATCTCATTCTCGCCCAAGCCATACTTCTCAATTACCGGCTCCAGCGTGCCCAGCTTATCGATACGCTCGCGAATCGTCTCAATCGAAACGTCCAGCGTCCGCGTCTCAATGTCATTGATCGCCAGGTGCTTCATCGTCAGCGTATATCCGCCGCCCGCCGCCGCATCCACATCGTAGTTCGCGTACTCGTTCCCGGTCAGAATGTCGTGCACCGCCGACTGCTGTGCCGGTGAGACGTTCTGGATCGTGATCGTGTTCGCCTTCACCACATCAAAGCCCGGCGCCTGCGTGTTCGCCGCCTCAGCCGCGTTCAGCTTCACTGCCGTCGCCCCCGTCGAGGCCAGCGCCGTGTTCAGCGACTGCACATCGCGGTCCGTCTGCGAGTTGATCGCCTCGGCCACATGCACCTGCAGCACCAGGTGAATGCCCCCCTTGAGATCCAGCCCAAGGTTGATGCGTCTCAGAATCGACTGCTTCAATCCCCCCTGAGGAATCCCGAAGATTCCGTAAACGAAGATCAGCAGGATTGCGATGATTAAGATGGTTCTAGTGGCGAGATTCTTGCCCATTGTTCTCTTGTTTCCTTCAATGCTTAAATCGAGAGGGTGCGTTTGCCCATGCGGGCAACGGTCTTACGACGTCTTGCTGTTATCGTCTTCCGTGGTCACTGCCGCCACGGCGCTCTTCACAAACTCCAGCTTCACGCCATCCGGCTGCGTCCTGACCACCAGCACATCATCCTTCACCGTGATGATCACGCCGCGGATTCCGCCATTGGTCGTAACCCGGTCGCCCGGCTTCAGCGACGCCAGCATCGCCGCCCACGTCTTCTGCTTGCGCTGATTGGGCGCGATCAATAGAAAATACATCGCCACGAACATCAACAGCAGCAGCGGTATCCCGCCAAACTGGCCAAAAATCGATCCCGGCGCCAGTACTGCCAAACCTGAAACGTTCCCTAAAACGGTCACAGCTACGTCCTACTTGCGCGCCGCGCACACTAAACTCCGTCGCCGGCAGCGTCTTCCTTGGAAGATGGGGGGATTTTTCGCTCGCTCGTACCGCAAGCGCTGGCACTCGGCGCTGCACCCGAACTTTTCTCCGGACACACGCCCACGAACGCCAGTCAATCACACCTGAGGGTTAAGCATCGCGGAACCACGCGGGGATGTCAAGGAAATCGCGGGTTCTCGCTCGCTCCTGACCCCTCGCCGCCCTCCCGTACCCACCTTGGATCATTCGCCTCCTTATCCGTTTCACCCCATCAACCCATCCACTTTCACCCCATGCACTTTCTCCTCGCAAACCCTTCACAGCACGTATCCTTCCTCCCCGAATCCACGTCCAACCTTTTACACGGGCCCACATTTGGTTCAAGTGCATCTATTGATCTCGCACGCCCCGGAAAGTACTACATGCCTGAAACTCTTCGCTCCTTCACTGAATCTGTCTGGGATTACCCGCGCCCTCCCCGCCTCGAGCCCACTCACAGCTACATCCGCGTCCTCCACTCCGGCATTCTCCTCGCCGAGACCACCCGCGCCATCCGCATCCTCGAGACCAGCCACCCGCCCGTCTTCTACCTTCCCCCCAGCGATGTCGCCATCCACCTCCTCAAACCCTCCAACCGCCCGCCCAGCTTCTGCGAGTTCAAAGGCCTCGCTGCTTTCTGGACTCTCGATCTCACCCTCGACCCATCCCTCAACATCACCGACCCCAACCTTGCCCTCAGCGTCGAGTGCGCCTGGAGCTATACCCAGCCCGCGCGCCCCTACGCCGCCCTCCGCAATCACATCGCCTTTTACGCCAACCGCGTCGACGAGTGCATCCTTGACGGTGAGCGCGTCATCCCTCAAGCCAGCGACGTTTACGGCGGCTGGATCACCTCTCAAGTAACCGGCCCCTTCAAACGACCCTCCGTCAGCCAACGCTAGCGTCCCACGCACGGGCCAGTTGATCTTCGCAGATCAGCTGGCCCCATACCCCGCATCTTCCTTCCCCCATAACGCCAACGCCCACGCCTTCGGAGTCATTCCAAACGTGCGCCGAAACACCTCGACGAACGCGCTCGGCTGGCAATAACCAATATTGAACGCAGTCTCCTTCACTGAACATCCCGCAACCAGAAACTCAACCGCCTTCGTCAGCCTGACCTGTCGTCGCCATGACTCGAAATCAATTCCAACCTCATGGCGAAACAGTCGCTCAATCGTTCGAACACTGACGCCCACGTCAGCGCACAGGGCCGCCATCGTCTTCGTCTCCGCCGGGTTTCGCATCACCGCGCGTGCCACTGCAAGCGCTCTTTCCTCTCGCGGCAAAGTCATAAACGTCGGAATGGGCAACGCCTTCTCGAGCTGAGCAATCAGCAGATCGCGCAAAGCGCACTCGCAACGGTTCCTCATCCGGAGCTGCCCCACCCGCACCGCTTCAAGAATCAACTCGCGCAGCAGCGGCGTCACATGCACCACAGCAACACCCGGCTCAGGTCTCGCGGCCTGTCCCGCTCGTAGATAAAGCGTCCTCATCGAGACCGCTTCCGGCATATGAATCCGATGCAGCGTTCGCGCCGGAATCCACAACGCAAAGTGTGGAGGAGTCAGCCATAGACCCTGACCCGACGCCACCTCCATCATCCCGCGGGTCGCATAGATCAGTTGATCCGACCCATGCGAATGCTCCGGCACCTGGTAACCCGAGGTGTAGTCATACGCAAGCGTCGCCACAGACACGCCGCGCTTCGGATCGAACTCCGTCAAAACCGTCTGCTGTCGCAATGGAGATATATTATGGCGTAACAGCACTCTTGCGACAATCGCAAATCAAGCTCATCATCGCCCTATGCCGCAATCCATCGGACTCGGAAGCTTCAACCTCATCGCCTTCGCCACCATCGTAGACGTGCCCCGCGCCAAGGACTTCTACGAGCGCACGCTCGGCCTTCGCCTCCTCACAGAGGAGCCCCCCTTCGCGCTGGTCTTCGACGCCAACGGCATCATGCTTCGTCTCGGCATGGCCAAAGAACTGCCTCCTGCCCACGGCACAGTCCTCGGCTGGCAAGTCCCGCAGATCGCCGCAATGGTAACCTCTCTGCAGCAAGCCGGAGTCCACTTCGAGCGCTTTGAAGGAATGGCGCAAGACAACCTTGGTATCTGGACCTCGCCCACCGGCGCAAAGGTAGCCTGGTTCAAAGATCCCGACGGCAACATCCTCAGCCTCTCGGAACATCCCGAGCTGACGAAGTAACGCACACCCACACGTCCAACTCCTGCCGTCCGCGCATACGCTACCCTTACCTATGCGCATCAAGCTGAGCGACATTCGCACCGAGCTGCCCCCGCTCGTCCACCTCGCCCTGCCGCTCATCGCCGGCGAGCTAGGCTGGGTCGCCATGTCACTGGTCGACACCATCATGCTCGGCCATCTCCCCAACTCCGCCCTCGCCATGTCCGCCGCGGCCCTCGCCCAGGTCCTCTTCAACACCCTCTGCTTCGGCGTCGGCGGCGTCCTCCTCGGCCTCGATACCCTCATCTCCCAGGCCCTCGGCGCCAAGCAGCAGCACGAAGCCAATCGCTGGCTCCTCCACGGCCTCGTCATGGCCGTCGCTCTCTCCGCACTCCTCATCGCAATCTTCGCGGTCACTCCCGCGCTTCTCCTCCATCTTCCCGTAAACCGCAATATCCTCGCCCAGGCCGTCCCCGCCATGCAGGGTCTCAACTACGGAACCCTCCCCCTGCTGCTTTACTTCGCTCTCCGCCGCTACCTGCAAGCCGCGCACCATGGCCGACCTATCGCCTTCGCCCTCATCTCCGCGAACCTCGTCAACGCCGGCGTGGACTGGCTATTAATCTTTGGCCACCGCTGGCACCTCGCCGGTCACACCCTGGCGATCCCTGCCTTCGGCGTCACCGGCTCCTCCTGGTCCACCAGCTTCGCCCGCCTCTACCTCATGGCCGTCCTGCTCATCGCCGTCTGGCAAGCCGACCGGAACCACCGCTACGGCCTCTTCGCCAGCCTCAACCATCGCCCTTCCCGCCGTATCGAATACCTTCACCTCCGCCGCCTCTTTCTCCTCGGCGCTCCCGCCGGCGCCTCTATCTTCGTGGAGATCGCGATCTTCGCCCTCGTCACCTCGCTCATCGCAACCTTCGGCCCACTCCCTCTAGCAGGACACGAAGTCGCCCTCCAGTGCGCCAGCACCACCTTCATGGTGCCCTTCGCCATCTCCGCCGCCACCTCTGTCCGAGTAGGCCACGCCATCGGCCGCATGCGCACCGGCGCGGCAACCACCGCCAACGTCATCGCGGCCGGCTGGAGCGGCGTGGGCGCAGGCGCAGCCTTTATGCTCTGTGCCTCCGTCCTTCTCCTCACAATCCCCACTCACATCGCCCATCTCTTCACCCCCAACCCAGGAGTCATCGCCGCCGCCGTCCCCCTCCTCCTCATCGCCGCCGGCTTCCAGTTCTTCGACGGCGTCCAGATCACCGCCACCGGAGCCCTCCGCGGCGCCGGCAACACCCACGCCCCCTTCATCACCCAACTCATCGCCTACTGGGTCATCGGCATGCCCCTGGGCATCCTCTTAGGCTTTCACGAAAAACTAGGCGCCGCCGGCCTCTGGTGGGGCCTCCTCGTCGCCCTGACCTGCGGAGCCATCGCCATGTGCTTCTTCTGGCAACGCACCACCCGCACCCTCACCGCCTGAGACACCGCGCAACCAACAGCCTTTGCCTGTGCCATTGCCTTTCTAGCTGTCATTCCGATCGCTGCGAGGAACCTGCTTCCCGCTCGCGAAGCGAGCGCCCGTTCCTGCCTTTGCTAGAAGCTAAAAGCTAGAAGCCACCTGCCACCTGCCAAGAAATCACCCCTCCGCAACCATCTCAACCCCCACCCTCTCCGCCGCCCCATCCCTCACCCGCAGCGTCAACACCAGCGCCGCCCCAATCAAGCAAGGCACCACCAGCGCCACCAACCCCAGCCGATACTCCCCCGTCCGATCCTTCGCCAACCCCATCAACCACGGTCCCAGGAACCCTCCCACCATCCCAATCGTATTCATCGCCGCAATCCCCGCCGCCATCGACCGCCCCTGCAAAAACTTCGACGGCAACACCAGCATCGGAGCCTGCAGCCCGGCCGTAGACACCGTCGCCATCGTCAGCGCCGTCACCACCACCCATGGTGTCTGCACCCACCCGCTCAGCACGTACCCCACCGCCATCAACCCAAACGGCACCGCCACATGCCACTTCCTCTCGCCGCTGCTATCCGAGTGCTTCGCATTCAGCAGCATCGCCGCCGCTCCCAGCAGCCCGCCACCCGAGATCAGCCACCCCACACCCGCCACGCCCAGTCCCGTCGCACGCTCCAGAATCGCCGGCGCCGACATCCCATACGCATAGATCGACGTCAGCATGCACAGAAACATCACCCCAATCTGCAATACCCGTGGGTCTCGCAGCGCCTTCCAGATATTCTCGCTATGCCCGCCCGGCACTCGCTCAGCGGCCATCTCCCGCACCAGCCAGCCCCGCTCCTCCGCGCTCAGCCACATCGCCTGCACCGGCTTGTCAGTCAGATACCGGTACAGCACCGCGCTGAACAGCACCGACGGTAGCCCCTCCAGCAGAAATAGCCACTGCCATCCCGCCAGCCCCAGCCGTCCCTGCAGCTTCAGTAACGGCGCCGCCACCGCTCCCATAAATGTAGAAGCCAGTGGATACGCAATATAAAACCGGCTGATCACCCGCGCTCTCATGTAAGCCGGAAACCACTCTGACAGATACACAATCACGCCCGGAAAGAACCCCGCCTCCGCAATCCCAAGCAGAAACCGCATCGTGTAAAACTCCACCGGCGTCCGCACAAGCATCATTGCCATCGCCAGCACGCCCCACGTCAGCATGATCCGCGCCAGCCACCTCCGCGCCCCAAACCTGCACAGCAATAAATTCGACGGCACCTCGCACGCCGCATAGCTCACAAAGAACAGTCCCGCCCCAAACCCATACACCGCTGCGCTGAAGTGCAGATCGCGGTTCATCTGCAGCGAAGCAAAACTAATGTTGATCCGATCCATGAACGCAATACCATAGCCCACACCCAGCAGCGGAATCAGCCGCCAGCTAGCCTTGCGCAGTGCACGCTTCCCCACCTGCTGCTCAGCCGCATCTTCACCCAACGACGAAGCACCCACCTGCGGTTCCACAGCACGCATCGCGCGCCTTTCCATTGCTGGGAGTCAAGGAAACACCATCAGGCCCAAAGCCCAAACGAAACCGTACGATTGCCCCAAAGCATACCACCCATACCCAACGACTACGCCCGACCCTCCCGCCGCTGCGCCACCACCAACCCCCTTGGCGTCGGCAGAAATACGCACGACAACAAGCCCTCCCGCTCCAACTTGAACGCCGCATCCCGCACCGTCTTCATATGCGAACTCGCATCATGCATCAACACCAACCCGGTAGGCCGCACCTGCGGCAAAAACCGCCGCACCTCTTGCTCTCGTATCTCCGGGTCCGAGTCTACAAACAAAAGATCAATCGTCCCCTCCACCTTCATCTCCAGCGACGACGCATTCCGCAACTCAATCCACGGTGCCAACTCATGCGCGTCAATCTTCTCCTTCGCCGCCGCATACACCTTCGGATCAAACTCGCACGAAATAATCTTCCCAAACCCATTCGCCCTCAACCCCTCCGCAATCCAAAGCGTCGACACCCCCAAAAACGCCCCCGTCTCCACCACCAGCTCCGGCTTCACCGTCGTCACCAGCGTGCGCAAAAACTCCAGCACCTCCACCTCCGCCGTCATCGAGTCATACATGCTCCACCGCTCTGGCCGCGGACACTCCGGCGTAGCCCGGTGATACTCCGGCAGCAGCTTCCCACCCGCCCGCTCCGCCTGCAACATCACCTTGTGTTCCTGCTTCAGCTTCTTCCCAAACAATCCCATCGTGCCGTACCTTCTCTTCCATCCATCTTCAGGAATCTCTCCATGCCTCTTCGTTTTGAAGGGGCGGGACTTTAGTCCCACATCATCTCCACGAACTCCATGCGGCTTTATCCGCTGAGGGAATGCCGAGGCTTTGCCAAACGCTCACAACTCCGCCAGCGCAACCTCCACCAACCGCGCCGCCCGTTCCACATCCGCAGCCTTCACCTCGATCGCCACCGTATCCTCATCTGGCAGCTCACCCACATGGTCCCGTCCATCGCGCCACAGATACGTCATCCCCGCCTCGCCCAACGCCCGCGCCGCCACCAGCGCATCCCCGCGCTCAAACATCGACAGCACGGCCAACGCCTCACCCGCCTCCCTCGCCACATCCTCCGCATCCGGAAACAGCCCCAACTGCTCCTTCAACACCTTCCCCACCCGCGCTACATCCCCACGCCCAACCACCAACCCCAGGTCCACCCCCGTCTGCGACACCTCCATCTCCGGATTCACCACATGCCAGTCCAACATCCGGTGCTCAATCCCCGCCTCGCGCATCACCCGGATCGCCTCCCGAGCCTCAAACGCATCGTGAAACAGGTACACCAGCACCTCACCCTCAGCGACCGAATCCTCCGGGTCCGCAACACCCTCATCGGCCCCATCATCCGCACCGCCAGACGACTCCACAGCCGCGCCTCCACTCAACCCCCGCGACCGCATTACCCCAGCCAGCGCCTGCTGCGCCATCTCCGTCAACCCACCGCGCTGCTCATACAAACTCAGCAGCTCCCCGTCGCTCTTCTCGTCATAGAGCGCGCTCAACTTCCCTAACTGCCCATCAAGACTCATCAGCGTGAGCCTACCACCCAGCAGCCCACCCCACCAAAAGCAAAGGGCCTCCGAGGAAAATCCCCCGGAGGCCCGCCTTCTCTATCCTCTGCACTCTATCCTCTATCCCCTGCCCTCACGCCGCTGCCAGCGCCGCCACAGCCTCATCATGCGGCTGCAAAAACTCCGCCCGATCCGCTCCATAGTTCAGCGCCGCCGCTCCGCCCGCCGTATGGAACACCACATCTCCAATCCCGACAAACCCGAACAGCGTCTTCAAATACGGCTCAATAAAGTTCAACGACTCCATTGCCGTCCCCTTCCCATACGTCCCGCCAGTGGCCACCAGGAACGTAGCCTTCTTCCCCACCAGCAACCCTTTCGGCGCGCCGTCCACATACGCAAACGTCTTGCCCACGCGCACCACCTGGTCAATCCAAAGCTTCAGCACGCTGGGAATGTTGAAGTTGTGCATTGACACCCCAATCGCCAGCTCATCCGCCGCCAGCACCTCCGCCAGCAGCTCATCCGACGTAGCCAGCACCGCCTTCTGCTCCGCCGTCCGCGACTCCTCCGGGGTATACGCCGCCGCCACCCAAGCCGCCGTAATCGACACCAACCCGCTACCCGCCAAATCCCGCGTAATCACTCGGCCACCCGGATGCGCCTTCTTCCAGTTCTCGACATACGTCTCCGAGAGGTGCCGCGAAACCGACGCCGCCCTCATCGGGCTCGAATCCAAGTGCAACAAAACCTTCGGCGAATCCTGCAACGAGTTAGCCATGGTGAATCTCCTTTACAACAGTTGATGTCTAAACAACAGATGTTGATTCATAGAATCACAACAAATGTCGTTAATCAACCAATCCTCATGTAAGTTAAGCAAAATTCGGGGAAAACGTCTGTGAGCCGCACCCAACCCACATCTTTATCCGTACCCGAATCCCGATCCTCTAGTACCCTCAATTCCATGGCACTCCCCTCGGCCATCGCCGGCGAAATCCCCACCCCCGCAGAAACCCCCGCCGAATCTGCGCCTTCCGCCGACCCCACTGACCCCCGCGTCCGCCGCACCCGCCAGCTCCTCCAGCAGGCCCTCGCCCAGCTCCTCCAAACTCGCGAGTTCGACAAGCTCTCCGTCCAGGAGATCACCGACGCCGCTGGCGTCAACCGCGCCACCTTCTACGCTCACTACCCCGACAAGTTTGCTCTCCTCGAGTGTGCGGTCGCCCACCGCTTCCTCGCCCTTATCGCCTCCCGCGGCATCGTCTTCGACGGCACCTGCGGTAACGCCCTCCACGGCATCATCCTCGGCGTCTGCGACTTCCTCACCCAGTCCCTCACCGCATCCGACTGCCCCTCCGCCGCCCATCTCCCCCCGCACATGGAAACGGCCATCGTCTCCGTAGTTCGAAGCATGCTCCTAGACGGCATCCGCAAGCACCCCCCCACCGGCAACTACTCCCCCGAACTCATCGCGGCCACCGCCAGTTGGGCCATCTACGGCGCCGCCCGCGAGTGGGCCCGCACCCTCAACCATCCCCCCTCTGAAGAAATCGCCCACACCCTCCAACCCCTGATCAATCCTATCCTCCACCCCACCTCATAGGACCCTACTCAGACCGCGTCCTCTAGCCCGAACGATCCGGGCTTCGTGCGATGCGCGGTCAAGAGACCTGCCGTTCTCCCTCAATGCCCCAATAGCTCATACCGGCTCGGCGTCGTCTTCACCGTCTTTGAAGGCTGCAGCGCCACATTCACGCCCGTCACATCCGTATCCGTCACCACCACGCTTTGCTTTCCATCCTCATAGCTCTGCACAGTGTCCGGCATACTGAACCGTATCAGCCCCGTCGGCACCTTCTTCGAAGGTTCTGTATCCGCCCCACCTGTCACCGTCAGGTTGTACGTTCCCGGCGGCACAAACTCCACCGTGAAGTTGCCACTCGCATCCAAGGCCGCACCTCGCATCACATCCTTGTCGCTGGCGTCCTTCAGCTCCACCGCCCCCGCATTCAACCCGTGCCCATCCTCAGCCGACACCACTCTCCCGCTCACCGAGTGCATGCCCGTCAAATTCACCGTCACGTCCTCACCCGTAATCTCATCGCCCGCGTGCACCGTCACCGGCTTCCCATCCGCTTTATGCAACGCCGCCGGCGCATAGACGACCAGCGGCTTGTTTGCCCCCAACCCAGCCAGGTTCATCACCCCACGCGCCATCGCAAACCCCGTGTGTAACTGCATCGTCGCCTTCACCACGTACTCTCCCGGAGCCAGTCCCGCAATCCGGTACTGCCCCAGGTCATCGGAGATCGACAGGATTCCACTTCCGCCCAATCCGCCAGCGATCCCCAGCATCCCAAACTGCGGCGGCATCTTCTTCGCACTCTCTTTCGTCGACACCACTGTCACCATCGCCTTCGCCGCCGGACTGCCATCGTCCCACATCACGTGTCCCGAGACCGCGCCACCACGCTGCACCGTCAAATCCGCCGACGCGCCCCCGTCCGATCCCACATGCACCATCGGAATCCCTGGAATCTGTTTCGCCGGGTCTGCTCCCGCGTCGATCGCCGCCTGCACCATCGCCGCCGGCTGCACATATCCCGGCACCGACGCGAACACATAGTAGTCACCCGGCGCCACATTCACCGCCGTGTAGTTCCCATCCATCCCCGTCTCCGTCTGCACCACGTCGATGGCGTCCATGGCCTTCATCGCAGCCTTCATCCCATCCGCGCCCGGAGCAGGCGGCGGCGTCACCATCCCCGCCGACTCCTTCGGCACCCCCAGCAGCATCACCCCTGCAAACCGCGCCGGTCGCTGCGTATCCCCGCACGTCACATGCCCCGTCACCGTCCCTGCCTGCTGCGCCCCCATCGGAAGCGCGCCCATCGCCGCCAACACTCCAACCCTCACCCAAGCTTTCATGCGAACCAGTATCCTTCGACTCACGACTCACGCCAAGCGAAATCCCATCAATCGTGACTCTCCCGCGCGCCCTGACATATCATTCCCCCACCTTCTCATGACGACGAAACCCGCTCTCCGAAACAACCGCTGGACCACGGTCCTCGTACTCGCTCTCCTCTGCATCCTCTCCGCGCAGATCATCCACGCCATCCACGGTCAGTCCCTCACCTGGGACGAAGGCGACCACATCTTCGCCGGCTACATGAGCTGGACCACCCACGACTTCGGCCTCAACCCCGAGCACCCTCCCCTCGTCAAAGAGATCGCCACCCTCCCTCTGCTCCCCCTGCAGCTCAAAGTCCCACCCCTGCAAAATCGCTTCTTCAAAGCCGAAGCCTACCTCGACGGCCAGCAACTCCTCTACCGCAACGGCCCCTCCGACGGCGGCCACTACTCCGCCGACACTCTCGTCTTCCGCGCCCGTCTCCCAACCCTCATCTTCGCCATCGCCGCCGCGCTCTTCGTCTTCTTCGCCGCGCGCGAGATGTTCTCGCTCACCGCCGGCCTCATCGCCCTCACCCTCTTCTGCTTCGACCCCACGCTCTTAGCCTTCGGCGCTTACGTCACCACCGACATGCCCGCCGCCTGCACCATCTTCGCCACCATCTACCTCCTCTGGCGATACCTCCAGCGCCCCACCCCCACGCGCCTCATCCTCACCGGCCTCTCCGCCGGCATCGCCCTGGGCTGCAAACACTCCACCGTCCTCCTCGCCCCCATGATCGTCCTTCTGCTCCTCGGCGAACTCATCGCTCGAGCCTTCACCCCGCGCCGTCCCCGCGACGAGCAACAGACCACCCTCGCCCGCACCGCTCTCCACTACGCCGCCGCCTTCGCCATCATCACCCTCATCGGCGTAGCCGTCCTCTGGAGCTTCTACTTTTTCCGCTACAACGCCCGCCCCGCCGGCCTCCATCTCTCGCCCTCGCTCGCCGACTACGTCGGTCCGCTAGCCGGCATTCAAGCCCGAGGCCTCCTCTTCGCCGCCCGCTTCCATCTCCTCCCCGAAAGCTACCTCTACGGCCTCGCCGACGTCCGCAAGATGGCCGACGACATGCCCAGCTTCTTCTTCGGCCACGTCTACGCCCACGGCATCTGGTACTACTTCCCTGCCGTCTTCCTCATCAAGACCACGCTAGCGATGCTAGCAGCGCTAGCACTCACCGGCTTCGCCATCGCGCGCCGCTATCTCCGCAACGCCCGCGCCCTCTGGTTCCTCATCGCCCCACCCACTCTTTACTTCGCCGTAGCCATGTCCTCGCACCTCAACATCGGCGCTCGCCACATCCTCCCCATCTGGGTCTTCTGCTGCGTACTGGCAGGAGCCGGCCTCTCCGCTCTCCTCCAGCACAACCGCCGCTGGCTCTACCCCATCGCCCTCATCCTCCTCGCCCAAATCGCCACCACGCTCCACGCCTCGCCGGACTACATCGCCTACGCCAACGAAGCCTGGGGAGGCCCCACCCAAACCTACCGCTACCTCTCCGACTCCAACACCGACTGGGGCCAGCAACTCCTCGCCACTGCCGACTATCTCCGCACCCACCACATCACCCACTGCCGCATCGCCTACTTCGTCACCCCCTTCGTCCTCCCCGCCGACTACGGCATCCCCTGCACCCTCCTCCCCACTCCCGACTCCATCGGCTTCAACATCCTCCCCAACATCCCCACCACCATCAACACCGCCACCGACGGCCCCATCCTCATCAGCGCCGGAGACCTCAACTACTTCGAGTCCGGCTCCTCCGTCCTGAACCCCTACCAAGCCCTCATGAACGTCCACCCCACCACCTCTATCCAGGACGGCATCCTGGTCTTCAACGGCCGCTTCACCCTCCCCCTGGCCGCAGCCCTCCCCCACGTAGACCACGCCTGGGCCTTCCAACGAGCCAACAACAATCCAGCCGCACTCCAAGAAGCTCTCCTCGCCGAATCCATAGCCCCAAACGCCGTCCAGCCAGAGATCGTCCTAGGCGATACCGAAGCCGCCGCCCACAACCTACCCGCCGCCCGAGCAGCCTACAACCGCGCCCTCACCACCATCCAAACCATGGACCCAGACGCCCGCGATAAATGGCAATCCAAGGTCCAGGAAAAACTCTCCAAGCTCCACTAGCCCCACCACCCCGTTGCCGTTGCTTCTTTGGTTTGTCATCCCGTAGGGATCTGCAGTTGCTTTTGCCGTTGCCTGTTTTACGCCGTCATCCTGAGCGAAGTGAAGGACCCCTGAATTGGCCTTTGCAGTTGTCTTTGTCTTTTGCGCTTGCCTCCCTAGCTGTCATTCCGAGCGCAGCAAGGAACCTACTTCTCGCGCGAAGCGCGCCCGCTCTTGCCTTTGCTAGAAGCTAGAAGCTAGAAGCTAGAAGCTAGAAGCTAGAAGCTAGAAGCTAGAAGCTATTAAACGCATCTCACCCACCCGCCAACTCCCCTCTCACCCTCTCCATCGTCTCCAAATAAAACGCCAAATTATGCACCGAAGCCAACGTAGCCCCCAACTGCTCCCCACTCACCATCAAGTGCCTCAAATACCCCCGTGAATACCTCCGGCACACCATGCACGAACACCCCTCATCCAACGGCCGCGAATCCTCAGCATTCTCCAGCTTCTTCACATTCAACCGCACCACTTTACTCCGCCGATCCCCCGGGTTCTCCCGCACAAACGCGAGCGCATGCCGGCCCGCGCGCGTAGGCAGCACACAATCCATCATGTCAACGCCCATCTTCGCGTACTCCTCAATCTCATCCGGATACCCCACGCCCATCACATACCGCGGCTTATCCTTGGGCAGAAACTCCAGCGTCCGCGCAATCATCTCCCGCGTCACCTCGCGAGGCTCCCCCACCGCCAACCCCCCAATCGCATACCCCGGCAAATCCAGCTCCACCAGCCGCAGCGCCGACTCCCTTCTCAAATCCGCATACATCCCCCCCTGCACAATCCCAAACAAAGCCTGATGCTTCCCTTCCAGCCCCGAAGCCCTTCTCCCCCATCCCCTGTCCCCTATCCCCTCAATCGCCGCACCGCCCGCCCACGGCACCTCATCTCTGTGCTCGACCCAATACGCGCGCGACCTCTCCGCCCAGGCATGCGTAAGCGCCATCGAATCCCGCGTCCGCTCCCAACTAGCCGGCGTCTCCACACACTCGTCAAACACCATCATCACGTCCGCACCCAGCGCAATCTGCACCGCCATCGAGTGCTCCGGCGAAAAGAAATGCTTACTCCCATCCAGATGCGACCGAAACTCCACCCCATCCGGCGAAATCTTCCTAAGCTTCGCCAGCGAGAACACCTGGAACCCACCCGAATCCGTAAGCATCGGCCGCTCCCAGCTCATAAACCGATGCACGCCCCCCATCCGCCGAATCAACTCATGCCCCGGCCTCAAATAAAGGTGATACGTGTTCGCCAGAATAATCTCGGCATTCAGATCCTCCAGCACCCCCTGCTCGACAGCCTTCACCGTAGCCGCAGTCCCCACCGGCATAAACACCGGCGTCTGCACGCGCCCATGAGGGAGCTCAAGCTCCCCCCGCCGTCCACCCTCCGCACTCGTCGCACCAACCTTAAACAAAAGAGACATCGCCCCTCATTGTAGAGGGACGATGTCTTCGCGCTCGATCAACCAACCTACGGATGCGGATGCGCCGGAGGCTCGGGCGGATCAGGAGGGTCAGGCATCATCGCACCCATCCCGCCCATCTTCCCCAGCTTGCCCAAATCCGCCAACGACCCCTTCCCGCTCATATGAATGAACGTCAGCTCCTTCGGCTCCACCGTCATAATCACCATCTCGTTGCCCTGCCCACTCGGCAGTGGCCGATTGCAAATGTCGGTCGACTCCCCCGTTTTGCTCTCATACGTATGAATAAAGCAGTTCCACTTCCCCTCCCGCAGCCTCTGCCGATACACCTCCAGGTCCGCCGGGTTATACATCCCCGCATGCGGATACTCATACGTCCGCACGATCATGAAGTTCATCTTGTGCGCCATTTCGCCGCCATGCTTCCCACTCACCATCCCCAGCATGTCCGGCCCCAGGTTCACGCTCGTCACATCGCTAGCACCCTTGGCAAACTTCTCCGTCCCCGCAAACAAATCATCCTTCACCTGCGGATCCCCAACATTCACAACCCCCGCCTGCATCATCGCCGCCCGCGCCACCATCGGCGCAATCATCGCAGCCGACTCAGCCTGCATTGCCGCGCTCCGCGCCATCATCTCCGCCTGCATCGGTTCCATCCGCATCTCCAGCTTCGCCTCCATCGGCGCCAACCGCGCCGCCATGTCAGCCTGCATCGCAGCACTCCGCGCCAGCCTCTCCACATGCATCGATTCCGCACGCGTCTGCATCCTCGCTGCCTGAGCCCGCACCGCAGCAATCTGCGCCTGCGTCATCGCCGACTCAGCCTGCCGCTGCGCTATCTCTCCCACCACCTGCGATTGCACCTGCGCCTGCAAACTCTGCGCCATCACCGAAGCCTTCATCGCGCTCGCCTGCGCCTGTATCTGCTCCGCTTGCGACTGCATATCCGCAGCAACCTTTGCAGCATCTGTCTGCATCTCCGTCGTCGCACTCTGCGCCGCAGCCGACCCCGCAACCAGCATCGTCGCCACAACCGCCATCCCTGCCTTCATCCTCAACCCGCTCATCGTCTTCATCTCAATCTCCTTCCTTCTCGCAAATCGCTCACTGACCTACTCGCCAAAATTCAAGCCCGCCCGCTGCAACTGTTCTCTCGTCTGCGCCAGCGCATGATCGGTCACCTGCACCGCCGCCTCAAACTGCTGCGTCGCCATCGCCGCCTTCTCCGCCCGTTCTCGCCGCAGATGCATCTGCTCGGCTCCAAACAATCCCACCACCAACACCGCGGCGATCGCTCCGCCCATCCACGCCTGCATCCGCAACAACTGCCGCCGCGGCCGCATCGCCACCACCTTCTGCGTCATCTCGGAGGAATCTGCCGCACGTTCCATGACACGCTCAGCAAACCCCTCCGGTGCGTCGACGCGGCTCATCGCCCGCGCCAACGCCAACTCAAACTCCGCCAACCTCACATCCAGTTCCGCAGGTCGAACCAACTCAGGCCCATTCATCTTCTCGTTCTCACTCATCGCACATACTCCTTCATCGTCACCGCAGCCTTGCGCCGCAACAGTTGCAACCCGCGCTGCAAGTGACTCTTCACCGTCGCCACGGGTTGTCCCAGCAGCGCCGCAATCTCATCCGGCGACATCTCTTCCTGGTACCGCAACACCACCGCCACTCGCATCGCCTCCGGCAGCGCCTGCAGCAGCTCCTCCAGCCTCGCCACCACGGCAGCGTTCATCGCCGCCCCATCCCCCGCCGCAGCCCCATCCAACCCGTGCTGCTCCTCCAGCCACTCTTCAGCCGCAGCCTCCGGCCTCACCTTCCGTCGCCGCAGCGCGTCCGTTGCCCGATGCACCGTCACCCGCCGCAACCAGAACCGCACATGGTCCTCGCTCTCCAGCGTCTCCGCCGCCCGATACAGCTCGAGAAACGCATCCTGCGCCACTTCTTCCGCGGTTCCGTGCTCGCCCGTCACGCGCAGCGCCAGCGAGAACACCATCCGCTGGTGCATCTCCACGAGCCTTCGAAACTCCAAAGCTTCCATCACCATCTGCGCGCTCACTCACCTATACGCACGCCACCCCCCACCAGAATGCAAAATCTTCACCCACCCCCAAAAAAGTTTCGCCATCGCCACAACCCTTTTGTTTGTCATCCCGCAGGGATCCGCACTTGCCTTTGCACTTGCCTTTGCACTTGCCTTTGCCTTTGCCTTTGCCTTTCTTCAGACAATTTCTTCCAGAAATTGTCATTCCGAGCGCAGCGAGGAACCTGCTTCTCGCGCGAAGCGCGCCCGTACTTGCCTTTAGCTAGAAGCTAGGAGCTAAAAGCTAGAAGCTAAAAGCGCCTTCCCGCCACCACCCTCACCTTCCCACACCCTCAACCCCCGCCACCTCCGCCGCCCCTGGCGCTTCCACCAGCGCCACCGCCTGCGCAATCGTAATCCCCGGCTGCAAATACCGAAACTCCGACCGTGCCACATACTCACTCTTGCTCACCGACTTAAACAGCACAGCCTTCCCCTTGATATCCGTCTTCACATCCAGCGTCCGCCAGTGCCCACCCTCATCCGCGCGATCGCTGCTGAACGTACTCCCCGCCTTCACCGTCGCAACAAGCCCAAACCCAATCGACACATCCGCCGGCAGTTCGCCGTCGATATGCAGCAACCGTCCCTGCGCCGCATCGATCGCCACCGTCCCCTGCATCGCGGCCAACACCCTGTCCTCAATCCCATGTGGGTCATAGGCCGCGTTCGGCCGGTAGTCCATCTTCCAAACCCCATCCTCCAGCCGCACGTTATCAAACACAAACGCCTGCGGCAGAAGATCCAGCATCTTCCGCGCCCTTGCCTCATCATCCTTCTGCGACCGCTCCCGAGCCTCAAACGCCTCCGGGTCCGCCACAATCTCCGCCAGCCGCCCCCGCTCAGCACCCTCCGCGGCCGCATCCAGCGGCTTCCCATCAATCGCCAGCAGGAACCTCACCCGCCCAAACGACGTCTCCGCCACCCGCTCCGTCCAAACATGCTGCCCCGTCCGATCGGACCGCTCCTGCGACAGAAACTCATACTGGTCCTTGTGCGCCCGATCATCATCCTCATGCGCAATCATCGTCTTCACCACCTGCATCGGAGTCAGCGTCGGCCCACTCTCCGCCTGCTGCCCAAACCCCACTCCCGGAAACAGCAGCACCACGAGCAACAACCGCCAACCCAGAAACCTCCACCATCCCGTCCGCTCACTCGCCAAATAGCACCCCTCGTTTGTACGTCTCAACTCCCCTATCGGATGCACCAACCTGCAACACCATCCCAACACTCTCTTCTTTAGACGTCCACCCACCACAACCAGCCCATGAATCTTTATTCATGCAACACATGTAGCCCGTTCCGCCATCCGCGACGCGCAGGATCAGCTCCGCTCTTACTCTCGCCGTCCGCGCAGCTTCCGACTGCGGAAGCCCCGGCCGCGCCAAACCTGCACAACCCACGCCACCGGCACCACCGCAAACATCGCCGTCCAACTCCCCAGCCCCGCATACACCCATCCAGCAGGCCCATGGTCCACCGCCGTCCATCCCAGCACATACCCTGCCAGCAGCAACAAAAACATCGCACACAACACCGCGCCCAGCAGCGCCATCAACGAATGCATTCGCCGCCATCCCAGCAGCGAATCCAACCCCAACCCCACCAGCCACCACGCCGGCAGGCAACACACCGGCATCACCAGCAAACTCGGCGTCCACTCCCCCAGCCGCTTCGGATACCACTCCGCCGGATGCACCAGCGCGACCGCCACCGGCATCTCCAGCAGTGCCCCCGGCATATTCATCGCCGTCAGCGCATGCGACCGCGTCACCACCGCCGCGTTCACCGCAAACGCCGCAAAGCTCGACGGCGGAATCACCCCCTGAAATCTCCCCGCCGACACCGCAGCATTCCTACCCGCCCGCGCCAACGGCCGTAGTTGCACATACGTCCTCACCGCCGGCACACCCACCACCACCACCCACACCGCCGACGCGAGCCAAGGCAGCAGCACCGCAAACCGCACCCGCATCGCTCACCCCCGCCTCACCAGCCCAGCTTAGCGCAAAACGATCAATGCGGAGAAAGCAAGGAGTAGAGAGTAAGGAGTAAAGAGTAGAGAGCAAGATCCAGTGATCAAAGAGCAGTGAGCAAGTAAGGAGCAGCGCGCCGAAAATCCCACCCAACGTACGATAGACTCAACGGTCAACAGTCCCCACTACTCTCTACTCCCTACTCCTTACTCCTTACCTTTATGACCCTGCAGGAAGCCCTGGCCGAAGCCGCAACCACCATCCCACGCCGCGAGGCCGAGACCCTCCTCGCCCATCTCCTCTTCCGCGATCGCGCCTGGCTCATCGCCCACTCCGACACCGACCTCTCCGAGACCCTGCTCCGCTCCTATCGCTCTCTCATCCGCCGCCGCGCCAACAAAGAACCCATCCAGTACCTCACCGGCCACCAGGAGTTCTACGGCCTCAACCTCCGCGTCACCCGCGACACCCTCATCCCGCGCCCCGAAACCGAGCTCCTCGTCGAAGCCGTCCTTCACTGGATCGCCGCCCGCCCCCACCTACGCCAACCGCGCGTACTGGACATCGGCACCGGCACCGGAGCCATCGCCCTTGCCCTCGCCGCCCATCTTCCCTCGGCCAACATCACCGCCACCGACCTCTTCCCCGCGCCTCTCTCCATCGCCCAGCACAACGCCGCCCGCGTAGGCCTCGGTCACCGAGTCCACTTCCTCCAATCCGACCTCCTCGCCGCGCCCTACTTCGCCACCGTCCCACCCTTCGACGTCATCGTCTCCAACCCTCCCTACGTCTCGCTCTACGAAGCCGCCACCATGCCCGACGAGGTTCTCCACCACGAACCCCACACCGCCCTCTTCGCCGGTCCCACCGGCCTCGACATCTACCGCCGCTTAATTCCAGCCGCCCACGCCGCCCTCAACCCCGAAGGCCTCTTAGCCCTCGAGTTCGGCTTCGGCCAGGCCACCGCCCTCCGCGCCCTCTTCGACAAGGATTCCGACACCCCCTGGCAAGACCTCCGCATCCTCGACGACTACGCAAAAATCCCCCGCATAGCCCTCGCCGAAAAACCCTCAGCCCAAAATCCCTAGCCGCTAAAACAAATCCCCCACCGGCGGAAACGTCAGCAACACCCCCACCACCAGCAACCCAATCGCAACCCAACAAACCCTCCCCATCGCAACTTCCCGCTTCCCCCAACGCCACTCCAGCACCGCCCAGCTCACCAACCAAATCAAGATCGCCGTAGTCGTCACCCCGGACAGCGGTCCCGTCGGCCGATAAAACATCATCCACCCCTTCACCATCGCAGACTTATCCCCAGCCACCGCCAGCACCCCCAGCGCCGTCGCCCCAATCCCTGCCGCCACCAACGACGCCGCCCCCGCTCCATTCGTCCGCAACGTATCCTCACTCATCACTTCCCTCCCTCGCTCAACACGATCACCGTCCCGCCCTGCACCGGCGCATGTTTGTTGATCTCCGCGCCAAAGAACCCAGCCACCCCCGCCGCCGCAAACGCGACAACCGCAAATCCCAACACCGCCGTCCGCAACCCGCGGTGCCTCCCCAACTCTCTCCCATAGCGCAGAAACACCGCCGCCACCATCGTCATCGAGATCGGCGCCAGCCACGCCACATGCTCCTTCCACTCCATCCCCAACGAGTGCCAGCCCACCGTCGCCGCACTATGCATCAACAGCCGCTGCGGATACCCCGACAGGTCCACCGTCCCAACGGGAGGTACCGCCCGATACCACGGGTACACCACATAAGCCCCCGTAAGCACCGCTCCCCACGCCAGCCCCACCATCACCATCAGGTACGCCTTCAGAAACTTCTCCTGACCCAACGACATCTCCCCACCAGCCACAACCACTCTCCACAACTCCACCAGCATCCCCGAACAAGCCAGCAGATACAGCACCCCAAACCCCATCCCATGCACCATCGTCCAAAGCTCGCGCACTGTAAGCTGCATCGCTCAATCCTCCCTCAAGCAACTCCTAGAACGCACCGCCATGCGGCATCGGCCCCGCCGCCGCATCATCCTTCTTGTCCTTATCCGTCCCCCACGTCTTGTACAGCCCCAAATACGCATAGTTCTCCGTCTGCCCCGCCACCGAGTGGCCATACGCAAACAGCAACTGCAACCCCGGCTGCTTAAAGTGGTAGTACCCGCCAGCATCAATCAGCGTCGACGCCTCCGTCTGCGCCGCCGCAAACCCCTCCCGCGCATGCGCAAACACCTCCGCCGACAACTCCAGCCGCTCGCTCACCGTCTTCTTCACCAAAAACCCGCCATACAAAAAATTCTTGTAATCCGTCTGCGGCACCACCGTGTATCCCATCCCCCCGCAAAGACTCCACGACCCAAACTCTTTCTCCCCCCACACCGGCAACTTGTACCAAGTCTTCCCCACCCCCAACCCCTTCGCATAGCTTCCCGTAGGAATCTCAAACATCGTGAACGACCCAATCTGCGGCCGATGTTTCGTCTGCTTAATGAACCCCCACTTAAACCCCAGCTCCACATCCGTAATCCCAAACGCACTCGGCCCCTCACCCGCCGGCAAAAACGCCGGATCATTCCTCGGAATCACCGCGCCCAACGGGAGAATCGCATGCAGCTGAATATTTGGCACCGCGCCCCAATTGAATTCAAACGCCGGCCCCACCTCATCCATCTCCGCCGGCGTCCCATCCGCCGTGGCAAACACGTACGCCTCGTAGTGCCCAAGGTCCACCGGCGTAGGATCATCCGTCTGAAACGGAGGTCCCGCCTGCCCCCACGCCCGCGCGCCACCCCACGCCAGCGCCAGCGCCACCGCGCATCCCCACAACACGCTCACCCGAAGCCTCTGCCGCATAGACCATCCTGCCTGCTATCGATTTTCGATAACATCATACCCCGCTCTCATCATGAACGCGTTAACATAATCCCGTGCTCAAGCCTCAACGCGAACTCTACTTCGGCCTCATCCGCATCCACGTTCTGGCCCACGCCGCGCACCAGCCCATCTTCGGCCTCGCCATGATGCAAGAGCTCGCCCACCACGGCTACCGCATCGGTCCCGGAACCCTCTACCCGCTCCTCCACGGCCTCGAGCGCACCGGCCTCCTCAAGTCCACGCTCCGCAATGTCACCGGCCGCAGCCGTCGCGTCTACACCATCACCGCCGCCGGCCGCAAAGCCCTCACCCGCGCCCGAGCTAAAGTCGACGAGCTCCACCACGAGCTCCACGAATCTCACCCCCGCAAACTCCCCCACATCTCCTGACTGCCTCCGACCGCCACCCGCTCAGCGATATAGTGTTGGCATGCTTTCGCTTAGGCCCTTCCGCCGCGCCAGTCTCCTCCTCGCCCTCACCCTCCCCGCAGCCGCCCAGGCACCCAAACCCGCGCCAACCCCCACCAGCGTCGCCCCCGCCGAAGCCGTCCTCCACCGCATCATGCCGCACCTCGCCCCCCAATTCCACCTTACCCTCCACCCCGACCAGCCAGACGCCTTCCGCATTACCGGCACCCCCGGCTCGATCCACGTCGAAGCCGCCACCATCCCCACCCTCCTCTACGGCGTCAACTGGTACCTCAAATACGTAGCGCACCTCAACGTCTCCACCAACGGCCTCCAACTCGGCCCACCCAATCTCACGCTCCCCGCGCCCAGCACCCCCATCGAGAAGCCAGCGCTCTACAAAGTCCGTTACGCCCTCAACGAAAACGTCGACGGCTACGCCGGCCCCTACTGGTCCGACGCCCGCTGGCAGCACGAGATCGACATCCTCGCCCTCTCCGGCACCAACGCCATCCTCATCGAGCGCGGCGCCGACCTCGTCCTCTACCAAACCTTCCGCGACGCCGGCTACTCCGACCTCGCCATCCGCAACTGGATCACCCAACCCGCCCACCAGAACTGGCAGCTCATGGGCAATATGTGCTGCTTCGACGAGCCCATCTCCCTCGACCTCCTCCACAAGCGCGCCGCCTCCGCCAAAAAAATCATCGACAGCCTTCGCGCCCTCGGCATCACTCCCGTCCTCCCCGGCTACTACGGCATCGTCCCCGCCGACTTCGCCACCCTCCACCCCGGCGCCCACGTCATCACCCAGGGCGACTGGAACGGCTTCACCCGTCCCGGCTGGCTCGACCCCCGCGACCCCGGCTTCGCCATCCTCGCCGCCAGCTTCTACCGCCATCAGCGCGACCTCTTCGGCGACACCTCCATCTACGACATGGAGATCTTCCAGGAAGGCGGCACCACCGGCAACGTCCCTCCCGGCCCCGCCGCACAGCTCGTCCAGAAGGCCCTCGAAACCGCTCACCCCAACGCTCTCTGGTTCATGATGGCCTGGCAGTCCAACCCCCTCCCCGCCATCATCGATGCCGTCGACACCAGCCACGTCCTCATCGCAGACATCGAACAAGGCCGCATCGCCCGCAACAATCGCGACAAGCAATTCCACGGCGCCGACTGGCTCTTCGGCGGCCTCTGGGAGTTCGGCGGCCGTACCACCCTCGGCGCCCCGCTCTACGACTACGCCGTCCGCTTCCCCAAAATGGCCGCCCTCCCTGACAGCCACATCGTAGGCACCGCCCTCTTCACCGAAGGCCTCGACACCAACCCGTACGCCTTCGATCTCTACACCGAGATGGCCTGGCACAAAGATCCCGTAGACCTCGACACCTGGACCAACGACTACGCCCTCCGCCGCTACGGCAGCCCCACACACAACGACACGCCCGACCCCCACGCCGTCCACGCCTGGCAGATCCTCCTCCACACCGCCTACGGCTACCGCGCCGGCGACGGCACCGCCCACGGCCCCGGGGACGCCGACGCTCCCCAAGGCTCTCTCTTCAACGCGCAACCCTCCCTCACCACCACCCACGCCGGTTCCTGGGCTCCCTCCGCCGCACACTATCCTCTCGCCGCCCTCCAGCCCGCCCTCACCGAACTCCTTCAGGTCTCGCCCTCTCTCCGCCACACCGAAACCTATCAGTTCGACCTCGTCGACATCGCCCGCCAGGTCATGGCCAACCAATCCCGAGTCATGCTCCCCGAGATCAACGCCGCTTACGTCACCCACGATCACGAAGCCTTCCGGGCCCTCACCCGCCACTGGATGCGCGACATGCAACTCCAGAACACCCTCCTCGCCACCAACCAGTACTTCCTCCTCGGCCGCTGGCTAAGCTACGTCTCCCCCTGGTCTTCTTCCCCAGCGGAACTGAAGCAGCTCAACTACGACGCCCGCTCCATCCTCACCACCTGGGGCAATCGCAAAGCCTCTGAAGCCGGTCTCCACGAGTACGCCAACCGCGACTACGCCGGCCTCACCAGCACCTACTACGCCCCCCGCTGGCAGCTCTACTTCCACTCTCTCCAAACAGCCATGGACACCAACACCACTCCCAAGCCCATCGACTGGTACGCCTTCGGTGACAACTGGAATCGACGCATGACCACCTACAACCCAAACCCCACTGGAAACAGCTACGCCGCCGCCACAGCCATCGCCAACGACCTCAACCTCGCCCCACCTCAATCCTCCAAACCGTAAAGGCCCTCAAAAGGACACCAAGCCTCTCTTCTGATCCTTGGTATAACGTTGTCATCTCGACCGAAGCATCACGCTCTTGTCTTTGTGATGCGTAGTGGAGAGACCCGCAGTTCCCTACCGCCGCCGGAACCACTTCCATCCAAGGAAACCCCATGACCACGACCCCGACCTCCATCCCTCTCCCCACCATCGAGCGCTCAGCCACCATCCCCAAGGTTCACCGCTGGCTCTCCGTCGACGTCCTCCGCGGCCTCACCATCGGCTTCATGATCATGGTCAACAACAACGGCGGCGGCCCCGACGCCTACTGGGCCATGAACCACACCGCCTGGAACGGCTTCACCCCCACCGACCTCGTCTTCCCTACCTTCCTCTTCCTCGTCGGCATCTCCACCGTCTTCTCCACGCAGGCGCGCCTCGCCAAAGGCGACAGCAAATCCTCGCTCCTAGGCCACACCTTCCGCCGAGCCATCATCCTGTTCCTCCTCGGCCTCCTCGTTAACAGCTTTCCCTTCTTCCATCTCCACACCATGCGCTTTTACGGAGTCCTCCCGCGCATCGCCCTCTGCTATCTCATCGTTGCCGTCTTCTATCTCTACAGCCCCTCGTGGAAGAACAAAGTCGTAGTCGCCGTCTCTTGCCTCATCGGCTACTGGATCCTCATGCGCTTCGTTCCCGTCCCCGGCTACGGCGTCCCCACCCACCAGATCCCGCTCCTCGACAAGTACGCCAACCTCACCGCCTGGATCGATCGCCAGATCTTCTCTCCCTCGCATCTCTACGAGCGCACCCGTGATCCCGAAGGCCTGCTCAGCACCATTCCGGCCGTCGCCACCACGCTCATCGGAATGCTCACCGGCATCTGGCTCCGCTCCACCCGCAGCATCGCCCAGAAAGCGCGCGGCATCGCACTTGCCGGCTGCGCAGGCCTCCTCACCGGCGGCCTCTGGAACTTCACCTTCCCCGTCAACAAAAAACTTTGGACCAGCTCCTACGTCCTCTACGCCGCCGGCTGGAGCCTTCTCCTCCTCGCCCTCAGCATCTACCTCATCGATATCCTTGGCGCTAAAAAATCAGACCAGCAAACCCGCAGCCGCTACATGGTCCTTCTTGTCTTCGGCACCAACGCCATCGCCGCGTATGTCCTCTCTGAACTCCTGCCCGGAGCCCTTGACCTCATTCACCCCCAACCCCACGTAGCCTTCCTGCGCTGGTTCTATGTCAGCATCCTGCACGTTATCCCCTACGCCCCCATGGCCTCGATGGTCTTCTGCATCGTCTTCGTAGCTGTCTGCTGGGTTCCCATCTACATCATGTATCGCCGCCGCATCTTCCTTAAGATCTGAGCCCACACCACCGCAAGCAAAAGAGCCTGCCACCCGGCAGGCTCTTTCATCTCCACGCGCTGCATTCGCCGCTACGGCGTCTTGTGCAGAAATGACAGCGCCGACTTAAGCGTCTGATGCAACTCCCACGCTCCAAACACTGCCAGCATCAACGTCACCCCCGACTCCATCAACGCCACCGGCAGGTCCTTCCCCAGTGACTTCGACCAGTACATGCGCACCCCATGTCCGCCGTACGTTCCAATCAGCGCGCCAATCACTCCAAAGATCGCGCCTCCCGCCGCCGGCTCAATCACCGCATGCGCCGACAACGCCCCCACCAGCGCTCCAAACACAATCCGCGCCGCCAACGGCCCCGCACTCGTTCGGCTAGGCGTCGAAGGTAGCGTGTCCACCACCCACTCCCCCACCGCGGCAATCGTGAACACAATCACCGACACCAGGCTCCCAACCCAGAACGCCCATCCATGCTGCGGCAGAAACGCCAGCCACGCGCACCAGCACAGCACCGCCATCGCCGTCATCGTCCGCAGCCCAACCGTCATGCCCATCATCACAAACGAAAGAATCACCGTGGCCCTCGCAACGTCGTACTAGCCTTCTCTACGCTCTACACTCTATCCCCTACTGCCTTCCTCTAATGCTTCTCCACCAGCGCTTCGCCCAGCGAATGTAATCCAGTCTCATTGTCCGCGCGCGTATAGAACATATGTCCGCCCGGGAACTCATGCACGCTCACCTGCGGAGCCAGCGTCGGAGGCAACTCATTCTGCGTCAGCAACGACCCCATGAACGGGCACGACAGATCATTCCATCCATGCACAATCAGCACATTCATCTTCGGGTCCGCAGCCACCGCCTCGCGCAGATCCTCCACCGCACCCTCGCGCAGCGTCGGCCCGGAGCGGTCCCAGTCGTTATTCACCTTGTAGCTCAGCGCGTAGTACTGCGCATCCGTCTTCCATCCCACCGTATTGGTAATGAAGTTCACCATCGCCGTCGTCGTCGGCGCAATAATGCTCTCCAGGATCGGATCACTCCCCTCCTGGTACGGCGAGTAAGGGAACGGATCCGGCAGCGTCACATTCGAGTCATACACACTCCCAATCTCGCCCTTCTCCCGATGCACCTCCCGCAGATAGGCCCCCGTCTCCAGCCGCCCGCCCGAGAACCTTACAAACTGCGGATCAAGCCCGGTCATCTCCGTCACCTTCGCAATCATCGCGTCCGTGGCTGCTTTGTCCTCCGGTCCCTTGATCAGCGTCGTTGCATAGTCACCCTCGTCGTACGCAATCACATCCTGCATCGCCGCAGGCGTCAGCTTGTGCTCACTCTCCAAATGCGCCGCTGTAATGGAAGGCAGCGTAATCATCCACGGAATCGGCGACAAGTTCCCATTCCCAAACGAAGGATTCAGATACGGGCTCACCAGCACCAACCCATTCATCGCCACACCCAGCGTCGACTGCATGTAATGCGTCATCCGCGGCCCACGATACCCGCCATAGCTCTCGCCAATCAGATACTTCTTATCCAGTAGCCGGTCATTCTTCACCAGCCACTTGTAGATCACCAGCGACAGATACTGAATATCCGGCGTCGGCGAATAGAAAAGTTTTTTCGTCTCCGCCTCATCCACCAGCGACTTCGAGAACCCCGTCCCGATCGGGTCAATAAACACCTCGTCGGTAAAGTCCAGCCACGTCCCCGGATTGTCCGTCAGCGTAGCCGGATCGCTAGCCGAATCGCCTTCATTCGCAAACGAAAGATGCTTCGGCCCAATCGCGCCCAGATTCAAATACACGCTCGAAGCCCCCGGGCCGCCATTCACCGCAAACAACACCGGCCGATCCGGCGCACCCTTCTCATGATCCAAGGTGTAAGCCGTATACATCACATCGCCCGTAGGCTTGCCCTTGTCATCCATCAGCCGGATCGTTCCCACCGTCGCCGTGTAGTGCAGCGTCTTCCCATTCACCGTAACCGTCTGCGCAACTGACTTATCCGCCGGCAGCTCCTCCGTCTTCACCTCCGCCGGAGTCATTCCCTTCGCCGCATCCGCAGCCGGTTTCTCACCCGGACCCTCGTGCGGCTTCTGTGCCACCGCGGGCACGCTCAACAACACACCAAGACTCAGAAGGACAACGGGAGAAAAACGTCGCATGGTCATAGCAAATACTCTACCCTGCCAACCCACTTCTCATCCATAATCGTTCCATGCGAGCCTCCCACCCCACCCTCGCTCTCCGCTCCACCCACCTGACCCTCCTGCTAGCCCTACCCCTCCTCTGCGCCATTCCACAAGCCCAATCCACCCCCGCACCCCAAACTCCCGCCGTCCACGAAGAACCCGGCAGCCCAAGCCTCACCATCCACATCCTTAACGCCAAAAACGGCAAGCCGATGCGCCGTTACGAACTCCGCGCCGAGTTCCAGGGCAGCCCCATCAAAACCACCCTCACCGCCGACAAGCAAGGCATCGCCCACCTCGACATCCCCCCCAACGCCACCGCCGTCTCCCTCATCGCGGCCACCCGCAAAGACCACCCCGACCAGCCCGCCTACACCGTCTGCGGCCCCTTCGGCCAATTCCTCCCCATCGCCACCCTCCTAACCCAGGGCTTCGTCCCCCAGAACGCCTGCAGCGACGACCTCCACCTAACCCCCCACCCCGGCGAAGTCTACTACCTGGTAGAACCCCTACCCTGGTACCACGGCGCCACCGAATAACCCCAGGTGGCCATAGCGTTCGCAATTTTGCCTGCACTCAACTCCGATTGCAAAACTCGCACGACCACCGTCTTTGGGTCGTCATCTTTCGCGAACTTTGGTTCGTCATCTTTCGCGAAGCGAGAGCCTGCGCCTGCTTCCGTTCTCCACTCACCGCAAAGAGGGTACCCAGAGGCTTCAGCCTCGGGTCTCATAGCCTCATAAGAAAGAAAAGGCTTTAGCCCTAAGGTTTGCTCTCCCCAACACTCCGCACATAGAACCCCCGCTCCTCAACCCCAGGCAACTCCCACCGCTCCTCCATCGCCTCAAACATCTCCCGAGTCACCACAAACGAAAACGTCCCACTCTCCCCCCGATTCCGCTCACAAACCCTCTCCCACCGCACCGCCGCATCCGACCCCGCCACCAGAACCCACCGCGCCATCCGCTCTCCCAATCCACCGCTCTACTTCCCTGACAGCGCCTCGCCAAACGTATCCTGCGCCTGTCGGCCAACGTTCAGCATGATATCCGTCTCCATCTCGAACTCGCGCAGCTTCTCATCCGTCTCCATCATCTCTTCCGGCCCAAACCTCTGCCTGCTCTCCACGTACGCCTTCAACTCCCGCTCCTGCGGAAGCAGCCGCCCTTGCTGACCCACATACGAGTGCACAATGAAATCGAAAGCCGCATACCGATTCACCTCCGCGGATGTCATGTGCGCCAGCGCTCCGCTCGAAAGCGCTGCAGCCCATGAACTCGAACTGAAGAAGTAGCCCTGTGCCTCAATCGCATCGACCCGCGCCTTCATCTCTTCAGGCTTTGCCGCCAATCCCGGCAGATCCGCAATCAACTTCTTCCCTAGTGAATTCATCTTCTTCACGTTCTCCATCTCGAGCGTCATATGCTCGTGGTCGAACGCGATCTCACCGCGAAAGTTTTCCCGAGCCTCCACCACCAGCCTGTGCGCAGACACCATCTCGCGCACGCCCTCCAGCCCCAGCGCAATCAAAATCCCGATCGTCACAATCAGAATGTGCATCGCAAAATCCTTCAGCGAGTGCACCGGCCCCTCAGGCGCATGAATATCCATGCACCTTTCTACCAGACCTCACCCCACCCCACCCTCTACCCCTTACTCTCTACTCCTTGCTCCTTGCCTCGCAGCCACCCATACAGCGGAAACGCCTCCGCCATCTCCCCAACCTTGCCGCGAATCACCGCCAACCTCCCCGCATCTCCGCGATGCTCCAGCGCCTCCGCAATCCACCCCGCAATCGTCTTCATCTCCGCCTCTTTCATCCCCCGCGTAGTCAGCGCCGGCGTCCCAATCCGAATCCCGCTAGGCTTCATCGGCGGATTCGTATCGAACGGGATCGCATTCTTATTCACCGTGATCCCCGCATCCCCCAGCGCCTTCTCGGCCTCACTCCCAAACATGCCTTTCGAGAACACATCCACCAGGATCAAATGCGTGTCCGTACCGCCAGACACCACGCGATACCCCTCCGCCTGCATCGCCTCGGCCAGCGCCTTCGCATTCGCCACCGTCTGCGCCGCATACGCCTTGAACTCCGGCTGCAACGCCTCCTTGAACGCCACCGCCTTGCCCGCAATCACATGCACCAGCGGCCCACCCTGCTGCCCCGGAAACACGCTCCGATCAATCGACGCCGCCAGCTCCGCCTTGCACAGAATCATCCCGGCCCGAGGCCCGCGCAGCGTCTTATGCGTCGTCGTCGTCACCACATCCGCAATCGGCACCGGCGACGGATGCACCCCGCCCGCCACCAGCCCCGCAAAGTGCGCCATGTCCACCATCAACTTCGCGCCCACCTTATCCGCAATCTCCCGCATCCGCACAAAATCAAACTGCCGCGGATACGCCGACCCACCTCCCACAATCACCTTCGGCTCCTCCGCAATCGCCTGCGCCTCCAGCGCGTCGTAATCAATCACTTCGGTATCCTGCCGAACCTTATACCCCGCAATGCGGTACAGCTTCCCCGAGAAATTCAGCTTGTGCCCATGCGTCAAATGCCCGCCATTCGCAAGGTCCAATCCCAGGATCGTCTCGCCGGGCTCCAGCAGCGTCATGTACGCCGCAGCATTCGCCTGTGACCCCGAATGCGGCTGCACATTCGCATGCTCGGCCCCGAACAACTCCTTCGCCCGATCCCGCGCCAGGTTCTCCACCACATCCGCAAACTCGCAGCCACCGTAGTACCGCTTGCCCGGATACCCCTCGGCATACTTGTTCGTGAACACCGTTCCCACGGCCTCCAGCACCGCGCGCGACACAAAGTTCTCGCTGGCAATCATCTCCAAACCATCATGTTGCCGCGCCACTTCATTCGCAATCTGCGCGGCAATCTCAGGGTCACTCGACGTCAACGGAGCATTCAAATCAATCGGCATAATGCCACCATTTTACGCCGCCCGACTCCCACAACAATCGCTCTGCGCGTCGCCGCATGCCGATTCCCCGCGAAGCCAAGGAATTGGTTTTTGACATAGCGCTTCCCGAACGCAGAAAATTCCGGCAACCGATCCATCCGCTACCCAACCCGAGGAGAGATTCATGCCACAAAATACCGCTGTCCATCACCATGGATCCGGCTGGCCGCTGACGATCGCAAGCATACTCCTCGCCTGTTCCACTCCGCTCGCCCCGAGCCAGACGAACTCTCTCCCCCCATCAAAGACTCCGCCCATCGCATCCCCTACTCCGCAAACGCTCGCCTACGACGTCGCGACGATCAAACCCCCCGGGCCAAACGACTACGCCATGCCGCTGCGTCAATACATTCAGATCGCGTTCGGCATACCCGGCAACACCAAAGGCTGGGTGATCGGGCCCGACTGGATCAACACCACCACCTATGTCATCCACGGAAAGCCACCCGACTCCGTACGCGGGGCCATGCAATCCATGACCCCCGCGCAGCGAGCCAAGGAAGAAGAGCAGATGCAACAAGCTCTCCTCGCCGACCGATTTAAATTGAAAGCGCACTTCGAAACCCGGGAGATGCCACTCTACGAATTGAGAATCGCGAAAGCAGGTCCAGCGCTCAAGGAGAATCCCGACACAAACAAAGGCGCTGCCGCTGTTGGATCGTCGCGCATTCGCGGAACAGCCGTCCCAATGTACGTCTTGTGCAACCTGCTCGAGAACGTGCCCGACATCGGCGGACGCGTCATCATCGACAAAACCGGCCTCGCCGGCAACTACGACATCAACCTCAAATGGACGCCCTTGGAATTCACCCCAAACCCCAACGCGGAAAGCATCTCGCTCTTCACCGCAATCGAAGAACAACTCGGGCTCAAATTGGTCCCTACCAGAGGACCAGGGCAAGTGCTGATCATCGACCACATCGAACGCCCCACAGCAAATTAGAAAATCCCAACCACCCACCACGTCCATCCTCCCAAATATTCCGTAGCGGATTGAAACTCTCCCAAGTACCCTCAGTCTGAACCGCGAGCAACAGCCCTTTGGAGACGTCGTGATCAGCACACACCCGCACCCCTATCGTTGGACGTTCCTCCTTCCGCTCTTCGCGTCCCTGCTCTTCACGACCATGCTCGCCGCGTCCGCGCAGCAGCCGCAGCCTTCCCCCGAAGACAACCTGCTGCAGCGCTATCCCCAGTCGATGAAGCTCTATCAGCAGAAGCAATATGCCGAAGCCGCCGCCATCCTCGAGCCCATCTACGCCGCCGGCCCCGAAGGGATGGACTGGCACTGGAACTCCGCCATGTACGATCTCGCCTGCGAGGAAGCGCTCGCGGGCCGCAAGCAAAAGGCCCTGGAGATCCTCGAAGTCTCGCAGCGCAAAGGCGGCACCGTCACCGCGCAGCAAATGGCAACCGACACCGACCTCACCTCGCTCCACGATGACCCGCGATTCGCTCTGCTCGTCCAACAAGCCCGCACCCGCGAACGCCTCTGGTCCCATGAGCCCGGGCAGGCCCTCCCCTTCGCTCCCAACCTCAGCGACGACGCCAAAATCGCCGGCCTCTCCACCGTCTGGTCCGAGGCTCGCTTCAACTTCGCCTTCTTCGACCGTCAGCCCAACCTCGACTGGAACCAAACCTACCTCGACTTCCTTCCCAAAGTGCGCGCAACGCAATCCACCGAAGCCTACTATCGCGTGCTCATGCAATTCGCCGCCCTCCTCAAAGACGGCCACACCAACGTCTACCCCCCTGAACCCATCCAGAACGACATCTACGCAGGACCCGCCCTGCACACCCAGCTCATCGAGAACGCCGTCGTCGTCACCGCAATCGACGACCCCGCGCTCCTCACCCAGGGCTGGCACGTCGGCGACGAGCTCCTCAAGATCGAGGGCGAAGACATCCACCAATACGCAGCCCGCGAGATCGCTCCTTACCAAAGTTCCTCCACGCCGCAGGATCTCCAAGTCCGCACCTTCGACTACGCCTTACTCGGCGGCCGCGCCGGCACCAGCATCCACGTCACTGTACGCGACACCGCCGGCATCGAGCACGATCGCGTCCTCACCCGACTCACTCTCGACGACGAGACAAAAATACGCAAAGCCCCCAAAGCCTCCTTCCACCTGCAGCCCGACGGCATCGCCGTCCTCGCCATCAACGAGTTCGAAGACACCGAAGGAACCAAGGTCCTGCTCGCCAACCTCCCTCTCATCGCCTCCTCAAAGGGTCTCGTGATTGATGTACGCGCCAACGGCGGCGGCAGCACACCCATCGACCTCCTGCAGGTTCTCGCGCGCGAACCCGTTCGCGGCGCCATGATCCAGACCCGCACCTACATCGCCGCTGACCGCGCCAAGGGCGTGCTTCCAGGCTGGACCGACGTCCCTCCCTTCGAAGTTCCACCCGACCCCGATCATCACGTCGACGTGCCCGTCGCCGTCCTCACCAGCGCTCGCACCTTCTCCGCCGCAGAAGACTTCGTCGCCGCATTCGACGCCATGCACCGCGGCATCACCGTCGGCGAGCCCACCGCCGGCAGCACCGGCCAGCCACTCTTCTTCCAGCTCCCGGGCGGCGGCAGCGCCCGCGTCTGCACCCGCAATGACCGCGCACCCGACGGCACCGTCTTCGAAGGCATAGGTCTTCGCCCCACCCTCCTCATCTCACCCACCATCGCGAGCATCCGCCAGGGCAAGGACATCGCCCTGGAACGCGCATCCTCCGCTCTGCTCTCTGCACAATAACAATCAACCCCGCCGCCGATTCAACATTCCCTCACGCCCTCGCCCACAGGTAGCCAAATACTACGCCGCTGCCCCTCCCGCCACCTGAGCAGTAGCACGCTCAAAGAACCGGCCTCATGCCCGACCCGCGGCAGGTACCCCCTTCGAGATTCCACTCCCACCTTTGAGATAATGAACTCAACAACAAGAGTCGCTGCGTACGCACTCGCGACTCAACAGCACGTTCGTGCACCTCGCCCCTCCGGGCATTCTGGCCAAATCAAATCTGCCACGCAGGACATCCTCTATGGAGCTATGGACCGACTACGAAGGTCTCACCGTCGATGGGGCCTTCCCCCTCAAACGGCTTCTCATGCCCGAAGGCCGCAGCGCCTTCTTCTCCACCTCCGGCCCGAACGGCGAGCCCACCGTCGTGCGCCTCATCGAGTGCCACTTCGACGAAGAAGAGATCCTCTCCCGCTGGCGCTGCATCGACGCCCTCAACCATCCCAACTTCCTCAAATTCGTCCGCTTCGGCCTCACCGACTTCGACGGCCGCCCCATCCTCTACGCCGTCTTTGAAAACGTCGACGGTAACCTCGCCGAAGTCCTCGACCAGGGCAGCCTCTCCGTCACCGACGTCGCCCAACTCGCCACCAGCCTCGTCTCCGCGCTCGACGTCCTCCACACCCACGGCTACGTCCACGAGCACATCGTGCCCCGCAACATCTTCGCCATCGGCACCACCGTCAAGCTCCGCGCCGACTGCATCCGCGAAGCCCCCGAAGGTGAAGAAGGCCGCCTCGCCAAGCAGCGCGACGTCCGCGACCTCGCCACCGTCCTCCTCCAGGCACTCACCCAGCGCGATTCACTCGACCAGGTCCCTGACTCCGCAATCCCTCCGCCCTATCGCCAGATCATCCGCAACGCCCTCAACGACACCTGGGGTCTCGCCGACATCAAAACCGCTCTCCCACCCCCCTTCGAACCAACCCGTCCCGCCAGCCCAAACGCATCAACAACTCCCACCACAACAACCGCGCCCGCCGCAACTCCGCGCCCCAGCCAGAGACCCTCCAACGGCGTTGCCAAACCTGCCACCACAAAGCCCTCCTGGCAGACGCAAACAAAGCGCCCTCCCAACACCGAAGCGGACCCCTCCGCACAATCCAAAACCCAGCTCCCTCTTCCGCTTCACAAAGAACCAGCCGTCAACTTCGTCCCCCGCAACCAAACGCGCACTGAAAACCACACCGCCTCGCCGCGCTCCATCGCCATCGGCGTCGCCGCGCTCTTCGCGATCCTCATCCTCTGGGCCATCGCCCACACTTGGAGCGCTCACCACCAGAATCCCCAACGAGCTTCCTCCACGCAGTCCGCTCCTCCATCCACAACGCCCGCAGCGCAGCAGCTCGCCCGCGACCCTGCATCCGCCGCGCTCCCCGCAGCCACCGCCTCCCGCTCCAACTGGCGAGTCATCGCCTTCACCTATAACCGTCAAACGGACGCGGCGAAGAAGGTCTCCGACCTCGAACACTCCCACCCCGAACTGCATCCGTCCGTCTTCACACCCACCGGCCGCCGCCCATTCCTGGTTTCCATCGGCGGAACCATGAGCCGCGACGCAGCCTACAGTCTGGCCCGCCACTCTCGCTCCCTGGGCCTACCCCACGACACCTACGCCCAGAACTACACACACTAAGAGCAAGGAGTAGAGAACAAGGAGTAAGGAGTAGAGCGTACGGGGTAGAGCGTTGTAGACCGGAACCTCCGCGTTATCTCGCTTCATTCCTACCCCTTCGCGAAGGTCTTACCATCTTGCATGACCGCCAACTATCTACTCTCTACTCCTTACTCTCTACTCCTTGTTCTCCGCCCTACCCCTGTCTCGCCAGCACAATCGTCATATCGTCCGGCTGCTCCTGCTCCCCAATCCACCGCTTCACCGTCTGCAGCGTATTCGCCGCCAGCGTAGTCAACGGCTCCGTCCGATGCGCCCTCACCAGCTCCATCAGTCGCTGCTCGCCAAAGTCCTCGCCATCCTTCTCTGGCTCCGTCAGCCCATCCGTAAACGCGACAAACAAATCCCCAGTCTGCAACTGCACGGTCGCCTCGTCATAATCCAAACCATCCAGCAGCCCCACCACCGCTCCACCCACCTCAAGCTTCTGCACGCTTCCGTCCGCCGAAATCACCAGCGGCGGCAGATGCCCTCCATTGGAATACGTCAGCCTCCGCGTCGTCGGGTCATACGACGCCAGAAACAACGTCGCATACCGCGCACTCTGCGTGCTCCTGTACAAATGTGTGTTCAGCAACTTCAGCAGCGTAGCCGGCGAAGGCGCGCCCCCATCCTGCACCGCCGCGCTAAACGCCCTGTCCGCCGAGTGCAGCGCACTCATCAGCAACGCCGCTGAAATCCCCTTCCCGCTAATGTCTCCCAGCGCCAGCGTCACATGCCCGCCCGATCCGCCATCCGGCCCATACCCCGGCCCATATCCAAAAATAAAATCGAAGTAATCTCCGCCCACCGTTCGCGCCGGAATGCACGTCCCATGCACCTCCAGGTTCCCCATCATCGCCGGCGACTTCGGGAACAGCGTCGACTGCACCTCCTGCGCAATCGCCAGCTCATTCAGCAGCCGCTCCTTCTCCCGCTGCTGCACCAGCAGCTCACTCACACTCGACGCCATCCCATTGAACGACGTCGCCAGCGCCGCCAACTGGTCCTTCCGCTTCACCGGAATCCGATGCTCCAGATGCCCCGCGTCAATCGCCCGCGTTCCCTTGTACAGCTCCGACACGGATCTCGTAATCGACCAGCTCAACGTCGTCGCCATCGCCAGCGCAAAGAACTCCAGCATCGCAAAGAAAATCGCCACGCCAATAAAGATGCCCCACACCACCTTGCCCATCTTCACCGACGAAGCAAACAGCAGCGTATACAACAGCGTCGGCCGCGAAAACACCGCCATCATCCCCGACAGGCTATCCCCCGTCGTCCACGCCTTCACCGGCAACACTGCCGTGAAGAACACCGGCGGATTCAGGTACGCATGCCGCACCGGCGCCAGCGGCGCGCTCTTCACCATCCCAAAATGTTCGTCCCCATCGTCCGCCGAATCGCCCTTGTTAACTCCCTCACCCTTCTCCAGCGCCTCCGGGCTCTCCAACCGCACATTCACGTCCTTCCCTACGTGGATGTCCTTCACCCCCGCGTCATCGTCGCTGTCCCCCGCATCCGACGCCAGATGGCTGAACCCCTGCGCCAGGATGATCCGCCCCAGCCCCTTCGCCATCCCGTCCAGCTCCTCTTGATTCAGCGCACGGCTCCCCAGCGCCACCACCGTCCGTCCATCGCGCGGAGCACTCACCTCCACACACAGATACAGCAGCCCTTTGTACTCCACAATCCCCATAGATCCCGGATGCAGCCACGCCGGTGGCGCCACATCCATCAGCGGAGTCTTCGGCCCGCCCGCATCCGCCGCATCCAGCCGCGCCCACACCCCATCCTTCAGTTGCATCACCGTCAGCGGAGTCGCATCCTCATCCGCGGTCACCGTCATATCGCTCGCCTGGGTGGTTTCCCCCTTTGCGTCGATACCGCCCTGGACGTCTGTACCTCCCTTTCGAGCTGTACCACTCTTTTTAGCTGGATTCACCACTGCAGGCTTGGGCACATGCGACCCGTACACGATCGCCGCTCCTGCCTGGTCGCGCACCCGCTGCAGCGCCTGGTTCAGCTTCTCCATTCCCACGTCCGTCGCATACTGCCCCGCCAGGAAGTAAGCCGCCAGCGCCGCCAGCGTCGCAAACATCACCACCGGAGCCAGCCCCATCAATACATACGTCAGAATCAGCCGGTTCCGCACCTTCCACAACACCCGGTACACCAGCCAGCGGAACAGCAGAATCAGCAGCAGCGGCGCCAACGCGATCGAGCTCAGCGAGATCAGCGTCGTGTCCAACGTCGGCAGCCACCCCACCATCAGCCCAAACGTGCACACAAAAATAATCGCCAGCAGCACCAGCGTGATCTTCTCCACGCGGCTGCGCCGTCCCCAAAATGCCTTCCACCGCTCCCGCCGTGCTTGGATGTCCCTACCCATTGCGCTCCGAGCTACCCATTAAGATGTTCTTCCGCAAAATGCAACCCACAGGCCCGTTCCTTCGTCCTTAACTAGAGAACGTCAGTGTCAGAACGAAACATGCCCGTTCATAACCTCTAGAACGCCGGTTCATGGACTTCTGTTCCTGGAAAGTTGCAGGCTCGCTCCAGGCGCGTACCGTTTGCAAAAGTTTATAGCCTCCGAGTGTACTGCAAAAATTTGCACTCTTCCCAAATCCGCTCGTTCTGCCTCTGCGTTTCTAAGACGAGTGAGGGCCCGGCGACCTGAAACGCCCGACCCTCCCACGATCTTTCCTTGTCGGGCCTGCCTTCGCTGAGCTCCACCAGTACCTCACGATCCTTCGTGCGCACGCCGTACTGATCCCGACGTCGACTCCACGCAGAGCTACATATGGAGAGCTTTAATGGACCGTAACGCCTTCGCCTTCTCGAAATACCTCCGCGCCAACTCCCCCCGCCGCAATTCCCAGCCCACCCTCAGCAGCCACCTCCACCCGGCCCTCTCCTACCCCACCGACTCCGACTCCATCCACCACTCCCTCGACCTCTCCTTCCAGCAATCCATCGCCATCTCCCGCCTCGACCGCAACCTCATCGACAACCTCTGCCGCTCCCGCCGCTAACCCCCTCCGCCCTCCAAAGCATCAAATCGAATACTCCAGGGCCGCGCATACTTTAATCTGGAGGGCCTCCAATGGCGAAACAAGGAGCCGTCATGCTCTACGCCCTGCTCATGATCCTAGCCCTCGTGGCCGTAGACGTCCTGTTCTTCAAAAACCGCCTCTGGGAACGCCTCGCAGTCAACGTAGGCATCGTCTTAATCTTCGCAGCCTTCTACCTACGCTTCCTGCGACACCCCTGATAAGACACCCTTGGATAGCCGCTTTCCCGCTAACCGCAACCGTCCTCACCAAGCGAAGTCCGCCGCAACACCACCTGCTCCCGCACGTTTGTTTGTCATCCCGCAGGGATCTGCAGTTGCTTTTGCAGTTGCGTTTGCTTTTGCAGTTGCGTTTGCTCTTGCGTTTGCTCTTGCAGTTGCGTTTGCTCTTGCAGTTGCCCTTGCAGTTGCTCTTGCTCCCGCTCCTGTCGTCACCAGTTTCACGTCGTCATCTCGACCGGACCCTGAGCTTGCCGAAGGGGAAGTGGAGAGATCCCTGTATCCCCGCCGCTCGCGCCACCGACGTACAGTTGCCCTGCCTTTGCTCTTGCCTTTGCCTTTGCCTTTGCCTTTGCCTTTGCCTTTGCTAGAAGCTAGAAGCTAAAAGCTAAAAGCTAAAAGCCAAGCCCACACTCCCCTCTTCCCCTCGCTCCGCGAGCCGCCCACACCATGACCGCCTCCGCACCCTTGCTCCCCGATCCACCCGCATCCCCGCGCAAGACCCACACGGCCGGCTCAGCCGCCATCCTGCTCATGCTGAGCTCCTTCTGCTCCGGCCTACTGGCTCTCATTCGCATCAAGTACGTCAACTACCTCTTCGGCGCCGGCGTCGCGCAGGACGCCTACCGCGCCGCTTTCAAGCTCCCCGACCTCCTCAGCTACTTCCTCACCGGCGGCGCCGTCGCCATCTCGCTGATCACCATCCTCAACCGCTACCGCGAGCGCGGCGTCCGCGACCATGGCATACCTGACGACGAAGGCGCCGACCGGGCCCTCTCCGTAGTCCTCACCACCATGTTCGTCGTCCTCGCCGCCGGTGTCCTGCTCGCAGAAGTCGCTGCTCCCTGGTACGTCTGGCTCGCCAACGCCGGCTTCCGCACCGACCCCCTCCGCGCCAATCTCTGCACCGCGCTCACCCGCTTCATCCTCCCCGCGCAGCTCGTCTTCTTCATCGGCTCCTGCATGAGCT
>JBAULP010000016.1:0-3000 GCA_049578265.1 Acidobacteriaceae bacterium
CCCGCGCCCTACCCGACTCCGACTACCACGCCAAGCGCGAACGCTTCTCCAAAGAGAATCCGCACTCCCAGATCAAACGAGGCATAGGCTTCGCCACCTTCATGCACGGCGCCGGCTTCACCGGCTCCGGCGTGCGCCGCCTCAACTCCGAGGTCCACCTCGACATCCACCCTCAAGAGACGGGACCCGCCGGCCGCCCCCAGGGCATCGCACAGATCCTCGTCTCCTCAACCGAGTTCGGCCAGGGCACCAACACCATCCTCTGCCAGGTAGCCGCCGAAACCCTCGCCCTCCCCTACGAAGACATCCAGATCCACCAACCCGACACCTCCATCGTCCCCAACTCCGGCCCCACAGTAGCCAGCCGGACCGCCATGATCGTAGGCAAGCTAGTAGAGCGCGCGGCCAACCAAATCCTAACCACCCTCCGCGATCAAGCGCACCTCCCCACACCCCACACCCGCGAGCAATTCATCACCGCCGCAAAATCCTACCTGGCGCATCACCCTCAACTCCGCGCGTCTGTCCGTTACGAACCCGCCACCAAAATCCACTGGGACGACGACCTCTACCGCGGCGACGCCTACCCCGGCTACGCCTGGGCCGTCTACGTAGCCGAAGTAGCCGTAGACCTCGACACCTACCAAACCACCGTCACCCGCTTCGACGCCCTCCAGGAAGTAGGCCGCGTCCTCCATCCCATCCTCGCCAAAGGCCAGATAGAAGGCGGCGTAGCGCAGGGCATCGGCTACGCCCTCTACGAAAAGTGCGTCTACAAAGACGGCCATCTCATGAACAACCAGATGACCAACTACATCATGCCCACCTCTGCAGACCTCCCCGACATCCACGTCCACTTCGAAGAAGTCCCCAGCCCCCACGGCCCCGGCGGCGCCAAAGGCATCGGCGAGCTCCCCATGGACGGCCCCGCCCCCGCGATCCTAAACGCCATAGAAGACGCCCTCAACATCAGCTTCACCAGCATCCCCCTCCTCCCCGAAGACATCTTCGAACGCATCGAATCCGTCGGCCACCCCCACGGCGGCACCGAAGACTTAAACCCCACCACCGACCTCGACACCAACGTCGAGCAAGCCCCAGACATCAGCACCGAATCCCCCGAGGTGTCCGCATGAACACACAGCAAATCGCGCGGATTGCGCACTCACAATACGCGACAAATCTTGCTGTGCGACAACCCCTCGAAGGGGCACGGCTTCAGCCGTGCCATAAACACCGCTCCAAGAAAGGGGCTTCAGCCCCTGAGGCGAACGCATGACGGTGCGCACGCTGTTGATCCTATTCGGAGCCGCCACACTAACCGTAGCAGCGACAGTGGCTCACGTCGTTCATCGTCAACACCAACTCGAAAGCGTCTTTCAATCCACCAACGCCGGAAGCCCCATCACCACCATCGTCTCGTCGTTAGGTAAACCGTGGAGCACATCGAAATGCGGAACTGTCTTCGGCGACGATGAACCGAACGGCTGCGAAACCGAATTGCTCTACGCGAATCCTGTGGCCCCGCTCCTTCCCGAATACTGGTCCTTCCAATACGACAACCAAGGCAAGCTCATCGGCAAATATCACTACGTTTCCCCATAGACCATGACAACCATCACCCTAACCATCAACAACGCCCCCCACACCCTCACCGTCCCGCCGATGAAGCGTCTCCTCGACGTCCTCCGCGAAGACCTCCACTTAACCGGCACCAAAGAAGGCTGCGGCGAAGGCGAATGCGGAGCCTGCGCCATCCTCTTCAACAACGAGCTAGCCAACTCCTGCCTGATCCCAGCCCTGCAAGCCAGCAACGCCACCATCACCACCATCGAAGGCCTAGCCCCAAACATCGCCCCCACCACCGACCCTCTACCCTCTACACTCTGTCCCCCATCCCCTGCCCTACACCCCATCCAGCAATGCTTCCTCGAGCAAGGCGGAGCCCAATGCGGCATCTGCACCCCCGGCATGATCCTGGCCACGCACCACCTCCTAACCCAACACCCCAATCCCACCGCCGCCGAAATCCAAGAAGGCCTAGCCGGCAACCTCTGCCGCTGCACCGGCTACATGCGCATCTTCGAGTCCGTCCAGCAAGCAGCGACCCACCAAGCCGCCAAACCAACCGAACTTCCAACCCCTTAGGCTTGTCATCCTTCGCCGCAGGCGGAGGATCTGCTTCCCTACCACCACCGCCAACTCACCACCAACCGCCCTCTCTACGCTCTACACTCTATCCCCTATCCCCTGCCCCTATGCACTCCGACCCCACCCAATACGCCCTAACCGCCCCACCCACACTGGCCGCAGTGCTAGCCCAACTCGCCGCTAACCCCGGCGTCCACACCCCCATCGCCGGCGGCACCGAGATCATGGTCGCGCTAGCCGCCGGCCGCCTCCAGCAGCACTCCCTCATCTCCATCAACCACCTACCCGAACTCCGCTTCATCCACATCACCGACACCACCGTAACCATCGGCGCCAACACCACCTTCACCGACATCCGCCGCAACGCGCAGCTAGCCGCCGACCTCCCACTCCTGATCCAATCCGCCTCCTGGACCGGCTCCATCGCCAACCAGAACCGCGCCACCCTCGGCGGCAACCTCTGCAACGCCAGCCCCGCCGCCGACACCCCACCCGCCCTCCTCGCCTACAACGCCACCGTAACCCTCATCTCCTCCACCGGCCAGCGCACCATCCCCTACACCGACTTCCACCTAGGCTACAAACGCACCGCCCTAGCCCCCAACGAACTCCTCCACAGCATCACCATCCCCCGCATCTACGCCCGCCACCAACACTTCATCCGCAAAGTAGGCACCCGCAACGCCCAGGCCATCTCCAAAACCGCACTGGCCGCCATCGCGCTCATGTCCCCAACCAACCCGCACCTCATCGAAGAAGTCCGCCTGGCCGCCGCATCCCTGGCCGACCGCCCCATCCGCCTCCAAGCCACCGAGCGTGCCCTGACCAACGCCTCCCTCGCCCCCGCGC
>JBAULP010000017.1:0-12752 GCA_049578265.1 Acidobacteriaceae bacterium
GACGTCCTCTCCCCCACCCCCGACCACGCCGCAGACCCCGCGTCCATGCTGCGCAGCCTCGCTCCCGTCCTCGAGCGCATCGCCTCCTCCGCCGCCGCCGTCATCGTCACCACCCCCGCCACTCTCCCTACTCTCAGCTTCCCTCCCGAAACCATCGAGCGCATCGTCGTCAACCTCGTCCGCAACGCCTCCGAGGCCATCCGCCTTCAGCACTCCACCACCCCCGACACTCCCTCCGGCGAAATCCACGTAACCCTCGCCCTCGTCGCCGCGCGCGTCCAGCTCACTGTCGAAGACAACGGCCCTGGCATGCCTCCCGCCATCGCCTCCGCCTACCTGCAACCCGAGCCACTCCCCGAAGGCGTCACGCGCGGCCTCGGCCATCGCATCGTCCACCAGCTCGTCGCCGCCAGCGCCGGCCAGCTCTCCATCCGCGTTCGCCCCGGCCACGGAACCATCTTTTGTATCAAATGGAACGTCCCTGAAAACCCCTCGACCGAGCCCTGCCCTTCGGACGCGAACTCCACACCACCCCCAACGCCCGAATAAGTAAGGACTCGCCCGTGCTCACGCCCAAACCCTACCCCAGCGATCCCCGCGTCTCGCTCCCCCAGCCCGATCCTCAACCTGCTCCCACTACTACTCCCACCATGCCCATGTCCTCTCCCAATCTCTCCCGCTCGCTCGAAGCCGATCGCCTCCCACCCCTTCGCGTCCTCGTCGTCGACGACGATTCGCCCATCCGCAACGCCTGCTCCGAGATCTCCACCAGCCTGGGCTTCTCCACCCAGTCAGCCGACTCCGTCCCCACCGCCCGCCTCGCCCTCGCCCACAACTCCATCGACATCCTTCTCCTGGACCTCAAGCTTCCCGGCGGCGGCGGCCTCTCTCTGCTCGAAGACATCCGCGCCCGCCATCCCCAGACCATCGTCGTCATCATGACCGCCTTTGCCACCGTCAACTCCGCCGTCGAGTCCATGCGCATCGGTGCCGGCGACTATCTCACCAAGCCTTTCACCCTCGAAGAGCTAGCCACCACCCTCGAGCGCGCCGCTCAACGCCGCGCCTACGACGTCGAATCCCGCCTGCTCCGCGATCGTCTTCGCGCCGGCGCCGCCATGGGCAACCTCGTCGGCAACTCGCCCCCCATGGAAAAGCTCTACCGCATCCTCTCCAAGGTCACCAGCACCAACCACCCCGTCCTCATCGTCGGCGAATCCGGCACCGGCAAAGAGCTCGTCGCCCGCTCCATCCACACCAACGGCCCCAACGCCCAGAAGCCCTTTCTCCCCATCGACTGCGGCTCCCTCGTCCCCGCCATGATCGAAGGCGAGCTCTTCGGCCACGCCAAAAACACCGTCCCCGGCACCTCCCGCGCCAAGATCGGCCTCCTCGCAGGCATCGCCGGCGGCACGCTTTTCCTCGACGAAATCGGCGAGCTCACCCTCGACCTCCAGGGCCGTCTTCTTCGCGCCCTCCAGGACAAGGAAGTCCGCCCCATCGGCTCCGATCAGGCCTCACCGCTAGCCGCGCGCATCCTCGCCTCCACCAGCCGCGACCTCACCCACCTGGTCGAGACCGGCCGCTTCCGCAAGGACCTCTACTTCCGCCTCAACATCGTCAACCTCCGCATCCCCGCCCTGCGCGAGCGCCGAACCGACATCCCACTTCTCGCCGCGCACATCCTCGAACGCATGAAGGCCGAGCACGGCACCGCCTACACCTTCGCCGACGACGCCCTCCACCTCCTCATGGAGTACGACTGGCCCGGCAACGTCCGCGAGCTCGAGCAGGCCATCGAACGCGCCTGCTCCCTTTCCAGCGGTCCCATCCTCCACCTTGGCGACTTCCCCACCCAGATGCAGGACTTCCAGTTCCACGCCCAGCAGGCCATGCTCCAATACAACCAGCCCGCCGCCACCGAGCTCACCATCTCCGCCTCCTCCGACACCCTCCCCGTCCAGTCCATCGCCGAGCTCGAAAAGCAGGCCATCCTCACCACCATCAACCAGCTCAACGGCGACAAACTCACCGCCGCGCGCCTCCTCGGCATCGGCAAAACCACCCTCTATCGCAAACTCAAGGAGTACGGCATCGGCGAAGAACTCGCCTGACCCTCCTCACCGGAGCTTCCATGCAACCAGCAGCCCCTCCACCAACCATCCTGCTCATCGCGCCCGAGTCCATCTCCCCGCCTATCGCCGACGCGCTGCGCGCCGACCTTCGCGCCGAAGTCGAAGCCACTCCCAGCCGTCAGGCCGCCCTCACCCTCCTGCGCCGCAACGACTTCGTCCTCCTGCTCATCGAAGAGAGCCTCACCGCGGACTCCAGCGCCGCCGACCACCTCTACCAGAACGCCGGCACCGCTCTCATCCTCGAGCTCAACCTCGCTCTCTCCAGCGCCTCCCGCGTCGTCCGCCAGGCACGCTCTGCCCTCGCCCGACGCGCCCACGATCTCGCCCAGGCCCAGGTCCTCGCCGCCTCCAACCTCAATAGCGAGCTCAACGCCTCCCTCGCCGGCATCCTCCTCGAAACCCAACTAGCTCTCCGCGACGCCCTACCCGCCCAGGCCCCGCGTCTCCGCCGCCTGGTCGACCTCGCCACCGATCTCCGCGAACGCCTCCGCCCCTGATGCCTCTCCACGCGCGAACACCGCACAATTCGTGCGACCGGCACACCCGCTATGTACAATCTCAACTGGTCCCCGCCGATGGCCCCCATCCCCCAACACTTCCTTTCGGCATCTATACGCATAGGAGTTCGAGGAGAACCATGAAGATCACGCCCGGAAAACTTGCTGGCCTCAAAGCCGTCTCCAACCCCCGCAACGTCATTGCAGCGGCGGCCATGGATCAGCGCGGCTCACTGCAGAAATCGCTCGCCAAGGAGCGCGGCGCCACCGCCGACGGCCACGATCTCGAAGTCTTCAAGACCCTCGTCACCGAAGTCCTCACCCACTACGCCTCCGCCATCCTCCTCGATCCCGAGTACGGCCTTCCCGCCGCTAAGCATCGCAACGGCAAAGGCCTCCTGCTCGCCTACGAGAAGACCGGCTACGACGCCACCACCCACGGCCGTCTCCCCGACCTCCTCGATGTCTGGAGCGTTCGCCGCCTCGTCGAAGCCGGCGCCGACTGCATCAAGATCCTCCTCTACTACACCCCCTTCGACCAGCCCCACATCAACGACATCAAGCACGCCTGGATCGAGCGCATCGGCGACGAGTGCCGCACCCACGACATCCCCTTCTTCCTCGAGTTCGTCGGCTACGATGAGCACGGCAACGACGAAAAAACCGTCGAGTACGCGCGCAAGAAACCCGCCATCGTCACCGGTGCCATGAAAGAGTTCTCCAAGCCCCGCTACGGCGTCGACGTCCTCAAAGTGGAAGTCCCCATCGTCATGGAGTTCGTCGAAGGCACCAAGTCTTACAAGGGCGAGGCCGCCTATACCCGTGCCGAAGCCCTGAAGCTCTTCCGCTCCGCCGCCGAAGTCACCACCCTCCCCTTCATCTATCTTTCCGCCGGCGTCTCCAACCCCGTCTTCATCGAAACCCTCGAGCTCGCCGGCGAATCCGGCGTAGCCTTCAACGGCGTCCTCTGCGGCCGCGCCACCTGGAAAGATGGCATCGCCATCTACGCCAAGCAAGGCCCAGACGCCTTCCGCCACTGGCTGGAAACCACCGGCGTAGAAAATATCCAGAACGTAAACAAGGCCCTCGAAGCCGCCAGCCCCTGGACCTCCAAGGTCACCCCCTAACCTCAACGTCTTCCATAAAACACATCTGAGAGGGCGAGTACACTGGAGCGCAGATGCTTCGTGTATTCGCCCTCTCTCTTTGCCTGCTTGCCACCGCAACCCTCTTCGGTTTTTCCCCAGCGTCCTCCGCGCAAACCTACACCATCTCCACGCCACAGCACGCCCCCACGTCTGCAGCGCCAGACCTATACACCGAAGCCATCACCTTGCACTATGACGACCTGGCCCGCGATCTCTCCAAGCTCCCACCCGGTCCTGAACACGATCTCTTCGCAGGCGTTTTAGCCGACAGCACCAGCCGCTTCGACGAATCGATTCGCCTCCTCACTCCCATCTCGATCGCAACCGACATGCCGCGAAACCTCATGGCCCTCGCGCTAGGTTCCCTCGCCGACGATTACGTCAAGACATTCCACTATCGCGAAGCCTCCGCCCTCTACCAGCGCCTCCTAGACAGCTACGCGGATGTTCTCTCCCCCGAACTCCGCCGCGACGACCAGGACGACAGCGAAACCCTGAAGCTCCTCATCAACGCCCCTCCCCAAACCATCGACATCCCCTCCCCAATCGACCTCCACACCCACTCCGACCCCCTCGGCTCCATCACCGCCGACCTCACCGCCCACAACATCACCGCCCCCTGGATCCTCGACACCGGCGCCAACTTCTCTGCCATCTCCGAATCCTTCGCCCACCAACTTGGCCTCACCCTCCTTCCCGGCACCGCCCACACCCAGGGAGCCACCGGCGCCGAGAACCCCCTTCACATCGCCCTCCTCGACACCCTCACCATCGGCTCCGCCACCCTCCACAACGTAGTCCTCCTCGTCCTCCCCGACGCCAACCTCACCATCCAACGCGGCCGCAAGCACTACGTCATCCCCGCTGCCCTCGGCTATCCCGTCTTCCAGGCCCTCAGCATCATCCGCTTCACCCACGACCACCACTTCCAGGCCGGCCCCACCCTCCCCCTCACCGGCGACTCCGCCCCCATCTACATGCAGAAGCTCAACGTCCTCTTCTCCTGCACCACCCACAACCTCCAGCGCACCTTCCTCTTTGACTCCGGCGCCAACGAGTCCACCTTCTTCGTCCTCTACTACCACGACTTCCTCATCGACTTCCTCCACCAGACCGAAGGCACCCGCCAGGGCTACGGCGTAGGCGGCACCTCCAGCGACCCCGTCTACATCCTCGACCACGTAGACCTCGAGCTAGCCAACCGCATCGCCGACCTCAACCACATCGCCGTCCTCAAAGCCCCTCAGCACACCCTCTCCGACGAGTACGAAGGCAGCCTGGGCCGCGACCTGATCAACGCCTTCGACTCCCTAACCCTCGACCTGACTCACGACCGCGTCTACCCCGGCCGTCCCCGCAACTAGTCACTCCCGCACCAAGGCGCACCCTTGCCATCCACCGCCCCACCCCCTAAACTCACCTGAACCATGCGCACCCTCATCCGAACGGTTCTTACCGCTGCGCTCTTCCTCGCGCCTCAAGCGACTCTCGCGCAAAGCTACTCGCCTAAACAAATCCTCATCAAGGGTGCCGACGGCATGGACACCCAGAAGCTCATAGCCGTCACTACGCTAAAGCCCGGCCCCATGACCAAGCAGGACATCGAAGCCGCCCTGCAACACCTCGCTGACACAGCGCTATTCAGCGACATCAGCTGCACCGTTAGCTCCGACGCCCTCACCGTCACCGTCACACCCTCCGCCTCCGCACGCTTCGTCCCCGTCCGTTTCACCAACTTCGTCTGGTGGACCCCCTCCGAACTCAACACCCTCATCCAGGCCCGTGTCCCTCTCTACCAGGGCAAGCTCTCTCTCAACGGAGATATGCTCAACCAGGTACAGGCCGCTCTCATCGACCTCCTCAAACAGAAGGGCTTTGACGCCGAGGTCACTCCCATCGAAGCCCTGGACGGCAGCAGCCTATCCCTGGCCATCACGCGTCCTTCCATTCTCCTCGGCAAGATCGACGTTCAGGGCTCGCTGCCGGCGGTCGCCTCCAAACTCGCGGACATGAAGGCAGGTTTCGCCGCCCAGGAATTCGACCAGCAGGTCCTCGCAAAGGCCATTCCTCTCAACACCACCGACCTCTACCACAACACCGGATTCCTCGACGCCACCGCCGATCCCGCCACCTTTGCGCCTCCTCGCAAAAACAAGGACGCCTACCTCATCGACGCCTCCACCACCATCCATCCCGGCGAGCTCTACCGCATCCGCCAGATAAACTTCAACGCTCCACCACCACTCTCCCCATCGGAGATGGCGAAGGCCGCAGCCATCAAAGCCGGAGATCCCGCCGGTGCCTTCACCCTCGAACACGACGCCGACCTGCTCGCCAACGCTTATAGCCAGCTTGGCTTCCGCGACGCGAAAGGAGCTCACACCTTCTCGAAAGATGCCTCCACCCACACCATTGACCTCACCTTCACCGTCGCCCGCGGCGAGCTCTTTCACCTCGCTGCCATTAACGCCTCTGCTCTCCCTCCCAACATCCAATCCGCCATCGCGCGAGACGCCAAACTAGCTCCCGGTGTCGTAGCCGACCAGAACGCCATGCGAGAACTCGCGCAGGTCCTCGCGCAAGCCCATCTCAGCCCGAATCCCAACGTCAGCATGACTCTCGATCGCGAACATCGTCTCGCCACCATCACCGTCAGGCCCTCTCTCTCGCAACACTAACCCGCTTCTACCCCGCCCTTCACCCGTTCCACCGAGGCCACCGTCATGCGCACCCCCATCCGAGCCATCCTCACCGCGCTCCTCCTCGCGCCTCTTCCAGCTCTTGCCCAGAACCTCACCATCGCCAGCGTCACCTTCCACAACCCCGGCCCCTATACCTCCGCCGAACTCCTCACCACCTCCGGCCTCCATCCCGGCCAGTTTCTCCTTCGAGACTCCCTCGTCAACGCCGCTAAAAACCTCCTCAACACTGGCCTCTTCACCGACGCCCAATTCGACTACACCGGCGCCGGCAGATCCAAAGCCGTCGTCGTCGACCTCAAGCCCATCCCCCTCGACAAGCTCCTTCCCGCCAGCTTCACCAACCTCGTCTGGTTCACCCCCGACGAGCTCACCGCCGGCATCCACACCGCCGTCCCGCTCTACCGCGGCGTTGCCTCCGACGCCGGCAACCTCCCCGACGCCATCCAGTCCGCCCTCCAGCAGATGCTCGCCGCCAAAGGCATCACCGCCACCCTCTCCCACACCATCGCCGAACCCACCAGCGCCAACCCCATCCGCCTCGTCACCTTCACCGTCGACGACCCGGCCATCCGCCTCCTCACCGTACATCTCTCCATGGTCGGCCCTCCCGGAGCCGCCGCCGCACTCGCTCCAGCGCTCCAGCAGGCCGCCAACCACGCCACCCGCGCACCCTTCAACGAAGGCCTCACCGGCGCCGGCATCCAGAACCTCCTCCTCGACCCCATTCGCAATGCCGGCTACATCCAGGCCTCGCTCGACAACATCCAGCGCACCCTCTCCCCCTCACCCTCCAACCCCAAGGTCCTCCTCGTCACCTACACCGCCCGCATCCTCACCGGCGACCCCTACAAAGTCTCCACCCTCACCTGGAACCCCACGCCCGTCTACTCCGCCGCCGACTTCGCCAACAACGCCACCCTCCACCCCGGCGACCTCGCCAACGCCTCCGCCCTTCTTCTCACCGAAGCCAGCATCGCCAAACCCTACCTCCGCCTCGGCTATATGGACGTCTACATCCTCTCGCACCCAGCTCCCGACGCCACCACCCACACCGTCGCCTACACCCTCGAACCCATTCCCGGCGAGATCTATCACCTCAAATCCGTCACCCCCACCGGCCTCTCTCCCGACGCCCAGAAGGCCTTCGACTCCGCCTGGCAACTAAAGCCCGGCGAAGTCTACAGCGATCTCGCCGTCGGAGACTTCCTCCGCAAGAATGTCGCGCAACCCGCCTTCCGCCCCTACTCTGTCAGCTTCCGCGCCTCCGCCGACCCCCAAACCCACCTCGTCGACCTCGCCCTCACCTTCTTCCGCGGCGCCCAATAGCCACATCCTCACCCGCTCAAACACCCCGCCACCAGCGTTTGACAACCCCTCTCCGCTTCGCGGTACGATTCGTTCAACATCCAGAAGCTCATCGAGGTCTCGGTGATGACAAGAATCAGAACACTGGCCTGCATAGCCCTCCTTCTCGCTCCCGCTCTCTCCCACGCACAGCACGCCACCGCCCCCACCCCGACCTTCACTATCACCGCCCCCAACGTCACCATGCCCTCCAGCGGCGCCGCCACCATCGCGTTCACCCTCACCTCCGTCAACGCATTCGCCGGACAACTCGCCGTAGGCTGCACCCCGCCCACCGTGGCCGCAAACGTCCGGTTGCCCTTCATCGACCTCGGCGGCCCAGTCTTCTCCTTTTTCCTCACCGCGAACTCTACCACCTCCGGAACCATCACGCTCCTAGCCATCAAACCAGCCGTCCTCCCCGTCCGCTACAACCTCCCACCCCGCCGAAGACACAGCCGCAGTCTCACCTGGTCCTTAGCCGGCGCCCTCCTCCTGGGCCTGGGCCCGCGCAAGAAGAAAGCCTTCGCCGCGCGCCTCTCACTAGTCCTCTGCCTCCTCCTCGCCCTAACCGGCTTCACCGCCTGCGGAGGAGGCCCCACCCTCACCGCCGGAACCTACACCTACACCCTAACCGCCGACCAGCTCAATGTGCCCGCCCTTCCCCTAGTCGAGACCACCACCCTGACCGTAACCATCCCCCCAGGCATCCCCACCAACAACTAAGTTTGGGCCCCCTAACCACTAACCACTAACCACCGCCGTTAGAACCCCTTCGGCCTCTCCCCCGCCACATTAAACGCCATCTCCATCGCTATCCCCGCCCGCACAATCGACCCCTCATCGAACAGCCGTCCCACCAGCGACACCCCATACGGCACCCTGCGCGGCGGCGAAAACTTCTTCAGCGGCTTTTCCGGATTCGGAGCCCAGTCACTCCGCTCCTCGCTCACCTCCACAAACCCAGCCCGCAGCGTCAGCGACGGGTGCCCCGTAAAGTTCGTAATCACCAGGAACTCATCCCGCAGACTAGGCACCAGCAACAAATCCACGCTCCCCATCACGCGCTCCATCTCCACCGCCACCATCCGCCGCATCCGGTCCGCCTGTACAAAGTCCACTGCACTCAAAAACCGCGACTGCCGAAATGTATTCGGCCACGCATCCGGCGTCTGCATCCGCATCTCGTCCACCTCATGGTCGAGCGTGATCTTCTCAAACGCCGCCGCGCTCTCCGCAAACAAGATCACATTCAGCGAGTCATACGGCCAATCCGGCAGCGTCACCGGCACCAGCTCCATCCCCAGCTTCTTTACCGTCTCCATCGCCGCCCGGTCCACCTCCGTAGCCGGAGCCACCTTCATCCACTCCGGAAAATACCCCACCCTCAACCCCGACACCCTCCCACCCGCGTCAAACGTCAACCCCTCCGGAATACAAGCCACATCCTTCCCATCCGGCCCCGCAATCGCCTTCAACACAATCATCGTGTCCTCGACATGCCGCGCCATCACCCCCAGCTTGTCGCAGCTCCAACTCAGCGTCATCGCCCCCGTCCGAGGCACGCGCCCAAACGTAGGCCGCAGCCCCGTAACCCCACACCGCATACTCGGGCTAACAATCGACCCCTGCGTCTCCGACCCAATCGCAAACCCCACCAACCCCGCCGCGACAGCCGCCGCCGGCCCAGCGCTCGACCCACTAGCCCCCTCATCCAAATTCCAGGGATTCTTCGTCTGCCCGCCAAACCAGACATCATTCAGCGCCAGCGCCCCCAGACTAAGCTTCGCCACCATCACCGCCCCCGCCTCATTCAGCCGCGCGGTCACGGTAGCATCCTCCACCGGCACGCGGTCCTTAAACGGCGCCGCCCCCCAGGTAGTCCGAATCCCCGCCGTATCCAACAGATCCTTAGCCCCCCACGGAATCCCATGCAGCGGCCCCCGATACCTCCCCGCCGCAATCTCCGCATCGGCCTTCCGAGCCTGCTCCAGCGCATGATCCGCCGTAAGCGTAATCACGCAGTTCAACTCCTTGTTGAACCTCCCCAGCCGCTCCAGATAAATCTTCGTCAGCCGCTCCGACGTAATCTGCTTCCCCTCCACCCACCGCGACAACTGCGCGACTGAAGCATACGCGATGTCCTCATCACTCGCAGGCAGCGGCACCGGCTTCGGAAACGGCCCCACATGATCGATCATCACCGTCTCCGCATCCCCACCGATCTCAGGCCCCGGCACCGAAGCCCTCGTCGGCCCCGCGACTGGCATCAGCGGATTCCAAACCGTAGCCGGCGCCTTGTCATACCCAATCGCCAGCTTCCTCGGCCCCACCCGCCGCTCCACCACCGCGGCCATCGACTCCTGCCAGTTCCCCGCCGCCTCCTTCAAATCCTTCGCCGACATCTCCACCTGCACCAGCTTCTCCGCCTGCACAAACGTCTCCGCGGACACCGCCGGCCCCGTAGCCGCCGCCGTCCCAAACGCTCCCGGAGCCCCCGGCGTACTAGGAATTTGCGGCCCACCCGCCACCGGAGTCTGCCCCTCAACGTCCGCGCTGGCCACCGCAGCCGCTACCGCCGCCCCCACCAACCCCATCGACCCCTTAGCCAGAAACTCCCTACGCGAACGCGCCATCCCAACCTCCCAAAACCCTCACCAGGAAATAAACCGTGCAGCCAGATATATCACCCTCCACACAGACCAACAAAAAAGGCCGCGATCTCTCGCGGCCTCTCCTCGTCATCAACACCGACTAAGCGTTAGCAGCGGTCTCCGCCTCAGCCCGAGCGACCTCGTTCTCAGCGTCCTTCGCGGCCTTCAGCGCAGCCATATCGCGTTCCTTCTTCGCCTCGGCAGAGTTCCGGCCCAGCTCATCGGCCATCTTCTCGGTCGTGAACGCCTCAATGACGTCGCCCACCTTGATGTCCTTGTAGCCTGCCAGATCGATACCACACTCAACACCCGAGCGAACCTCAGGCACATCGTCCTTGAACCGCTTGAGCGAAGCGATCTTGCCCTTCCAGACCTCTTCGCCGTCGCGCAGCAAGCGCACCTGGTTGTCGCGCTTGATCAACCCATCGGTCACCTGGCAGCCGGCAATCTGGCCAACCTTGGTGATCTTGAAGACGTTGAGCACCGTAGCGCGGCCAGCGTAGTTCTCCTTGAACACCGGCTCCAGCAACCCATACATCGCCTTCGTAATCTGGTCCTGCAGCTCGTAAATAATCGAGTGCAGCCGGATCTCGACGTTCTCTCGCTCCGCAACTTCCGTAGCCTTGCGGTCCGGCCGAACGTTGAACCCGATCACCACAGCATTCGAAGCCGACGCCAGCAGAATATCCGACTCCGTGATCGCGCCAACGCCCGAGTGCAGCACCTTCACGCGCACCTTCTCGGTAGACATCCGCTGCAGCGAATCGGCCAGCACCTCGACCGATCCCTGCACATCGCCCTTCAGAATCAGGTTCAGGTCCTTCACGCCAGCCTGCTTGATCTGCTCCGCCAAGCCCTCGAGCGACACGCGCGAGCTCTTCGCCAACTGTGCCTCGCGCTCCTTCATCTTGCGATACTGCGCAATGCCCTTGGCCTTGTCGCGGTCCGCCATCACGAGGAACGTATCGCCCGCGTCTGGAATGCTCTCGAGACCCAGGATCTCGACCGGTGTCGAAGGTCCAGCTTCCTTAATCTCCTGCCCGCGATCATTGAACATCGCGCGCACCTTACCAAACGTGTTGCCGACGATATAGCTATCGCCCGTGCGCAGCGTTCCATTCTGCACCAGGATCGACGCCACAGCGCCGCGTCCGCGATCCAGCTTCGCCTCGATCACCGTTCCAACCGCTGGCCGCTCCGGCGTAGCCTTCTGCTCGTTCGTATCCGCGACCAGGCAGATCATCTCTTCCAAGCCATCGAGATTGATCCGCTTCTTCGCCGAAACCTGCACGAACTCGATGTCTCCGCCCATCGACGTAGCCTGCACGCCGCGCGCCGCCAACTGGTTCATCACCCGGCTCGCATCGGCCTCCGGCTTGTCGATCTTGTTCACCGCCACGATCATCGGCACCTTCGCCGCGCGTGCGTGGTCAATCGCTTCAAGCGTCTGCGGCATCACGCCGTCATCCGCCGCCACAACCACCACAACGATGTCGGTGATCTTCGCTCCGCGAGCACGCATGCGCGTAAACGCCTCGTGACCCGGAGTATCGAGGAACACGATCTCCCTGCCGAACGCAGGAGAATCCGGCTGCGTGATCTTCACCTTATACGCGCCTATATGCTGCGTGATTCCGCCAGCCTCACCAGCCGCCACATCGGTCGACCGGATCGCATCCAGCAACGACGTCTTGCCGTGATCAACGTGGCCCATAATCGTAACCACCGGAGCGCGCACCACCTCAACCATGTTGGACGTATCTTCCAACAAGCCCTCAATGGCCTCGTTCTCCAACTGCTCTTCGACCGAGATAACGGTAGCCTCCGCGCCAAACTGCCGCGACACTTCCTTCACCAGCTCGCCATCCAGCGACTGGTTCACCGTCACCATCACGCCCTTCATCAGTAGCGTCGCAATCAGGTCCTTGCCGCGTACATCCAGCTTCTCCGCCAGGTCCTTCACCGAGATGCCCTCAGTGACCGTAATGGACTTGGTAATCGGAACCTCGCCCTGCGGAATCTGCGGCCCGCCAAAGCGCGGCACGCTGTACCCCTTGAGCGCAACTTCCTTGTTCTTCTCGTACCGCGGCGCACCGCGTCCACGCTGTCCCGCGCGAACTGGCCTGCTCGGTCCCGGAGCCTCGCCCGGAGCCGGCATCAGCCCGCCCGGAGCAGCTCCCGGCCGATTCCCAAACCCTGGTCGTCCCGCTCCAAATCCCGGCCGCGGAGCAAACCCCGGACCTCCCGGACCACCGCCCGGACCTCCCGGGAA
>JBAULP010000018.1:0-1933 GCA_049578265.1 Acidobacteriaceae bacterium
GCCGCGCCTTGCAGCGTCGGCCTGAGCGGCATCCCGCGCGCTAACAAGCCGGTCACCGCGAGGGGCTGTTGCGGTTATATCCGTGGTGCCCATGGTGTCGGCATAGATCGTCCAGGCGCAGGCCAGCGCAAAGGCCGCAAGCGCGGCGCCTCCTATCGCTCGCTGCGGAAACGCGAAGCGTGGTAACGGCCGATGATCATAGCCGACCGAATCGTATTGCCACTCGCCAACGAACGTCATTCCCCCTCACGCAGAATGAGTGTTATGCGTGACCCCGCTTCGACGGCCACCCCGGCACGCCGAACCGACCGGCCGCGCTCCCCGACGGCGCGCGGCGGCGCCCATAGACCTGCGGGATGATTGCGGCAGCTTTTAGTTAAACCGAGATCAAGCGGAGGTTGTAGAGGCCGGAGCCGGACAAGGAGCGCACCGGCGGCAAGCTCGGTGACATCGAGCACGGCGCGGTCTCCACCATGGACGCCATCGTCAAGGGAACCGGCGCCGGGCTCGAACTTCTGCTCAACATCGTGGCTATGCTCATCGTCTTCATCGCGCTGGTCTATCTCGCCAACTCCATTCTCGGTCTGTTCCCGGATTTTCTCGGCGCACCGATCACCCTGCAGCGCCTGCTCGGCTGGGTCATGGCGCCGGTATGCTGGCTGATGGGCATCCCCCGGGGCGCAAGCCGTCACCGCCGGCGGGCTGATGGGGATCAAGACGACTTTAAACGAACTGGTCGCCTATCTGCAGCTCGCGGCGCTGCCGCAAGGCGCGCTCGATCCGCGCTCGCGGCTGATCATGCTCTACGCCATGTGCGGCTTCGCCAATTTCGGCTCGCTCGGCATTATGATTGCGGGCCTCGCCACCATGTGCCCGGGGAAGCGCGACCAGGTGGTGTCGCTGGGCTTAAAATCGATCGTCTCCGGCACGCTGACCACGTGCTTACTGGGCGCGATGGTCGGGGTGCTCAGCTGATGAACGAACGGACGACACAACACCGCTTACGCATTCGACGGTGGCAGCGACCCAACGTGGTCTACCGGCGGCCGTCAGTGCAATCGGAACTCGCCGTTTACGGCGCGAATTTCGGCTGGCTTGATCAGCCGCGAATGGGCGACGGTGACCGAGTAGAGCGGGCCTTCGAGCTTTTCCAGCCAGAAATTGAGGAACTTGTTGAGCGCCGGAAACGCCGGGCAGAGATCGTAGTCCTGCCAGACATAGCTCTGCAAAAGCGAAGGGTGATCCGGTAAGCGGTAGAGGATGTTCGCCGTGGTCAATCCATAACCTTCGAGCTGCCGGCGAAAATCCCGCAAAACCCCAGTCCCTTTCGAAGTCTGCATCATCTCCTCCATCCCATGACCCATTGTTTCGGGACTCGCACCTCCATTGCAAGCCTCGAAAATGAAGAAATTGTTTATATTCAAGGCATTAGCAGCATCGCCTCGTCATTGCTAACAGCACGGCTGCGGTCGGCCCTGAAGCATTGAGCAAACGGGAACTCGTGGGAACGAGTTCCCGGAAGAGCGCCCCTAAATTTTTGCGGCCGCCACGGAACCCGGGCGTTTACCAATCCATTCCACAATTGTTGGCAATCGCTCTCGATGAGTGCTAAAAATTTTGCCGGCCCCTCTTGCGGCGGCCGTTTGCACCCTTATGTCGCGTGCAAGCGGTCAGCCGAGACATTCCGCACGAGGGGGCCGCTCACCTCAAACGCCTGCGTTTTCAAAATCTTAAGGAGGACACCATGAAGTTTCGTCCGCTTCACGACCGCGTTGTCGTTAAGCGCATCGATGCCGAGGAGAAATCATCCGGCGGCATCATCATCCCCGACACCGCCAAGGAAAAGCCCTCGCAGGGTGAAGTTGTCGCCGTCGGTCCCGGCGGCCGCGACGAGGCGGGCAAGCTCATCCCCATCGACATCAAGGTCGGCGAC
>JBAULP010000019.1:0-1734 GCA_049578265.1 Acidobacteriaceae bacterium
AAGATATCTTCAATCGGCATCAGGAATGGCTGATCGATGGCCCGCTCCGGCAGCGGAACACTCTTGTCGACCGCCTCCATCAGCTCGTCGATCTTGGCTTCCCACTGCGCTTCGCCATTCAACGCGCCCAAAGCCGAACCGCGAATCACCGGCACATCGTCGCCCGGGAACTGGTACTTACTCAGCAGCTCGCGCACTTCCATCTCGACCAGGTCAATCAATTCCGGATCATCCACCGCATCGCACTTGTTCAGAAACACCACAATGTACGGCACGCCCACCTGGCGAGCCAGCAGCACGTGCTCTTTGGTCTGCGGCATCGGTCCGTCCGTCGCTGCCACCACCAGAATCGCGCCGTCCATCTGCGCGGCACCGGTAATCATGTTCTTGATGTAATCCGCGTGACCCGGGCAATCCACGTGCGCGTAGTGGCGATTGGCCGTCTCATACTCCACGTGCGCGGTCGCAATCGTAATGCCGCGCTCCCGCTCTTCCGGCGCATTGTCGATCGTGTCGAAGGAACGGAACTTGTTGTTCGGGTTGTGCTTCGACAATACCTTCGTGATCGCTGCCGTCAACGTCGTCTTGCCGTGATCGATATGCCCGATCGTCCCTACATTCACGTGCGGCTTCGACCGGTCAAACTTTTCCTTCGCCATTTTGCCCTTTCACTCCTGTTTCTTCTGGTTGCTGTTGGTTTCCCGGTACACTCTCGGGGTTGGATTGTCTACGCTGAACACCTCAGTAGTACGCGTAGATCTTCAAATACTTCTTGCGCAGTTCGGGAGCAACCTGTTCGACCGAACGCAGATACAGCTCGCGAATCTGGCCGCGATCGCTGTTGCCCAATTGTTCGTAGCCGGACTTGACGGCTTCTCCCAGCAGGCCTTGCTCGCGCAGCGTTTCAAAATCCCGGATACGCAGTCGCGATCGCTCGGCGCTCTCTAAAAACCTGCCCACAGAGGGCGGCGCAAACACCGCTTCGATCGCCGCTTTGACTGGCGCGAAGGCCGCTGGATTTTCTACCTCGAGAATCGGTTGCTGAAACATATCACCCATGCCTGAAAACGTCTCTCTTTAAATTGCTTCGTTCCGCTGTTTCAACCCCGCCATTCCACTCGGCCAATCCAGCGTACCGCAAGGGAATGATCTGGAGCGGGAGACGGGGATCGAACCCGCGACCAACAGCTTGGAAGGCTGTGACTCTACCACTGAGTTACTCCCGCAAAGCAGCTACTAGCCTCTAGCCGTTAGCTCTTAGCTTCAAATTCTGACCGCCGGCCCTTGGGCTAGAAGCTAGGAGCTAGCAGCTAAAAGCTGTGTTTCTGGAGCTGATGATGGGGCTTGAACCCATGACCTCTCCCTTACCAAGGGAGTGCTCTACCACTGAGCTACATCAGCTTTCTCTCGAGTCTCTTTCCTCGTAGCGCGCCCTCATATTGGACATAACCACCCGAAACGCAAAGAGACCAAGAATCAACATCGGAAACCATCGAACTTCTACATCTCGCCCGCCATAAGAAAACAACGAACTGCTGTAGCCTTCCACATGGAACGTCGCCGCTCCGCCAATCGTGAACCATGACAGCGCCGCCAAGCCTGCCAGCACCGCAAGTGCAATCACCATGCGACGTCTGTCGGCTGCCGGATTGAGTGATCGTTCGCTCTCACTCATCGCCATTGTCCCACTACTACCAATCTAAACTAGTGGTGCACAGGGGAGGATTCGAACCT
>JBAULP010000020.1:0-56716 GCA_049578265.1 Acidobacteriaceae bacterium
GGGGTGGCGGGGTGCGCGGGGCCCATCCATGGGCTGCGGACGCCTGGGCCGGGTGGCCGCGGGGCGCATGGATGGGATCCGAGCTGGTATCCGGGATGGGATCCGGGCTGGGAGTCGAGCTGGTTTATAGGTGGGGCTTGCTTGTGGAGATTGGGAACAGGTGTGGCGGGTTGTTAGTGGGCAACGGTCTGGGAGTGCTCGTGGGCGGTGGTGGAGTGCTTGTGCGCCTTCTCGGAGAGATCGTGGGCGCGGGTGGAGTGTTCGTGGGCTTCGTCGTGGTTGCCGGCCTCGTGGTGCTCGGCTGCTGCGTGGTGGGCTTTGGCGGCTTCTTCGTGGTGGTGGGCTGCGGTGCGGTGCGCTTCGTGTGCCATGGGGAGTCTCCTGTATTTCCGGGTTGGTATGTCCGGGGGTTCCGGATGGGAGGATGCTAGGCCAGGGAATGTTTCATCGGCATGAGGGATGGGTGAATTGATGGCTATGGTCCTGCGCGGACGGCGATGGGCTTCGCGCGGTGGGTAGGGATGCCTGGCCCACAGGGGTGGGTGGTATGTTGGGAGGCTATGCGTCTTATGGCACCGGTGGGTAAAGGGAAGCGTTCGGGTGGGGCGCGGTTGGTTGGGGCTGGTTTGGCCGGGGCTAAGGGTTCCGGGGCTCGGGCTTTGACGACTGCGCCTGGGTTTGTGAATCCGAATCACCAGGAGGTGGTGGAGCGGACGGGGTTTGGGTCGACGAGTTTTGCGGGGCAGGTGATCTATCGGATGAGGTGCCGGGGGTGTTCGATGGAGTACGGCGCGAATGGGTGCGATATCCATGCGCGGCGGTGTCCGGGGTGCCAGGAGGGTGTGGCCGGGGAGCCGCTGCGGGAGCGGTCCGTGGGGTTGTTTGGGTAGGGGTCCTGCGCGGACGGCGAGGGGCTTCGCGTGGCGAGTGGAGGTGGGTGCCGGCGGAGATGGTTGTGGCGGGGCGGAAGAAGGCAATTCAGTCGCTGCGCCTGCGGCTTCGCTCCGGCCTTCGGCAGAGTGGAAGCCCGCTCATGCGCCAAGTGCTGCGCATGAGTGGGGCAACCGGCAGTTACCCATGAGACTATGGTGCGTGGCTCTCCAGCCCAATCCGATTCTGTGGGATTCTCTCCTAGATGCTGAGATGAATGCTTGCTATTGGACGAAGTTGTCCAGACGTTTTCTAAGAAACAACCGCATTCTCAAAGGTTTCACAGCAGTGACCGCATCAGGTACCGCGATTGCCGCTTGGAGCATTTGGTCTCTGCACCCGGGATGGTGGAAGGCTCTAGCAACACTCTCTTGCTTGGCTTCTGTTTACCAGACAACAATCATGCCCGAAGACCGAATCAAGAAAAGCGCAGCGCTCGCGGCAACTTGGAAAGAATTGGCCATCAGGTATCAGCTGCTTTGGGAGCAAGACAGGGATCTTCTCGACGTGGCGACGAAGGCGGATTTTTCGACTATGAGGGTCAGAGAGGCTAAGATCGATGAAACGGAGTTCGGCGAGTACACGAAGCTCTTGGTTCAAGCCAGAGACGAAGTTCTGAAAGCAAGAGGTCTAATGTGAGTGACTCGAACAAACCAACGCCTCCTCCTCCTCGTCCTCCAACCCCGCCCACCCGCGATAGTATCCCTCTTCGAGAAAAGGTAGAAAAGGCTCAAAGGCCAGCGCCGTGGCCTCCACCTCCGAAGAAGTGATGTCGGTTGGCATCGCGAGCTTGCAGCCGACCTGCGAGCAGTGTGGTGATTCGCGTGAAGGCATTTAGTCGCCTCGCCTGCGGCTTCGCTCCGGCCTTCGATAGAGTGGATCCCACTCATGCGTCAAGTGCTGCGCATGAATGGGGCACCCGATGGATCTGCGACAGCCCCGTCTTCGCATGTTCGGTAAACGGCTACAGTGCGGGTCGTTAAATCGCTTGAAATCATTTATTTGGACTCTTGGCTCTTATATCGCTATACCACCCCTTTCTGAAAGTTCTTGCAGAATTGCACGCTTACCAATAAACTTTGAATCTGGCTCAAAATACGCGCGGCCGGCGCGGTAATCTTTGCATCAAAAGGCGTGTGAAGACTCGAATGAATTAGAGCCTTTCGTGTGAGGGATAACGATTATGTCCAGTCAAGAAAACCATTCACACCTCCCTTTACATCATCCTTTGGTCGAAAAGTGCCGATGACGACAGTGGGTTTTATCCACCTAATGGCAACGAGCTCCCAGTTTCGAGCGAAGTGAAGAATCGATAATGACTATGAATAACTACAATGCGACCGCCCTTCATGAGGCGAGGCAGACTGTAAGCCGTTTTGAAGCTACTTACAACCTTATTTCTGCTGAGATGCTGAAGTGCGCTGAGTGCGATCCCCGCATCGCTGGGATTGATCCGTTTGAGATGATTGACTGGCACTATGCTCTTGAAATTGTCCAAACTCTCGAAAACAACTCTGGAATAGTCGATTCGATCCAGTCCATGGACGAAGACGCTAAGCCAAAGCGTGCGTTTCTGTACCATTGTCGGCAGAAGCAGGACTTGGTTAACTCGGTTGAGTCTGAGTTAGAGCTTGTGGCGTAAGGACCGTACATCGGATGAGGTATGCCGAGTATAAGGCTAACTTTGACGCGAAGCTCGCTGCGCTGAAGTTTTCGGACGAAACGCGGTTGGTTGGCGTTGGCTGCGAAACAAAAATGCGTCCTGCAATGCCGCCGTGGATCATGGATAAAGCGATCCTATATGGCGACGGGAATCATATTCGAGTCAAAGAGACCTATAAAGCACAGGTGCATCCCAACTTTGAACATGGGGAGCGCCGACATTTCTGTTTCCAATACGGCGCGACAACTGGTATCGACGCCAAAGGAATGCCTCGGACAGCGTCTGATCGGGATACCGTTATAAGGTTGGATTGCGACAACTTTGGCCCGCATATTCACTATAAGGGTCTCGGGCATATCAAGCAGGATGACATCGTGGGTAGTTTAATTATCGGACAGGTCGAGGTATTTGAATTTATTGAGGCGATCGAGACTCATCGGCAGTCTAAATGCTCGATAGAAGAGGTCTTCTTCTTTGACCTGAAGAGGAGAAAAGGAAATAGGTGATGGATCAAATAACGGAATCAATCACGTATTTCGCGCAAGAGGGACGAGCAAACCTTCCAGAGTGCCTGAGGTTGGCATTCGATACCGTCTCGCGATTTGAATTGAGCACGCTCGTGATTTTCACTGGTCTGGGCGACGGCATCCAATCCGCGATTGATCAGTATCTTTGTGTTCCTGAGTTTGCTCATATAAGGGTCGTCGGCGTCACCTTCGCTCAAGGCTTTGAAGTTCGTCTCAAGGGGAAACAGCCGACGCCGCACGTGTTTCCGCCTGAGCGTCAGCGGAGTTTTAGAGAAAAGGGTATCAACGTAGTTAGGGCTCATTTGCCCTTTGATTCAATTTCTACTCAGTACCGAAATCAGCATGGCATTCTGGCCCAGGATATGGGCATCGTTGGTAATGCGCTGAATGTGTTTTGCGGAAGTATGAGCTTGTGTGTCCAAGCTGTGTTGATGGCTTGCGATGCTGGCGAAGTCGAAATTGGTGAGCACGTCGTAGTAATGACCTCAGATACGGCCTTGATTGTTCGAGCTGCGCCGACGTCTCGGCTATTGACGGATTTGATAGTTAGGCAAATTATCTGTAAGCCGGTTTTCCTGTCTATTACGAAGTCAGAGAACTTCGAAGCGCCTGAGACCGATGCACTTGAGCTTCAGGGTGATGCCGCTTCAGGTGAATCCGACGCTCCCTCATTGGAGTAAGAAACGCGACGTTAGGTACTGGCTTTGTTTGCTGATTGCTAGCGAAACACAAAGGGCGCGGACTGAAATCCGCGCCCTTTGTGTTTGTGGGGTGGTTCATGCGGCACGGCTGAAACCGCGCCCTTAAGTTGAATGCTTCCCTTGAGCGAAGCAGATTGCGTTATTGCAAGAGCGGGCCGTTGTCGCCGTTGGTTTTGGGGTCTTCGGGGGGGATTACTGTGGCAGAGGCTACTTTGTCGTCGGTGTCCAGGTGGAGGAGGCGGACGCCGCTGGTGCTGCGGCCGGCGCTGCGGACGCTCTTGGTGTCGATGCGGATGATCTTGCCGAATTGGCTGATGACCATCATCTCGGTGGTGTCGTCGACGAGGTTGATGCTGGAGACCTTGCCGATTTTGGTGCCGGTCTTCATGTTGATGACGCCCTTGCCGCCGCGGGATTGGAGGCGGTAGGCGTCGACGTCGGTGCGCTTGCCGTAGCCGTTGTCGGAGACGGAGAGGATGAGGCAGGGGGTGAGGCCGAGCTTTTCGTCGAGCTTGGCAAGCTTGGCGGCGACTTCGTCGGAGACGGCGGGGGCTGAGGGTGTGTCGTCGGTTTCGGCGAGGGCGAGGGGTTGGGCGGCGGCGGAGTCGTTGGCTTCGTCGAGTACGCGCTCTACTTGTGAGGTGAGGCCGGCGGCGGCGGCGCGGGCCAGGCGCTGCTGGTTGCGGGCTTCGGGCGAGGGGGTGACGGCGGCTCCGATGACGTAGTCGCCCTTCTTGAGGTTGATGCCCCTGTTACCAAAAGCCGGGCGGCCCATGGGGCGGAGGTCCTGCTCGGCGAAGCGGATGGCCATGCCTTCGTGGGTGGCGATGAAGATGACTTGCTGGCCGTCGGTGATTTTTGCGGTGATGAGCTCGTCGTCCTTGTCGATGCCGATGGCGATGATGCCGCGGGCCATGACGTTGGAGAAGTCCTTGAGGGCGGTTTTTTTGACGGTGCCGTTGCGGGTGGCGAAGAGGACGTACTTGTTGTCTTCGTTGAGGTCGCGGACGGGGAGGATGGTGACGACTTTTTCGCCGGGCTGGAGGTCGACGAGCGAGGCCATGGCCTTGCCCTTGCCGGCGGCGCCGACGTCGGGGATCTCGTAGACCTTGAGCCAGTAGATGCGGCCGGAGTTGGTGAAGCAGAGGAGGTAGGCGTGGGTGCTGTCGATGATGAGCTGCGCGACGAAGTCTTCTTCGCGGGTCTTCATGCCGAGGCGGCCGGTTCCGCCGCGCTTCTGCTGGCGGTAGGTGGTGATGGGCGTGCGCTTGAGGTAGCCGGTGTTGGAGACGGTGACGGCGACTTGCTCGTCGGCGATGAGGTCTTCGAGGGTGAGCTCGGTCGACTCGTCGAGGATGACGGTGCGGCGGGCGTCGCCGTACTTGTCGCGGATGTCTTCGAGCTCCTTGATGATGACGCGGCGGAGTTTTTTCTCGCTGGCGAGGATGGATTCGTACTCGGCGATGTTGTCGCGGATGGTGCGGAGTTCGTTGAGGAGCTCGTCGATGGAGAGCTGGGTGAGGCGGTAGAGCTGGAGTTCGAGGATGGCGTCGATCTGGCGGTAGCTGAGGATGAGCGTGCCAGCGGAGTTGTTGGCTAGTTGGGCGCTGACGCTGCCGCCGAGGAGGTCGATGTTGTACTTGGTGGGGTCGAGGGTTACGCCGGCCAGCTCGGTGCCGTTGAGGTTGATGCGGCGGTTGCTGAAGTAGGAGAAGAGGTTTTCGCGGGCCGTGGCGCGGGAGCTGGATTGGCGGATGATCTTGATGACCGTGTCGAGGTGGTCGAGGGCGATCTGGTAGCCGAGCAGGACGTGTTCGCGCTCGCGGGCCTTGTTGAGGAGGAAGGCGGTGCGGCGGCGGACTACGTCGATGCGGTGCTCGATGAAGGCGTGGATGGCCTTGTCGAGTGGGAGCTCCTTGGGCTGGCCGTTGTGGACGGCCAGGAAGATCATGGAGAAGCTCTCCTGCATCTGGGTGTGCTTGTAGAGCTGGTTGAGGACGATCTCGTTTTGTGCGCCGCGCTTGAGTTCGATGACGATGCGCATGCCGTCGCGGTCGGACTCATCGCGAACGTCGGAGATGTCGTCGATGACTTTTTCGTTGACGAGTTCGGCGATGCGCTTGATGAGGTTCGACTTGTTGACCTGGTAGGGGATCTCGGTGACGATGATGGCCTGGCGGCCGCCGGTGATGTTTTCCAAGCCGCATTTGGCGCGCATCATGAAGCGGCCGCGGCCGGTCTTGTAGGTTTGCGCGATGTTGGCGCGACCGTAGATGAAGCCGCCGGTGGGGAAGTCCGGACCCTTGACGTGTTCGAGGACGATCTCGAGGTCAGAGCGCGTCTCGGCCTTTTCCTTTTGCAGGATGGCGATGGTGGCGTTGAGGGTTTCGGTGAGGTTGTGCGGCGGGATGTTGGTGGCCATGCCGACGGCGATGCCGGTGCCGCCGTTGATGATGAGGTTGGGGATGCGGGCCGGGAGGACGGTGGGCTCGGAGGTGGACTCGTCGTAGTTGGGGGTGAAGTCTACGGTGTCGTTGTCGATGTCGGCGAGCATTTCTGACGAAATTCGCGTGAGGCGCGACTCGGTGTAGCGCATCGCGGCGGGTGGATCGCCGTCGACGGAGCCGAAGTTGCCCTGGCCGTCGATGAGGGGATAGCGGAGGGAGAATGGTTGCGCGAGGCGGACCATGGTGTCGTAGATGGCGGAGTCGCCGTGGGGGTGGTAGTTGCCCATGACGTGGCCGACGACCTTGGCGGACTTGGTGTACTTTTTGTTGAACTGGAGGCCCATCTCCTGCATGCCATAGAGGATGCGGCGGTGGACGGGCTTGAGGCCGTCGCGGACGTCGGGGAGAGCGCGGCCGATGATGACCGACATGGAGTAGTCGAGGTAGGAGCGGCGCATCTCCTCCTCGATGTTGATCGAGAGCATGGAGAGGGCACCGGGGCCGGTGGGAGCACCGGGCGCGCCGGGGGCTGCGGGGTCGCCGGCAGCGGGGGGATTATTGCTGTTTGCGTCTTGCGGTGTGGGAGGATTCTTGTCGGGATTCTGGTCTTCGGGGAAGAGGGTTTCGTCAGCCATGTCTACCCACCATTATAGCTGTTTGAGGTGGCGAAAGACAGTGCGCGGGAGGGGCTTGAGAGGTGCGTAAAGACTGGGATTTCAGCGGGTTTGGTTGGGGTGTGGTATGGGGCGGGGAGGGACGGCGAGCGGGCTCGGATTTGCTGGCATGAACTCGTGGGTTATACGGTGGGCCAACGCATCGCCGAAGTGGGTTGGGGATGGGTGGGCGACCATCCGACCGCAACACGCCCGCAAAGGACTAGCGGCATCTTGAGAGCGCCTTGAACGCCCAACGGTTTAGCAATTGCGACACGCAAGCCGACATTTCGGAGCGAATTTGCCCAGCCCTCGCAGAGGGCGAGCTGTCGCTAGACTTCAAAAGCCGCGGGTGGCGAACTCACTTCCAATCGCTGCACAGCAACAAACCCGAAGCAGAATAGAAGAACCGCAAACCCGATCGGGTCAAGGATCTCCGGCGGACTCGGGAGACTAGGCGGGAGCGGCAGGTTGCCGTACACGGCTTCTATCGCGAAAAGAAATATGCCGACTGAGAGGATGCTGCGGTTCGGCAGGCTCAGAAACTTGCGAGAGAATTTTGGCACAGCGACCACGATCGCCAGGACCGTGAGTGAGCAGGCAGCGAGCAGATGATTGTAGGGCATCATTTTGTAGGACGAGCCGGCACATAAGAAGAAGGAAACACCGGACACAGCGATCGCCAGCCCCACCAGCACCACTCCTCGGAGAAAGAGGCGCAGTTTGCCCTGGCTTAGCTGTAAAAAGGCCAACACAGCAATGACCACCACGGAGTAGGACAGAATATTGCCCACATAGGGAAGAGCGGCAAGAAGCCAATGCGGCAAAACTCCCAGGGTTGCCAGGGAGCCAAAGAGGTATTCCGTACCCTCCATCGCACTCCAAATCCCGAGCCAGACGAGAAGTCTTACACCGCTCCGGCGGCGTATCACGGCGATGCCACAGGCGCTCAACCCGATAAACAGGAAAATTGCACCGAAGAGGATATACGGGATTCGGTCGCGGAGCATCGCAACCGCTTGATCTGTCACATTAACACCTCCGCAGGGCACCTTATCTCCGCGCGCCTTCGCCGTAAGTGCGCTTCGTCACGTTGCGTCCATGAGCCAGATGCGGCTAAGTGGCGGCTCTCAGACAGGCACGATTCGACTAGATAACGTCGACAACGATGAGCGTGATGTCATCCTGCTGGCTCACTGCCGCGGGTCGCCATCTCTGCACTTCGGAGAGCACTTGACGCGAAAGCTCGCACGCGGGTTGCAGGTGATTGTTTCGCAGCACCCGCTCCAACTGCCGGTCGCCAAACGCCTCTCCCGCATCGTTTTCAGGCTCGGTGACGCCGTCGGTGTAGAGAAGGAAGCGATCAGCGGGTTCGAACTGGACAGTACACACCGGATACACAGAATCGGGCATGACCCCGAACAGCAGGCCATTGCTATCGATGCGCTGCATCTCGCTTCTCCCATTCCGCCAGCACAGCAACGGTGGATGCCCAGCAGCGGAGTAGAGGGCGCTGCGCTGTTGTGCGTCGATCCAAAGGTAAGCCGCTGAGACAAGCTGGCCCCCCGCCCCGCTCCAGAGGATGCGGTTCAAGCTGGCGAGCACCTGTGCGGGATCGTCGGCATACGTGGCGACGGACTGCATGGCCACCTTGATCATCGAAGAGACCAGTGCCGCCGGAACACCATGCCCGGCGACGTCTGCCACAAGAATGCCGAGATGGCTGTTGTCTGACTGGACGAACTGGTAAAAGTCGCCCGCAACGGCGGTCATCGGATGGTAGGAAGCAGCGATACGGAGATTCTCAAGCTGGGGAACTTCGGCCGGAAGAATGGAAGACTGTATCTGCCGTGCCGTCTCCAGCTCCGACTCGATGGAAAGCAGGCGACGCTCATTCGTAAACAGTAACTCCAACGCCACGTAGCACAGCGAAAACAGAAGAACAGCAAAGCCGAGCGAGGCTACCAGTGGCAGGACCCTGTAGCGCAACACGTTCGACAAGTTGGTGTACAAAACCTCCAAGGCAAAAATCAGCGTGGCGGCGATAAGAATACGGTGATTCGCGATTACCAGAGACTTGGCAAACTTTGGGATGAGTGCAACAGCTAACAGAAGGAGCATGGCAACCACTACCAGCAGATTGTTGTAGAACATCCATTTGTCGCTGGAGCCGCCGAGCATGAACGTGCCAATACCGGCCACTGCAATCGCCAATCCCGCAGAGATTTCCACTTGGATAAGGAGTCTGAGCTTGCCGAGGCTCAGTTCTCGCCACGCAAACAACGCAGAGACCAGGAGTAGGTACTGGACCGCTGTAATCCCATAAGGCACGGCGGACTTGAGAGCGTGCGGCAGAACCACAACCACAACAGGTGTCTGCAATAGCGCCTGGAGACCGAACATGCCGCTCCAGATTCCTAACCATATGAGGAGTCGCACGTCCCGGTGCCGGCGGATCGCTGCGATCGTGCAGGCGATTCCTCCGATGGACAAGAAAAACGTTCCGAGGACAATATTCACCACCTCACCGCGGAGCGTTTTCAGCGCTGCATCTTCCAGGTTCATGTCAATCATGGAATGACTCGTCTCGCGTCTCTGGTCGCGTCCTGCCTGGGATGAACCCCGGGTCACGGCTAGAGGGTGTGATGGGACACGTATACCTCACGCTCCTGCCAGAGTCCGTGCCACAAATCACGGGACAATTCCCGAGAGCAGAGGGCCCCTCGTGACCAGGCTCGTCATGAACTGCGTCCCGTCAAAGATGCGCTTCGCATCAGAAATCGCCAAATGGTGACAAATTCGCCGTTGCTGTCGAATCACCGTCTGCCGGAAGCGAACTGATTCCGGATGAGGGAAGGGTGGGCGACCATCCGCTCGGAACCGTGGTCAATGAGCGACTCGGCCTGAAGTCAACAACTGGCCTACCAGCACACAGAGTCATCGCAAGCGATCTCCTTTCTGGGCATATCAGGCTTCACGTAAAGGAGCCACCTTGGTAAGGCGAAGTCGAACCGGGTCTGCAATGACATCAATCTCCATGATCTTTTCGCCTTCGATCTTGAGACTGAGTGCCACTTGTAGCTGACACCGAAGGACCACGATGAGGCCGATGGCTTCGTTTACAAGAGCAATGCGTGCGTGCTGAGCGAGGCCAGCGTTCGTGGCCGTCTCTGCGGCGACTTTGTGCGCGCCTCGAACCTCGATAGCGGCATCTGGCGCTAAGGCACTGCGATCGGCTCGGCGCAGGACATCCGGATCAAGCACCGCGATCAGCGCGCTTATATCTCCAGATCGGGATGCTGTCAGAAACGCTTCGACGACTCCTCGTTGACGACCCAAGTCTGCATTGCCTGCGGTCTCTCTACCCTGAACTCGCTGACGAGCACGGCTGGCGAGCTTCTTTGCTGCGACCGGCGAGCGCTCGACGATGGGGGCGATGTCGTGGAAAGACATGCCAAAGATGTCGTGGAGCACGAAGGCAAGGCGTTCGGCTGGAGAGAGGGTGTCAAGCACCACTAGGAGCGCAAGACCCACCGAATCGGCCATCATTACTTCCTCCTCCGGGCCAAGCCAGCTTGAGACGTCTGCTTTGATCGGGGTTATACCTGGTTCCAAGCTCTCTTCGCGCCGCGATTTCCGGGAACGCAGGATGTCAAGACATACGCGGGCAACAACGGTGGTCAGCCACCCGCCCAGATTGTCCACGCTGCTCACATCGGAACGGATAAGGCGCAGCCAGGCTTCTTGAACGGCATCATCCGCCTCGCAGAGAGAGCCGAGCATTCGATATGCCACTGCCCGCAGATGATTGCGGTGGCTCTCGAATCGTTCTGCCAGCCAATCGGATTGAATCATGGTCACCTTTTTCCGTATTACTTCGTCATGGTGTTGACGAACGAAATTGCATCGAGGTGACAAGAATGTCCGATAGCCACCCAATTCCTTCGTTTGCCAACCTGAAGGAGGAGATATTCACTGATGCGGCGTCTACTCATGGCTCAGTTCACAATCAAAGAGGAAGTTCTGCAAGACTTTCAAGCAGCTCGCGACAAAATCCTCTCTGCCCTCTCACAGGAACGGCCGAAAGGGGTTCGATACACATGGTGCGTCATGCCGGATGAAAGAAGCTTCATGGGCTTGCTTGAACTGGACGAAGGGATTGAGAATCCTTTACCAAACCTGGAAGCCGGAAAAGAATTCATGCAGCACATACGAGGCTGGGTTGCTGCGCCACCGATTCGCGAGGAGCGGACGGTCGTCGGCTCCTACCCGTCCGCTGCATAGGCGTGGTTCATACAACTAATTTCAGAGGTGCTTCAGTGTTCACACTCTATGTTGTGGTGACGCTTCTGGCCGCAGCGGCGAATTTCTATGCTGCGAGCAATGACTTTCGACGTGTCGGATGGCTCTTGACCAATATGGACAGGTTAGGCGTACCGCGCACCTGGCTTTTCACACTTGGAACTTTGAAAACCATCGGTGCAGCCGGCTTACTTGTTGGCATCTGGAGACCGGATGTCGGGATCGTTGCTGCGGCTGGCCTGGTTCTGTTCTTTTTGGGCGCCATCATCTCGACACTCCGCGTGCGCTGGTACTCGCATCTTCCGTTCCCGGCCATTTGGCTCTTGTTGGCTATCGGAGCGCTGATGCTGCGCCTGAGTTTTCGATAAGAGGTATTAGCTTGACGCAGCACCTGTTGCGAGTAATTCCGGCTTCCGCCTAATGAACGCCTAATTGACGCGTCATCGCCAAATCACTCATCGAGTAGTTCCGGTTGACCGCCTGTACGGAAGTTACGGTCGCAGGGACGGGCGCTCACGACCCTGAGGCGCGTGTAACGTCCGGTGTGCCCGCGACGCCAGCAAGTCTCGGCACACAAGCGCCGCGGGATATGGCCGACCACTTGATCGGTAGCCTGGTCGGTACATGCCAACGGAAAGGAGGGGTTTGTGCATCGTTCAATCGGCTGGTCCATCTGTTACCGCCGGATTCGCGAGGTGTCCAATCGGGTGGGAAATACCGGTTTGAACCAGGTCAGTCGCGCATCAGACGACACGCGCGATAGACAATGGGTGAGGACAGAGATCTAGAAAATGAAGGCTAATGAACCCAGCCGCACAGCCCTGATGGTTGCCCGTCAACGAGCTGCCCATCAGGTGCTCGATCATGGCGCGATCCTTCACGACCCCTTTGCCATGGCGATTCTGGGCGAAGAAGTGAAAGACGTGCTGCAATTTGCCACCGCGCACCCTTTGGCGAGCATCGGGCGTCTATTCACCACGGCGCGATGCCGGATTGCGGAAGATGCTTTGGCGAGAGCTGTTGAACGGGGGATTCGGCAGATTGTCATCCTCGGTGCTGGACTCGACACGTTTGCTCTTCGCAATCCTTACGGTGCGCAGGTCCTTGTCTATGAGGTGGACCATCCCGCGACGCAGGCGTGGAAACGTGAACGCCTGGCTACAGCGGACATCGCGCTTCCGCCCTGGCTCATTTTCGTGCCAGTCGATTTCGAGCAGGACGGTTTGGCAGAGAAGCTCGCGGCCGCAGGCTTTCAGGAGAACACGTTCGCATTTTTCACTTGGCTCGGCGTTGTGCCCTACCTCTCACACGACGTAATCGGACGCACTCTGGACTACATCTCGTCAATCCAGAACCCCGAGGTGGTGTTCGACTATATGGAACCTTCCGAGGCCTTCTCGGAAGAGCTGAGGCAATTGGAAAAGGCTCGGGACGAGCAGCTTGAGAGAATTGGTGAACGTTCAGTAAGCCGCTTCGAGCCGGCGAGCATGGCAGTGCTGCTTCGCGAGCACGGATTTCGTGCCATCGAAGACATCGACTTTCAGCAGATCGCATCCACATTCGGCCAAGCTATTCAAGGACTCGCGCCCGGACACGCCGGTATTCATGTAGTCCACGCTAAACAATAGCCGAGCGGTTAGGAGGCATGGTTGATCGTACGTTGCGACTCGGAACGGATGGTCGGCGTATCTGATGCTCGATCCGAGAAGCCGGCAAGCGCTAGCGGCTTAGTGCAAATCGCCACTGCACTCATCGACAGAACCATTCCGGTGTTCGTGGGAATTCCGGTCGGATCACCGAGCAACTGCAGATAATCGATTTGGGAAGCGCAGCTCCTGGACTCCAGGAGACGATGCAGTGCGGGGCCCGGAACGAGTGATGCTGATTATGTTGAATTACCAGAGGATTCCTGTGCCGCGGCGACGGTGTCGCGAGGCAACGGTGCCGGCAGGGGCGTTGGTTGGCTGGATTTGGGGCGGGTGTTACTCGTGGCCTTTCGCGAGGTCTTCCTCGCGCTTTTCGATGGCGTCGGTTGCGCCTGGGACTAGTTTTTGGAGGATGCCGAGGAGCTGTTTGGGGTCGAAGGTTTCGAGCTCGCGGGTGGCGCCGCTGCAACTGGAGATGGCGCCGGGGCAGATGGCGATGATGGGGAGATTGGGATGGATCTCGCGCAGGTTGCGAACGAGATCGGTGCAGGGCATGTCCTGCATGGCGGCGTCTACGACGGCGCCGTCGACGAGCGGAAAGCGGCGGAGGGTCGCGATGGCTTCGTCGGAGGAGTAGGCGGTGAGGACGTTGAACTTTGCTGTCTCAATGACCAGCTTGCGCGTGGAGATGGCGCCGGCGTGTTCACGATCGATGACGAGGAAGCAGGGTCTGGTCATGTGCAAAGTATGCTCGTTTTGGCGCGATTTGTCTCATGCGTGGTGAGGCAGACCTAGGTTTGGGGGGACGGCTGGGGAGGGTTTGGAGAAATGCGCTGGACGGAAAGGGGGACGCGCGTTCACGGCTGGGCTGCGTTCTTCTGGCGACGATTGACGTCGGAGCGCAATCTTTGCAACTGCTCTTGTTCGGCGACACTGTTGAGGTGATTCTGGGCGGCGTCGATGACGCGGCGGAGGCGATCCATGACGAAGGGGTCGGCGGCGGCGTAGACGGCGATGTGGCCTACGGTTTCGTTGAGGATGTCGATGCAGTGGGGCCGCGGGGCAATGACGCGGAGGGCGCCGGTACGGTCGCGGCGGTACTCCTGCACGCGGGCGGTGCGGGCGAGGAGTGCGATGCCGGTGGTGAGCTCGTCGATGCCGTTGATGGCGGTGAAGGGGTCGTTGATGCCGGGGGAGAGAGCGCGGACGATGACGTCGGTTAACTGCTGGAAGGGGAAACGGATGTCCTGCTCGGGAGTTCGCTCGGAGCCGAGGGCGAAGCTTTCGCAGACGTCGTCGATGCGCTGTTTGCGGGAGGTGTCGTTGAGCGGCTGGGCGGACCAGAGGTGAGCGAGCGCGTCGCCTTGCAGGAGGTGAGCGCCGGGCATGGGGAGGATCTCGACTACGAGTTGGTGATGGGTGGCGGTGTTGAGGAGAGATTTGAGGTCGACGCTCTGGAGGTAGCCGCTGGTTGAGGTTTGCACGGGCGTTTGCGTGCCGCTGCGAAAGTCATGGGTGGCTGGCGCGCTGGGGGCTTGCTGGCCGGCTTCTGCGGGGTAGAGTTCGGGGATCGCTTTCTGGATGGACGTGGCGATCACGCTGACGATGTGCGAGGCCTGGATGGAGGTGGATATGTGGTGGATGAAGTAGATCAACATGACGAGGCTGACCAGCGCAAGCGAGATCGCGACGGTGATGGAGATGGCGGGGACGAAGCCGGAGTACTCCGAGCCGCGGATGGAGCGGACGACCAGCACGCAGTAGATGAAGGTGGAGACAAAGGTTCCGAGCAGCACCTGGGTGATGCGGTCGCGCATGAAGTTGCGCAGGACGCGCGAGCCATATTGTTGCGAGGCAATGGATAGGGCTACTGCAGCGAGCGAAAAGGTTACGCTGGCGGCGGTGATCATGGAACCGGCGATGGTGCTGAGGAGCGCGCGCGCGCCCTGGGGTCCTCCTGAGTAGGCCCAGGTGATGCTGGATTTGATTCCGGGGTCGGCCCAGTTGTCCAAGCGCAGGAGCAGCAGGGCGAGGCCGGCTGCGAGGAAGAGCATGAGGGAGGGGACGAACCAGAAACCGGTCCTCAGGCGATCTATCCAGCGCGCGAGGTACGTCCGCAGATGATCCAGCGAAGGCAGCATACGGGTTAGGATGCAGCGTGATCGCGGGATGAATGTGACGCTGGTTAGCGGGTGACGGGGGCGGCTTCTACGATGGCGACGTTGCGGGTTGGTGCGTGGGGATCGCCGACGGGGTGGACGGCGCGGAGGGCGAAGTTGGAGGCGTCGAGGAGTTGCTTCCATTGGTGCTCGCTGCGCTCTTTGCCGCCGGTGACGGCGAGCATGTTGAGGTCGCTCATGAGCTGGCCTTCGAGTGCGGGGTCGGGGTGGGAGATGAGCGTGGGGAGGACGAACTCGATGATGAGGAGGCTGCCGGTGGGTGGGATGATGGCGCGAACGTTTTTAAGGATGGTGATGGCTTCGGGGTCGCGGCGGCCGTGGAGGACGTGCTTGAGCATGTAGATGTCGGCACCGGGTGGGACGGTTTGGAGGAGGTCGGCGGGGATGAGTTGGGTGCGGGCGGCGGGGTCGTCCGCATGCGTGGGTGCGGAGAAGCGGGGGCGTGCGGATTCGATGCTCGGTTCGAGGTCTACGAGCAGGCCGCGGAGGTGGGGGTTGCGGGCGAGGACGGCTAGGATGAGGGAGCCACCGCCACCGCCGAGATCGGCTACGGTGTGGGCGCTGGTGAAATCGTATGCGGCGGCGATGGGGGCGTAGTCTTCGGCGGGGGCGGTGCCCATGACGGCGCGGAAGATGTTGGAGGCTTCGGGGTCCTGCGACCAGCGCGAGGGGATGTTGGGTGGGCGGATCTCCTGCGCGGGTTTGCCGGTGCGGATGCAGTCGGGGAGGTAGTTCCAACTGTCGGCGAGGAGATCGGACCAGAAGATGACGGATGGCCAGACGGAGTTCGGCGCGTCTTTGCGCAGGGGCTGACCGAAGGGCGTGAGGCGGAAGTGTTCGGGGGTGGTCTCTTCGGTGATGCCGATGGCGGCGAGGGCTCGGAGGAGGCGGTAGAGGGCGTCGGGGTTGGCGTTGCAAGCGGAGGCGAGTTGAGCGAGAGGAAGGGTTTCGTCGGCGAGGGCGTCGGCGATGCCCAGGCGCGCGGCTGCGCAGAGGATGCGGCTGCGGGAGTAGGCCATCGCCATGGTGATGAGCGGAGTGTTGTCGATGACATTGCCGATTCCGGGGGTGGGTGGGGCCATGGGGAGTGCCTCCGAATGCAGGGACGAGGATAGCAGAGCGAATGGGCGCGGGAGTTAAGCGCTATTGGGGGCCGGCGATTGTCTGCTTGCTGATTTAATTCGAACGCGTAAGGATGGGTGCGCTCAGCGATACGTTGCGGCGCGGGTTTGAGTGGATGTGGAGGAGCGAGCGATGAGAATGCGTTGGCTGTGGATGGGATGCGCGGTTGGGATGGTGGCGGCGTGTGCGCTGGTTGCGCGGAGCGATGCGCAGGCTAAGGAGGCTGCTCCGGCGGTGACGCGGGTGCCGGTGTTGGCGGATGGGTCGGTGGAGGTGCCGGCGGAGACGGTGCCGATGTCGAAGTTTTTGTCGCCGGAGGGGAAGGCGTATCTGAACAAACATCTGCACGACATGCAGGACCCCGCGATGACGTATATGGCGAAGGGGATTCCGCGGTTCATGGTGCCGTATTTGGAGAGGGATAAGGTACTGTTTCCGGTGACGGTGCAGGATACGAAGATAGGCGGCGTGCATGTGTTGGTGTTTGAGCCGGTGGGTGGGGTGAAGGCGAGCGAGCGTGAACGGGTGCTGATTGATCTGCATGGGGGAGGGTTTTCGGGATGCTGGCCGGGGTGTGCGGAGTTGGAGTCGCGACCGGTTGCGTCGGTGGGTGGGATGAAGGTGGTGAGCGTGGACTATCGTGAGGGGCCGGAGAATAAATTTCCTGCGGCGAGTGAGGATGTGGCGGCGGTGTATCGCGAGTTGTTGAAGACGTATAAGGCAGAGGATGTGGGAGTGTATGGGTGCTCGGCGGGCGGGATGCTGACGGCGGAGTCGGTGGCGTGGTTTCAGACGCATGGGTTGCCGCGACCGGGAGCGGTGGGAATCTTTTGCGCGGGGGCGGGAGACTTTGGCGGCGATGCGCAGTACACGTCGACGCCGCTGGGCGAGGGACGCATGATGCCGATGCCGGCGAAGGGGGCGGCGCGGATCGGATACTTTGCGGGGACGAACCCGCGGGATCCGATGGTAGAGCCGTTGTATGACGCTGACGTGATGCGGAGGTTTCCGCCTACGCTGGTGATAACGGGCACGCGGGATTTTGCGATGAGTGCGGCGCTCTATACGCATGAGCAATTGGTGCATGACGGCGTGGATGCGGAGCTGCATGTGTGGGAGGGAATGTTTCACGGGTTCTTCTATAACCCGGATGTGCCGGAGTCGCAGGATGCGTATCGGGTGATGGTGGGGTTCTTCGATAAACATTTGGGGAGGTAGAGCGGGAAGGGTTGCTGGTCGGATTGTGCGTGTGACTCTTAATAAGAGTGTGGTGTAATTGTGGCTTCTTTGAACCCTGCCAGCAAAGGAGAAATGCTATGCCAACGATTCGGACGAAGGATGGAGTTGAGATTTATTACAAGGACTGGGGGACGGGACAGCCGATGGTATTCAGCCATGGCTGGCCGCTCTCCGCCGATGATTGGGATGCGCAGATGCTGTTTTTTCTGCAGCACGGGTATCGCGTGGTGGCGCATGACCGGCGCGGACATGGGCGGTCTACGCAGACGAGCGATGGGCACGATATGGATCACTACGCCGATGACTTGCTGGCGGTGGTGGAGCATCTGGATTTGAAGGATGCGATCCATGTGGGGCACTCGACGGGCGGAGGCGAGGTGGCGCATTACCTTGGGCGGCATGGGGAGAGTCGCGCGTCGAAGGCGGCGCTGATCAGCGCGGTGACTCCGTTCATGTTGAAGACGGATTCGAATCCGCTGGGGCTGCCGAAGTCGGTGTTTGATGACTTGCAGGCGCAGTTGTTTGCGAGCCGATCGCAGTTTTACTGGAACCTGCCGGCGGGACCTTTTTATGGGTTCAACAAGCCGGGGGTGAAGAGCCTGGAGCCGGTGATTTCGAACTGGTGGCGGCAGGGCATGATGGGCGGAGCGAAGGCGCACTATGACGGGATTGTGGCGTTCTCGCAGACGGACTTGAGCGACGACCTGAAGAAGATCACCATCCCGGTGCTGGTGATGCATAGCGAGGCCGATCAGATTGTTCCGTACCAGGCTGCGGGGCCGCTCGCGGCGAAGTTGCTGACGAATGGGACGCTGATTACGTATAAGGACTTTCCGCATGGGATGCCGACGACGCAGGCGGAGACGATTAATGCGGACTTGCTGAAGTTCCTGAAGAGCTAAGAGTGGATGGCGCTCGTCTGGTGTGAGATGGCTGGACGGGCGCGTCTTCTGCGATGGAGACGTTGCGGGTTGCTGTGTGGGGATCGGCTACGGGGTTGGAGCGCGGCGGACGCGCTGCGATTTTTTTGGCTGCGACTTTAGAATGGAGCCACGCAGAGAGGAGCTGCCTTCCTATGAGCGATGAGATCAAGAGCGATGAGATTAAGAGCGACGAGATGAAGAGCGGCGAGATGAAGACGAATGCGAGTGCGTGGAATACGCCGGAGTTTCGGCGGGACTTTGCGTTTCCGAAGATGACCGAAGAGATGGTCGAGCGGCTGCGCAGCTACGGCCGCGAGGAGACGTTTGCGGCGAACGTGACGCTGTTCAAGCAAGGGGATCGGCAGGTGGATATGTTCGTGGTGCTGGAGGGGGAGATCGAGGTTTCGATTCCTTCGCAGAACAGCGTTGCGGGCACTACGGAATTTAAAGTGATTGCGAATCATCACCGATTTGATTTCACGGGCGAGATGAACCTGATGAACTCGCAGGGCTCGCTGGTGGAGGGGCGGACGGTGAGTGAGACGGTGGCGCTGCGCATTCCGCGTGGCGAGATGCAGCGGCTGATGCGCGCGCAGGGGGACATCGCCAACCTGATTACGCAGGCGATGGCGTGGCGGCGGATTGGGATTATTGGTGAGGCAACCAGCGGCGTGGTGCTGGTGGGGCACGCGGGGGATGTGGAGACGACCGAGCTGCAACGGTTTCTGATCCGCAATGGATATCCGCATCGGTTGCTGGAGGCGCCGGCGGTGGAGGCCGGCAAGAGTGAAGAGGCTTTTCCGGATGCAGAAGCGAACCATGAGGGCGGGCTGCCTGCGGTGATTTTGACGGATGGTCGGACGCTGCATCGGCCAACATTTATGCAGCTTGCGGATGAGCTGGGGATCACGGAGCTGCCGGACACGTCGATGATTTATGACGTGGCGGTGGTGGGTGCGGGGCCTTCGGGGCTGGCGGCTGCGGTGTATGCGGCGTCGGAGGGGTTGTGCACAATTGCGATTGAAGGGACGGCTCCGGGAGGGCAGGCGGGAACGAGTTCGAAGATTGAAAATTATCTCGGGTTTCCGACGGGGATCTCGGGGCAGAGGCTGGCGAGCAGGGCGCAGTTGCAGGCGCTGAAGTTTGGTGTGCAGTTTGCGATTTCGCGCGAGACAATCTCGGTGGAGCAGGTGGAGGGGATTCATAAGCTGACGCTGGCGGGCGGGATTACGCTGTGTGCGCGGGCGGTAGTGGTGGCGAGTGGAGCGCAGTATCGCAAGCTCGCGGTGGAGAACTACGGCCAGTATGAGAACCGCGGGATCTACTATGCGGCGACGGCGATGGAGTCGTTGCTGTGCAGAGATAATGAGGTGATTGTGGTGGGGGGTGGGAACTCGGCGGGGCAGGCGGCGGCGTTTCTGTCGGGGATTGCGAAGCATGTGCACCATATTGTGCGCGGGCCTTCGCTGGCGAGCAGCATGTCGCAGTATTTGATTTCGCGGATTGAGAGCTCGTCGCATATCACGCTGTATCCGAACTCGGAGATTGAGACGCTGGAGGGTGAGGGTGCGCTGGAGCGCGTGACGTGGGTGAATCGCAAGACGGGCGAGAAGACGGAGAAGCCGATTGGCAGCGTGTTTGTGATGATTGGCGCGGAGCCGAACTCGGGCTGGCTGTATGGCACGGTGAAGCTGGACAAGAAGGGATTTATTTTGACGGGCGGCGAGGACGGGTTTGAGAGCACGCCGTATGCGACGAGCGTGCCGGGGATGTTTGCGGTGGGGGACGTGCGGTCGAGCTCGGTGAAGCGGGTGGCGTCGGCGGTGGGCGAGGGATCGGTGGTGATCTCGGACGTGCATCGGTATCTTGCGGACCATCGGAATGAGTTTGCGGTGGAGCCGAACTCGGCGCTGGCGGCACTGCGGTCTGCAAGTGCTGCAGCGGCTGTGGGTACGGCACGAGCGTAGTCCGTGGGGGCGATGAAGGTGGATGGGAGTTTTGGCGCTTGAGCGGGAGTGCGGCTACACTCAAATCTTCCACTTCTTTTTTTGTCTTCCTGCATTGGTGAGGACCTTCTGATTCATCGGTCGCTTGATCGAGGGGAGAGCTCTACATTTTTCTGCACCACTTCTTTTGGTTGCGAGACGGTTTGTTATTTTCACTGGCGAGGTCTTCATCGGATGGGATTTTCACGGCGTGATTTTCTGATGCGGGTGGGGCAGGCGGGCGGGTATAGCGCAGCGTTTCTGGCGATGGAGTCGTTGGGGATGGCGCCGCGGAGTGCGGAGGCGGCGGTGCCGCTGAGCGTGGCCGCGGGGATGGGCAAGGGTGTGAAGGTGGTGATCCTGGGGGGTGGGATTGCTGGGCTGGTCGCGGGTTATGAGCTGAGGGCGTTGGGGTATGAATGCACAGTGCTGGAGGCTCGCGAGCGACCGGGGGGAAGGAACTGGACGGTGCGCGGTGGGGATGAGATTAAGTTGATCGATGGGACGAAGCAGCGATGTACGTTCGATGCGGGGAACTATCAGAATGTGGGGCCGGCGCGGCTGCCGTCGATCCATAAGACGATGCTGGGGTACTGCCGGAAGTTTGGCGTCGAGATGCAGGTGGAGGTGAACACCAGCCGCAGCAGCCTGCTGCAGAACGATGCGGTAAACGGCGGCAAGGCGATGGTGCAGCGCGAGGTGGAGGCCGATACGCGCGGGCATGTGAGCGAGTTGCTGGCAAAGTGCGTTAGCCAGGGCTCGCTGGATGCGGAGATCAGTAAGGACGATCGCGATCGGATGCTGACGTTTCTGCGGCAGTATGGGGCGCTGGATGATGCGGGGACGTATGCGGGGTCGGACTCGGCTGGCTATATGACGACGCCGGGCGCCGGGAACGATGTTGGCGTGCTGCGTGCGCCGGTGGACATGCACACGCTGCTGGATGCGGACTTCTGGGATGGGATTTTGTTTGAAGACCACTTCGACATGCAGGCGACGATGTTCCAGCCGGTGGGAGGGATGGATCGGATTCCGTATGCATTTGCGAAGGCGCTGGGAGAGACGGTGAAGTATGGCGCGCCGGTGACGGAGATTCGGAAGACGGCGAAGGGCGTGCGCGTGGGGTATACGCATGAGGGACACGCGCGCGTGATGGAGGCGGAGTTCTGCGTGTGCGCGCTGCCGCTAACGATGTTGAAGACGATGCCGAATGATTTCAGCGCGCCGTATGCGAAGGTGATTGCGGAGTGCACGTACTCGCCTGCGTACAAGATTGCGTGGGAGAGTCGGAGGTTCTGGGAGCAGGATTACAACATCTATGGTGGGCTGGAGTTTTTAAAGACGGGATGCAGTCCGGTGTGGCTGCCTTCGGCGGGAATGTTTTCGGAACGCGGGGTGCTGGTGAGTGGGTATGAGTTTATGCCGCGGCCGGAGTTTATGGCGCTGGATACGCAGGGGAAGTTTGCGGCTTCGCGGTGGTCGATTGAGCGGCTGCATCCGGGACACGGGAAGGAGTTGGAGAAGCCGCTCTATATTCCGTGGGCGGAGATTCCGTATAACGAGGGCGCGTGGATTGAGACGTATGGTCCAGGCGAGCGAGGAGGGCCGGGAGGCAAACGGAGCGCGGCGCCGATTGCAGGATATGAGACGCTGCTGGAGGCCGATGGTCCGATTTATTTTGCGGGCGACCATGTGAGCCATATTGTGGGATGGCAGGAGGGCGCGGCGTTGAGTTCGTTGCGCGTGGTGCAGATGATCAGCGATCGGGTGAAGATGGCGCGGGCGTAGGGAGCGTGGGCGTAGAGCGTGCGGGCTTGGGGGCGTAGTAGCCGGAGCGGATGGTGAGGGTGGAGACGCGGTCGGGGGTTTCGAGGGTGAGGGTGTGGAAGGCGCCGTCGTGGACTAGCGCGGCGGGGCGGAAGACGAGGCGGTATTGATTGCGGAGACTGGCCTCGATGATGCGGAGATCGATGAAGATGTCGGCGGGTGAAGCGTCGTCGTGGAAGACGGTGCCGCCGGTTTGCGCAGCGAGTTGCGCGAGGGTTGCGGTGCCGGGGTGGAAGCTGCCGTCGTGGGGGTTGGAGTTGAAGGCGTAGATGGCGGTGTTGGTGTGCTGGCAGGTGTCGACGGCGGTTTCGAGATCGAGGAAGCTGGCGTTGTCTTCGCCGTCGGAGAAGAGAAGGATGAAGTTGCCGCTGGTGCGGTGGTCGATGGCGCCGAACTGATAGCGGCAGGCGGCGTAGAGGGCGTCGAAGAGCGCGGTGCCGCCGATGGGGTCGTTGTGCGGGGTGGTTTGGAGAGCGGTGGCTAGCGCGGTGGTGTTGCTGGTCCAGGGTTGGATGAGATGGGTGGCGCGATCGAAGTTGGTGACGAAGGCCTGGTCGGTCTGCTGACGGAAGAGATGCATTGCGTACTGGGTGGCAATGGTTTGGTCGTGGAAGAGATGCGGGGACATGGAGCCACTGGTGTCGATGAGGATGCCGGCGCGGATGGGGAAGTTCTGTTGGAGCTGGAAGTCGAGGATACGCGCGGGTGGATTGCCGTTGTCGAGGAGAGTGAGGTCGGAGAGCTTGAGGTCGTTGACGGGAAGGCCGCGGGCGTCGGCGGCGTGGAAGGTGAGAACGACTTCGTCGACGGCGACGTTGAGATGGAAGGTGGAGGTTTGCGCGTGGAGGTGCGGCGCGAGGAGGGCGACGGTGAGGAGGATGGTGGACGTGGTGTGGGGAGATCGCATTGTCAGGCGCCGGGCGGGGTGTCGCGTGGAGCGTTCTTCGAGTGTATGACTTCGTGCGCGCAGATTTGTTGGTGTGAGAACGGTAGACTTGTTTTCTATGCAGACGATGTCGCTGGGGCTCGAAGGAAAGACGGCGTTGGTGACGGGTGCCTCGCGCGGGATTGGCGCGAGTGTGACGCGGCAGCTTGGGGAGCTTGGTGCGGATGTTGCGATTAACTATCGGAGCAAGGGGCCGCGGGCGCAGGAGGTTGCTGACGAGTTGGTGGCGATGGGCAGAAGAGCGCTGCTGGTTCAGGGTGACATAACGAATGCGGCCGACGTCGCGGCGACGTTTGAGCGCATACGGAACGAGTGGGAGCATCTCGACATCTTGGTGTTGAATGCGAGCGGCGGTTTGGAGCAGGACAAGGCGCAGGATTACGCGATGCAGTTGAACCTTACCGCGCAGGTAAACCTGGTGCATGGAGCGCTGGGCTTGATGGCGCGCGGAGGCCGGATCGTCTTTGTGACGAGCCACCTTGCGCATTTTCATGGCAAGGGCGAGGGGTATGAGGGCTATGACGCGGTCGCGGTGAGCAAGCGTGCGGGTGAGGATGCGTTGCGCGGGATGATTCCGACGTTAGACGAAAAGGGTATTCGGCTGGTGGTTGTAAGTGGAGATTTGATCGAAGGTACGATTACACCGAAGCTGCTGGAGCGGCAGAGTCGTGGGTTGATTGAGAAGAGGCGGCAGGCGGTGGGGAGTCTTCCGGATGTAGACGAGTTTGCCGCCGCGATTGTGAAGGCTTGTGTAAGCGGTTCGTATGCCAGCGGCGACACGGTGTATGTGGGCAGCACGGATATGGGTTAACCGGGTAATCCTGCAGGTTCGCGGTGGATCGGTCGTGTTACGGAACCGCTGGGTGGGTGGGTACGTATGGGGATGTAGAGAGAACTTTGCGGAGTCTCCCTCGTTGCATGCTGTGCTGGCTGCCTGGTGTTGATGGCGTTGCTGAGCGCATGGTGCGTGCACGCGCTTCCGCAGAGATGAGGTCCCATGAAGCAGCTTGTTGTTGCGGCCGCCGCGATTGCGGCGCTTGCGATCCCCCATGCGTTTGCGCAGACGGCTTGCCAGGGAACGGCGCTGAATGGAAGCGTGCGCGATGTGACGCAGGCGCTGGTGCCGGGAGCTGCGGTGACGCTGGATGGGCGGCGGCGGGTGGTGAGCAACTCGGATGGGCGCTTTGAGTTTGCCTGTGTGAGCGATGGGCGGCACAAATTAACTGCGACGGCGAATGGGTTCGCGCGCACCGATGAGATGGTGAGCGCGCCGCATGAGGACGATGTGCGGGTGATCTTGAAGTTGAAGGATGTGGAGACGCAGGTCGATGTTACGGGCGGCGGCGGGGCGGCCACGGACGCGGAAGCGGCGGGGCCTTCGCAGACGATTTCGGGAGACCGGCTGCAGTCGCTGGCGGACGATCCGGATGATTTGAAGCGCGAGCTGCAGCAGTTGGCGGCGGCGGCGGGTGGGAATCCGGCCAATGCGACGATTGCGGTCGATGGGTTCCAGGGATCGAGCGCACTGCCGCCGAAGAGTTCGATTGCGTATATCGAGGTGAATCCGGATCAGTTTTCGGCGCAGTATCGCGAGCCGCCGTTTAGTGGCGGGCGCGTTGAGGTGTATACGAAGCCGGGGCAGAAGACGTATCACGGCGCGGTGTTCGCTACGAATGGAAGTTCGTGGATGAATGCGCGAGACCCGTTCTCGGTGAGCTCGGCGCCGCTTGGGAAACAGCGGTATGGGTTTGAGTTGACGGGACCGATTCGCAGGAAGGGCAGCGACTTTTCGTTGGCGCTGGAGCATCGCAGCATCGATAACTATGCGGTGGTGAATGCGGTGACGCTGAACAGCGCGGGCGACGAGGTGGCGACGGTGGAGAATGTTCCGGCGCCGCAGCGGTTGTGGCTGGGAACGGCTCGGCTGGACTGGCAGCTTGGGATGAAGAACACATTTATTGCGACGTATAGCGCGAATGTGAACCATCTGCAGAATGTGACGGTGGGCGGAGCGACGCTGCAGGAGGCGGGGTATGACAGCGGAACGTACGAGCATATGTTTCGGCTGAGCGACATTACGACCGTGTCGACGCACCTGATGCATGAGGCGCGGGCGAGCTTCCGGTTTGATGGCGAGACGGATGTGCCGAACTCTGCGACGGCGCAGGTGAGTGTGGCCGGCGCGTTTACGGGCGGGGGCGCGACGATTGGGCAGCAGCGGTTGAAGGAGTTTAATCTCGAGGCCGATGATGATGCCATCCTGACGACGAAGCATCACACGATGAAGTTTGGCACGCAGTTCATGCTGTATGACGAGCATCAGCAACTGACGACGAACTTTAATGGGACGTATACGTTTGGCGGTGGAGCGGCGCCGGTGCTGGATGCGAACAACCAGCCGGTGGCGGGCGAGACGGAGACGATTACGGGGGTGGAGCAGTATCGGCGGGCGCTGCTGGGGCTGGCGGGTGGAAGCCCGACGGCATTTGCGAATGTTGCGGGCACGCCGGTGGTGGACTTCAACATGGTGACGAATGCGCTGTTCTTCCAGGATGACTGGGAGGTTGGGCGTGGCGTGCATGTGGCGTATGGCGTGCGCTACTACATGGGGACGGATCCTACGATTTTGAATGCAGCCGTGCCGCGGCTGGGAATCCTTTGGTCGCCGGGCAAGAAGCATTCGTGGACGCTGCATGCGCACGCGGGGTTGTTCTCGGGACAGTTTCCGGAGAGCGATGCGGCGGAGATTCTGCGCGAGGATGGGACGGAGCGTGTGACCAGCACGATCTATAACCCTGTGTGCGGAGGAGCTGCGGGAGCGGCATTCAGTCCGACGACGTGCAATCCGTTTACGGATGCGACGCCGATCCATAGCAAGCGGGAGTATGCGCCGCACTTCGGAGACTTGACGTGGGCGGCGGAGAATATTGGCGGAACGAAGAAGTTGCCGGCTGGATTCAATCTGTCGCTGGACTATTACGTTGGGCGCATCTGGAACTATATGCGGTCGGAGAATATCAACTCTCCGCTGAATGACGAACCGACGGGACCGCGGCCGGGGCCGGCGGATCTCAATATTCTGCAGGTGCAGAACAGCGGGCAGGGGAGCGTGAATGCGACGTTCGCCGGCATCGAAAACCACAAATATAAGAGGGCGCAGTTTTTCTTTGGCGGCGTGCGTGTGAATCTGATCGACGATACGGACGATAACGAGTTCTTCACGCCGCAGAGTTCGACGAGCAATGTAGGGGAGTATGCGCACCGGACCGGGCAGCCGGAGTGGAACGTCTTTGGCAATGGGACGTTTACGCTGCCGGAGAAGATTGTGGTGAGCACGAATGTGCAGGGCGGCGGCGGGAGCCACTACAACGTTACGACGGGGTTCGATAACAACGGCGATGGGGACTTCAACGATCGGCCGCAGTATGCGCTGCCGGGAACGCCGAGCTGCGCGACGAATCCGAGTGCTTCGCCGTGCTCGTATGCGACGCAGTGGGGGAACCTGGTGGCGTCGGGCGGGACGGGGGTGTTTCCGCGCAACAAGGGTGTGCAGCCGTGGACGATCTATCTGGATGCAAATGTGGAGCGGGTGTTCAAGCTGACGCGTAACGCGAAGGCGAATCATCCGCAGACGCTGACGCTGAATGTGCGGTCGTCGAACGTGCTGAACCATTTGAACGTGACGCAGATTGGTGGGGTGCTGGGGTCGCCGGAGTTTGGGGTGCCGTACGCCGCGGACAACGGTCGGAGGGTGGAAGCTGGGGTGCGGTACAGCTTTTAGTTAGAAGATCGACAACAAGGTGGGAACTAGTACGACCTTCGGGTATTCCGTTGGTGCGGGGTGGTAGTGACCAAAGGCGGGAAGGCCTGTGGTTTGTGCACAAAAGCCGGTATAAATGCTTCAGGAACGAATCGTTAGTTGAACTTGCATGACGCTGGAATGCAGGATACGGGCCGCGGCGGGACAGACCAGGTACATACGCTGAGCGGACGGCTGCAGGGAGCTTGATCCGAGGGTAAGGAGCGGGCTACCACGGAATGAGGCCGCGTGTGGGCCGAGCGGATCGCAACCCGAGAAATCGGCAGTACGGTCGCTCCAGAAAGAAAGCTTCCGGAACAGATGACATGCGAAGTTGACGGACGCATCTCCATACAGGGAGAGGCGTACGAGAACGTGTCGTGTGCAGTTGGAAGAGTGGAGGAAATCGGGACAGCGGTTGGAACCAAAACGGGACGGAAAGAGGTTATAGAGGCAGTTAAATACGCAGGTCTGGCCGATAGTGAAACACAGTGAGCTTCCGTATGTTGCGCGCCGAAGAGCAGGTGTATAAGCGTGACCTTCGGAAGGCAACGGTTGCAGTGAGGCGCTTCAAGGTTGAGGTAGAGGATCATGCAGGGTCCGGTAGTTGATCTCGTGCTGTTAATGTTGCTGATCCTGTACTTCGGATTGCAGCAGTGGCGGCGTCCTCAGCTTTACTTCCGCTTCTGGTTTGCGGGCTGGATCTTTGTGTTTCTCAGTTACGTGGTGTGGGCGGTGGAAGTGGTTCCGGCACAGATGGTGCGGATCCAGAATGCAGTGTGCTTTGACTTCCTGTTGATGGGCGTGCTGACGTTTGTAATGTCGCTGGTGGCCAGGGAGTATGGCCTGCGACGGGTGGTGCTTTCGGGACTGGCGATTGGCGTGGCAGCGATGGTGATCGTGGACACGCAGGAGTTTATTGTGATTCCGCGGCTGGTGCTGGGCGCGGCGGTGTTGCTGGCGGAGGGAGTTGCGTTCTCGGTGGCGTATACGCTGCTGCCGAAGCGGTGGCCGCGCCGGCGGATGCTGATCCTGACGATCTGCGTTGTGTACGGTTCGGCGCTGGTGGCGTATGTGTTGTTGACGCCGGCGATCAACCTGGACAGCGCGGCGGTGGTGCAGGCGCTGGTGTGCGCGGCCGTGTTGTATGCGGGATCCGCAGGGCGGCGCGGCGTATCAGGCTGGGCGGGGACGATTGGTTTTACGGCGTGGGCGGTGTTCTATCTGCTGAACATGCGGCCGGACAATCCGGAGTGGTTTCAGAAGGGGCTGTATGAGTTCTGGAACTTCCCCAAATATTTTGTCGGCTTCTCGATGATCCTGAAGGCGTTTGAGGATACGGCGGAGGACAAGGCGAAGATGGCGGAGACGTTCCGCGATCTGTATGAGGACTTCCGGCTGTTGTACGACACGCATCCGCATCCGATGTGGATCTGCGATGCGACGAGGGGACGCTTTCTGACGGTGAATGAGGCCGCGCAGAAGGAGTACGGCTACTCGATGGAAGAGTTCAAGTCGATGCGGCTCGCGGACCTGGAGATAGGAGCGGACCACGAGGCCGACGAGGTGGAGAGCGTGCTGGGCGAGCCGACGGAGGGCATACGCGTTCGGCATCGGCACAAGGACGGACGCGTGGTGTGGGTGAACGTGGTGGAGCGCGAGATTGTGTACCTGGGACAGCAGGCACGGCTGGTGATTGCGCGCAATATTACAGAGCGGCTGAAGTTGGATCGCGAACTTTCGTATCGCGCGCAGCATGATGCGCTGACGGGCTTGCCGAACCGGCAGTTGCTGGAGGAGCGGCTGGAGCAGTGCTTGCAGGCTTGCCGGGTGGAAGAGCGGCGCGCTGCGGTGCTGACGATTGACGTTGATCATTTTAAGTTGATCAACGATACGTACGGCCATCTGGTGGGGGATGAGTGTTTGAAAGAAGTGGCGGCGCGGTTGAAGAGCAAGATCCGCAAGGTGGATACGATTGCGCGGACGGGCGGCGAAGAGTTTACGGCGGTGGTGAGCGGATTGAGCAAGCCGTCGGATGCGGAGAAGGTTGCGGCCAGTTTGATGCGGGTGTTTGAGGCTCCGGTGGAGTTGCCGTTTGGAGCGCTGGGGGTGACGGTGAGTATCGGCGTGGCGGTGTATCCGGATGATGCGATGGATGCGACGACGCTGCGCAGGCTCTCGGATGAAGCGATGTATCGGGCCAAGCGTGCGGGGCGAAACCGCGCGGCCTACTCGGCGGAGAAGACGACGGTGCTGGACTTTAAGAAGCCCGAAGCGAGTTGAGGTAGCGGCCACCTGTCTATGTCAGGTGGGGAGGATGCTTTCGGACGGGCAGCGAGTTGGGTCCGGTGCGAGCGATGGGTGGAAACGCCGCGTGGAATGAAAGATTTGCGAGTGCGTGAGGGAGGAGCCCTCGCATAGTTAACGAATGAACGACGTCGGTTGGGACGGTTCGATGGGCTATGCCAGAGATGAGACCATGGCAGTGTAGCTTTGATATAACGACCACGACGGCGCGCTTGCGGAACACGGTCACCATTGCGATGCGGACTTAGTTCATGCTGAGAAGGACAGGCATCCCAAAGCAGGATGTCGCCTGAGTGCCCGAGCCGACCAAAAATAATACGGCCTGAACGGGTATGGAACTCTCCCAACCGGTTAAGTGACGCGGATTTTTAAGGCACGCTCAAGACATGGATGGCATAGCAAACTTTTTTTCTGTCGTACCGAACCCGATGGTGCTGGTGAATACGCAAGGCGTCATCGTGCTCGCGAACGAGCGTGTGTGCAATCTGTTTGGCTATCAAGAGGGTGACCTGACGGGCAAGTCAGTCATCGATTTGATTCCAGCGCGGTTTCGGAGCACGCATGCGAAGCACCTGGAGGAGTACTTTGAGGCGCCGCGGGTGCGCGAGATGGGGATTGGCATGGAGCTGTGGGGGCTGCATGCGGATGGGTCTGAATTTCTGGTGGAAGTAAGTTTGAATCCGTATGGCGAGCCGGATGCGCTGTACACGCTGGCGTCCGTGCGAGCGATCACGGAGCGCAAGGCGACGGAGATTCGCATACGCCACTTGAACAGGATCCTGGCAATGCAGAGCCGGATGCATGCCCTGATTGTGCGGGTGCACGACCGTGACGAGTTGTTCCGCGAGGCGTGCCGCATTGCGGTGGAGGCGGGCGCGTTCACGATGGCGTGGATTGGCTTGCTGGATCCGAATGGATCGCAGGTGAATGTGGTGGCGAGCCACGGGGAACGCGTTGCCGAATACATGCAGGAGATTGAAGAAGAGGGGCCGCTGATGGATGGGCCGGCGGGCACGGCGATCCGCGAGAACCGTCCGGTGTGGGTGCAGAACTTCCATCTGCAGCCGGCTGATACGCCGTGGCATCGGCGGAGTGCGAAGTATGGATGGAGCTCGCTGGCAACGCTGCCACTGCATCGTGCGGGCGTGCCTATTGGCGGGCTGGCGTTGTATGCGGGCGAGATTGGAGCGTTCGACGAAGAGGAAGAACGGCAACTGGTGGAGTTGGCGGCGAACCTCTCGTTCGCGATCGATCACATTGAGAAAGAACGCAAGCTGAATTATCTGGCGTACTACGATGTGCTCACCGGGTTGGCGAATCGCACGCTGTTTCTGAATCGCGTGACGCATTATCTGCGCACGGCAGTGAGTGGGCAGAACAAGCTTGCGGTGTTTTTGATTGACCTTGAGCGCTTCAAAAACATCAACGACAGCCTGGGGCAACTGGCTGGTGACAAGCTGCTGCGGCAGGTGGCGAAGTGGTTGACGCGCGAGGTGGGTGATGCGAACCTGCTGGCGCGACTGGATGCGGACCACTTTGCGGTGGTGATTCCGGAGATTGGGCAGGAGGATGATGTCGCGCTGGTGGTGGAGGGATGGATGAAGGCGCTGCGCGATCATCCGTTTGGAGTGAAGACAGCGACGTTCCGGATCAGCGCGAAGGTGGGGATCTCGATGTTCCCGGAGGATGGGTCAAACGCGGACACGCTGTTCAAGCATGCAGAGGCGGCGCTGAAGCAAGCCAAGGCAAGCCGCAATCGGTATCTGTTCCATACGCCGAAGATGACGGAGATGATGGCGGGGAAGTTTGTGCTGGAGAACCAACTGCGGCAGGCTTTGGATAAGCACGAGTTCATGCTGCACTATCAGCCGAAGATGAATATGGCCAGCGGCAAGTTGACGGGAGCCGAGGCGCTGATTCGGTGGAACGATCCGCGCACGGGGCTGGTGCCGCCGGGGCGGTTTACGCCGATGCTCGAAGAGACCGGGCTGATCTATGAGGTGGGGCGGTGGGCGCTGGGCAAGGCGATTGAAGATTATCTGCGCTGGCGCAGGGCGGGGTTGCCGGCGGTGAGGATTGCGGTGAATGTGTCGCCGCTGCAACTGCGGAATCGGCACTTTATTAATGATATTGAGCGCGCGATTGGAAGCGATCGTGACGCGGCATCGAGCTTGGAGTTGGAGATTACCGAAGGTCTGATCATGGAGGACGTGGAGTACAGCATCGCGACGCTGCGCACGATTCGCGCGATGGGCGTGAGCATTGCGATCGATGATTTTGGGACGGGATTTTCGTCGCTCAGTTACCTGTCGAAGCTGCCGCTGGACACGTTGAAGATTGATCGCACATTTGTTGTGGATTTAACAGAGGCGCCGGAGGGGCTGGCGCAGGTTTCAACGATTATTAATCTGGCGCACTCATTGAATTTGAAGGTAGTAGCCGAGGGCGTGGAGACGGCGGAGCAAGCGCGGCTGCTGAAGATGTTGGGCTGCAATGAGATGCAAGGCTTCTATCTGAGTAAGCCGCTGCCCGGGGACCTCTTCGAGTCGCGATATCTATCGCCGTATCATCCGGGTTGAAGGCGGTAGCAGGTTAGCGGCCAACGTGGGGCGTATCTGCTGAGGAACCCGGTGCAAAAAATTCAGCTTCTATTGTTGTTGCGGTGATTGTGCGTTTGCTTGCGATAGGCATGCTTGAAGCAGGTTAGGACAACTGCGCGGGAGGAAGCATGCAACTGCAATCAAAGGCGCTGAGCAGCAAGGTTACGAGTCAGTGGAAACAGCCGCACGCGACGGAGGAGTTCACAACCGGCGTGTCCCTGCACAGCCACACGAGCGTATCCGAGGAGACGCTGGGCTTTATCCACGCGATGTTTGTGGTGATGCCGGGGCTGAAGCGCGTATTCGATTTCTACGGTGAGCGCAGCGCACGATATGGGGTGACGCTGGATTATGCGCGCGCGAACTGGCGGCCGCCACTGCAGCCGAAGATGGCGTATGACCTGGAGAGCAAGCAGATTCAGCGGCTGGGGATGAACTCGCTGGTCTCGATTACGGACCATGACACGATTGAGGCGCCGATGCTGCTGCGGACGGTGCCTTCGTCGCGACATATTCCGGTGAGTGTGGAGTGGTCGGCTCCGTTTGGGCAGACGATCTTTCATCTTGGCATTCACAATCTTCCGAGCCGCGATGGCATGGAGTGGATGCGCCGTTTCGAGGAATACTCCGCTGCGGCTGATGCGAATCCGGGTACGGCGGAGATGGATGCGCGTCTGCTCTCGATGCTGCGCGAGCTGCATGAGAGCCCGCAGGTGCTGATCGTGTTCAACCATCCGCTGTGGGACCTGCACAAGGTTGGGGCGGCGCACAAGACCGAGGTGCTGCGGTTTCTGCGCGAGGCGGGGCCTTGCGTGCATGCGATTGAGCTGAATGGGTTGCGGCATGTGCGTGAGAATCGCGATGCGGCGCAGTTGGCCAAGGAGACGGATCACCTGGTGATCTCGGGCGGCGATCGGCATGGTTTGGAGCCGAACGCGAACATCAACCTAACTTCGGCGGCTAGCTTCACGGAGTTTGTGGAAGAGATCCGCGTGGATCGCGTGAGCCATGTGCACTTCATGCCGCAGTACCAGGAGCGTTGGGAGCAGAGAATCTTCCGCTCGACGCTGAACGCTGTGACTGACTTTCCGGAGTTCATGCCGGGATGGCAGCGGTGGGATGAGCGGGCGTTCCATCCGGATAAGGATGGCGTGATGCGGTCGTTCGCTGAGCTGTGGCCGAGAGGCCAGGCGCCGCGATTGCTGCGCGGTGCGATCCAAGTGGTGCGGCTGGGCGCGGCGAGCGGACTGTCGAAGTCGCTGAGCCTCGCGTTCCCGGGCGTCAATCGCGTGGAGCGGGAGATCGCCGTTGGAATGGAGTGGGTGTAAGGCAGGGGATAGGGGATAGAGTGTAGAGGATAGAGAGTACGGATTTGTGGCGAGGGACGCGGCTTGGCCGCGTCCCTTGTTTGTTGGTGCGGGGGTTAGGGTTGGAGGGTGGCGTTTAGCGTCAGGGTGTGGGTGATGGGGGTCGTGGTGCCCTGGCTGGTGCCGGTTGCGGTGAAGGTGATGGGGTAGGTGCCGGTGGTGATGGGGATGAAGTGGTCGGGGCCGCAGGCGGTGGTGATGCTGGCGAGGACTGCGAGCACGGCGAGGCACAGGAGTTTGTTGAGAGATGTGTGACGGCTGCGCGCGAAACCTATCAGGCCGAGGAGGCTTAGCGGCAAGCAGGTTGCGAACGCGATGCGGGTGGAGCGTTGGAGAGGGTGGTTGCTTGCGACGGTGGCGGGGGACAGCTTGAAGGTGAAGACGGAGCTCAGGCCTGGCGTGAGGGAGATGCTCGGGTACTGTAGCGTGCAGGTGTAGTTTGGCGGGAAGGGCGGGTTGCAGGTGACGACAACGGGGCCACTGAAGTTGTTAAGGGACGCGAGCTCGAGGTCACCGGTGCCGGACTTGGTGGTTTCGAAGGTGAGGTTGGTGCCGGTGAAGGAGAAGTCTGGAGCGGCTGCGGCTGTGACAACTTGCGTGAGGGAGACTTGCGCTGAGAGCGCGCTGTTGGGCGCGAACCATGTCGCCGTGATGGGATAAGAGCCAGCGGTGAGCGTGCTGATGGTGTACGTGGAGGTGCCGGCGGCGTTGGGCGCGGTGGTGATGTTTTGTCCGTTGATGTTGAAGAGGATGGAGCCTCCCGCGCCTGCAGCCACCTGCGCGGTGAAGGTGATGGGCGTGAGTGCCGGCGCGGGGTTGGCGCTGGAGGTGAGGGTGACGCCGGATGTTGCTACGGTGGCCGAGGCTGTGGAGGAGCTGGGTGCGAAGTTTGTATCGCCCGCGTACTGCGCCAGGAGACTGTTTGTGCCTGGCGGCAGCGACGATGTGTTGACGGAAGCTACGCCGTTGAAGATGGCTACGGTGCCGAGAGGGGTGCTGTTGCTGAAGAAGGTGACGTCTCCGGTGGCCGAGTGATTCTGCGCAGTGTATGGAGTGAGAACGGCTGTCAGAGTCACCTGCTGGCCGGATGCGATGTTGGTGGGAGCGGCCGTCAGGCTGAGAGAGGTGGGTTGGGGCTCGGCGGTGAGAGGGATGGTGCTGGAGAGGCTTGAGGCATAGTGTGTGTCGCCCGTGTAGCTGGCATCGATGTAGTGCGTGCCAGTGCCGACGGGCGAGATGCTCGCGACGGTAGCGGTGGCCTGGCCGGAGAATTCGGATACGAAGACGCTGACCCTGCTTGAGGCGCTGTCGGTGACGGCGAAGTCGGTTAGCCCGTCGCCGTTGAAGTCCGCGGCGGCTCCATTGACGGGGGCCACGCCGGCACTTGGACCGACGTCGCTTGTGAAGGTGCCATCGCCGTTGCCCAGTAGCAGGACGACGGGCGTTGTGCTTGCTGTAGCGTTGACCACGGCGAGGTCGGCTATGCCGTCACCGTTGAAGTCGCCGATGGAGAGGGACCACGGAGCCGGACTTACCGTTGGGCTTGCCGCAGCGGTGAAGGTGCCATCGCCTTTGCCGAGCAGAATGCTGACGGTGTTGCTGCTATCGTTTGCGACGGCGAGGTCGAGTTTCCCGTCGGAGTTGAAGTCACCGACGGCGATGGATTCGGGATAGCTGCCGGTGGAAGGACTTGCTGCGGGAGTGAAAGTGCCGTCGCCGTTGCCTAAGAGGATGAAGAGATTGCCGTTGACGGTGGGACCTTCGTCGATGGCGTTGGATACGGCGAGGTCCAGCTTGCCATCGCCGTTGAAGTCGCCAACGGCGATGCATGTGGGACCTACGCTGGTAGGCGGATGGGTTGAGACGGTAGTGAAGTTACCGGCTCCGTCTCCCAGCAGGATTGCGATGGAGTTTGCGTCGTCTACGACGGCGATGTCCGCATTGCCATCGCCATTGAAGTCCCCAACGGCGATCGATTGGGCGGTGGGACCTATAGGCAGGACTGCACCTGCGGTGAAGGTGCCGTCTCCGTTGCCCAGGAGAATCGTGACGGTGCCGTCTGCCTGGTCGGATACGGCGAGGTCGGGCTTGCCGTCGTCGTTGAAGTCTCCGACGGCCATGTAGGCGGGGCCTTTTCCTACGGTGATGGTGGGCGCCGGGGTGAAGGTGCCGTCTCCATTGCCGAGCTGGATGGTGACCGTCCCAGGCGTGAGGCCATTGGCGACGATGCTGCCAACGGCGATGTCTGGGATGCCGTCGCCGTTGAAGTCTGCGACGACGATGGGATTGGGGCTGACGCCTGTTGCTGGGCTGGAGGAGTTGACGAAGTTTAAACCGCCGTTGGCGCCGACAGATAGCGGGGCCGTTGCTAAGACGTAGTTGGCGTTGGTGGTGTCGAGAAAGGAGACGCTTCCTGTGGGGCCGTTGGCTAAGGTTCCGGAGACGGTCGCGGTGAGAGTGTAGTCGCCGGGCGCGCCGCTGGAGGTGATCGTGGTCGTCGAGGGAGAGATGCCGGTAGCGGCAACGGCGATTGCCTCCGGGACCGAGGAGCTCCCGATGTCGGAGTTGGTTCCGACGAAGATGGCGTCGTAGGTGTGGGTGCCCACTGCAGGAATGAATTTGAAGGTGGCCACGCCGGAAGTCGACAACTGGGCAGTGCCAAGGAGGTGGATGTCGGTGCAGTGGCCGGGGATGGCGTCGCAGAACTTTACCTGGCCGGGCGTGACTGGGACGCCGTTGGAGGTGACGGTTGCGGTCAGGGTCACGGCCGTCCCGGCCAAAACGACGGTGACTGGGGCTCCGGCGGCTGTGAAGGCGATGGTTGTGGTGGTGTAGGCCTGGGCAGCGGCCCCGAGGCCACTCGATAGGGCAAGGAGAACAAACAGCGCGGCGCGGTAGGAGAGGCGAAGAGACGTTTGATTGACGGGGAAACGAAACTTCGAGAACATGACCGGCCTGTGGTGCAGGGATGGGCGCTAGTATAGCTCGGCGTTGCGGGGGTTGAGGCTGGCGAGGGTGGGTTTTAGGGCATAAAGCCGGCAAATGATGTGTGATTGGAGACACAACAGATATCCGACCTGTATAGTCTTATTTATATAAGACTGTAGAAGTCCGATATTGCGTTGGACTGATTGTGCGACCTTGGGCCTGCCTTTTGGGGTTCGGGACGCGGTTTGAATAGCAAGGAAGGCGTTGCAGAGCTTTATGCGAGTGATTGGTACGACGTTCGGCGGGTGGGTGTTGGCGGGGTGTTCGGTTATCGCGGTCTATGGGCAGGAAACCGCACAACCGGGGAAGCAGGTATGGGTTTCGGGCGTGGTGGTGGACGCGTCGGGGGCAGGGATCGGCGGCGCGGAGCTGGAGTTGGGGCGGAATGGGACGCCGGTGGCGGAGGCGAAGGCGAGCGATGCGGGTCGGTTTGAGGTCTCGGCGCCGCGGGAGTTGGAGGCGAGCGCTGGCGCTACGTGTTTGTTGACGGTGAGTGCGCCGGGATTTGCGGAGAGCGCGACGCCGGTGCGGTGCGGGGTGGAGGGCCGGGTGCTGACGATTCAGTTGGCGGTGGCGCAGCAGGTGGAGCAGGTGGAGGTGGAGGGCGACGCGGCGGGGGCGAATGTGGAGCCGAATGAGACGCAGTTGGGGTCGGTGCTGAACCGGCAGCAGGTGGCGAGCGTGCCGCTGAACGGGCGGAGCTTTACGGATCTGTTGGCGCTGACGCCGGGGGTGGTTCCGGAGAGCTCGGCGCAACCGAATGCGGTGGTGATGAGTGGCGTGGCGAGCACGCCGCCTTCGGGGGATCTCGACATTGGTGCGCTGAGCGTGAGTGGGCAGCGGGAGACGCAGAATGCGTTTCGCGTGGACGGAGCGAATGTGCAGGAGGACGAGAACATGGGCGTGGCGATTGTGCCGACGCTGGATGCGATCGCGGACCTGGAGGTGTTGACGAGCAACTACGATGCGAAGCTGGGGAACCAGAGCGGTGGGCAGATCTCAGTGACGACGCGGAGTGGTGGGGCCCGGCTGCATGGGAGTGTGTACGACTACTTCCGCAACACGGCGCTGGATGCTCGGAACTATTTTTCGCTGACGCGCGCGCCGTTTCATCAGGAGCAGTTTGGCGGGACGGTGGGTGGGCCAATCCCATGGGTAAAGGCTCCGTGGGCGAAGAAGGTGTTCTTCTTTGGGGATTACCAGGGAACTCGGCAGACGCAGGGCGTGGATACGGGATTGATTGCGGTGCCGTCGGTGGCGGACCGCGGTGGGAATCTGTTGGATCAGGCTTCCTCGCTTACGGGATCGGTGAGCGGGGGCTACTTTGCGCAGTTGTTGAGTAGCAAGCTGGGGTATGCGGTTGCGCAGGGAGAGCCTTACTACACGGCTAGTTGTACGGCCCAGAATGCGCAGTGCGTGTTTCCGGGCGGGGTGATTCCGCAGAGTGTGTACTCGGCTCCGGCGCAGCAGTTGCTGCGGTACATTCCGCAACCGAATGCTGGAAGCGGGACGTTTTCTACTTCGACGTATGCGCAGACGGTGCGGGACGATAAGGGGTCAGTGCGGTTGGATACGCAGACGCGGTGGGGCGCGCTGAATGGGTATTACTTCCTGGACGATTACACGGTGGTGAATCCTTACCCGACGGGGCAGGGTGGCGCTACGGTTCCGGGATTCAACGCGCAGAATGATGGGCGCGCGCAGTTGGTGTCGGTGAATTTGCAGACGTTGATGGATTCGACGGGAACCAACCAGGCGCATGTGAGCTACATGCGGAACGCGGCGGCGGCGGGGCAGCCGCGCGGTGGGGTGGGCGTGAGTCTAGCGTCGCAGGGGTTTGTGACGGGTGCGGGGACGTCGGGGATTGTGCCGCTGCTGCCGGGGATTGAGGGCGTGGAGAATGTGATCTTCAACGGCTTCACGATGGGCGTGGATGTGACGAGTTTGTTCCAGGCGGAGAACACGTTTGAGGTTGCGGACGATGCGAGCCGCACGATTGGCAAGCATGTGGTGTCGGTGGGCGTGGACTTTCATACGGATCAGATCAATACGCATCCGACGGTGTATGACAACGGGAGCTTCTCGTTTACAGGGAGCGAGACGGGGTCGGACTTTGCGGACTTTCTGCTGGGGATTGATTCGAGCTACACGCAGGGGCAGGGGCAAAAGTTTTATAACCGCAACCACTACGTCGGCGTGTATGGGCAGGATAGTTGGCAGGTGAATTCGCAACTGACGCTGAACTACGGGTTGCGGTGGGATGTGCTGCCGCCGTGGTCGGAGAAGTATAACCAGTTGCTGACGCTTGATCCGAGCGAGCAGTCGGTGGTGTTTCCGAATGCGCCGCAGGGGATTTTGTTTCCGGGAGATCCGGGAGTTCCGCGGACGCTTGCGCCGACGCGGTATGGGAATGTGGCTCCGAGGGCGGCGGCTTCATGGGCTCCGAAGAGTGCGCAGCCGTTGCTGTCGCGCTTGCTGGGTGCGCCGGGAGCTACGCTGGTGAAGGCTGGGTATGGCGTGTACTACAGCGCATTCGAGGGGCTGTCGGTGGGGATTGCGAGCGGCGATCCGCCGTATTCGTTTACGGATACGCCCGCTGCACCGACGCTGTTCGACGAGCCGTTTGTGACGGCGGCTACGGGAGTGAGCGTCGGTCAGCGGTTTCCGCTGCAGCAGGTTCCGTTTGGGGCGAGCGCCGCGCATCCAAACACGAGCGTGGACTGGACGAACTTCGAGCCGCTGGATGGGATCGTCTCGATGGCGAAGAACGATGTGACGCCGTACGCGGAGAACTACAGCCTGAGTGTGGAGCGTGAGGTGGGAGCGCACACCGTGGTGAGCGTGGGGTACGTTGGCACGCAGGCGCATCATCTGCTGGTGATCCAAGAGGCGAATCCGGGAAACCCTGCTTTGTGTTTGGCGTTGAGTACAGCAGCGAGCGTTGCGGCGGGATCAGCGACGTGTGGGCCGTTCAGTGAGAGCAGCACGTTTACGACTGCGGCGGGGCAGTTGGTGCAGGGAACGCGCGCGGATTTCAGTTCGGCGTTTGGCAGCGTGAACCTGGAGCGCACGATTGCGAATGCGCATGACAACGCGCTGGAGGTAAGTGTGAAGCACTCGACGCGCACGCTGTTTTTGCAGCTTGCGTATACGTGGAGCAAGTCGATTGACCAGTCGTCGAGTTTGGCGGAGCCGGTGTATCCGGTGGTTGCGGGATTCAGTAACGCAGGGATGAGTCGCGGGCTTTCGGCGTTTGATCTCACGCACAATTTTGTGGCGACGTATCGGTACACGCTGCCACTGAGTGGGTTTGTGAAGTGGCCGAGGCTGGCGAAGGGTTGGGATGTGTCAGGGTTGACTCGCTTCAGCACCGGGTTTCCGGTGACGTTGCTGAATAACAACGACACGTCGCTGCTGGGGACGCAGCCGAATGGGATCAACAACAATGGCGTGGATGAGCCGGAGTTTACGCCGGGGAATTTGGAGTTGAATCATCGGCCGAGAGTGGGTGGATACGCATTCAATACGAGTTTGTTCTCGCTGCCGCAGTTGGGGACGCTGGGCAATGCGCGGCGGCGATTCTTCTATGGGCCGGGAGCAGACAACACGGACCTGGCACTGGAGAAGACGACGGAGTTGCGGAGGGGTATGTCGCTGGAGTTGCGCGCGGAGGCGTTCAATGTCTTCAACCACGGGCAGTTCTTCGGGCCGGCTGCGGTGAGCGGGAATATTTCCAGCACGAACTTTGGTCAGGTGCAGAGTTCGTCGCCACCGCGGCTGATGCAGTTGGCAGCGCGGTTCAGATTCTGAGGGCAGAGGATAGAGGGTAGAGAAGGCGACACTCGAATGTGTGGGCTGGCGGTGCTTTAGGCTTCGGTTTGTGCGTCGGGGACGATGGACTCACGGATGTCGACATAGGTGTCGGTGTAGGGGCGCTTGAAGAAGGTGGTCCAGAGGTAGTTGATGGAGTAGCGCGCGGCCATGGTGAGCATGCCTTCACTCTTGAGGCGGCGCGCGGAGGAGGACATCTTGAGGTCGAAGGTGAAGCGGACTTCGCCGACCTCGTTGAGGCGGCGCGCGATGTCGGTGTCCTCGCCGTAGAAGCTGATGGTGGTGTTGAAGCCGCCGATGGATTCGAGTGCGGCGCGGTTGACGACGAAGTTGCCGCCCTGCACCATGGAGCCGACGCGCAGGATGTAACGATTGATCGCGTAGGTGATCCAAGCGGTCATGTAGAAGACGTGAACGAGGCGGCGCTGGCGGGGCGTGAGGTCGTAGTAGACGAGCGGGCCGGAGAAGGAGACGAGGGAGCGGTGGGTCTTCGGATTTGCGGTGTGAGCGACTTCGGCTTCGGCGAAGGTGGAGAGGACGCGCTGAACCCAGCCGGGGGTGAGGCGCGAGTCGGAGTCGACGTTAGCGATGAGCGAGCCGGAGCTGGCGGCGAAGCCGGCCTGGCGAGCGAAGGTGAGGCCCTTGCGCGGCTCGTCGACGACGATCACACCGGGGTAGCGGAGGGCGACTTCGCGGGTGCGATCGGTGCTGGCGTTGTTGACCACGATGATCTCGCAGGTGCCGGCGGTGAGGCCGCTTGTGCGGGGATCGATCTGGTTGAGGATGGATTCGAGGCAGGCAGGAAGGTAGGCCTCTTCGTTGTATGCGGGTACGACGAAGCTTAAGCGCATAGCCCGAGGCTACGTGGCCAATGTTGCAGGATGAGAAATTTTTGAAGAAGAAAGGTGTCGAAGAGGGAACGTTCGCGCAGTATGCTTTGGGGATGCGAAATTACGGGTTGCGGCGTGCTGTGCTGGCGTGTGGGCTGGGGTGCTTTAGTTGCGTTGCGATGTCGGCGCAAAGGACTTCGGCCAAGAAGAAGGACGCGGCCGCGGAGGTGCCTGTGGCGTCGGCGACAGAGATGCCGGTGGAGCATCTCGATCTGGATATGTATTCGCGGATTCGCGATGAGGGGTTTAACCACTCGCACGTGATGCAGTATGCGAGTGCGCTGTTTGACGATATTGGGCAGCGGCTGACGGGATCACCGTCGATGACGCGAGCGAATGACTGGACGCGCGAGCAGTTGACGGAGATGGGATGTGCGAACGCGCACCTGGAGAGCTGGGGCGAGTTTGGCATGGCGTGGACGCAGGTGGGTGCGGGGCTGGAGCTGGTGAAGCCGGATCCGGCGGTGTTTCTGGCGCAGGCTACGCCGTGGTCTCCGGCGACGCAGGGCACGGTGACGGCGGAGGTGATCTACGTTCCCGGGATGTCGGAGGAGAGCGAGTTTGCGCAGTGGAAGGGCAAGCTGAAGGGCAAGGTCATTCTGTATGGGTCGGCAGCGGAGTCGCCGGAGGTCGATCCGGACAAGGTGCCGCAGATGGAACACTACGATGCGAAGAAGCTCGCGGAGCTCGCACAGTATCCGTTGAGTGGCGATGTGATTGGGGACTTCGGGCCGTCCGAGGACATGGCCTTCTGGCGCAAGGTGTTTGCGGGATTTTCATTCAAGGAGAAGACTGCAAAGTTCTTTGCGGCTGAGGGTGCTGTTGCCGTGCTGGTGCCTGCTGGATCGGGCGGCGTGTTGCATGATGATACGAACTCGAGCATGGGTTGGTTTGTGTATCGGCCAGAACATAAGCAGGCGATTCCGGAGGAGGTGGTTTCGGATGAGGCGTGGGACCGCATGAGCCGGCTGCTGACGCATAAGGTTCCGGTTTCGGTGAAGCTGCATATTGATACTGTGTTTGGCGGCGATCATGAGCAGGGTTACAACACGATCGCTGAGATTCCGGGGACGGATCCGGCGTTGAAGGATGAGGTGGTGATGGTGGGCGGGCACCTCGATAGCTGGATTGCGGGGACGGGCGCGACGGACAACGGCGCGGGCGCGATTGCGGCGATGGAGGCGATGCGGATTTTGACGGCGTTGGGAGTGAAGCCGCGACGCACGATTCGGATTGGATTGTGGAGCGGCGAAGAGGAGGGCGTGTTTGGTTCGGCTGGATATGTAGAGAACCACTTTGCGACGCTTCATTTCTCGAACGACCCGAAGGATGCGGACGTGCCGGTGTTTTTGCAGCCGATGACGGCGCCGCCTACGATGAAGCCGGAGGGCGCGAAGCTCGATGCGTACTTCAATATGGATAACGGCACGGGGAAACTGCTAGGGATTTATGCCGAGGGGAATGTTGGGATCGGGGCGATCTTTGCGCAGTGGATGAAACCGCTTCGGGACTTGGGAATGACGACGGTGAGCGAGCGCAATACGGGTTCAACCGACCATGTGCCCTTCCAGATGGCGGGGCTGCCGGGGTTTCAGTTCATTCAGGATCCGCGCGATTACGACTCGCGCACGCATCATACGAACCTTGATACGTATGAGCATTTGAGTGAGCCCGACCTGAAGCAGGCGGCGGTGGTGGAGGCGATCTTTTTATATGACGCGGCGATGCGCGATGCGATGCTGCCGCGGCCGACGATGCCTTTCAACGGCGGGACGGTGAAGCCGTTGGAAAATTTGTACCCTGATGCAGTGAAGTAATAGGAACGTCGGAGGAGACACGATGCGAAGGTTGTTGATGAGTGTGATGGCGGCGGCGATGGTGCCGATGTGCGCGATGGCGCAGAGTTCCGGGTCGGCGCAGAATATGACGGACAGCAGCAGGATTCTGCCGGATGGGACTGCGGTGGTGAGGCGCGTGGTGCCGGTGCCGAAGACGATTAGTCCAGAGGCGCAGAGGTGGCTGGCGCAGGTGGTGCCGGACACCGAGACGCATCCGACGATTGCGCAGCAGCGCGCGGGGACGGACAAGTGGCAGGCGGGTGCGGGTGAGGTGTCGAAGAAGTTGTACCCCGCAAATGTGGGCGCGGCGACGATTGCCGGCGTTCCGGTGCGCGTGGTGACGCCGCTGACGATGGCGCCGGATAAGCGCGACTTCGTGCTGATCAATGTGCACGGCGGAGGATTCCATGTGGACTCAGGGTCGCTGACGGAGTCGATCCCGATGGCGAATTTGACGGGGATGAAGGTGATCTCGGTGCTGTACCGGATGGCGCCGGAGCATAAGTTTCCTGCGGCGGTGGATGACACGATTGCGGTGTATCGCGAGGTGCTGAAGACGTACAAGCCGAAGAATATTGCGCTGTATGGCACGTCGGCAGGTGCGATTCTTACGGCGGAAGTGACGGCGAAGATCAAGCAGCTTGGGCTGCCGATGCCGGGTGCTACCGGCGTGTTTTCGGGCACGGGCGATCTGAGCCAGGGCGGCGACTCGACGGCATTGTTCGCGCTCAATGGGTTGTCGGGATATCTGGCGCCACCGAAGGCGCGGTTGGATGACCTGGATTCCTATGCGGGGACGACGAATCCGCGCGATCCGATTCTCTCGCCGCTGTATTCAGACGTGCACGGGTTTCCGCCGACGCTGTTTATCACCAGCACGCGGGATTTGTTGCTGAGCGGAACGACGATTCTGGAGCGGGCCTATCTGCGCGCGGGCGTGGATGCGCACTTGATTGTGTTTGAGGCGCTCCCGCATGCGTTCTGGAATAATCCGACGCTGCCGGAGGCGAAGGAAGCGGATCGGGATATGGCGATGTTCTTCGTGAAGCATTTGGGGAAGTAGTGAATAGTGAGTAGTGAGTAGTGAGTTTGAGTAGTGAGTTTGAGTTTGAGTTGAGATTTAAACAGCGAGGGCGCGCCGGTTGGCGCGCCCTCGCTGTTGGTGCGGTCGAAGCGTTACATCTCTTTGACGCCGTCGACGAAGGCCTTTAGCTTGCGCGAGCGGCTGGGGTGACGCAGCTTGCGGAGGGCTTTGGCTTCGATCTGGCGGATGCGCTCGCGGGTGACCTGGAAGCTCTGGCCGACCTCTTCGAGCGTGTGCTCGGAGCCGTCTTCGAGGCCGAAGCGCATCTTGATCACGCGCTCTTCGCGCGGGGTGAGCGTCCGGAGAACCTGCGAGGTGTACTCTTTCAGGTTGACCGAGATCACGGCGTCGGAGGGGCTGACGGCCATGCGGTCTTCGATGAAGTCGCCGAGATGCGAATCTTCCTCTTCACCGATCGGGGTCTCGAGCGAGATGGGCTCCTGCGCGATCTTGAGGACCTTGCGGACCTTCGCGACGGGGATGTCCATGCGCTTGGCGATCTCTTCGGATGAGGCCTCGCGACCGAGCTCCTGTACGAGTTGGCGGCTGGTCCGTATCAGTTTATTGATGGTCTCGATCATGTGCACCGGGATGCGGATTGTGCGGGCCTGGTCGGCGATGGCGCGCGTGATGGCCTGACGAATCCACCAGGTGGCATAGGTCGAGAACTTGTAGCCGCGACGGTACTCGAACTTGTCGACGGCCTTCATGAGGCCGATGTTGCCCTCCTGAATGAGGTCGAGGAATTGGAGACCGCGGTTGGTGTACTTCTTCGCGATGGAGACGACGAGGCGAAGATTGGCTTCGATGAGCTCGCGCTTGGCCTTCTCGGCGTCCATGTCGCCCTGGATAATCTCGCGCTGGGTCTTCTTGAGCGCGTCGTGCGAGATGCCCGCGTCGGCTTCCATGCGCTCAAGATCGATGCGGCAGTTTTTCTGCTGGCGGCGGTACTCCTTCTTGAGCTCTTCGGAGCGCGAGGCCTCGTGCTTGGCCTCGAGCGAGCGAATCTGGCGCTCGAGCGTGCGCATGGAGTCGACCGTCTTGTTGACCTTGTCGAGCAGACGCTTCTTCTCGCCGTTAGTGTACTTGAACTCGCGCACGATGCGGGAGACGTAGACGTTCTCGCGGCCCATGAGCCAGAGGTTCTTGCGCGCGAATTTCGCCTTGGCCTTCGCATCCTTGCCCTGCGGGTCGAGAGACTTGGCGAGGAAGTCGGCTGCCTTCTTCTGGTGCTTGACGAGCTCGTCGGTGCGGCCGACGGTCTTCTTCACGCGCGCCGCGAGGATCTCTTCGGTGAGCTCTTCTTCGTCGAAGGTGACGACTTCCTTGATGTTGCGGACGCCGCGCTTGAGGTCTTCGCCGAGGCCGACGATCTCACGAATCACGATGCTCGAACGCGAGATGGCCTTCATCACGCGGAGCTGGCCGCGCTCAATGCGCTTGGCAATTTCAACCTCGCCCTCGCGGGTGAGCAGCGGGACGGTACCCATCTCGCGCAGGTACATGCGGACGGGATCGTTGGTCTTCTCGAGCGTGCCGGGCGAGAGGTCGAGCTCGACGTCGTCGGAGTCTTCGCCGGACTCGTTGTCGGAGTCACGATCTTCGGTGTCGCGCGAACCGCGGCGGCCCTCGGTCAGAACGTCGATGCCCTGGGTGTTAATGGTGGTCATCAAATCATCGAGCTCGTCGGGCGAGGTAATGTCGCCGGGGAGGAGGTCGTTGACTTCGCCAAAGGTGAGGTAACCCTTTTCCTTGCCGGTGTCGATGATATGGTCTACGTCTTCTTCGTACTTATCTAATTCTTCAGCCACAGTGGGCGCTCCTGAGCGAGGCTCCGACAGAGCAGAGCCTCATGAAAGATTTTTGGGAAAACGCTCAGCGCGGGAGAGATCGAAACGATCTGCGCGGAGACCTCCCTGGGTTGTGACGGGGTTTGTTGGGACGAGGGGTGCGGTCAAGGCCGCGGGCGCGGGCGGAAGTCACTACTGAAAGCAGGCTTCGGCAACTCGGAGGCGCACGTCTCCAACGAATCTAGTCTACCACTGAATTAGACGTCCCTCTGGAAGAAAAGATTCCGGAAGTACCCGCGTATCCAGCGTGCAACGTGCCTTAAGGCGTACGCCTCGGCAGCGGATTGGCCCCCTAAACGCGACACGGCCCGCACTGGTTGGCGCGGGCCGAGGGCACGGGGGAAACAGTGGAGTTAGGCGGGTAGGCCGAGGCCACAGCCGATGCATGCGGTCATGACGTAAAGGCCGAGGATGGCGGCGCCCAACGCGAAGTAAGCGCTGTTGTTGCTGAGGAAGGTACGGAGCTTAGCCATGGGAAACCCTTTCGATAGAGACAGTTACGCGGGGCTCTCAGGGAGAAGGGAGGCGGTCCGAAGGCCGTATCTCCGGCAAACCTGCCGCGGGATATTCCTCTTATCGGCGGATTGGGGCGGGACATGAGTCAGTTTTGAAAATAATCTTGAAGTATAGGAAAACACGCAAGTTATCGGACGCTCGCGGGGTTTGAGGACGGGTTTGGCGGCGGGGGGATACGAAAAATGATGTGGATTTTGCGTTGCAATGCGGGGGTTATAACAGCGTTTTCGTACGCGCTAGACAGGTTTCGGGAAGACGCCCTCGAGGGGTTTCGCCAGGATGAGGTCGCAGCATTGCTGGTTGCCGACCTGGAAGGTGCGGGTGCCGGCTTCGGTGAAGCCGTTGCGGTGGTAGAAGGAGATGGCGCGGCGGTTATCGGCGTGGGTGCCGAGGAGGAGGCGGTTGGCGCCGAGGGAGCGGGCGTCGGCGACGGCGGCGTCGAGGAGGGCCTGGGCGGGGCGAAGGTTGGGGATGAGCTGGCCGGCGGGGTCGAGGACGGGGGCGGTGCGAAAGCGGGAGAAGAGGTAGATGCGCTTGAGTTCGATGTCGGTGGGGAGGAGCCGGAAGGAGGGGAGTTCCGGCGAGCAGAGCAGGACGTAGCCGACGATGGAGCCGGGCTCGCTGGGAGAGATGGCCGGTGAGCCGGTGACGGCGACGGTGACGCGGGTGCGCGGGTCGGCGAGGTAGTGGGTGTAAGCCTCGGCGGTGTGGTGGTTGAGGGTGTGGGCGAGGATGTCGGGGCCGGGGAGCATCCAGGTGAAGGCTTCGAGAAAGGTGGCGGCGCCGGTGAGGGCAAGCGCGGGTGCGTCGGCGGAGGTGGCGCGACGGAGGGTGACGGATTCGATTGCGTCGGCGGAAGGGTTTGGCGGAGCGGATTTGATGGGATCGATGGACATGGGATTTCTCGCAAAGACGATGGTAGCTGATGGCGAGGATTCGGGTAGCGTGGGAGATGCGATGGAGAAAACGTTGGGGTCGATGACGGCGCAGGAGAAGGATGCTGCGTACGCGCGGATGGCTGAAGAGTTGAGCGAAGATCGGGGCGCGCCGAAGGCGCTGCGGGAGCTGGCTGCGGATGCCCGGGTGACGGTGCGGCGGGTGGGCGCGCCGGCCAAGGGCAAGTGCGTTGTGTACTGGATGCAGCGAGCGCAGCGCGGGCGCGACAATCATGCGCTGAATATGGCGATTGCGTGCGGCAACGCGCTGGAGCTGCCGGTGGTGGTGTACTTCGCGGCGATCAGCAACTTTCCTCATGCGAATCTTCGGCACTATGCGTTTCTGAACGAAGGTCTGCCGGATATTGAACACGACTGCGAGGAGCGGGGCGTGGGGTTTGTGATGCGGCGGGCTCCGCATGAGGACCACCTGAAGTTTTTCACGGACGTGGATGCGGCGATGGTGATTGGGGACGAGAACCCGATGCGCGCGCCGGAGACGTGGCGCGTGCGGTTGGGTGAGGAGCTGAAGATTCCCTTCTGGACCGTGGATGCGGATGTGATTGTGCCGTCGCGGCTGTTGGAGAAGGCGCAATTCTCGGCGGCAGTGGCGCGGCCTCGGCTGTATCGCGCGCTGCCGGAGTTCCTGGTGGCGTATGAGAATCCGCATGCGGAGGTGAAGTGGAAACAGCCGCGCGGATTGGATGCGGAGGATGTGCATGCGGACATCACGCGCGGGTGGAAGGAGTTTGATCGCAGCGTGAAGCCGGTGGAGGCGTGGACGGGCGGGCACCATGCGGCGGTGAAGCGGTTGCAGATGTTTTGCGCGGCGCTGCTGGCGAATTACGATCATGATCGCAATCGGCCGGAGGTGGATGGGACGAGCAAGATGAGTCCGTGGCTGCACTTTGGGCACATTGGACCGCAGACGATTGCGCTGGCGGTGGAAGCTGCGGCGAAGAAGCATGCGGGGTTGAAGGGCGCGCGCGACAGCTACTTCAACGAGTTGGTTGTGTGGCATGAGCTGAGTGTGAATTTTGTGCGGTATCAGCCGGAGTACGACTCGCCGGGGTGCGCGGACAAGTGGGCGAAGGAGACGATTACGGAGCATGATCGCGACGAGCGCGAGGTGCTCTACAAGCTGCCGCAGTTAGAGAACGCGCAGACCTACGACGAGCTTTGGAATGCGGCGCAGATCCAGATGGTGCGGTATGGATGGATGCACAACTACCTGCGCATGTACTGGGCGAAGAAGATTGTGGAGTGGACACCGAATGTGCGCATCGCGATGAAGGTGGCGATTTATTTAAACGACAAGTACGAGATCGATGGGCGCGATCCGAATGGATATGCAGGGATCGCCTGGTCGATGCTGGGCAAGTTCGATCGCGCGTGGTTCGATCGCCCGATCTTTGGCAAGCGCAGGTACATGTCGGGTGCGAGCACGGGAAAGAAGTTTTTGTCGTCCATGTACATTGAGCAGATGCGCGCGCTGCCGAAGTAGATTTGTGCGCTGCGTGACGATGCACCTACGTGGGAAAACGTTGTGAGGCGGTGAAGAAAATTATGGGGGCGGGCGCTCGATTCCTCGCTGTTCATGAGGATTTCTTCAAACTTCGTGGGTACCTGTTCGTCTAACAAATCAGGCTGCACGATGTAGTTGAGCGCAGCCTCTGCTGCGCTTGCGATCGTTCTGGAGAGTGCGGCGAACCGTCCAAGAAGACAAACGAAAGGACCCTCCCATGAAGTGGAACTTAATGACGACCTTCCCAGTCGCTGCTGCACTTGTGCTGATGCCTGCACTCTCGTCTGCTGCTACGCCGGTGGAGAACACGCCGGGCGTAGTGCAACTTACGCATGCACTGGACGCGCGAAAAGCGACGCCGGGCGAGATGATTGAAACGCGACTCACCCACACTGTGCACCTGGCGGATGGAACGAAGCTACCCGGCGGATCGTGGCTAACGGCGAAGGTGGTGCGTGATGCCGTACAGCCGGACAACGTGCGGCTGGCGCTCCGCTTTACGAGCGCGCGGCTGAAAGATGGAACGACGATTCCGATTAAGGCGACGATCATCGACGTGGCACCAAACCCGTACAGCGGTTCGGGGCGGAGCTCGATCATGATCCCCGACAATCTGAAGAACATGCGCGACAGCATCGACGCGATCGGTGTGGAGAGTGGCGTGGATATGCATAGCCGCGTGAGCAGCAACGTCTCTGGCGTGTTTGTGAGCACGAAGAAGGACGATGTGAAGCTGCCGGATGGAACGCAGATGGAGTTGGCGCTCTCGCGGCGGAGTGAGATGGCGCAGAAGTAACTGCAGCGAGCGGTGAGGTGAGGTCTGCATCGCGGCCTACCCTCATTTGTTCGCGGCAGTGTCCACGCCGGTTGAGCGTGGGACGCGGTGTGAAGTGTTCGATGAATTCGGTACAGTATTGTCATGATCGATGTTCACGCACCGAACAAGCCCATCAGCAATGCCGGCGAGTTCTTCCTCCATCTCTTCACGATCACGATCGGCTTGTTGATTGCGGTTGGAATTGAAGCGGGGGTGGAGCGGTATGAGCATCATGAGCTGGCCGCAGAGGCACGCCAGACGATGACGGCCGAGATCCGCGACAACGCACACAACGCGGATGACGCATTGGCTGCTGTTGATCAGGAACAGAAGAAGATGGCGCAGAATGTCGCGGCAATCGAGAAGGTGCAACTGAAGCCCAACGATCCTGCGAATGACCACTTGAATATAGACATCGGGTACAGAACCGTCGACATGCAAGATACGGCGTGGCGAACGGCGCAGGCAACGGGGGCGCTATCGTATATGCCGTACAAGGAAGCGGAGACGTTCAGCGACATCTATACCGATGAGCAGACCTTTGCTGCCAGCGAGAGAAAGCTCGCCGAAGATGAGGCGCAGATGCTCGGGACGATTCGGCAGTATCACCTGGGCGAGGGAAAGATGTCGGCGGACGCGGCGAACGCGATGGCTCGGGACCTGGGAATCTTCCAGGGGCATCTGTTGATGTTGAAGATTGCGACGCGACTGGTGCGCGGCGAGCAGGACGCATATCTGCAAGGGAAAAAGCCTCCCAGTCATCTCTCTGAGAATCTCAACAATTAGACGCGGAAGCGGAAGCGAGTGGAGTTGCGGCAGCTACTGCTGCGGCAGGTTGTAGAGAGCTTCGGCATTGCGGCGAAGGACCATGTCGGCGAGTTGCGCGGCGCGTGCGGGAGAGATTTCTCCGTCGCGCTGCATGCCCGTGAGGGCGAGGGCGAGCGCGTAACGGGCGTTGTGAGCGCCAATCCAGGTGGCCTCTTCCCAACCGAGCGTGTCGCTGTAGGGATAGCCGTCGGTGCCGAAGAGGACCTTGTTGGGATAGAGCTCGAGCCACTGGCGCAGCCAGGTGCTGAGGGTGCGCGGCGAGATCATGATGGCCTGCTGCGAGAGGTCGAGATAGAAGTTGGGCTTCTGCAAGAGCGCGCCGGCTTCGTGTACGTAAGGCCAGCCGCCGTGTAGGAGAACGAAGTTGGTGTGGTTGAGGCGCGGGTCGTTGAGGAGGGGTTCGAGGTTGAGCGGATTGACGCCAGCGATCGAGAAGTAGCGGCCGGCGCCGGCGAGTCCGTGAAGATGGACGGCCATGCCGAGATGGCCGGCCCGGAGCGCGATGGTGCGGAAGAGAAAGTCCTGGAGGAGTTTGTAGTCGGCGGCGGAGGGGACGCCGCCGTGGACGTAACGCGCGTAGATGGCGGCGGCCTGGGTACGATCGGCGGCGGTGTCGGCGGGTGTGGGGTCGCTGATGTTGAGTGGGCGGAGGTAGGCGAGCTCGAATTTTATGGCGATGGCTCCGCCGGCGTACTGAGCGCGCAGCGTGGGGATCACGAGCTTGGCGAGGTAGTCGTCAAGCGTGGAAGGCAGCGCGGTGAGATGCGCGGCGGCGAGATAGCGCGCGCGTAGTTTGTCTTCGAGTGGGAAGAAGAGTGCGCGGTCGGGTGTGTTGGCGACGGCGGAGTTGTCGAGTGGATAGAGGAGCGCGTCGTCGTAGGGCACCCAGAGAAAGCGCGGCGGCTGCACGCCGTTGCCCATGGCGACGCGGTTGGCGACCATGGTGGCGATGTTGGCCTGGTCGAGAACCCACGCGGAGTAGTGCGAGCCCTGGCGCGATTTGGCTGCGGCGCGCGCGGCTTTGAGCGTGGCGAGGCCGGCGGGCGTGAGCGGCAGATGGAGACGAACGTGGTAGAGAGCAAACCATGCGTCGGGGAGTTGCGGATTGTTGGCGCGGTAGGCGACGGGATCGGTTTGCGGTGGCATGTTGTCGACGGGGAGGGCGTCGAAGTTGCGATCGGTGGCGTCGGCGGGGGGCGAGAGCATGGGATGCGCGTGGTTGTCGAATGCAGGCGTGGCGAGGATGAGATGGAGGAGCGCGGGGTCGATGTCGCGGTCGAGCGCGGAGGCTCGCGTGGTGAGATGCGTGACGGGATGTGAGGCGGGCTGCGCCGTGTGGGTTTGCGCGAGCGCGGACGTGGCGGCGACGAGAGCGCAGAGGAAGAGGGAGGTGAGGCGCATGGTTTCTCCGTGAGGGATGAGGATACAGCAGACGGGCGAGAGTGGATGTCGTGTGGCCGCGGGCCGCGCCAAAGCTGAGGGGCGCGTGGTATGCTGCGCGTGTGTTCCGTCCAGGTTCACTCCCGAACTCGGTGCCTTCCCGCCATACGGCGATTGTGCGCGTGACGCACTGGCTGACGGTGATTGCGTTTGTTGTGCTGCTGGTCTCGGGGCTGGGGATTGTGATTTCGCATCCGCGGTTTTATTGGGGCGAGACGGGCAACGTGATGATGCATCCGCTGTTCACGATTCCGATTCCTGCGTCGCGTGGAACGGTGCCGACGGGGTATGGATACCAGTGGCCTGATGAGAATGGATGGGGGCGGTCGGCGCACTTTCAGGCGGCGTGGCTGCTGCTGCTGGCTGGGGTGGTGTATATCGCGCATAGCTTGCGGACGGGGCATTTTCGGAGAGAGTTGATGCCGGCGCGAGGTGAGCGGTCGTGGAGGGATTTTGCCCGCGTGGTGCGGAAGACGCTGCGGCGCGAGCGGCCGGATGCGGCAGAGGAGCGGGCTTACAATCCGGTGCAGCGCGTGGCGTACCTGGTGGTGATCTTCGGATTGATTCCGCTGACGATCTGGACGGGACTGGTGATGTCGCCTGCGTTCACGGCGGCATTTCCGTTCTCGGTTGTGGCGCTCGGAGGACGGCAGACGGCGCGGACGCTGCACTTCTTTTTAACGTGGGCGCTGGTGTTGTTTGTGGTGGTGCATGTCGCGATGATTTCGCTCGCGGGATTTCGAAGGCGCATGCGCGCGATGACGATTGGAAGCACGGAGAGCACCGAGAGTGAGGGCCCTGAGGCCGGCCCGGCTGTGAGCGGGGCGGCGAGTGCGGCGGCGAGGGAGGGAGCATGAAGCCAGTTACGCGCAGGCGATTTGTGATGGGTGGAGTTGCAGCAACGGCCGGGGTTGCGAGTGTGGCTGTGGCCGATCGGCTGGCGCGACGCTATGGGCTGTTGCCGCCGGATGATGGCGGTATCTATGGGCCAGGGGAGACGCTGACGTATGCGGCGCAACGAATTTTTGGTGGGCGCTCGATGGCGCGCGAGTTTCCGCGCAGCATGATCTCGAAGGCTCCGTTCGCGAATGCGATGGCGCCGCTCAATGATGCGTTCAAGCAGCAGCAGGCGAGTGGTTTTCGCGAGTGGAAGCTCGCCGTGGATGGAATGGTTGAGCATCCGGGGACGTTTTCGCTGGCAGATTTAAAGGCCATGACGATGCGCAGCCAGATTACCGAGGTCGCGTGCGAGGAGGGATGGTCTTACATTGCGGAGTGGATTGGAACGCCGCTGGCTGCGGTGCTGCGCGAGGTTGGGGTGCAGCCGCAGGCGCGGTACATGGTGTACTCCTCGATTGAGCCGGGCTGGTGGGACAGCCTGGACATTCGGGATGCGCAGCATCCGCAGACGCTACTGACCTGGGGCATGAATGATGGCGATCTGCCGGTGGGGTTTGGCGGGCCCTTGCGGCTGCGCGTGCCGCGGCAGCTTGGATACAAGAGCGTGAAGTTTGTGACGCGGCTGACTCTGACGGACTCGATGAAGGGAGTCAAGGACGGGCTTGGCTCGGCGGCGCCTGCGGGTGGGTACTCGTGGTACGCGGGGATCTGACGCGGCTGATTTTTTGACGCGGCCAGGTTAGTCGACGCGGCAGATTAAGGACTTGAGGTAGCGCGTTTCGGGGAGCGTTAAAACTTCGGGGTGGTCGGGCGCGGCGGCGTGGGTTTCGAGGAGTTGCACGCGGCGGTGGGCGTCGGATGCCGCTGAGGCTACGATCTCGGTGAACTCCTGCAGCGAGACGTGGTGCGAGCACGAGTGCGTGATGAGCGTGCCGCCGGGGGCGAGCAGGCGGAGGGCGCGGAGGTTGAGCTCCTTGTAGCCGCGGAGCGCGCCGACAGCCGCGCGCTTGGACTTTGCGAAGGCGGGTGGGTCGAGGACGATGGCGTCGAAAAGATCCTCGGACGAAGAGGACTTCTGCGCGGTGTCGTCGAGATGGCGAAGGTAGTCGAAGGCGTCGGCCTCGATCCAGTCGGTCTCGGCTGTGAGTTGCGGATTGAGCGCGAGGTTGCGATCGGCGGCTTCAAGCGCGGAGAGGCTGGCGTCGACGCCGGTGACACGCGCGCAGACCTGCGCGAGGTGGAGAGCGAAACCGCCCTGGTAGGTGCAGACGTCCAACGCGCGAAGGCCACGGGTGTTTGCGCGAGCGGATGCAGAGACGACGCGGGCAGCGGCCGCGTAGTTGAGGCGCTGATCGAGGAAGGCGCCGGTCTTCTGGCCTGCGGCTGCGTCGTAATGAAAGCGCAGACCGTTGAGCGAAAAGATGGTGGTGGTGGGTGCGGCCTGATCGGCGTCGCGCTCGGCTTCGGTGCGGAAGGAGAGGCCATCGGGCGCGATGGTATCGGTGTGGGTGGTGAAGAGCGGGCCGGGCGCGGGTGCGGACAGTTGCTCGAGCTCGCGGATGCGCGGGTCGGGGCGTTCCCACAAGGTGAGAGGGCTGTGCTCGGCGGCGAAGGCTTCGCGGAAGGCGGCGATGAGGACATCACGAACGTCGTCCTGCGCGGTGCCTTGCGTGAGCAGTTGCAGAAGAACGAGATCGTTGTAGCGATCGGCGATGATGCCGGGAAGGTTGTCGGCCTCGGAGAAGATGAGGCGGTGCGCGTTGTTGGCGGGAGTGCCTGCGGCGTTGTTTGGAGAGACGATGGGAGCGAGCTCGCGGCGAAGTTGTAGCGCAGCGTCGATGCGAGCGCGGAGGTCGGTGAGATAGGCGGCGCGAGTGAGGCCGGCGGTGCGCGAGACGAGGCGCGCGGCGATGGTCGAGGCAGAGGAGTAGAGCGCGGTGCCGAGAGGGATGTCGCGCGTGTCGGTGAGCGAGACGAGCGCGCCGGATTCAGGGGAGGCGTCCTGTTTGGGTTCGAGGTCGGTGCGATAGACCCAGAGGTGGCCGGCGCGAAGGCGGTCGGCGGCGCGGCGGGATATGCGGAGCGTGGTTGCAGTGGGCATCAGCTTCAAGTGTAGACGGTGAAGCCGGTGTCCGTTGTTATGGCAGCGTTGGGATATCGACGCCGAGATGTTCTGCGATGGAGGCGACGACGAGGTTGTGATCGTCGCGCTGCGGAAGGCCGGAGACGATGATGGTGCCGACGCAACCGGAGCCTGCGAGGACGAGAGGAAAGCCGCCGCCGTGCGCGGCGTAGTCGGTGAGCGAGAGGCCGTGGCGCGCTTCGATGGTTTGGCCGTCGAGTTCAAGTTGGCGACCGATGGCATACGAGCTGCGAGCGAAGCGGCGAACCGTGTTGCGCTTGCGGCGCACCCAGTCAGACTGGCCGGGCGTTGCGCCGGGAGTGGTGCAGGCGAAGAGCAGATGGCCGGCGAGTTCGATCTCCACCGTGCCACCCGCGACGCGATAGAGCAGCGCGCTGCGCAGACGATTGCCCAGTTGCCATGCGGTCTCCGGCGTGAAGGTGGTGAAGTGCAGCAGGGCTTCCTGCTGGGCGATGATGGCGAGGTCCTGCGCTGGATCGGGGGTTGGGGTGCTCATAGTGCCTGGCTCTCCGTGAGGGCAACGAGGTTGATGATACTCATCGGGCGTTGGGCGCGCTTGCGGGGGCGGCGCCGTGATTGGGTAGATGCTCGAGGCGGTTGTCGAGGTATTGCTGGAAGGGAGCGAAGCGTTGACTGCGTGGGTCGGGCGCGGTGGTGATGGTGCGGTCCAGGATCTGCGTGAGGTTGTTTTGCGGCGTGAAGCGCGGCCACGGGGGAAGGTCTGCGTGGTTGGGATCGCCGGTCTTGATGAAGCTCACCCAGTAGTCGATGAGGGCGTTGGAGAGGCGGTCGTCGGCGGGCGTGCGGCGCCAGCTCGTCCAGTAATGCTGGCTCAGGAACATGAGTTCTTCGGCGTGGAAGGCGCCGAGCGCGGTGAAGGGCGGCGGGCCGATGTAGTCGAAGTGATAGAGGTAGGCGGGCTGGTGGATGCGCGCGGTTTCGGTGGCGAGGAGGCGCGCGCTGAAGGTGAAGTCGAAGTCGCTGAACATGGTGTTGAAGACGCGCGGGACGTCGGCGTCGGTGGCCGCGGGATAGTTGGCGAAGACCTGGTTAGCGAGTGGGCCGAACTTGTGGTCGAGCCATTGATGATAGGCGGCGATGGTGTTAAGTCGGCGCGGCGTTCCACCGACGATGGGGCTGGCGAAGATGGAGACTTCGTCGTTCGTGCTACCGGTGAGGATGGGGATGGGGACTTGGCGGCCGAGCGCGAAGGTGGCGGCGGGTTGCTCGCGGAGGAAGTAGCCGTCGATGGCGGGCTCGAGGTCGAGGTTGTCGTCGTGTGCTGCGGCGTCGAGGAGTTGCTGCGCGGGAAGCGCGCGAAGTTGAGCGAGGGTTGCGGGTTGGTTGTGCGCGCCGAGGTGATCGGCGAAGTGAGCGTTGGCGGCTTCGATCTGCGCGGAGGTGGGAAAGATGGAGTCGACGGAGACGCCGCTCTCGGGGATGGCGCCTTGGATGAGGCCGATGGAGAGCGGCGAGGCGATGAGGTTGCTGATGTCGAGGCCGCCGGAGGATTGGCCGGCAACGGTGACGTGGTGCGGGTCGCCGCCGAAGCGCGCGATGTTGCGCTGCACCCAGCGGAGCGCGGCGAGCTGATCGAGCTGGCCGTAGTTGCCGGAGCGATGCGTGGGGGATTCGGCGGAGAGCTGCGGCGTGGCGTAGAAGCCGAAGATGCCGAGGCGGTAGTTGATACTGACGACGACGATGCCGCGGTGCGCGAGGGTTTCGCCTAGCGGTGGCCACTCGCCTGAGCCTTCTACGTTGCCGCCACCGTGGATCCAGACGAGCACGGGGAGATGCGCGGCGCGGGAGAGGTGCGGCGTCCAGACGTTGAGATAGAGGCAGGCTTCGTCGGTGGGCATTCGCTTTTCGCCGAGCATCTCTGGGAGCCAGCCGCTGGGTGCTTGCGGACAGGCGGGGCCGTAGGCGACGGTGCGTTTGATGCCGGACCACGCGGGCGCGGGTTGTGG
>JBAULP010000021.1:0-14391 GCA_049578265.1 Acidobacteriaceae bacterium
CAACACTCTTATCCGCGAATTCGATCTTGCTAACCAGGGTTCAACCATGGTCGAACCCTGGTTAGCAAAACCCAAAGTGTAAAGGATGTCCCGGAACAATCTGTAAGGGATGTCCTGGAACTTGACACCTCTAACCTCTCCTTAACCACAAATGCCTGAGCGACTGCTGTTCGCTCAGGCATTTGTTTTTAACTCTCGGAGGCCTTCCACGGTCCCTGTTCTCACCCACCACGGCAAGGGAAAAAATGGTGCGCCCGAGAAGATTCGAACTTCTGACCTACAGCTTCGGAGGCTGCCGCTCTATCCAGCTGAGCTACGGGCGCATGCTTCTAGCCTAGCAGAAACCCTCATCGCCGCGGCAACCCTGTTCGCAATCAACATCGTGGGAGTACGATAGCACCCATGAGAAACCCTGCCCGCTGTACCGTCCTCGCCCTTGCTCTCACCGTCGCCGCCGCCCTCGGGGCCTCCGCGCCCGCATCTGCCCAAATGGGCAACATGTCGATGCCTGCCAAGTCCTCCAAGCCCATGCTCAGCCCCGCCGCCATGACCGACGTCGACCTCGGGGGCACCCACATCACCATCCACTACAACTCGCCCCGCATGCGCGGTCGCAAGATCATGGGCGGCCTCGTGCCCTACGGCAAGCCCTGGCGCACCGGAGCCAACCCTGCCACCAGCCTCGTCACCACCGGCGATCTCAAGATCGGTGACCTCACCGTTCCCGCCGGCAGCTACACGCTCTTCACCTTGCCCGAAGCTCCCGGCACCCCCTGGAAGCTCATCGTCAGCAAGAAGACTGGCGAGTGGGGCATCCCCTATCCCGAGGGCGCTGACTTCGGCCGCACCCCCATGCGCGAAGCCAATTTACCCGCGCCGCAGGAAGACATGAGCATCAGCTTCGAGCACACCAAAGACCACTCCACCGAGCTGCACGTAAAGTGGGACACCACCGACGAGTACGTCAAAATCGAAGCCGTCAAATAACCAGTAAGAAGCGCGAAGCGATCAGCCTTCGCTCTTCCCATGCCTGGCATCGGCCTCGTCGTTGAGCTTGCTCAGCGCCGAGGCCACCAGCTCCTTTGCCCCGCCAATCCCCGCCAGCACCGCCTGCAGATCCATCTTCGGCAGCGCCGGGTTGCGCTCACTCTTGCAATACACCCCATGCTGACCCACCAGCACCATCGCGTCCGTCAGCACATCCAACGCCACCGCCAGCCGCCCCCGCGCCTCGCCGCGCATAAACTCCTCGCGCTCCAACTCCTCGCCCCGCGCAAAGAACACATCTCCATGCCGATAAAACGGCGACCCCTTCCGCGCCTCATCGCCGCCGCTCACTACCACTCCTTCGCAGCCGAATCCGGCGTCAACGGAGTAGCCGCGACCGGCGCCTTCCAGCGCAACACCGGCTTCCTCGCCGCTGTAGTCTCATCCAGCCGCTGAATCCGCGTCGTATGCGGCGCGGTCTGCACCAGCTCCGGATTCTCCTCGGCTTCTCTCGCAATTTGCTTGAGCGCATCGACAAGCAGATCCAGCTCCTCCAAGCTCTCGCTCTCCGTCGGCTCAATCATCATCGCGCCAGAAACCACCATCGGAAAGCTCACCGTATACGCATGGAACCCGTAGTCGATGAGCCGCTTGCCCATGTCGCCCGTCTTCACGCCATTCTTCGCCTGCAGCTTATCGCTGAACACCACCTCATGCAGCGACGCAGACTTATACGGCAGATCAAACACCCCATCCAGCTTCGCCCGAATGTAATTCGCATTCAGCACCGCATCCTCAGTCGTCTGCCGCAAACCATCCGGCCCATTCGCCAGGATGTAAGCCAGCGCGCGAATGAACATCCCAAAGTTCCCATACCACGCACGCACACGCCCCACGCTCTGCGGCCGGTTGTACTCCAGCGCAAGCGAGCCGTCAGCATGGGTCTTCACCACCGGCGCAGGCAAAAACGGCTCCAGAATCTTCTTGCAAGCCACCGGCCCCGACCCCGGACCACCGCCACCGTGCGGCGTAGAAAACGTCTTGTGCAGATTCAGGTGCATCACGTCCACGCCAAAATCGCCAGGCCGCGTCTTTCCGCACAGCGCATTCATATTCGCGCCGTCCATATAAAGCAGCGCGCCCTTCGCATGCAGGATGTCCGCAATCTTGTGAATGTCCTTCTCAAACACGCCAATGGTCGAAGGATTGGTCAGCATCAACGCGGCCACATCCTCATCCACCATGCGCTCCAGCTCCGCCAGGTCCACCATCCCCAGCGCATTGCTCTTCAAATTCGCCACCTGGTATCCGCAGATCGCCGCCGTAGCCGGGTTGGTCCCATGCGCCGAGTCGGGAATAATAATCTTCTTCCGCGCATTCCCCTTGGCCTCGTGATACGCCCGCACCATCAGGATGCCGGTAAACTCACCCTGCGCGCCCGCCGCCGGCTGCAGCGTAATCGTATCCATGCCCGTAATCTCAATCAGGCACTCCGACAGCAGCTTCATAATCCCCAGCGCGCCCTGGCTCAGCGCCTCCGGCTGATAAGGATGCGCCTCCGCCAAACCCTCCAGCCGAGCCACGGCCTCATTAATCCGAGGGTTGTACTTCATCGTGCAAGACCCCAGCGGATACATCCCCAGATCAATCGCATAGTTCCAGGTAGAAAGCCGCGTGAAGTGCCGAATGATCTCGATCTCCGAGAGCTCCGGCATCGCGCCGAGCCCATCAGACCGCACCGCATCGCCCAGCAGCGCCGCAGCATCCACCGCCGGCACATCCATCTGCGCCAGCCGATACCCCTTCTTCCCAGCCGAAGACTTCTCAAACATCAAGTCCTCGTTCTGATTCACATGCGTAGTAGCCTTCAACGGCGTCCCAACAAATTTCTCGCTCATAAGTCCCTCAAAAAATAATCAGCGGATCGCCCGCGATGCCGGAAGCATACTGAACGGCCTCCGGACCTTCATAATCTTCTTCGCGCAACGAAGTGCGAAAGATCGTTCCGTTCTCAAACTTGATCTCCAGCGCAACGCCCTCTTCGACCGACGTCGTCTCCACCGGCTCGCCGATCTGCAGACACATCGCGTCGCGAAATCCCGGTTCGCCGTAGGCATACGATCCTTCGCCGATTTGTGCGCCCGCTGGAACGAAAACTTCCGGCCAAATAAACAGGGTAAGTCCCGGACCATTGAAGTCGAACTGCACGTAGTCCTGCACGAACGTCACCGAACTAAGTTCTTCGCCCTCGATCGCCCTGAACTCCACTACCGTCGTCCTCCAACCCTTCCTACAACCCAACCAACCATCGCGCCAGGCACCGCGTACAACAAAAACTGAACGCCAACTTCGATCGCACCGACAACCAACCCAATCGCTCCGCCTTGCCCCTGATACTCCACTCCAACCGCCGACGAAGGCCAAAGCACAGTCACCAGCAACGAAGGATCGATTCCACTTTCAATAATCACAAACATCACCACGATCCCAACACACCCCCCGATGATCGCGCCCTTCACCGTCGCACTCATCGAGGTTCCTGCCTCACTTTCTACTTCGCTCCAACCAGCTCCCGATCCCTCACCGCAGCCGCCGCATCCATCTGCACCTTGGTCGTCAACTCCGTAGCGCACCAGATCGCCGCGCCTTCACCCAGCTCCGGATACCACTTCGCCAAAGCCAGCCCGCCGACAATCTGCTTCTCCAGCAGCTCCGCATTCACCGCCTCAGCGGAGCAGGGAAGCGCCACCGCAAACTCATTGAAGCAAGGTCCCGCAAACAATCTCTTAGCGCCCGCACCCTCAAGCGTCGACCGCAAGTAAGCCGCCTTCGCCAAATTCTGCTCCGCCAACTCGCGCAGCCCCTCCTTGCCATACACGGTAAGGAAGATCGTCACCATCATCGCCACCAGCGCCTGGTTCGTGCAGATGTTGCTGGTAGCCTTCTCGCGCCGAATATGCTGCTCCCGCGTGCTCAGCGTCAGCACAAATCCGCGCTTGCCATTCGTATCCTTCGTCTCGCCAACGAGCCGTCCCGGCATCTGCCGCAGAAACTTCTCCTTGCAAGCAATCACGCCGCAATAAGGCCCACCAAACCCCACCGCCACGCCAAAACTCTGCGCCTCCAGCGAAACAATATCCGCCTCCACAGGAGCCTTCACAATCCCCAGCGAAACCGCCTCAGCAATCGAAACAATCAGCAGCGCACCGCGCTTATGCGCAATCTCCGCAACAGCAGCAACATCCTCCACCGTCCCAAAGAAGTTCGGCGACTGAATCAGCACGCAAGCCGTCTCCTCCGTAATCGCGGCCTCGAGCGCAGCCATATCCACGCGCCCCGTCTCGCGCACATACCCAAACTCCGTAATCGGAATCTCCTGGTGCTTCGTCACGGTAGCCAGCACCTCGCGATACTCCGGATGCACGCTCCGCGCCACAACAGCACCCTGCCGTCCAGTCACGCGGCAAGCCATCAGCACACTCTCCGCTGCCCCCGTAGATCCGTCATACATCGACGCGTTCGCAATCTCCATCCCCGTCAGCTCGCAGATCATCGTCTGGAACTCGAACATCGCCTGCAGCGTTCCCTGCGCAATCTCCGGCTGATACGGCGTATAGCTCGTCAGAAACTCCCCACGCTGCACCAGCGAATCAATAATCACCGGCCGATAGTGCCGATAAGCCCCGGCCCCAAGAAAGCTCGCATAAGCCTTCGCCGTCGGCAGCGCAGCCAACTCCGCCGCATCGCCGCTAGCCACGTTCGCGCCAAACGCGCGAAACCGCTCCAGAATCTCCGACTCCGAGTGCTGCCGCGGAATCTTCAAATCTTCCGTCAGTCGATACTCCGCTGGAATCGTCTCAAACAAGCTCTCAATCGTAGGCACGCCAATCTCGGCGAGCATCGCCTCGCGATCAGCAGGTGACTTCGGCAAATAACGCATAGATAACCTCAAATCCTCGGCAGTCATAGGCAGCGAGTAGCCTTTGACTACTCACTACTCACTGTTTTTAATGTCCGGTCTCTTCGGCCACAAACTTCTCATAGTCCGCCGCATTCAGCAGCCCATCCACCGGCGCGCCCTTCACCGCCAGCTTAATAATCCAGGTCTCATTCGCGGCAGTATTAATCGTCTCCGGCGCATCATTCAGCGCGGAGTTCACCTCGGTCACGGTTCCCGCCACCGGCACATACAGATCGCTAACAGCCTTCACGCTCTCGACCGATCCAAACGTCGCTCCGGCCTCCATCTCCTGCCCCACCTTCGGCAGCTCCACAAACACGATGTCGCCCAACGACTCCTGCGCGTAGTCGGTAATGCCAACCGTCGCCGTATCGCCCTCTAGCAGCAGCCACTCATGCGACTTCGCATACTTGTAATTCTCGGGATAGCTCATAATTCCCCTTCGCTTAGAAATGTTTACCCTTCAATTGTAGGCAGGCCAACGGTGGAAAGCGAACGCCGAATCCGCGCGTTTCATCCCCCCACAAAAGCCCTGCCCATCCTGCAGTTCCTTATCCCTGCGCAGCCGCCGCGACCTTCGGCTTCTTATAAAACGGGGTCGGCACAACCACGGCCTTCACCTTCTGCCCGCGGACCTCAACCGCAACCTCGGTCCCCGGCTCCACAAACCTCACCGGAACATACGCCAGCGCAATATTCTTCTTCACAAACGGCCCCGGCGACCCGCTGGTAACCTCGCCAATCCGCTCGCCCTCCATCGAAAACACCGGATACCCATCGCGTCCAATCCCGCGCTCGACCATCTCCAGCCCAACGAGGCGTTTCGCCGGCCCACCGCTCTCCTGCACCGCGGCCAGCGCCTCGCGCCCCACAAAATCCACGCCCTTCTCCATCTTGCAATACCGCCCCAGGTTCGCCTCCCACACATTCAGGCTGTCCGAAATCTCATGCCCATACAACGCCATCGCCGCCTCCAGTCGCAGCGTGTTCCGCGCGCCCAACCCGCAAGGCATAATCCCGAACTCCTCGCCCGCAGCCAGCACTTCTGCCCACACCCGAGCGCTCGTAGCCTCATCGCTCGGCACATAAATCTCGAACCCATCCTCGCCCGTGTACCCCGTGCGCGCAATCAGCACGTTATACAGCCCGCACACCTTCCCCCACGTAAACCAGTAGTTCTTAATCGGAGTCAGGTCCACTTCCGTCAGCTTCTGTAGCGTCGCCATCGCCTTCGGTCCCTGGATCGCAATCTGCGTATAAAAATTGCTCACGTCCGTAATGTGCAGCCCGCTCATCCCACCCAGCACCTGCCGCACCCACTGCACATCCTTCTCGCGAGTCCCCGCATTGATCACAATCAAGTAATCGTTCTCGCCCAGCTTATGCAGAATCACGTCGTCCACAAACGTGCCATCCGGGTAAAGCATCGCCGAGTAGTGCGCCTGTCCCACCTGCAGCTTGCTCGCATCATTCATCAGCAACTTCTGCACCGCCGCCGTAGAGTTCGGCCCCCGCAACTGGATATCCCCCATGTGCGACACATCAAACACGCCCACGCCCGTGCGCACCGCCATGTGCTCATCAATCAGTCCGCGATACTGCACCGGCATATCCCATCCGCCAAAGTCCACCATCTTCGCCTTGTGTGCGTGGTGGGTTGCGTGCAGCGCCGTCTTGCGCAGGGGAGTGGGAGCAACAGCGGTGTTCGTCTCAGTCATAAAAATCTGCCTTTTCTGTGTCGAGTCCAGGTCACCTCAATCGATGCGCCTGTAACCCAGTGAAACCATACCAAACCAAATCCACGCTCGGCGACTAGCGCGGCCACGATGGCCGCTCATCGCACAAGTGCCTCTGCCGCCGCGAACGCCTCAGCGCCGGTCCATCAAATACGCCCGCACAAAGTTGCTCACCGTAAAGTAAGCGAACACCAAAAACGTCGCAGCCAGTCCCCAGAACTTCGCGCCATCCCATACGAACGCCCGATGCATCATGGCTCGGTCGTTCCACACGCCTCGAAACATGGCCATCGCCAGCAGCGCAAAAAACAGTCCCGTAACCTGCAGCCAAACCACTCCAGAAAACCGTGCCAGCGGAGCCCATACCGCCTTCCCCAATTTGCCCGCATGTTTTGTCGCAGCCACCGCCGTTCGCCCCGTCTCCACTACCCGCGCGGCCTGAATTCTTCCCGTCGGCCGTGTCGCCTGCACTTGCGGAGCGCTCGCAGCGCTACTCGCCGGACGCGCCGGACCAGGCGTCGTCGCCGCATCCGCCGCTTGCATCAGCGTCTTCGCCGCGTGGCGTGCGCCGTACCCCAATGCCCGGCCAAAACGAACCCTGTCCATACCTCCCAGTCTACCGTCCAGTGCATGTTTCTGCGCTCGTCAAAGTCTGCCAATGTCGTCCCGCATACCTCAGCGCCCTCTCCTGCATCCAACTCCTCACGACGTGCGTCGTCAGGCCGGGAAGCGAAGGGGCAAGCATGAAGAATGTACTGTATTTGATCAGCGGCATGGCCGCAGCGATGGTGGGCTTTCTGGTTTGGCATCGCACCCGCGTGCAGCCGGTAGAAGAGCTGGCCCACCGCCTCGAGGACGCCTGGGCCGACCATCACACCGTCGTCTAACTGTGTCCATCTGGCTGTGCGCAGGAACCTCGCAGATCAGGTGGAGTATCGCCGCATCGCAACCGCCCCGAAATCTCCCTGCCGCCGTCCACGTTGGCGAAGACGGCTCGTCAGCCTAATTTTTCGCGCGAGCCCTGCTCTGTCCGCGTAGTTTGATAGTCTTAAGAAGTAACCGCAGGCTTGTCGCACGGTTATGAAAAAGGACGCAGGGATGAAAAAGTTAGTCTGGTTTATCGGCGGAATGGCGGCGGCGGCCGCTGGATTCCTGGTCTGGAACGGAAAGCGCACGCAATCGCTGCAGGAGCCAGCCTATTATTTGAACGAGGACTCCTCCGAAGATAACCCCACGTTTGTCTAGTTCTTAGCGGCGCTCCGGTAATCTCTCCTGATTCCAAGCCATCTCCGCACTTGGCTTCCACCGCTCGGTCGGCGTACTCTTGGGATAGCAAAGAAAGTTACCCGCAGATGCCGTTCCCGCCGATTCTGGCAGGGAATACCCAATGCGTGGGATGGGCATTCCAGCATCGGAGAAGCAAGTTTTCTCTTCACACTTGTTTCCCTACGACGGGGAGGTGGCATTGAATCAACAGGTCAAAGACCTCATTCAAAAACTGGGCGAAGCGATCCACGAGTCGGTCAGCGAGTCCGATCAGATCTCATGTGTCGTCCGCGAAATCCGCGAGCAGGGCTTTGATGTCCTCCTCATGCTTGAGGCCACCATCGGCCTCAATCAAGTCGAAGACGAAGCCGAGCCCGCAGACGCGGATGTTGTCAGTGACGAGGCCGCCGGCCCCTTCACCCGCAACGACCTCACCTTCCTCAAGTCTCTTCGCATCTCCACCGAAGAATCCGAGAACACCCCTGCCAATGGCGCGGATGCTACCGGCGAAGGCCCTGCCTCCAGCGCCTAGCGCGCTCCTCGATTTGCCAAGAATTTCTCCCCGCTGATACGCTCGGGCGTCGTGGATGCCGTAACATGCATCCGAGCATGAGTGCTCGCGATCTTCCGTCGCGAAGCCGTTCGAGGAAGCTGGATCATGAGAGATACCCTAGGCGTTTTGCTTGCCGGTGGTGCTGGAGAGCGGCTCTTCCCGCTCACTCGCGACCGCGCCAAGCCTGCTGTTCCATTTGCCGGTCAGTACCGCATCATCGACATCACCCTCTCCAACTGCATCAACTCCGACCTCCGTCACGTCTACATCCTCACCCAGTACAAAGCCCTCTCGCTCAACCGCCACATCCGCGAAGGCTGGGGTTCCGTCGTTGCCAGCGAACTAGGTGAGTTCATCGAGATCCTGCCCCCCATGCAGCGCGTCTCCAAAAGCTGGTACCAGGGCACCGCCGACGCCGTCTTCCAGAACATCTACTCCATCGGCTCCGAAGAGCCGCGCCACGTCCTCATCCTCTCCGGCGACCACATCTACAAGATGAATTACGCGCGCATGAAGCAGCAGCACTGCGACTCCGGCGCCGACGTCACCATCGCCACCCTCCCCGTCGCTCCCAACCAGGTCTCCGACTTCGGCGTCGTCGAAGTCGCCAAGAATGGCAGCGTCGTCGGCTTCGTCGAAAAGCCCAAGACCACCGACATCCGCTCGCCCTTCAATCCTGAGATGGTCGACGTCTCCATGGGCATCTACCTCTTCAACACCGACGTCCTCCTCCCCGAGCTCGTCCGCGACTCCGAAAACCCCGACTCCCGCCACGACTTCGGCCACGATATCCTCCCCAAGCTCCTCGGCCGTTACAAAGTCAACGCCTACAACTTCGTCGACGAGAACAAGCAGCGCGCCCTCTACTGGCGCGACGTCGGCACCCTCGAGGCCTACTACGAGGCCAACATGGACATCGCCGCCGTAGCCCCGACCTTCAATCTCTACGACAAGTCCTGGCCCATGCGTTCGCGCGCCTACCAGTACCCCCCCGCCAAGTTCGTCTTCGGCGAACCCGGCCGCACCGGCATGGGCATCAACTCCATCGTCAGCGCCGGCTGCATCATCTCCGGCTCGGTCCTGCGCAACTCCGTCCTCTCGCATGACGTCCGCGTCAACAGCTACGCCGACGTCGACTCCAGCATCGTCTTCTCCCACGTCAACATCGGCCGCCACTGTCGCATCCGCCACGCCATCATCGACCGCGACGCCCACATCCCCGACGGCACCGTCATCGGCTACGACTCCAACGAAGACAAGAAGCACTACTTCGTAACTCCCAGCGGCCTAACCGTAGTCACCCGCGACTACTCCGCCTACGAAAACCCGGTCTCCCCCGAATTCCCCCAACCCCAATAAGAGGGATGAGGGAACAGGGATTACAAAACCGAGGCGCTAACGCCCCAACTACCCAAAGCAAAGGCCCTCCAACCGGAGGGCCTTTCGTCTTCTCTACACTCTATCCCCTACACTCTATCCCCTGCCTCACCGATGTCCGAGCCGATACACCACGCCCATCGAAATCGCAAAGTACTCACGCGTCTCTGTCCCGAAGTGTTCAAACGTCAGATCCGGTTGCAGCCGGATCGCCAGTCGTCCACTCTCGTTGAAGTCGATGCTTCCACCCGCTGCGCCCCACGGTGCAATGTGGTTGCAGTAAAGTCCCAGGTTGCCCTTGACTTCAGTTCCTTGGCCCTCATCCGCCGGGCAAGCGCTCACCGGGCTTCCGCCTGGGTAGTGATTCACCGCATAGTTGAAGTCACCATCCGCACCGCCTCCCAACAAGTGGAAGTCGATCGCCGCATAGCGGTTCTTCGGTCCGCGATACTGCACGCCGCCGGAGAAGATATTCTGGATCACCACCACGCGGTTGTAGTACTGGCTGAGCACCGGCGTCGTCCCGGCTCCAAACCGATAATCCGCCGCCACCCCGAGGTGTCCCGTCAGCCAATACGTCCCCATGGCCTCGCCGCCGCCCATGTTGTAGCGGCGTTCCGGCTGGTTCTGTCCGGCCTGATCGTTGGCAAACATCAGGCCGCCATACACCTCCCACCGGTTGTCATACTTCGGTCCCGTATAAGGAGCCAACGCCGCCGCTGTCGCCTTGGTTACCGCAACCGTTCCCGGCGCAGCCGTCGGAGTCTGGCTGCCCGACTGCGAAGCAGGCGATTGCGAGCTTGAATCCTGGGCCATCGCGTTCGATGCTCCAACCGCTCCAGCGATCCCCAGCATCAGTCCCAGGGTCATGCTCAAGGTTGTTGCGCAGGCCACCTTGCGAGTGGCAGAGTCAAAGGTTTTCGTAATCAGTTGCAGCATCTTCCTCGTGTGCGTGCTCTACCGAGCAGCGCGGGTCCATCGGGTTGCGCCCGCGCAAACCCTCTTGCAAGGGTTCCGCAGCCTCTTTCGAGGATTCCGTGCAGCCTCTTCCAAGGCTCACGCAGCGTCTCTCCAAGGATATACTGTCTCGCTTCCCCGCACCTCGCTCGCCCTCTTTTTGCATCCATTTCCCATCCCCCAGCGTTCTCCTTATGCCTGCCAGCACGGCACGTTCGGGCATTCCCCGCACGGACACTTCCACTTGGAACGTGCGACAATGAATCGTCGCCGTCCGTAGTACCCGGGCGCGGCAGCAGGGAGATCTCCGTATGGATTTTTTACAACCATGGCACATCATCGTCATCGCAATCATCGCGATCCTTCTCTTTGGCGGCAAAAAGCTGCCCGAGCTCGGTAAAGGCCTCGGCGAAGGTCTCCGCGGTTTCAAAGAAGGCATGAAGGGCATCAACGAAGACGTCAAAGCCGACGCCAAGCCCGCCGACTCCGCCCACGTCGTCACCCCCAAGCCCGACGAAGCCACCAAGCCCCCCGTCGCCTAGAGCGAGTCAGCCTAGAGCGAGTCAGCCGTCGAGCGAGTCAGCAAGCCAGCATGTCAGCGTTTGAGTGCACAAGCCTTCAGCATCCGCTGCAAGCCTCAACACCCCAGAGCGACGCCCGCCACCCTGCGGCCGTCGCTCTTTCCTTCGCCCCCAGATCTGCTCTCATCCATCGGCCCGGACCACCTGGCCCTGCACTCCTCGTGCAAGAAACTCCGCGGCTGTCATCACCGGCACTCCGCGCCAAGGATGCAGCATCAATAGATCCTCATCGCTGCTTATCAACGCATCGGCCTCCGCCGCCAGCACCAGCGCCAGAAATTGGTTGTCCTTTGGATCGCGGCAAGCCGGCAGATCAGCTTCCACATCTGAGCTCTGAACCGCGAAGAGATGAGTATGCCTACGCATCTGCGCGACGAAACTCAGCCGCAACGCGCGATCGAGATAGCGGTCAAACTTGTCCCGCTGCAGCACGGTGCCTAACTCCTCCAGCGTCTCCACACTGGAGCACACATCGCATGCGCCCAGCGCCAGCAATAACGCCTGATGGGGGACCGAACCCACCCGCAGCGCGGCGCTCACCAGCGTGCTCGTATCGAAGACCACACGTCGCACACCGCTCATCGAGACTCATGAACCAGCCGGTTCACATCCTGGTCCGTCAGCTTGTTCGCAGCCGCACTCGCGCCTCGTCCAGCCCTCACGCTCCACCCTTCCAGCTCCGTCAGAGCCGCGCTGCGCTTCCGTCGCGAATCCAGCAACTCCTCCATCTCCTGCGGCGACACGACAAACGCCGTCGGCCGCCCATGCCGCGTAATCGCCACCGCCTCACGCTGCACCGTATCCAGTAGTTGTCCAAACCGGTTCTGCGCCTCCACAGAGGTCATCTTGATCATCTCGTCACCTCGAAGAATAGCTATAATAGCTAACCTACCTATTATAGCTAAAACAGCTAATTTTTCAGCCGACTTTCAAACCGTAATCATCACCACCGCCGCCAGCGCAGCCGCCATCCCCAAACCCTGCCGCCGCGTAGGCCGCTCATGCAGATACCACGCCGCCAGCAGAATCGTTCCAGCCGGATACAAGCTAGCCAGCACCGAAGCCACGTCCAGCCGCCCCAGCCGCGTAGCCTCCATAAACAGCAGGTTCCCACCCGTATCCAGCAACGCCACCCCGCAAGCCCATCCCACCACCACTGCCCGGTTCACCCCGCCCATCGGGTGCCCCGGGTCCGGATTCTCGGACCCGGGCCTGCCCCGCAACCATCTCCCCAACCCCATCACCCCCAGCGTCACCGCGCATAACGTCACGCTGCTGGCCCTGGCAATCGCCATCGGCATCATCAACCCCAGCGGATTGGCCATCTTCAGCGCCACGAAATAAATCCCAAACGCCACGCCTGCAAAGATCGCCAGCGCCATCGTGCTGCGCGCCTCCCCCCCGTCCTTAGGAGTGAGGTTCTCCGGAGAATCTCCCGCCGCAATCATCCAGATCGCCGCTCCCGCCAGCCCAAACCCCGTCAGCCGCAGTCCCGTCGGCGCACCCTCCATCACACTCGACACCACCGCCGGAATCGCCGCCGCCAGCAGCCCGCTCACCGCCGCCGAAACTCCCATCCCGCCCCGGCTCAGCGCAATATAGAACGCCACCAGCCCCAACGCTCCCATCACTCCCGCAACCACGGACCACCCCACCGCAGCGCCATGCGGCATCCCCGCACCCCGCGCCCACAACAGTCCGATCAGCACCACCAAACTGATCGCATGCGCCAGGATCACAAACCGAATCGCCCCGCCCACACGCCCGCCCGAGGCCTTCACCCCCATGCCCCCGGAAAAGTCACCGCCGCCCCAGGAGGCGGCGGAGGTGAGCGCAATCAGCGCATTCTCGTGCAGTGCAAACGCCATCGGTCTATTGAGGCGCCTGATCGGTCGTCTCAGGCGGTGGCGGCGCCTGCGTATTATCCGCAGCAGAAGGATAGTACCCGGACTTGCAGATGATCGTCAGCCCCGGTCTCAACACGCGTACCTCCGTCGTCCGATAGCTCTCGTTGTACCGGCTCTCATGCGTGTTGTATCCAACCATGTATTGCGCACGCACCTCGTCGGTAATCCGCGAGAAGCTGTCTTCAATCCCCTTCGGCCGGAACTCAGGATCGGTCTGTCCGCCTGTCGCCGCCGTGTACTTCGGCAGCACGTCGTCACGCATCGTCAGCGGCAGATGCATCCGATCCAGGAACCCAACTCCCTTGATCGAAGACGACCCAACCAGCGTCGCCCACACCTCGATGTTATTGGTCAGCAGATACCGCGTGACCTCCTTCTGCGTCGCCTTGCTGCCGTACTCCTTGCCATCCGAGATCACATACACGATCCGCCGCATCTGGTGTCCACGAGTCCTTCCCGTGGTCGTCACCGCCTGCGCCGCCGCCAGAATCGCGTCGTTCAGCGTGTGGTACTCCCTCGGCACCGTAAACGACATGCTCCCCGGAATATGTCCCGGATCGTTCACGCCATCAATCGGCATGTTGTTGATCACCTGGTCATGCGACAGCGGCCCCGTCAGCCCCATCAGCGCATCACGCCCCTGAGCTTTGCTTTGCTCCAGCACCGCGCCCAGCCGCGCGCTCTGCGCCGCCGTAAACGTCGTCTGTTCCTTCACCCCGTTGTTGTAGGTAAACACCGCTACCTGGTCATAGGGTGAAAACGCTCCCTGCAGCGCTGCCAGCGAGTCGTTAATCTTCTCCATCGTGTCGTGCGTAACGCTCTGGTCAATCACCAGCGCCACCGACAGCGGCAGCGGATCCACCGAGAAGAACGTGACATGTTGCCGCAGCCCGTTCTCGTACACCCGCACATCCCGGTACGTCAGCCCCGGCACCAGGTGCCCCTTCGAGTCCTTCACCGTAAACGGAATCTCGTGAAACTGCACGTTCAGGCTCAACGTGTTCAGCGCCGTCCGGCTCGACGCCGGCGGTGGCCCCTGCTGCTGGTCCGCTTCCTGCTCATCCTC
>JBAULP010000022.1:0-49039 GCA_049578265.1 Acidobacteriaceae bacterium
CGCCAGCACCGCCCCAACGCTCCCCACACCCTCCGCCGCCACCCAGACCCTCCACCTCACCACGCGCCTGGTCCAAACCTACCTCTCCGTCCGCTACAAATCCGGCTACGTCCTCAACCTAACCCCCGCCGACTGCCGCGTCCTCGACGACCACACCCCCCAGACCATCAAGACCCTCACGCAAGAAAAAAACCTCCCTCTAACCATCGGCATCCTCCTCGACACCAGCGGCAGCCAGCAGCGCGTCCTGCCCCTCGAGCAGCAATCCGCCATCCGCTTCCTCAAAGACGTCCTAACCCCCCCAGCCGGATCCCGCGACCTCGCCTTCCTCATCACCTTCGACGTCAACGTAGACCTCCAGGCCGACCTAACCAACAGCCTCCCCGAACTAACCACAGCCATCGACCACGCCACCATCAACGCGGCCAGCGCCAGCGTGGGCCTCCCCGGTCTCGGCGGCGGCCCATTCCCCGTCACCCACCCCCGCGGCACGCTCCTCTACGACGCCGTCTATCTCGCCGCCCACGACAAGCTCGCCCCCCAGGCCGGCCGCAAGGTCCTTATCCTCCTCACCGACGGCGTAGACGAAGGCTCCCAGGAAACCCTCCGCTCGGCCACCGAAGCCGCCCAGCGCTCCAACGCCATCCTCTACGTCATCTTCCTCACCGACCACCCCTTCGCCAACAACTTCTCCGACCCCTACAGCGGCAAGTCCGCCATGCAGCACCTCGCCCGCGCCACCGGCGGCCGCGTCATCGACGTAGGCAACAACGCCGCCAAACTCCAATCCGCCTTCACCCAGATCCAAACCGAACTCCGCACCCAATACCTCCTCACCTACACCCCCACCACCCCCGCCGACAGCAAATTCCACCCCCTCGACATCACCTGCGGCCCCGACCACACCATCCAATCCCGCAAAGGCTACTACGCCCTCCCCACAGACGAGAGCAACGTCAACTAATCCAAGCCTAATCGCCGGCTAAGTCTTGAGCATTAGTCTGAGTGGGTCAAAGCTGGTTTGCAGAAGCGGTACCCCAGCGATGATCCCCTTTGCAATCTTAGAAACAGTATTCATATGCTCTGTGGATCGAACGACTTGGTATTCAATAGCAGGCAAATTATTGATCATTTGAGGCAAGATCGCCTGTAGCGCAGCCTTCCATGCGTTGATCACTGGCTTAGGCGTAGCGGTGATAAACATAGGCTTCAATTCGAAACTCAGAGGACTGACAATCTTGCGTCCCGCGATCTCCTCTCGCAGGGACCCGACAATCGTAAGCAAGAATTGCTTTGAAGCAGGATAATCGAGGAGTTTGAGCTGGCGATCTTCGATATCTGTCATTCCCCCCTTGTTAGAGCGATCTTTTAGGTTCGCTTTCACCTCGTCATATGCCCACGACAGAGTTTGCACAGCAAAGATATGTCCTGTACTGATGGCCACTGGAAAAACTCGATTGTAGGTCGCCTCGTTTTCAAAGATGTCGGCTTTGGCACGAATGGCGGTTTGCAGGTCTCCTCCAAAAGCGCAAAGGGCTTGACCAATCGGGTCAGCGAAGATGGAAGTCTTCGGCTTTCTCGCGCTGCTTCGCCTATGCACATAGTCAAGTCCTTTGGCCGCAAACTCATTCGCAATTCGAATCTGCACCGGATCATTACTTCGACGATCCCACGCCATTATCGAGTTCTGAGTATTATTGCCAGCAACGATCTCGGATATAAGTTTTTCATCTTGAACCGTAATGACCCTGGTCAAAACGAAGATATTGGCGGCATGTGCCTTGCCCGCCGCATGCACCGCCCCAGTGGTTTGAGCGCCGTTAACGATCGAAATGCCATGGAGCGCTAACCTCTTACGGTCTTTGCTGAGAACTGCCTTCTTGGTGATGATGGTGATCCCGTTGTTTAGGACAAAAAACTTCTCTGGACTCTTTTCGACAGTGTCCTTGATGCGATTGTTCACATTTCCAGACGTATTCCGTGCACCTAGAAAATCCCGTAAGTTAGCACTGAAGAGCGCATCCCCATGTTTTGCATATAAGGCGTAAAGCTGCGCGCCATTCAACGAAAACGTGTGCGCATTCCAATTGGAGGATGGCTGATTCGTGATTGTCTCCTTGGAGCTGAGTTCAACCTTGTCAACGACCCGAATAATTCCTTTTGAGGCTAGGTAAAGAGCCTCAATACCGCGTAGTCCGAGCTCAACCACCTCTATTTCAGCGTCTTTACTTATAGCCAACCCTTTCAAGAGCGTACGAACCGCGCTCAGGGCGTCTGCCACATTTTGCGATTCCATTGCGTTGTGCGCGTATGCAATCAAGATTTTCCGAATGGTCTTCGACTGCAGACCCTCGCGAAGTAGCTTCGCCTGTTGACGTATCTGTTTCGGAACGTCGTCAATGGGCTTTCCGAAAAGCCACGCGACAGCAGTATTGAGGTCATTCGCCTTATTCGCCTTCGCTTCCATCCTTCCCCATTCTTTGGCGACCCATCCCTGGGCGATGCAGGCAAGCCCCTCGGCTTCATCGATGAAGATGATATCGGCCTTCTTGTCCTGAGGGTGATCGGTGAGAGCTTCGGTGGCAAAACTAGACATGTCCTCTATGCCCAGCTGTAAGCCGACAGCAAACAGTGGTAAAGCATTAGGGCCCGCTTTGGCCAGTTCAAGGTCACTTTGAAACGCAGCGATGAACGAATATTCGGGTTTGAGTTGCTCAGCAGTTGCCATTTCATATCTCCGTTTGGTACCAAATTCTATCCCGGAGATCGCAGCCATCTCCTGAATTACACCAAGAGCGTCTTATCAGGCCTCCATCGCCCCCGAATAAACCGCCATCCCCGCCACGGCATCCACCCCCATGGCATCGAGCGCATCCACCTCTGCCCGCTCCTTAATCCCTCCCGCCACAATCAACTGCCGTGCGGTTGTTGACCTAAGGATGGCAGCCACATCAAGAGGAAACCCCTGCATCGTCCCCTCCGTATCCACATGCGTATAGAGAAACGCCGCGCAATAATCCTCCAGCCAGGTCACCGCCTCCTCCGGCGTCAACTCCACCGAATCCTTCCACCCCTTCACCGCCACCTTCCCACCCTTGGTATCCACCGAAAAGCAAAGCGCCTCCTCCCCCAGCGCCCGCTTCAACTCCTCCGCAAACTCCAACCGAATCACGGCATGCCTCCGCTTCTTCCCAGCCAAAGAACCGGGTGCCCCAGGTCCCGCTTCTGGGACCTGGGTTTCGGAACCACCACCAATCTCCGGCTCAGCCCCAAACAGCGACGACCCATAAATAACCCGCCGCGCCCCAGCCTCCAGCAACATCCGCCCATCCTCCGCCGACCGCAACCCCCCACCCACCTGGCAAGGAAGCCGCTTACAAATCATCTCAATCAGCCCCCGATTCTCCCCCTGCCGCATCGCCGCATCCAGGTCAATCAACTGCACCAGCGGATACTTCCCAAACCGCTCAATCCAGTAATCAAAGTCATCAAACGACAACTTTAGCTTCTCACCCTGCACCAGCTGCACAATCCGCCCACCCATCAAATCAATCGAAGGAATCAACATCCTCCTATCATCTCAAACCCTCAAGCTCGTGCCTCGACCCTGGCCCCTGCCGCCGCTTCGTCTACGCCGTCATCCTGACCCTGAGCTCGCCGAAGGGGAAGGACCCCCGCATTTGCTTTTGTCGTTGCCGTTGCCCTTGTCTTTGCCGTTGCCCTTGCCCTTGTCGTTGCTCTTCCCCCCACCCCCCACAAACAGGTACCCCAACGCTTCAGCGTCGGGTCTCATAGGCATAAAGAGAAATGGGCTTCAGCCCCAAGGTATGCCGTTGCCTTTGCCGTTGCCGTTGCCCTTGCCCTTGTCGTTGCTCTTCCCCCAACTCGCCACAAACAGGTACCCCGACGCTTCAGCGTCGGGTCTCATAGGCCATAGAGAGAAATGGGCTTCAGCCCCAAGGTATGCCCTCGCCTTTGCCCTACCCAAGGAGCAAGGGGCACCGCCCCGCCCAAACCCCACCGAACTTCGGGCCACCCCCACAAATTAAACCCCAAAAACAGCCCAAAACGAGCATGTCAACCCCCAAAACCACCCAACCACAACAAAACAAACCACATACGCGTGGCACAATCACCCTCCCACTCACCTACAATAGAAATAGGAAGAGATCCAACCCGACGCCCCAACCCGCCTCCTTTGTCAGTCTTACGCTTAAACGCACACAGCCATTTTGAGCGGCCACCAAAAGTACACCCCCAAAAATGGCACCTAACCCGTTTATTTTGTCATTCTTACCCGTAACCAGTGCCTAATCCTACAGTTACGAGAAAAATGCCCCGTAAGCCGCACAAAACAAGCCGCTTACAGCTTTCACCTATAAACACTGGCGTTGTCGTGTAACCCGTTTCTTTCCAGGAACCTACAAGGAATCCCCTCCACGAGGGGGAGGGGGGGAGGGGGTACCGGCCCCAATCACACCCGATCGCTCAAAATCGGCCCTTTAATTCACCGTCACGGTCAACGTCACCGGCGCAGTGGCCGACAAATTTCCGCTGATTCCCGTAACCGTCACGGTGTACGTCCCCGCGGTCGTTCCCGCAGTCGTCACATTCGAGCAGGCCGTTCTGGTCGTTGCCGAAGAACATCCGCTCATCATCCCCAAACCCGCTCCCAGCAAACAAACCAGTGAAACACCGCGCATTACGCGACGCCGTCGCACCGGCAACACCAGCAACAGCATTCCCGCCAGCGCCGCGCCGCCCAGCCCGTCTCCAGTCAATCCCTGCGGCCGCTCACTCGCCGAGCTCGTCAAGCAGTTGCTGTACGGTCCCTCAGACGTCACCGTGATCGTTGCCTTCCCGGTTCCCCCCGATGTCAACGTGAGGCTGGCCGGAGAAACCGAGCACGCGGGCGGATCGCTCGTCGCCGGCGTCACCCCGCAACTCAGCACCACCGTTCCCCCAAACCCATCCGCCGACGCAGCCGTTACCGTCCACGAGTTGTTCGTCGCCGTGTTCGCCACCGGCGTCACCGACTGCATCGTCGGGCTAGCCGCCAGCGTAAAGCTCCCCGTCGATCCCGTCCCGCCAACGCTTCCGCCCGCCGCCGCCGTCAGCAGGTTCGCCACATCCAACGACCCCAGCCCCGTAGCCTGGTCATACCCCTTTCCCACCAGATACCCAGCCAACCCGCCCGTCAGGCTCGACTCCCCTGGCGTGCTGTTGTTGCACATCGAAGGCGTCGCGCTCGTGCACGAAGCCACCCCCGAAGTCGCCACCGTTACGTCGTGGAACACCGACGGGGTCGACGCCGCCAGCCGATACAGCATCGGGTTCAGGTCCCCCTGCGCGCTTCCCAGCCGGCTATTCAGCAGCGCCGCAACTCCAGCCATCGCCGGCGCCGCTGCCGACGTCCCGCTGAAGATCGTGATCGCCGTCCCGTTCGGCGAGGTCACACACGTCCCACCACCGGCCGAGAAGCACCCAATATACCCATCATGGTCGGCCGCCGAGAACGCCACGTCCGGCACATCCCGGAACCCATCCCCCGGCACCCCCACCCCCGTCTGCCACCCAGGCTTCGCAATATAAGCGCTAACCCCACCCCCCCCGGCCGCCACCTGGCTAGCCGAGGATTCATTCCACGCTCCCTCGGGAATGTAAGACAAAGCAGATTCATTACCAGAATCAGAGTTCGTCGAAGCCCAATACAGCGAAGCGTTCGACGCATCGTTGAACTCCGTGCCTCCAACGCAGGTCACATATCCGCTCGAACACAACGCGTTGATGCTCGCCACTTGAGGCGTTTCGCTCGACGTCACCCCGACAAACGGAGTGTCGCAACCGGCCACACCGGAGTCATCCGACGACACAAACGTGGAGATACCTTCGCTCGCAGCCGTCTCAAACTCCGTATTAAGGTACTCAGTCTCTGAAGATCCGTTCTGCGCCTCGCAGCTTCCAAACGAGATCGTCATGATCGGATCGCGCAGCGTGTTGATGTTGTACGCAATCGCTAGATCAACTCCGTCGTTGGTCGACGAGTCCGCACTGATTACCAGGTCCACCCCAGCTCCGGGAGCAGTGCCAATCACTCGATCCACATCCAGCGTCGCCTCGCTGGCGAATCCAAGGTTGGCGCCCGTTGCGATTCCCGGATCAGTCCCAGCCAGAATCACATTTGGCTGAACGCTCGGAAGACCCGCAAGCCCTTCGTAGTTCGAGATGTCCGCCGCAACGACCCGCGACTTGCCGATGATCGCGATATGCTGCGCCTTTGAGCCGATCGCGGCGCCGTTGTTGCCTCCGCTATAGACACTGGCGATGTCATAGATCACGCCAAAGTCATTGGGCAACATCGCATACAATCCGCCTCCAAGGTCCGTCTGCGGTTGAGCTGCAGCCGGTGCAATCCTCCGGACAGAGGTCCGCGACTGAGGTTCATACCGCGTTTGCGTCAAACCCTGCACCGATCGGATCACCGAGCTCAAAGCAGCCGGAATCAAGGGTTGCGAGATCACCGATAGCCGCTGTTGATCGCCCGCTGCGAACCGACCAAAGCTGGTGTGAAACGCACTGCCGACAACCGCCTGCGAACCACTGGCCCGAAGGATGACCCCGCTCGGCGCAACCGACTTGATCGTCAGCCCTTGGCTGGTCAGCCAACCAGTCACTGCCGCTATATCATCGGCCGTCGGTCCATACAGTTGCCCGATCTGCTCAGGCGTCAGCCACTGGTGATAATAGGGAGAACCGGGGGTCTGTTGCTCGGCCACGAGCTGGTTAAAGGCTGCCTGCGCCGCTGGATCTCGTGAAAGCACCACGGCAACGTCAACCTCCTGCCCCAGATCAACCGCCTGAGCGGCCTCATTCGCCGCCCCGACCCACCCCGGCAGCCTCCCCCCCACTGTCGCCAACCGACTGTAGTCCGGGTTTGCCGCAACGCGGTCGGCCTGCTTCACAGGCTGCAGCCTGGCAATCACATCCGGCCGCACCTGCGCACACATGACTGTGGCGACGAGGCTCAGGCCTACCCCCACCATCAAGTTCCGGAACGCCTTACAACGATGAAAAATATTGAAACAGGGTTGCATCTGGTCTCGGATACGCTCAGAAAAGAATACTTTATTTCTCGGCGAACGCACCATATCGCAGCCGCAGTCGCAAGCGATCCATTCAATCGATCGGGCGCTAGTTATGATGTGTAGTGGAGGCCTGAATGTCCAGAACCGAATCCTCGATGGCGCCCCTTGGAATGACTGCTCCGGACTTCCGGCTGGTGGATGCGCTCACACAGAAAACTGTGAGTCTCAGCGATCTGATGGACGCCGCGGGGCAAAAGAAGCTCGGCCTGATGATCATGTTCGTTTGCGTTCACTGTCCTTACGTCAAGCATGTCGAAGCAGAACTTGCCCGCATTGGTGATGATTACAGTGCCGCAGACGGGACAGGGCCCATCGCTATCGCGGCGATCCAGCCCAATGACGTCGAGCAGTTTCCAGAGGATGCCCCTGACCGGATGTTTGATCAAGCTAAACGTCTCGGCTGGACGTTTCCGTATCTGTTGGATTCGAGCCAGGATGTCGCTCGCGCTTACGGCGCAGCTTGTACGCCGGATTTCTTCCTATTCGACCATCGGCTGCAGCTCGTATACCGAGGCCAGTTGGATGACAGTCGACCGCGACGGGGAGATTTTGGCAACGAAGTTCCAGTTACGGGTAAAGACTTGCGAGAGGCTATCGACGCCCTGATTGCTGGGAAGACCCCGAATCCGAATCAGCGCAGTAGTATCGGCTGCAACATCAAGTGGCGGTCGTCGGCCGTCGTTTCCGGCAAGTAATGCATTTCTTATACCGAGGATTTCGTGGACGCAATTCTTCAGCAACTGAAAAATGGTGTGCGGCGCTTCCAGTCGGAAGTCTACCCTGAGCAGGCCGAACTATTTGCTCAGGCCGCAAGCGAGAAGCAATCACCCCATACACTCTTCATTACATGTGCCGATTCGCGCATTGATCCCATTGCGATCACCAGCTCCGCAACCGGGGAAATATTCGTGGCTCGCAATATTGGGAATCTTGTGCCCGCGTACGGAGAGATGCTTGGCGGCGTCAGCGCTGTAATTGAATTCGCCGTCAGCTCACTGCGTGTCCGCCACATTGTGGTGTGCGGCCATACTCACTGCGGCGCCATGCAAGCGCTCCTCGAACCTGAATCGATTGCAAAGATGCCAACGGTACAAAGCTGGTTGCGTAACGCGCACGCCGCCTTTACCGTCGCGGAGACACTGCACGAACGCGCCTCTGCGTCTCATACTCCATTCAACCTCGTTGACTCGCTTACGGAGCAGAATGTGCTTTTGCAAATGCAACATCTGAAGACACATCCGTCCGTAGCAGGCGCGATGGCAAGGAACGAGCTCACGATTTCGGGTTGGATCTACAGCATCGGAACTGGAGAAGTTCGTGTCGTGGAAGACGGCCAACGAACCTTTGCGTCTATATGAAAAAGGAGCCCGCCAGCTGTTGCGGCAGGCAGTTCCTACAGGCCCGCATTGACATTGCGGCATCCTACCGTTAGCGTAGAAGGTAGTGAACCGACTGCTGCATCATCGTGAGCACCACCATCACACGCATAGCGCGTTGGCGGCGGTATCCGGTGCGGCAAGATGAACTAGCAACAACGCACTTCAGGATCTTCAACCGGCCCGCTAACGCGCACATCGCGAGCGGGCTTTCTGCTGCTTGCGAAGTGAATATCCATTGAAGGTCACTGCAGCAACGCCATGAAGGGAAGATGAGTAAAACCATGGAGAACCCGACGATTGATTTTGAGAAGGCAGGCGGACTTGTCGCTGGCATCGTGCAAGACGCGAAGTCCGGTGACGTTCTCATGCTTGGCTTTCTCAACGAAGAAAGCTATCGAAAGACTGCAGAGACTGGATTTGTCACTTTCTGGTCACGAACCCGTTCGAAACTGTGGATGAAGGGTGAGACTAGCGGCAACCGCCTTCGCGTGGTGGCAGCCAGCACTGATTGTGACAATGACGCTCTTCTCTTCCGGGTGGAAGTCGAAGGAGACGGATTGGTTTGCCACGAAGGCACCGTCAGCTGTTTCACCAAGCCGATTGAACTGGAGAGTAAGTAATGTCGCAAAAGAACAAATTAAAGCTCGGAATCCCTAAAGGAAGCCTGCAGGACGCTACGATTGCTTTGTTTGAACGGGCTGGATGGCGAATCTATGCGAGCGGAAGAAGCTACTTTCCGACCATCGACGACTCAGAGATTGAATGCATGCTCGTCCGAGCGCAGGAGATGGCGCGATACGTTGAGCACGGAGCACTTGACGCTGGTCTCACCGGGAACGATTGGATACTTGAGAATCAGTCGGACGTCACGCGCGTCACGTCACTCACGTACTCCAAGCAATCGCGCGTGCCCGTCAAGTGGGTACTCGCGGTACCGGAAGACTCTCCGTTTCAAAAACCCGAAGACCTCGCAGGCAAGACCATTGCCACTGAATTAGTCGAGTACACAAAGCGCTATTTCGCCGAAAAGAATATTCCAGTAAAGGTCGAGTTTAGCTGGGGAGCCACAGAAGTAAAACCTCCGACGCTCGCAGACGCAATTGTCGAAGTGACGGAGACTGGAAGCTCTCTTCGTGCCAACCGGTTGAGAATCATTGAAACGTTGATGGAGTCCGAAACTCAGCTCATCGCGAATAAGACGTCTTGGAATGATCCGTGGAAGCGATCGAAGATTGAGACACTTTCACTAATGCTTAACGGTGCGATGGACGCGGAAATCCAGGTGGGACTAATGCTCAACGTTCGCAAGATTCATCTGGACAAAATCCTCGGAGTGCTGCCCGCGTTGAATTCTCCCACCATTTCCCAACTGCGCGACGACGAGTGGGTAGCGCTCAACACTATTCTTGAATCTCATCTAGTACGCGATGTCATTCCCAAGCTCAAGGCCGCAGGTGGAACCGGAATCGTGGAATACCCGCTCAGCAAGGTAGTTTTGTAGTAAGAGGACACGATGAAGATTTTGAGGACCTTTGGGGCGCAGGCGCAAGCCGCCGGAGCGGCGATATCCGCACTCGAGCAGAGGGGTGCTGTGAATACCGCGAAAGTGGATGCGGTCGTTCAAGATATCTTGGCGAAGATTCGAACCGACGGAGATTCAGCGGTCCGGCAGTTCGCTTCCAAATTTGACGGCTTGACCGCTGATCAACCGTTCCGCGTGACGCGCGAAGAGATGCAAGCGGCATGGGAATCCACGAGCGAAGAGCTTCGTGCAGCTATGCGACTTGCGCAGGCAAACATTAGGGCCTTTGCGGAAAAACAACTTCCTCACGCGTGGAGTTTTCGCCCTTCCGATGGGATGGAGGTGGGACAGATCGTGCGGCCTTTGGCGTCCGTAGGCTGCTACATTCCGGGCGGACGATATCCGCTTCCGTCCACGGTGTTGATGACGGCAACTCCCGCCCAAGTTGCAGGGGTCGAGCGCATCGTCCTGTGTTCGCCAAAGCCTGCGCCCGAAACGATGGCCGCAGCGTACTTATGCGGCGTCACCGAGTTCTATCGAATCGGGGGCGCTCAGGCGATCGCAGCACTGGCCTTTGGCACACCCACGATTCCCGCCGTAGACAAGATTGTTGGCCCGGGCAATCTGTTCGTTACCGCAGCCAAAATTGCTGTTTCGCACCAGACGGGCGTGGACATGCCCGCGGGCCCAACCGAAATTTTAGTTGCGAGTGAGATAGGAGATCCTTCCGGCATTGCAGCAGATATTGTTGCGCAGGCGGAGCACGATCCTGAGGCGCTCGCGATACTTGTCACCAGTAACGTCGATCTCGCTGGGGAAGTTGATCTCGAGGTCAAGCGTCAGTCCCAGGAAAACGCCGTTGCAAAGGAGTCGTTAGCAGCTCAAGGCTTCATCTTCATCACCGCGAGCATCGAAGAGGCGCACGCGCTGACGAACCGGCTCGCCCCCGAGCACTTAACGGTAGATGCTGGCGCGGACCTACGCTGGATCAAGAATGCTGGCTCAGTGTTTGTTGGTCACCACACGCCACAGTCCATGGGGGACTACGTTAGCGGCCCCAATCATGTTCTGCCCACGGGACGGTGGGGCCGTGTGCGGGGAGGCCTCAGTGTGTTCGACTTTCTTAAGATTATTACCGTGCAACAATACACCCTTGACGCATTGCGTGAGGTTGGCCCTCACACGATTGCGCTTGCAGAAGCAGAAGGCCTAATCGGTCACGCCGAAAGCGTGCGCGTGAGGATGAGATGAGCACCTCAATTGAAGACACTGAATTGCAGACGTTGACAGTCCAACCCCGGCGCGCGGTACTTGCTATGCCCGAGTATCATCCGCCGCTGGCTGGTCGCGATGCGTTACGTTTGGATTTCAATGAAAACACCCTGGCTCCAAGCCCTCGCGTGTACGAGAAGCTGAAGCAACTCACATCTGAAGGGCTGACGATCTATCCCGAGCGCGAGCCAGTCGAGCGGATCGTCGCAAAGCATTTCGGTCTCCAGTTAAATCAGGTTCTGCTGACCAATGGTGTGGACGAAGCGATCCATCTTGTCTCTTGTGCTTTTTTGGAAGATGGAGACGAAGCGCTCATATGCACTCCGACCTTCTTCATGTATGACGTGTCCATCAGTCTCATGTCGTCTGGGCTCAAGCGGATTCAGTCGGACGACACTCTGAGCTTTCCCTTCGATCGATTTCTAGCGGCAATCAATCCGAAGACGAAGCTAATCATTATTGCGTCGCCCAACAACCCAACGGGCGCAATCGTCACGCGGGAGCATCTGCTAGCTATTGCGGCTGCCGCACCACATGCCTTGCTCATGGTTGACGAGGCGTACTTCCACTTTCATGGAGAGACGACCCTGCCCGACGTAGGTCGCATTCCTAACCTGATTGTTGCCCGGACGTTTTCCAAGGCATATGGCTTAGCCAATCTGCGCATCGGAATGCTGACTGGAGACGCGCGCCTCATCGGGTTCATACGGAAGGTGAGTTCACCTTACAACGTCAATGGCGTTGCGTTGGCCGTTCTCCCGGAGGCCTTATCCGACGATGCCTACATATCCTGGTATGTTGAACAGGTTCGTTCAGGACGCGAACGTGTCTTTGCCGCCTTGGCCGAGATGGGAGTGAGGACGTGGCCGAGCGCTGCCAACTTCGTATTGATGGACATCGGCGCAAAGCACAAAGAATTCTGTGATGTGATGCGAAGACGAGGCGTGCTTCTGCGCGACCGCTCGACAGACCCGGGATGCGAAGGCTACGTTCGTATCACAATTGGTGTCGAGGAACATGTGACGCGCGGTATCGCCGCTCTTCGCGAGTCGCTCGCCGAAATCAAGTGGTCACCTGACGAGGGCCGAGGAAAAGCATGAGCGATCTAATCGAAGAAGTAGGAGTGACGCCGAAGGTCGCCAACACTGAGCGCATCGGTATTGTGGAACGTAATACAACCGAAACCCAAATATCGTTGCGCCTCAATATCGACGGGCACGGAACCTATCAGGTCTCGACCGGCATTCGCTTCTTTGATCACATGCTGGAGCTGTTCGCGCGGCACGGCGGATTCGATCTGCAGTTAAAATGTGTTGGCGACCTCGACGTCGATCAACACCACACGGTCGAAGACGTTGGGATTGCGCTTGGCGAGGCGTTCTCCAGTGCGCTGGGAGATAAGAGGGGTATTTTGCGCGCAGGCTACTTCGTGATGGCCATGGACGAGACGCTTGCGGTGGCTGCGGTCGACCTCTCGGGGCGTGTGGCGTACGTTGTCGATGATCAGGTGAATGTTCCGGTGGTAGGAGATCTGCAAACGGAACTCGTCACCGATTTCTTTGACGGCTTCGCGCGTGGCGCAAAGGCGAATGTCCATGTGAAGACCATGTATGGACGATCGAATCATCACAAGATTGAAGCAATCTTCAAGGCTTTTGCTCGCGCGCTGCGGGGCGCGTGTTCGCGCGATGAGCGCATGAGGGAACTGTTGCCAAGCACCAAGGGACTGCTATGAGCATCGAGCTATCGCAACAGATGCGAGCAGACGCAATTTCTTCTATTCAGCGCTACTTTGATGAGAACCTGCAGGAGCCAATTGGCGAGTTGCCTTGCGGCTTGCTGCTGAACTTCATCCTGGAGGAGCTAGGACCGGCGATTTACAACCAGGCCATTGCGGATGCACAGGGCCGACTCCAGCAGCGTGTATTGGATTTGGAAGGGGAACTTTACGAAGAACCATTCCAGTATTGGCAACGACTGAAGGCGAAGCGAAAGAGATGATTGCTATCGTCGACTACAAAGCGGGCAATCTGACGAGCGTGCTTAAGGCGCTTCGCTTCCTTGGCGCGGAAGATCTCGTCGTCACCCAATCGCCTGCTGATTTGATTCGAGCGAAAAAAATTATTCTTCCTGGTGTTGGTCATTTCCGGGCTACTCAGTTGCTGCGGGACCTCAATATGGTTGATACGATTCGCGAGATGGTCGATCGCGAGGTGCCCTTTCTGGGGATATGTGTTGGGTTGCAGTGGTTGTATGAGGGGTCCACGGAGGCTGCGGGAGTGGGTGGCTTGGGGTGGTTTTCGGGGAACTGTGAGCGGTTCCCAGCTACGCATGAGGGGGTGGAGTTGAAGGCTCCTCATGTCGGGTGGAACTCATTGGAGGGGATCCGTGGGGATTCGCGGCTGCTGGCCGGGATTGAGCCTGGGAGCTTTGTGTACTACACGCATTCGTGGAGGGCTCCGGTGTCGGAGGATACGGCTGCTACCACGAGTTATGGAGGCCCGTTTACGGCGGTGGTGGAGCGGGGAAATGTGATGGGCGTGCAGTTCCATCCGGAGAAGTCGGCTGAGACTGGGTTGCAGGTGTTGCGGAACTTCCTGGAGCTGTAGAGGCTGGATGCGGAGGAGCTTAATGTGCTGACAAAACGGATCATTGCCTGCCTGGATGTTCGCGGTGGACGCGTGGTGAAGGGTGTGCAGTTCGTGGACATCGTGGATGCGGGCGATCCAGCGGAACTGGCGCATCGTCATGCTCGCGGCGGAGCGGACGAGATTGTGCTGCTGGATATTACAGCAACGCATGAAGGGCGCGGAACGCTGCTGGAGACGGTGAAACGGACGGCCTCGGAGCTGTTTGTGCCGTTTACGGTGGGGGGCGGGATTCGGTCGGCTGAGGATGCTGCAGCGGTGTTCGATGCAGGAGCGGATAAGGTGAGCATCAACTCGAGTGCGATTGCGCGGCCAGAGTTGATTGGGGAGATTGGCGGGAGCTTTGGGGCGCAGGCCGTGATTGTTGCAATCGACGCACGGCGAGCGAACGATTCGAGCGATCCGGTGGGCGAGGCTGAGGTTTTTGTCTCCGGCGGGAGAAAGCCTACGGGATTGCGCGTGATTGATTGGGCGGTTGAGGCGGAGCAGCGTGGGGCTGGGGAGATTTTGTTGACCAGCATGGACACGGATGGGATGCGTCACGGGTTTGACTGCGAGCTGACGCGGAGGGTGTCCGAGGCGGTGCAGATTCCGGTGATTGCGTCCGGCGGTGCGGGTTCGGCGGCGCACTTTGCCGAGGTTTTCCTGACGGGCAAGGCCGATGCGGCGCTCGCGGCCAGTATTTTTCACTTTGGCGTTACGGATTCGCGGGCGCTGAAGGGTGAGGTCGCGGCTGCTGGTGTGGCAATGCGGCTGCCCTGTTAGGTAGTCCTTCGCTTCGTCAGGATGAAGGCATAAAAACAAGCAAGGGCAAGGGCAAGGGCAAGGGCAAGGGCAAAGGCAAGCGCGAGGGCGAGGGCCAATGCCAATGCCAATGCCAATGCAGGTGCATACTTTAAAGAAAAAGCCCAGATCTCTCTTCAACGTATTAGGCCCGGCGCTGAAACGTTGGGGTACTTGTTCGTGGCGGGTTAGGGGTGGACGGAGGGCGGCGATCCTGCGATGCTTACATGCATTGGCGGAGCTTTGTTTTAGAGGTTTCGCTGGAGGGTTGATATGCCGAGGAGCTTTGTTGCGCGGATTGCTCTGGGTGGGGTCGTCGGGATGAGTCTGTGCGGTGTGGGTGCTCGGGCTGGGGTGCGGGGGGAGAAGGGGGTGGGCGAGGTTTATGCTTCTATGCCTCCGCTGGAGCGATACCTGATGACGGAGGCGGCTGAGGTGGCGCTGGCAAGGACGGCGGCGCCGGCTTCGATCTCCGGTGAGGCCGAGGTGATGGTGCTGCGGAAGGATGGGTATGCCCCGGTGGTGCGGGGGACCAATGGGTTTGTTTGCGTGGTGGAGCGGGGGTTTGGTGCGGCTACGGATGCTCCTGTGTTCTGGGATCCGAATGTGCGCTCTCCGATCTGTTTTAATCCGGCGGCGGCGCGGACGTTTCTCCCGATTTATTTGATGAAGACCAAGCTGGTGCTGAAGGGCGAGGCGAAGGCGCAGATTCAGTGGGCGTTGTCGTTGGGGTTTATGACGAAGGAGCTGCCGGTGCTGGAGCCAGGGGCGATGTGCTACATGATGTCGAAGGAGCAGTATTTGGGAGAGCGGGATAAGAGCTGGCATCCGCACCTGATGTTCTTTGTGGCGGGGGATGTGGGCAAGAGCTGGGGAGCGAATGTGGCGGGGTCGCCGGTGATGGCGGCGAATGATCCGGAGGAGCGGGTGACGATCTTCCTGGTTTGGGTGGGGAAGTGGTCGGATGGGACGGCTGGGCCGTCGGTGGTGAGGTAGGGAGGTTGTGGTGCGGAAGTTGCCGGGGAGGGTACTGCGCGAGGCGGGGTGGGCGCGTGGGGGTGTTGGTGAGGTGGGGGCGCATGGGCGGCCGCTTTGCCGGTGGTGTCGGTTGGAGATTTTGGCCAAGCGGCGGCGGACGTTCTGCTCGGAGTACTGCGTGCATCAGTGGAGACTGCGGTCGGACCCGGGGTATCTGAGGGACCAGGTATTTTTACGCGACAAGGGGGTTTGTGCGCTTTGTGGCACGGATACGGTGGGGGCCTATGCGGAGTTGAAGCGGAGCCGGGGGAGGGTGCGGGCGGAGTTGCTCGAGGTTTGGGGGATGAAGGCGGCGGGGGCCAGGAAGTCGCTATGGGATGCGGACCATGTGGTGGCGGTGGCGGAGGGCGGTGGGGAGTGCGATCTGGAGAACCTGCGGACGCTTTGTTTGTGTTGCCATCGGGAGGTCACGGCGGATTTGAGGAGGAGGATGCGGGGGTAGGTGGGGACGTCGGAAGCAAACCTTGGGGCTAAAGCCCCCTTCTTCACTCGAATTTATGAGACCCGACGCTGAAGCGTCGGGGTAGCGGACGCTGAAGCGTCGGGGCACCGGATGGTGGTTGATCTCGAGGGGGAGTGTTGGTTGAAAGGCGAGGGCAGCGGCAGATCGGCTGCTGTGCAAGGGAGGACGTGTACGACGGACAAAGGCCGGGAATCCTAAAGGAAGATTAAGGCGTTGGTGAGGGGTTGGGTAGAGAATGGGGGTGCGAGGTTCGGCGATGAGTGTGCGAGGCAAGGCGCTGTTTCTGGATCGGGATGGGGTGATCAACGAGGAGGTGGGGTATCTGCATGCGCGGGAAGAGGTTCGGTGGGTGGAGGGGATCTTTGAGCTGTGCAGGGTGGCGAAGGGGTTGGGATACAAGCTGGTGGTGGTGACCAACCAGTCGGGGATAGCGAGAGGGATGTATACGGAGGAGCAGTTTGAGGCGCTGATGGCGTGGGTGCTGGAGGAGTTTGTTAAGCGCGGCGTGGCGCTGGATGCGGTGTACTTTTGCCCGTTTCATCCGGATGGGGTGGGCAAGTACAAGCGGGAGCATGAGGATCGCAAGCCGGGGACGGGGATGCTGCGGAGGGCGGCGAAGGATCTGGGGTTGGAGCTGGGTGCGTCGGTGATGGTGGGGGACCGGTGCAGCGATGTGACGGCCGGGAGGGCAGCGGGGCTGCGGCAGGTGTTTTTGATGGAGGGGACGGAGACGGAGGGGTGCGTGGGAGAGGGGCGGGAGTATCAGAGGGTGAAGACGTTGCACGAGGTGCAGGAGTGGTTGGTGGTGGCGGCGGCTGCGAGCGCGGATGAGCCGCATGGGGATGAGGTTGGGGCTCCGGCTAAGGGAGACGCCTGATGCAGGGGATGCGGGATGTGCTGCGGGGGTCGTTGGGGAGGAGCTTGCGGGAGCTGCCGGAGGAGGATCGGCTGATGGCCGCGTGGCCGGTGGCTTGTGGGAGCGCGCTGGCGGGACATGCAAGGGTCATGTACCTGGATGCGGAGAATGTGTTGCATGTGAAGGTGGATGGGGCGGCGTGGATGACGCAGTTTGTGGGGATGCGGTCGGCGCTGGCGAATGAGCTGGGGAGGATCGCGGGGGTGCGGCTGGGCGGGATACACTTTGAAGGCAGGGGATAGAGGATAGGGACGATGAGTGAGGCGGTTTCGGTGGCGGTTTCGGAAGACGATGTGCGGCATGTGGCGGATTTGGCTAGCTTGGAGCTGACGGCGGAGGAGTTGCCGCGGATGGCTCGGGATTTGAATGCGGTGCTGGGGTATATTGCGCAGTTGAATGAGTTGGATACGTCGACGGTGGCGCCGATGGCGCAGGTGGGGGAGGCGCTGGGACTGGCTCCGGCGGCGGCGGGCGAGACGCTGAGGGCGGATGTGGTGCGGCCTTCGGTGGATCGGGTTGCGGTGATGAAGGAGGCTCCGGAGACGGATGGGAGATTTTTCAAGGTGCCGAAGGTGATTGAGCGGTAAGGAAGACAGTAGACCAGTAGTGAGTAGACCAGTAGTGAACGGCGGCGGAAGGTACGGATTGGACGGGATGGGCTTGGAGATGATGGGTTCGTTGACGGGGTTGTCGGTGGCGGAGGCGCGCGGGGCTGTGGTGGAGGGGCGCGTGTCGGCGGTGGGGCTGGCGGAGGCGCACTATGAGCGGATTGCGAAGATGGATGGGGAGATCCATAGCTTTCTGGCGCTGACGAAAGAGCGGGCGCTGTTGCAGGCCGAGAAGGTGGATGCTGCGGTGCGGGCTGGTGAGGTGCTGGGGCCGCTGGCGGGTGTGCCGGTGGGGGTGAAGGATGTTTTGGCTACGCGTGGGGTGGAGACTACTGCGGGGTCGAAGATTTTGAAGGGATACCATCCGCCGTATGACGCTACCGTGGTGGCGCGGCTGGAGGCTGCGGGGGCGGTGGTGCTGGGGAAGTTGAACTGCGATGAGTTTGCGATGGGGTCGTCGAATGAGAACTCGGCTTATGGGCCGGTGCGGAATCCGCGGGCGATGGATCGGGTGCCGGGTGGGAGCTCGGGTGGTAGCGCGGCGGCGGTGGCTGCGGGATTGTGTGTGACAAGTTTGGGGACGGATACGGGCGGGTCGATTCGGCAGCCGGCGGCGTTTTGTGGCGTGGTGGGGGTGCTGCCTACGTATGGGCGCGTGTCGCGTTATGGGTTGATTGCGTTTGCTTCGTCGCTGGACCGGGTGGGGCCGTTTGCGCGGTCGGTGGAGGATGCGGCGGTGATGCTCGAGGTGCTGGCTGGGGCGGATGGGATGGACGCTACGTCGTCGCTGACTGCTGTGGGCTCGTATGCGGGGGAGTTGAAGAAGGGTGTGGAGGGTTTGCGGATTGGCGTGCCGGAGGAGTACTTCGGCGAGGGGCTTGATCCGGAGATTCGCGCTTCGATTGAGAAGGCGCTGGATGGGTTGAAGGCTGCGGGGTGCTCGATCCACAAGGTGAGCCTGCCGCACACCAAGTATGCCGTGCCGGTGTACTACGTGATCGCTACGGCGGAGGCTAGCGCGAATCTTTCGCGGTTCGATGGCGTGCGGTTTGGGTTGCGGGCGGAGGATTCGAATACGCTGGCGGCGATGTTTCGGAACACGCGCGATGAGGGGTTTGGCGCGGAGGTGAAACGCAGGATTCTGCTGGGGACGTATGTGCTCTCGGCGGGATACTACGACGCGTACTATCGCAAGGCGCAGCAGGTGCGCGCGCTTCTGACGCGGGATTTTGTGCAGGCGTTTGAGAAGGTGGATGCGATTGTTGCGCCGGTAACTCCTACGGCTGCGTTCAAGCTGGGCGAGAAGACCGATGATCCGCTGAAGATGTATTTGGAAGATATTTATTCGGTGGCTGCATCGCTGGCGGGGATCTGCGGGATGAGCGTGCCTTGTGGCGAGACGTCGAACGGCTTGCCGATTGGGGTGCAGGTGCTGGGGAAACACTTTGATGAGGCTACGATGCTGCGCGTGGGAGCGGCGATCGAGAAGCAGGGATCAGGGATTAGGGATTAGGGTTCGGTAGAGTCTAACGGTTAGGCGTTGGGTCCGGCTGGCTCCCAGAGTTCTATGGGATTGCCTTCGGGGTCGCGGGTTCTGGCGAAGCGGCCGTTGGGGTATTTTGTTGGGTCGATCTTAACTTCGGTGCCAGCGGCGCGGAGTTGCGCGGCCATCTTGTCCAGGTCGCGGACGCGGAAGTTGACCATCCACTTCTGTTCGGGAGCGCCCAGGTATTTGGTGGTCTCGGAGAAGGGGGCGAAGACGGTGGTGCCGGCTTCGGTGTGCCAGGAGGCTTGTCCGTAGGCGGTGGGAACGGGGGTGATGCCGAGGTTGCGGTGATACCAGTCGGCTAGTGCTTTGGGGTCGTGGGAGCGGAAGAAGATGCCGCCGATGCCGAGGACGCGCTCGGCGGGGAGATCGGTGTCGGGGGAGGGTTGCGGATGCGGTGAAGGGGACTGAGCTTGCGCGGCGCTCCAGCCGGCAGCGGGCCAACCGGTGACACAGGCGAGGGCGTAGAGGATGTTGCGTCGGTTGAGGGGCATGGTGGTTTGTAGCGTAGTGGGTGGAGTGCGGTGCGCGCAACAGAATTTGCGGTGCGGGCTGAATGCGTTTTGTCGGCTAGATGCGTTTGCGAATCCACCAGGCGGCGACGGAGACGGCTAGCCAGGCTGTGGCGGCGAGGGTGAGGGTGATGGTGAGGCTGTGGGTGGGGAGGGTCTTCCAGAGAACGAAGGCGAAGGCTGCTAGACCGAGGGCGCCGCAGGAGGCTCCGGCTGCTTCTACAGCGGCTTCGGCGCGGGCGAAGAGGTGGCCGTCGGCGCCGCCGGCTGCTTTGCGCTCGACGGCGTGAGTTTCGGTCATGCTGAGGCCGGGGGCGAAGATGCCGGGGAAGGCCAGGAAGAGGCCTCCGATGACCGGGCCGTAGTGGCGGGCGATGAGGGCGGCGAGAACGGTGACGATGCCGCCGAAGAGGAAGCGGGTGAGGTATTCGGAAGGTTTGCCTTCGCGGAGTTTGGCGATGTTGATGCCGATGAGCATGGGCGGGCTACTTTCTTAGCCAGACGGCATAGAGGGCGGCGGCTACGGCGAACCAGATGGGCGAGAGGGCTCCGGCGGCGACGAGCGAGCGGGGACGGTAGCGCATGAGGATGAAGCTGACGGCGCAGGCGTAGACGAAGAAGGCGAGGCCGCCGACGATCATGGAGCGGCCTTCGAGTGCGACGTAGGCGGCGCCGTGCTCGTGGACGGTGAGGGAGATGGAGGCCAGTGCGATGGTGGGAGCGGCGGCGAAGATTCCGCCGAGGCTTTTGGGCTTGAAGACGTCGCCGAGGACGGAGAAGGCGATGACGACGAGACCGCCGATGAGGAAGCGGGCGATGAGGTCGGAGGCGAGGTCAGGCATGCAGAGGCCTGCTCACTGGCCTTGGCTGTGATGTCGCGGGTTGGGGGTGGGGAAACTTGCTGATGGTTTGCATGGTCCTTCTTTGTGAACAGAGTGTAAATGAGGGTGTGAGGTGTTCGCGGGGGATTTGTTTTGCAGTGTGAGAGGCTGGACGGATGAGGCGTGGGTGGAGTTGGGTGATGTTGGTGGTGTGCCTGGGCGGCTCGCTGGGGGGCTGTGTGGGGGCGGCGCGTGCGCAGACGCCGGTGGTGCGGACCTCGGATTCAGTGACGGTGAATGCGGATCGGGGACTGGTGGGGGTGAGTGATTCGGCTACGAGTGTGGCGGTGGTGCCGCAGGCGCAGATGGAGAATGAGCCGGGGTTGACGCTGGATGACAAGCTGCATGCGGTGGCGGGGTTCCAGTTGTTTCGGAGGGCGAGTTCGTGGACGGCGAATCCTACGACGGAGGGTGTTAGCCTGCGCGGGTTGGGGAGCACGGCGGCTAGCCGGACGCTGGTGGTGAGCGGTCAGGTTCCGATGAATGATGCGTTTGGGGGGTGGGTGCATTGGGATGAGATTCCGTCGTTAGCGATGGAGGAGGTGAGGTTGTTGCGCGGCGGGGCTGCGGATCTTTATGGGTCGAGCGCGATTGGGGGCGTGGTGGATGTGGTGCCGGTGATGCCGGTGGCGAAGGGTTGGGTGGTGAAGGCCGATGGGGGTGGAGCTACGGAGAATTCTGCGCTGGAGGATTTGCTGGTGTCGCGGGCGGTGGGAAGGTTGAGCGCGCTGGGGGCGTTTTCGGGGTTGAAGACGGATGGGTATGTGGCGACGGCGCCGGAGTTTCGCGGGACGGTGGATGTGCCGTCGGATGTGACGGAGGAGAGTGGGCGCGTGGTGTTGGGTGCGGAGATGGCGCGGGGGGTGAGGGGATTTTTGCTGGGGAATGTTTTGAATGAGGCTCGGGGGAATGGGACGAGGGTGCAGACGAATGGGACTCGGCTATGGAGGTATGAGGGTGGAGTGGATGCGGATGGTGGATGGGGGCGCGGGGTGGTGAGGCTGTATGGGTCGAGGGAGGGGTATCGGCAGAGCTTTTCTTCGATTGCGGCGAATCGGGATGCGGAGACGCTGACGAAGTTGCAGCGGGTTCCGGTGGATGAGGTGGGCGGGGCGGTGCAGGGGGCGAAGGCGCTGGGAAAGGAGGTGACGGCGGCGGTGGGCGTGGATGTGCGGGATGTGCGCGCTACGGATGATGAGGAGGCTACGGCTACAGGGGTGACGACGAGTACGAGCGCGCGGCAGAGGGAGGTGGGTGGGTATGCGGATGCGATTTGGCAGCCGAAGGGGTGGTCGGTGTCGGGATCGGTGAGGGTGGATTCGTTTCGGACGTTTGATGCGCGGCAGGTTTTGTCGAATGCTGCGGGGACGAAGGGGTTGCCGGAGTTGGATGAGTTGATGGTGAGTTCGCGAGTGGGCGTGGTGCGGAGGTTGGGACCTGGGTTTCTGCTGACGGGGACGGGGTTTCGTGCGTTTCGCGGGCCTACGATGAATGAGTTGTATCGCACGGGGCAGGTGGGGCAGCAGACTACGCTGGCCAATGATGCGCTGCTGGCGGAGCGGGCTACGGGGTTTGAGTTTGGCGGCGAAGAGGTGGGGCGTGCGGGGAGGCTGCGGGCTACTTATTTTTGGACGGAGGTGAATCGGCCGATCTCTGCGGTGGAGTTGAGTCAGACGGCTACTACGGAGTTGTTGCAGCGGCAGAATCTGGGGCAGATTCGGAGTCGGGGGTTGATGGTGGAGGGGCAGACGGCGGAGTGGCGCGGGCTGGATGCGGGGTTTGGGTATCAGCTGGCGGTGGCTACGGTGACGGCGTTTAACTCGAGCAGCGCGGCGCAGTCGAATCTTACGGGGAATTGGATCCCGGAGGTGCCAAGGGAGTCGGTTACGGCGACGGTGAACTATGTGCGGCCGCGGGTGGTGGGGGTGCATGTTGTTGCTAGCTATTCGGGGAGGGAGTTCGACGATGCGAATAATGAGTTTGTACTGTCGCCGTATGCGCGGGTGGATGTGATGGCGGAGAGGACGTTGTGGCGCGGGGTGAGTGTGTATGCGGGGGCGCAGAATTTGTTGGATCGGAGGATTGAGGCGGGGTGGACGCCGGTGTTGACGCTGGCGGCTCCGCGGCTGGTGGAGGGTGGGTTGCGGTTTGCCTGGGGACGATGAGCGGGATGGTTCGGAGTACGAGTGTCGTTTGGCTGTCGGTGATTGCGCGCTGGCGTAGATCAAACACACTGTGGGGAGGAAGTTGCGCGCAACACGGTGCGTGGGATTGCGTTTATCTAAGTGCACGAAGGAAGCAAGAAACGTGCAGGAGGAAACACAATGAAACTGGCTAATCTCACCGCGAAAGTGAAAGGCATGAAGTTGAACGCAGTTAAAGTGCTGGCAGCGGCGACGCTGGCTGGTGGTCTCCTGATGGCAGCGGCTCCTGCTGCACAGGCGCAACGCGTGGTGGTTGGGTTCCATGGGCAGCGGGCGTTTTATGGCGGACATGGATTCTATGGCGGAGCGAGGGTGATGGTTGCGCCGCCGGTCGTTGGCTACGGATACGCGGCGCCTTACTATGCGCCTCCGGTGGTTGAGCCGGCGTATGGGCCAGTGGTTGGGGTTGGGTTCTATGGCCGCGGGTTTGATCGCGGGCGTGAGTTCGACCATGGACGCGGCGGATGGGGACGTGGCCGCCGGTAACTGAGTGCGAGGTTCGCAGGGCCGCTCCGTTATGGGGCGGCCTTGCTGTCTTAGAGGGGGTGGTAGTAGAGGGTGGTGGGGTCGGCGCAGGTTAGGCAGAGGCGCTCGTTGTTGCGGTCGATGAAGCGGTCGAAGTTTATGCCTTCTCCGCAGCGGGCGCAGGTGACGCGCTCGCCTTTGTAGCCGGGGAATTCGCTCGGTGGGAGAGGGACGCGGACCCATTGGGTGGAGAAGAGGTCGGCGTCGGCGAGCTCGCGGTAGGCCTTCATTTGCTGCGCGTTTTTTTCCAGTGAGGGGTAGAGCTCGCGTGCTCGGGCTTTCGAAGTTTCAAGCGCGACCACTCGGAGGGCTTTGTAGTTGTGGTTTTCGAGTGGGGCGTTCAGGTCGATGAAGGTGGCGGCCATCTTGCCGAGGTCGCGGTGCTTGAGGGCTCGCTTGCCTAGACGGCAGCCGGTGACTACGGCTATTGCATCGGTGGCACAGCGGTCGATTTCGATGAAGGTGACCAGGCGCTTGCGGTCGGGGTTGAGGGTGCCGTCGGGGAGTGTGCGGGGGCGGGGGTCGTCGATGCCAAGTTGCGCAAGGGCCAGCATGGCCATGCGGACGCCGAGGATCTGGCCGGCGCAGAGATGGCCGTGGGCGATTTCGGCTTCGTGGAGGAGAGTGTCTAAGGACGAGGGCATAGGGTTCAGGGTCCAGGGTTCAGAAGGCTCGGGGATGGTGGGGAGTTTGTGGCTCGTTTATGCCGATGATGGAGCTGTCGGCGTGGATGATGATTGGATGGTACTCGCTGGATGGTGTAACTTGCGCGCGGCGGGGGCATCTTATGGGTATGGCTGATAGCGAGTTTCTGGCGACGTTGTGGTGGCAGGTGGGCGTGGTGTACCAGGTGTATCCGCGGAGTTTTCAGGATACGGATGGGGACGGGGTGGGGGACCTGCGAGGGATTACGGCTCGGCTGGATTATTTGAAGGGGCTGGGGGTGGATGCGGTCTGGTTGTCGCCGATTTATCCGTCGCCGATGGCGGACTTTGGGTATGACGTGAGCGACTATACGGGCGTCGATCCGCTGTTTGGCACGATGGAGGACTTTGATGCGCTGCTGGCGGCGGCGCATGCGCGGGGGTTGAGGGTCATTCTGGATTTTGTGCCGAATCATACTTCGGATCAGCATCCCTGGTTTGTGGAGTCGCGGTCGTCGAAGACGAATCCGAAGAGGGATTGGTATCTGTGGCGGGATGCGGCGTTGCCTGGAGATGATTGGCGGCCGGCGAAGGAGAGGGTGCCGAATAACTGGATGTCGAACTTTGGTGGGCCGGCGTGGACGTGGGATGAGGCGACGCAGCAGTTTTATCTGCACTCATTTTTGAAGCAGCAGCCGGATTTGAACTGGCGGAATCTGGAGGTGCGCGCGGCGATCTATGCGGCGATGCGGTTCTGGCTGGATAAAGGGGTGGATGGGTTTCGGATGGATGTGCTTTGGTTGCTGGTGAAGGATCAATACTTTCAGAACAATCCTCCGGATGCGCAGTATGATCCGGCGCGGCCGGATTTTGTTCCGGTGCACAATGCGGATCAGCCGGAGACGTTGGAGATTGTGGCCAAGATGCGGGCGGTGATGGATGCGTATGGGCCGACGATTGGGGACGCGACGGCTGGGTCGAGCAGAGTGTTGATTGGGGAGATTTATCTGCCGCTGGATCGGTTGGTTCGGTATTACGGGAACGGGCCGCAGTTGAGTGGGGCGAATCTGCCGTTTAATTTTCAGTTGATTCTTACGCGGTGGGCTGCGGACGCGGTTGCGGAGATGATTCAGCGGTATGAGGCGTTGTTGCCGGCGGGGGCGTGGCCGAATTATGTGTTGGGGAATCATGATCAGTCGCGGCTGGCTACGCGTGTGGGAGCGCAGCAGGCGCGGGCGGCGGCGATGTTGCTGCTGACGCTGCGGGGAACTCCGACGATGTATTACGGGGATGAGCTGGGGATGGTGGATGTGGCGATTGCGCCGGACCAGGTGCGGGATCCGGCGGCGAAGGATGGAGGGAAGGGGAGGGACCCGGAGCGGTCTCCGATGCTTTGGGTGAACGCGGCGAATGCAGGGTTTGCGCCGGCGGGGGCGGTGCCCTGGCTGCCGTTGGAGCCGGGGTGGGAGACGTTGAATGCGGCGGAGCAGGCGAAGGATAAGAAGTCGATGCTGACGTTGTACCGGAAGCTGCTGGCGCTGCGGCGGCAGCATGACACGCTGCATGCGGGTGGGATTGCGGATGTGAAGGCTGAGGGTGGGGTGTTGCGGTATCGTCGCGTGGGGCTGCCGGATGGGGAGAGTACGGACTTTTTGGTGTTGTTGAACCTGGGGGGTGAGGTGGCTACGGTTGCTTGTGGGAAGGGGATTGTGGTGTTGACTACGCTGCTCGATGGGGCGGGGAGTGAGGTGGAGGGGACGGTTACGGTGGAGGCTGGGGAGGGGTTGTTGATTGCGCTGGAGTAATGTCTCGACCACACAAACTGGATTAGAGTGGAGTGCGTGAGAATCGAGTTGGATAAGGAGAGCATCTTGCGTCGAAGATCTCTGGCCGCGGTGATGTGCTTCATTGTCTTGGTTGCGATTTCGCCCGGTGGATTCTCGCAAAATAATCGACCCTGTCCGGTGGCAACGCCTGTGTCGGATGCGAAGTTTGCGCCCGGTCAGGTCTGGTCCTTTAGGAGTCGCGATTTCGAGCCGGATGCGACCGTTACGATTTTGAAGATCGAGTCGCTGCCGAAGATTGGCGAGATCGTGCATGTGAAGATCGATGGGATTCGATTGCGCAACTGTTCCGGAGGACCGGAGCCTACCAGCATTGAACATGCGCCGTTCACGCGGGATGCTATCGAACGAAGTGCGATAAAGCTCTTGCGCACTGGCGCTGTGCCAGCATTTGAAGACGGATACAACTATTGGAAAGATCACTGCGGCGGCGTGTATACGATTCCTGTGAGTGAGATGGTCATCGTGGATGAAAAAACATTTAAGAGCAACTCGGGATGCTCGACATAGACCGGGTGGCATGAGCTAGGATTGGGGACATTATGGATCGTCGGGATGTTTTGAAGGTTTCTCCGTTGGTGGTTGCGGCGGCGGTTGGCTACGTTGCCAAGGCTGAGGTGCCGGTGGGTTCGTCGGCGAAAGTTTTTTATGATGTGCGCGACTATGGCGCTACGGGCGATGGGAAGACTGTCGACACGCCGGCGATTAACAAGGCGATTGCGGCGGTGAATGCTGCAGATGGGGGGACGCTGGTGTTTCCGGCGGGGACTTATGTTTGTTTTACGATTCGGCTGATGTCGAGGGTGGAGATTTTTTTGTCGCGGGGATGCGTGATTCTTGCGGCGGATTCGCCGCGCGTGGGGGAGACGACGGGGTATCGCGGAGGGACGTATGATCCGGCGGGGCCGGCGCAGGCTTGGGAGGCTTACCAGGATTATGGGCATAATCACTGGCCGAACTCGTTGTTTTATGGCGAGGGGTTGGAGGATGTGTCGATTGTGGGGCCGGGGTTGATCCATGGGAAGGGGTTGAGCAATGGAACGCCGGATGTGCGTGATGGAACGGGTGGGTTTGTGGCCGAGCAGGCCGGGGTGGGGAACAAGTCGATTTCGCTGAAGAATTGCCGGAAGGTGATTCTGCGGGACTTTTCGGTGTTGAAGGGCGGGCACTTTGCGCTGCTGGCTACGGGCGTGGACGATCTGACGCTGGATAATTTGCTGATCGATACGGACCGCGATGGGTTCGATATTGATTGCTGCAAGAATGTGCGGGTGAGTAACTGCACGGTGAACTCGCCGTGGGATGATGCGATCTGTCCGAAGTCGAGCTATGCGCTGGGGTATGCGCGGTCGACGGATAATGTGACGATTGCGAACTGCTTTGTGGCGGGGATGTACAAGCTGGGAACGGTGCTCGATGGGACGTGGAAGAAGTACGATTCCGCGGCGGACCATGTGTGGGGGAATGGGCGGATCAAGTGCGGGACGGAGTCGAATGGCGGGTTCCGGAATATTGCGATTACGAATTGCGTGTGCGAGGACTCGCGGGGGATCTCGCTGGAGACCAGCGATGGGGCTTATCTGGAGGACATTGCGATCTCGAATATTACGATGCGAGGGACGCTGGATGCTCCGCTGTTTTTGCGGCTGAATGCGCGGAACCGCGGGCCGAAGGAGACGATGCGCGCGGGGACGTTGAGGCGGGTGTTGATCTCAAATATTGTTTCGCATGATTCGGCGGCGGTGACGGCTTCGATCTTTTCGGGGATTCCGGAGAATGCGATTGAGGATGTGAAGGTGTCGGATTGCTACTTTGGGCATAAGGGGGTTTATCCGACGGAGGCGATTGGGAGGGCGGTTCCGGAGATGGTGGATGGGTACCCGGAGGTGGGGAAGTTTGGGCCTACGCCTTCGAATGGGTTTTATATTCGGCATCTGCGGAATCTGGAGATGTCGCATGTGGAGATTGCGCCGGAGAGGGTGGATGTGCGGCCGGCGTTTTATCTGGAGGATGTGGAGCGGGCTGACTTCTTTGCGATTACGGCTCCGGTGCAGCCTAATTTTGCGCTGCGGAAGGTGAAGGATCTTAGGATTCTTTGGTCGCGGGCGGCTAAGGATGCGGATGTGGCGGATGAGGTGGATAAGACGTTGTAGGGGTTCAAAGCAAAAGCAAAGACAAGAGCAAACCTTAGGGCTAAAGCCCTCTCTCCTGGCGAGCGTATGAGATCCGAGGCTGAAGCCTCGGGGTACCGGTTCGTGCCGGTGTGGGGGAACGGCAACGGCAGCGGGAAAGCCAATACAGGGGTCTCTCCACTGCCCCTTCGGCTGGGCTCAGGGTTCAGTCGAGATGACGGAGTGTGGGTGGGGAATGCGGGGGTCCTTCCCCTTCGGCGAGCTCAGGGTCAGGATGACGGCGTAAAACCCGCAACGGCAACGGCAACGGCAACGGCAACGGCAAGTGCAACGGCAAGTGCAACGGCAACTGCAACGGCAACTGCAACGGCAACTGCAAGAGCAACAGCAACAGCAAATGCAAATGCAAGAGCAAGAGCAAGAGCAAGAGCAACGGCAACTGCAAGAGCAACTGCAAGAGCAACAGCAAATGCAAATGCAGATCCCTGCGGGATGACAACCAAAGAAGCAAACGCAAAGGCGAGGTGGAAATGAAAAGCCCCGGTTTGGGCCGGGGCTTTTCTTGTTGCTTGATTGATGTTTGCTGCCTGGTGTTGGATTAGGCTTCTTTTTCTTTTTCGGGCTCGGCTGGGGGGACTGGGCCTTTGGCCTCGTTGCCGGGCTTGCGGATGTCGATGCCGCCCTTGAAGAAGGCGCCGTCTTCGATGGAGATGCGGGCGGCGATGACGTCGCCGGTGAGGGAGCCTTCGCTGCGGATGTCGACGCGATCGGAGGCCTGGCAGTTGCCGCGGACTTTGCCGAGGACGACGATCTCGCGGGCGCTGATGTTGGCGGCCACCTGGCCGTTGCGGCCGATGGTGACGCGGTTGCCGGGGAGGTTGATGGAGCCTTCGACTTTGCCGTCGACGTAGAGAGACTCGGAACCGGAGACCTCACCTTTTACGACGAGGCTCTTGCCGATGGTGGCTTGCTCGCTATTGGGGATCGCGCCGGGAGTGGCAGAGGTAGAGCCAGAGCTGAACGCAGGTGTCGCGGCAGGAGGAGTGGGACGCACGGGCTCGGGGGCGGCGGGCGTATTGCCAGGTTGGTTAGGTTTCCACATAGAGAATCTTCTGTTCCTTTCGGCTGGTCCTTCCCTCGGGGAGGGGTTTGTTGCTGGTAGCTGTTGTTGTGCCAGTGGGTATGAGATTCCGGCGAGTGGCACAGCGTTGGCTCCCGCGCTGAGACCACGATACTACTTTGCTAACCGTGATGGCCTGTGGAGTTTTTTTGAGATTGGGCCTAGGGAGTTACCCCCGGGGTGGTGAATTTTGTGTTACGGGCGTGTGGGGGGTGGGGGCGTGCGTTAGTCGTCGGAGTTGTCGTTGTCTTCGATGAGGGAGACGGAGCCAACGACGTCGTAGGTGACGGGCTGGCCGCCAGTGAGTTGGAGGGTTGCGCGCATGGGGGTGCGCTGCCAGATGGCGGGGGCGCAGACGGGTTTGGCAGGCGTGGCCTGGGGCCAGGGGGCGAGAGTTTTGTGAACGATGGGCTTGCGGGCGCCGATTTGTGCGATGACGGCGACGACTCCGCCCTTGGCGGTGGTGGCGATGCCGCAGTAGGCTGCGTCGTCGCGGAACCAGACGACGTCGGAGACGAGGGGGTCGAAGTCGGGGAGGTGGAGGGCGGTGATGTGGCCGGAGATGCGGTCGACCATGAGCCAGGGGCCGGGTTGCCAGGCCCAGCGGACGGGCTCGGCGGGGAGGGAATCGTTGATGCGGAGGGCGCGGCGGACGACGAAGGTGCGGTCGGTGATGTCGTGGACTTCACCGAGGGTCCACTCTTTCTGGACGCCGTCGACGACGAGGGCGCGGATGCGGAGGGTGGAGGAGTCTTCGGATTTGGTGTCGGCGGTGGCTTGCGGGGGGGTGTAGGGGACTTTGCGGCCGGGGCCGAGGTTGACGGTGTGGATCTTGGGGCCTTTGGCCTTGGCGGCGAAGGCGGTCAGGGGGAAGGCGAGGACGAATAGCAGTGGCACAAGAGCCGGACGGAGGGTCTGCATGGAGGCAGGGTAGCAGAAATATATGGGGCGTTGCGGTGTCGGAGAGGGGGGTTGTAGGCGTAGGCTGGGGAATTATGGTGCGACGGCTTGCGGTAGTGGGTGTTTTGGCGTTGGGGATGGGGAGCTGCGGATGGGGATTGTGTCCGCAGGCGGCGGCTCCGAATGCTGCGGCTGGGGCGTTGCGGCCGAAGTTTGATGCATTTGAGGTGGCTACGATCAAGCCGGCGAATGAGGATGCGGATCGCGGACGGTATTACAGGATGGAAGGGACGGACCGTTTTGTGGCCAAGCAGTACAACGTGAAGCTGCTGATTGCGGCGGCGTATGACCTTAATCCGAAGACGATTGTGGGACTGCCGTCGTGGGGTGAGTCGGATAAATACGACGTGGAGGCGGTGACTCCGGGAGCGGTGCGGCCGACGCGTGAGGAGCAGATGGCGATGCTGCGGAACCTGCTCGTGGGGAGGTTCAAGCTGACGTTTCATCGTGAGGAGAAGGTGTATTCGATCTATGAGCTGACGGTGGCGAAGGGTGGGGAGAAGATGCGGAAGAGCGCGGCGGCCGCGGACGCGCCGTCGCAGGTGATCAGCACGGTGTATGCGGACCATGTGCTGATGCCGGCTCGGAATGCGACGATGGGAGATGTGACGGCGGTGATGCAGCGGGCGATTCTGGATCGGCCGGTGGTGGACAAGACGGGGCTGACGGGGAGGTACGACTTTGACCTGACGTGGGCGCCGGATGAGAGCCAGTTTGGGGGCGGGGTGCCTGTGCCGACGTCGGGAGGGACAGAGCCGGGGCTGTTTACAGCGCTGGTGGAGGAGCTGGGGCTGAAGTTGGAGGCGACGCGGGGGCCGGTGGAGGCGCTGGTGGTGGATCGGGTGGAGCGGCCTTCGGCGAATTGAGGCTGGTGGGGGCTGGGTCGGTTGGGGAGGATCTGGGGGATTGGTTCTTCCCAAAACGGCCAGAATCCGATAGACTTGCAGATGGTGCGTGTACCTTCCGCCGTCTCTGCTTTGCTGCCTGGTGATCGTGTGCCGGGTGAGTGAGTGGAGACTATCAGAAGCCCACGAAACAGGTTACCAGGGAAGCTTGATAGATGAAGTGGCTTTGCGTCTGAAGGCGCGGCGCTTTATCGAAGGAGACTGTTTGTCGAAGGAAGATGCAATTGAAGTCATGGCGGTGGTCGTAGAGACGCTGCCGAATGCGTTGTTCAAGGTTGAGCTCGAGAACAAGCACCAGGTCCTGGCGCATGTTTCGGGCAGAATGCGCAAGAACTTCATTCGTATTCTTCCCGGCGATCGGGTTGCGATCGAGTTGAGCCCGTATGACCTGAACCGCGGCCGGATCGTCTATCGGTACAAGTAGCAAGTTGTCAGTTCTCAGATGTCAGTTCTCAGGAACGGCAGACGAAATCAGCTGAGAACTGGAAGCTAACAACACAGAACTGAGGAGTTTTATGAAGGTCCGTGCGTCAGTTAAGAAGATCTGCGACAAGTGCAAGGTGATTCACCGTCGCGGTGTGGTTCGCGTGATTTGTGAGAACGCGAAGCACAAGCAGAGACAAGGGTAAGGAAGGGTTCAGAGCCCAGGGCTCAGAAGGCGATGCTTTCTGAACCCTGGAACCTGAACCCTGGACCCTGTTTTATGCGGCCCCACTGGGCGAGTTCGCCGATGTTTAGGCGTGCGATGAACCCGGAGGAGGCAGGCGGTAGAAGGCTTACTGCAGGTCAGCCGCGCAACGATTAACCCCGCTTTGGGAGATATGCTCCTGGGGCCCAACCGAAAGGCACACCATGGCCCGTATCGCCGGCGTCGACCTGCCACCGAATAAGCAGGCTCGTATCGCCCTTACCTACATTTACGGCATCGGCAACCCACGCTCTCTCAAGATTCTTGAGAAGGCTGGGATTGACCCGTATGCCAAGATGGTCACGCTCGATGAGGACCAGCTCAACAAGATTCGTCAGGTGATCGAAGCAGAAGGCGGCATTGAGGGAGATCTTCGCAAGGAGATTTCGCTGAACATCAAGCGCCTGATCGAGATTCAGTCTTATCGTGGTTTGCGCCACCGTCGCAGCCTTCCGGTTCGCGGACAGCGCACCCACACCAACGCTCGTACCCGCAAGGGCCCCCGTAAGGGCACCGTTGCCGGTAAGAAGAAAGCGACCAAGTAAGCCATGGCAAAGACACAGCAGAAGGCTGGGGCCGCGAAGACCGGCAAGAATAAGAAGTTCAAGAAGCGCGAGCGGAAGAATGTTCCGTTTGGCCTGGTGTTCATCCAGGCTTCGTTCAACAACACGATCGTGACGATCACCGACCAGCAGGGCAACACGCTGAGCTGGAAGAGCTCGGGTTCGCTCGGGTTCCGTGGATCGCGTAAGGGAACGCCGTTCGCGGCGCAGCAGGCGGCGGTTGGTGCGGCTACGGCTGCTCGTGACCACGGTCTGCGGTCGGTTGATGTGCGGGTTGCAGGGCCGGGTTCGGGACGTGAGTCCGCGATCCGTGCACTGGCGGCTGCGGGGATTGAAGTGCGGTCGATCCGCGACGTTACGCCGATGCCGCATAACGGCTGCCGTCCGCCGAAGCGCCGTCGCGTTTGATTCCTGGTTCTCAGTTGTCCGTTCTCGGTTCTCAGTAAGAGCGAACTGACAACGGACAACTGGGAACTGATAACAATTTGGATCGTGAAGAAGCGCTGCCAGCGCGTAAAGCGATCGACAACTGAAGTTTTAGGAGATAGAAAATGGCACGTTATACAGGACCCGTCTGCCGGCTTTGCCGTCGCGACGGAACCAAGCTGTTCCTGAAGGGCGCGAAGTGCTTTACCGATAAGTGTCCCGTTGAGAAGCGCAACTTCCCCCCTGGGCAGCATGGCCAGTCGAAGAAAGTGAAGAAGGTGGTGGGCTACGGTCTGCAGCTTCGTGAGAAGCAGAAGGCCAAGCGCATCTACTTCACGCTCGAGACACAGTTCCGCGCGTACTACGAGAAGGCTGCGAATCGCACCGGTGTTACCGGCGAGCTGCTGCTGCAGCAGTTGGAGACGCGGTTGGACAACGTCTGCTACCGGCTGGGATTTGCGATGAGCCGTCGCCAGGCACGCCAGGTGGTTCGCCACGGACACGTGCAGGTGAACGGCCGCAAGGTGAACATACCGAGCTTCCAGTGCAAGGTTGGCGACGTGATCGCGATTCGCGAGGGTTCGCAGAAGCTGGCGATGCTCGAGGCAGCGAAGGACTTTGTTTCCGGCCAGAGCCGCGTGAACTGGATTGAGGTTGCTGCTGATGGGCTGTCAGGCCGCGTCATTGCGCTGCCGAAGCGCGAAGATGTGAACCTGCCGGTGAATGAGCAGCTGATCGTCGAACTGTACAGCAAGTAAATAGGGTTCAGGGTCCAGGGCCCAGGGTCCAGAAGGCAAGAGTGCTTCTGGGTCCTGGGAACTGGGTCAACCACCTTGTTTCATAACCTGCAACACCATTAGCCGCGCAGAATGCTTCGCGTGTGCGATGAAGAAAGGAACACCCATGCTTTGGAGAGGTTTTCAAAAGCCCAAGCGTCTCGCAGTTGACCAGGAGACACTGACCAACACGTACGGAAAGTTTTCCGCGCAGCCGTTTGAGCGCGGTTTTGGTACGACGATCGGCAACGCTGTGCGTCGGACCTTGCTCTCATCGATTGAAGGAGCTGCGGTGACCGCGGTTCGCATCGAAGGTGTGCTGCATGAGTTTCAGTCCATCACGGGCGTTGTGGAAGACGCGACGGACATCATTCTGAACCTGAAGCAGATTCCGTTCAAGTTGAACGGCGATGGCCCGAAGGCGCTGTACCTGCGCGCGGATGCTGCAGGCGTGATTACTTCGGGCATGATCGAGGCTGATTCGGACGTTGAGATTCTGGATCCGAATGTTTATATCTGCACGGTGTCCGAGGGCGGACGCATTGACATGGAGATGCGTTTGAAGCGCGGCCGTGGCTATGTTTCGGCTGATAAGAACTTTGATAGCGATCTCGGGATTGGGTTCATTCCTGTGGATTCGGTGCACTCGCCGGTGCGCAAGGTGAACTATCTGGTGGAGGCTGCACGTCTAGGCCAGATCACCGATTACGAGAAGCTGACGCTGGAGATCTGGACCAACGGAACGGTTCTGCCCGCGGATGCGCTGGGACTTTCGGCGAAGCTGCTGAAGGACCACATGACGATCTTCATCAACTTCGAAGAGGAGTTGGAGGCTGGTTCGGAAGGCACGCACGACGGAGCCGCGATTCGCAACGAGAATCTCAATCGGTCTGTGGAAGAGCTTGAGCTTTCGGTACGCAGCTACAACTGCCTGAAGAATGCGAACATCGCGACGATCGGCGAACTGATTCAGAAGACCGAAGCAGAGATGCTGAAGACCAAGAACTTCGGACGCAAGAGCCTGAACGAGATCAAGGAGATTCTTGCGCAGATGGGTCTGTCGCTGGGCATGAAGATCGACGAGCAGGGCAACCCGGTTCCGGGACCGACGTCGGTACTGCCGGCGGCTACGCTTGCTGCGAGCTATGGCAACTTCGACGATGAGGACGAGGATGAGGACGAAGAGGATATTGATCTCAGCGTCGAGCCAGAAACGTTCTAACTAACTGTGCGGCGCAGCGGGGCTAATGCTCTGCTGCGCTGCCTAACTTGCAGGATCCGAGCTGGGCAGAAGCCTGGGTCGAAGGAGATTGATATGCGCCACCGTAATGGCGGTTTCAAGCTGGGACGTAATACCAGCCATCGCCGCGCTTTGCTTCGCAACCTTGTTACCTCGATTATTTTGAACGATCGCGTTCACACCACCATTACCAAGGCGAAGGCGTCGAAGCCGATCGTTGAGAAGATGATTACGCTGGGCAAGAATGGCAGCGTGCATGCGCGTCGGCAGGCGCTGGCGTACATGATGACGCCGGAGTCGGTGGACCGTTTGTTCAACACGGTGGCGCCGCGTTATGGGGCGCGTCCGGGCGGGTACTCGAGGATTGTGCGCACGGGACCGCGGCAGGGCGATGCGTCGGAGATGGCGTACATTGAGTTGCTGGGAGCGGAGCAGGAGCTGAGCGAGAAGGCTGAGAAGCGGGCCGAGGCTCGGACGAAGCGTCGCGAAGAGCTGCAGAAGCAGATGGAAGAGAGCGGCCAGGCTGAGCCTGGTGAGGCCGAATCCGGGTCGTAAGGTTCTTTGGGTGGTTTGAGAGAGGCGCATCCTTCGGGTGCGCCTTTTTCGTGTTGCGATAGACTAGGCGGAGAAACCGGAAAGAAGGCTGGCGCGCGCATGCCCATTGTTGAACTCGAAAAGATACGCAAGGTGTATGACGAGAAGGTGGCGGTGGAGGGGCTATCGCTCTCTATTGAGCCGGGGACGATGTTTGGGTTGCTGGGGCCGAACGGGTCGGGGAAGACGAGCTCCATTCGGATGATGATTGGGATGACGGTGCCGGACGCGGGGTCGGTGAGTTTGTTTGGGAAGCCGTTTGAGCGCGGGGCGCTGCATCGGGTGGGGTATCTGCCGGAGGAGCGCGGGCTGTACAAGAAGATGAAGGTGCTGGACCAGTTGGTGTTCCTTGGGCAGTTACATGGGTTAAGCGAGGCCAAGGCGCGGGAGCGGTCGGTGGCGTGGTGCGAGCGGGTGGAGATTACCGAGGCGATTGGGAAGAAGACGGAAGAGCTCTCGAAGGGGATGCAGCAGAAGATCCAGTTCATTGCGGCGCTGCTGCATGATCCTGAGCTGATCATTATGGACGAGCCATTCAGCGGGTTGGATCCTGTGAATGCGACGCTGCTGCAGGATACGCTGATCGATCTGCGCAAAGAGGGCAAGGCGGTGTTGTTTTCCACGCACAGGATGGACCAGGTTGAGAAGATGTGCGATTCGATTGCGCTGATCTCGCGAGGGAAGCTGGTGCTGACGGGCACGATGCGCGAGGTGAAGGCGGGGTATCCGCGGAATCGGCTGCATGTGGTGTTTACGGGGGATGATTCGTTTTTGCGCAATGCTGAGGTGGAAGAGGCGAACAACTACGCGGGCGTGGCGGAGTTGAAGCTGCGGCATGAGGCGGGAGCGCAGACGGTGCTGGCCGAGGCGATTGCGCGGGGAACGGTGATTCATCGGTTTGAGGTGAAGGAACCGACGCTGGAAGAGATTTTCATTGAACAGGTTCGCGCTAGTTTTGGCGATGAGGAAGCACGGGGGATCGTCGATGCATAATGTGTGGCTGATTGCGAAGCGCGAGTATACGGAGCGGATTCGGACAAGGGCGTTCTTGATTTCGACGATTCTTTTTCCGGCGTTGATGGGTGGCGGGATCTATGGGATCTCGATACTGACGGCGAAGACGAAGACGACCTCGCACATTGTGGTGCTGGCATCGCAGCCGCAGCCTGCGCAGGACTTGAAGGCTGAGCTGGAGAATGGCAAAGACAGCAACATGACGGTGGATATTCTGCCGGAGTCGACTCCTCATGCGCAGTTGGATCAACAGATCCAGAACAAGCAGCTGGATGGATACCTGGTGATTCTTCCGGCGGCGGCGGGAGGCGGCCGGCCTACGTTTGATTTCATTCCGAAGTCTACGGCGGACATTGCGACGAGTTCAGCGATTGAAGATGCGCTGCATCGCGTGTTGACGCGCGAGTATCTGCAGGAACACGGGATCTCGAGCGCGCAGACGGCGGCGTTGATGGCGCCGGTGAAGCTGAACATTTTGGGGAAGAATGGCGAGCATGGGAACTCGCGGACGTCATTCCTGGTGGCGTATGTGCTGTTCTTCCTGATGTACCTGGTGGTGCTGCTGTACGGGATGAATGTGGGGCGGTCGATTATTGAGGAGAAGACGTCGCGGGTGTTTGAGGTGTTGCTGGCGACGATCAAGCCGGATGAGTTGCTGGCGGGAAAGATTCTGGGCGTGGGTGCGGTGGGACTGACGCAGGTGGCGATCTGGATGATTGCGGCGGGACTGATTGCGGCGCAGGCGGGAGCGACGAGCGGGATTGAGATCAGCACGCCGCAGGTAGTTTATTTTGTGGTGTATTTTACGCTTGGGTATGCGCTTTATTCGTCGATTGCGGCGGCTTTGGGGGCGATGACGAACTCCGAGCAGGAGCTGCAGCAGCTACAGATGTTTATGATGATGCCGCTGTTCTTCAGCTTCCTGATGCTGATGCCGGTGGTGACGAATCCGAACTCGATGCTATCGCGGATTGTTTCGCAGATTCCGTTTTGCGCGCCGCTGTTGATGGATCTGAGGGTTTCGATTTCAATGCCGCAGTGGTGGGAGATTGCGCTGTCGATTGGATCGACGCTGGTGACAATTTATGCGGTGCTTTGGGTGTCGTCGAGAATTTATCGTGTTGGAATTTTGATGTACGGCAAGAAGCCCAATCTCCCTGAGATTCTTCGCTGGTTGAAGTACAGCTAGAGACGAGGGTTTAGGGTCCACGGCCCAGGGTCCAGGGATTTGACGTCACGTATTCCCTGCGATGTCTGGTGGCTTTCTGGTCCCCGATCCTGTTCTCTGTTTGTGAGGGCTGGATGGAGATTGATCTTGCGGCGGTAGAGGCTCCGGCGGAGGCGATTCGGTCGCAGGCGTGCGTAGTGGGGGCGGGGATTGCGGGGTTGGTGCTGGCTCGTAAGCTGGCGCTGCGTGGGGTGGATGTGGTGGTGCTGGAGGCCGGTGGGCGGTCGCTGGAAGAGAGTGGACAGGAGATGTTTGCGCGCGCGGAGCTGCGGGGGCTGCCGCATGTTTGTACGACGGAGGGACGGTTTCGGGTGTTTGGGGGATCGTCGGTGCGGTGGGGCGGGCAGGTGTTGTCGATGGGTGAGGATGGTGGGGCGGCGTGGCCGGTGAGCGCGGCAGAGTTGGCGCCGTTTGTGGCGGAGGCTGAAGGGTTGTTGGAGGTGGGTGGCCTGCCGTTTGATGCGGCGGGATTCTTTCGCGCGATTGGGGAACCGGTGCCGGAGATGTTGCGCGGAATGGATGGGATGGATGCGCGGGTGTCGAAGTGGATGGCGTTTCCGCGACGGAATATGGCGCCAACGATTGGGAAGGATGTGGTGGCGCGGGCGCGGGTTTATTTGCATGCGCAGGTGGTGGAGTTGGTGCAGGCGCGGGAGGGTGGGCGGATAGAGGCGGTGGTGGTGCAGACGCCTGCTGGCGTGCGGGTCCGGTTTGAGGCGGAGGAGGTGGTGCTGGCTGCGGGGACGGTGGAGACGGCGCGGTTGATGCTGTCTTCGCGGAGCGTTGCGCGCGAGGGTGTGGGGAATAAGTGTGACCAGGTGGGGAGAAATTTTCATGATCATCCGACGGTGGCGGCGGCGGTGATTAAGGGGGTTGCGCGAGAGCGCGTGGTGAGGGAGTTGCGGCCCTGGGTGTTTTTTGCGGGGCTTAGCGATGTGCGCGGGGGGACGCTGCATAGTGTGAAGCTGGAGGCATCGCGGGAGTTGAGGGAGAGGTTGGGACTGAATCCGGTGCTGGCGCATGTGGCGATTGTGGAGCCGGCGGGGACGGGGATCACGGTGGTGAGGGATCTGCTGACGTCGCTGCAGCGGAGAGAGTTTGGCAAGGCGCTGACTACGCATGCTATGAAGTTGCCGGGGGCGATGCTGGAGGGGGCGCGGCTGGTGCTGGGAGCGAAGTTTGGGCATCGGAGATTTATTTCTAAGGGAGCAACGTTGAAGCTGCAGTTTAATGTCGCGCAGGATTCGCCTTCGCGGTCGCGAGTGACGCTGGGTGAGGCCGTGGACGCGTATGGGTTGCCGGAGCCGGTGGTGGATTGGTGCGTGTCGGAGCAGGAGATGGGAACGATGCGGAGGTATGCTGCACATCTGAGTGGGGAGTTTGAGCGGATGGGGTTGACGGGGGTGGAGTGGGCGGCTGGGATGGTGGAGGAGGGTGCGGTGATTGATGGGTTGCCCGTAGGTCTGGAGGATGCGCGACATGCTATGGGTGGGGCGTGTATGGGCGTTGACCCGCGGACGAGCGTGGTGGATACGGAGATGCGGGTGTATGGGGTGGGGAATCTTTCGGTGGCTAGTGCAGCGGTGTTTCCGGATGGGAGTCCGCAGTTGCCTACGCTGACGATGATGGCGCTGGCGCTGCGGCTGGCCGAGCGGTTGGCGGGGAGATTGGGATAGCCGGTAGACTGAAGTTCGTGTCCTCGTTTACGCGCAAGGAAAAGATTTTGCTGGCCGTGGTGCCGCCGTTGGCGGCTGCGCTGATTCGTGTGGTGGGGGCTACGCTGCGGTACCGGGATGTGAATGCGCTGGGGGTTCCTGTGGGGCATACGCTGCCGGGGCCGGTGGTATTTGCGTTCTGGCATTGCTCGATGCTGACGTGTGCGCATCGGTTTCGGAATTTGGGGATTGCGATTTTGATCTCGCGGTCGTTTGATGGAGAGCTGATTGCGCGGACAGTGGAGCTGTTGGGATTTTTAGCGGTGAGGGGATCGAGCTCGCGGGGAGGGGCTGCGGGATTGAAGGGGATGGCGGAGGCTTATGCGGCGGGGCATCGGTGCGCGTTTACGGCAGATGGGCCGCGAGGGCCGGAGCGCGTGGCGAAGGCTGGGCCGGTGCAACTCGCACAGTTGACCGGCGCGACCTGGATTGGGGCTTATCACGCCGAGGCGGACAGGGCGTGGTACTTGAAGAGCTGGGATCGGTTTGCGATTCCGAAGCCGTTTTCTACGGTGACGTTTGGATGGCCAGCGCATGTGGGGTTGGAGTTGGAGCTGGTGCAGCGGGCGCTGGATGAGGCTGTCGCAATGGCTGAGGACAGGGTCCAGGGTTCAGAGCCCAGGGTCAAGGGGTAGGTCGCGATGCTGGTGTCGGAGTTTGGTTATGAGTTGCCGGAGGAGTTGATTGCGCAGCGGCCGCCGGAGGTGCGTGGGTCTAGCCGCATGTTGACGCTGGATCGGCGGACGGGGGCGTTTGCGGATCGGAGGTTTGCGGAGCTGCCTTCGTTTTTGCGGGCGGGGGATTTGTTGGTGCTGAATGATTCGCGGGTGATTCCGGCGCGGCTGTATGCGCGGCGCGGTGGGTTGGCTACGCAGGAGAAGTCGCCTGCGCCGATAGGGTTGGTGGAGGTGTTGCTGACCGAGAAGCTTGGAGACGCGAACGAGTGGGGGGCGCTGGTGAAGCCGGCGAAGAAGGTGCAGGTGGGAGAGACGCTGCTGTTTGCGGAGGCGGGGTCCGGTGAGGTGTTGCTGCAGGCGCGGGTGGTGGGGGTGGGGGAGTTTGGGGAACGGCGATTGAGGTTTGAGGCGGTGGAGGATTTTCATGCAGTGCTGGAGCGGATTGGGCATCTGCCGCTGCCGCCTTATATTCATCGGGCGAAAGATGCGCCGGATCGGGCGGAGGATCGCGAGCGGTATCAGACGGTGTATTCGCATCCGCTGGCGAGTGCGGCGGAGCGCGGGTCGGCGGCTGCTCCTACGGCGGGGCTGCACTTTACGCCGGAGATTCTCGAAGAGCTGAAGGCGAAGGGTGTGGAGATTGCGCGGCTGACACTGCATGTGGGGCTGGGGACGTTTCAGCCGGTGCGCGCGGAGCGGACCGAGGAGATCAAGTTGCATGCGGAGAGCTATACGATCTCGGCGGAGACAGCGGAGGCGGTGAATCGCGCGCGGGCGGAGGGGCGAAGGATTGTGGCCGCGGGGACGACGACTACGCGGACGCTGGAGCATGTGGCGCGTGAGGCGGGGTTGCGTGGGTCGGGGTTCTGGGCGCACTCGGGGAGCACGAGTTTATTTCTGTCGCCGGGGGCGGAGTTCCTGGTGGTGGGTGGGTTGTTGACGAACTTTCATCTGCCGGAGTCGACGCTGTTGATGCTGGTGTCGGCGTTTGCGGGACGGGAGAAGGTGTTGGCGGCTTATGCGCATGCGGTGCGAGAGCGGTATCGGTTCTTTAGCTATGGGGACTGTATGCTGATCCTCTAGGTGCCGCAACATATCTAACAGGGAAGAGAATTATGTCGAAGCAAAACGAAAAGCCGCCTATTTATTTATTGGACTCGATGGCGTTTATCTTTCGGGCTTACCACGCGATGCAGCGGTCGCGGCCGATGACTACGCGGACGGGGATTCCTACGGCGGCTACGTATGTGTTTGTGAACATGATCAACAAGCTGCGCGCGGATTTTAAGCCGGAGTATCTGGCGGCGGTGTATGACGTGGGGGCTCCGCTGCTGCGCGATGAGCTGGCGGCACAGATGAAGGGCGTGACGAAGTTTAATGTGAAGACGCAGCAGTTTGAGACGGTGGAGTATGCGGGGTACAAGGCCAATCGCGCGGAGACGCCGCCGGATTTGATTCAGCAGCAGCCTTATATTCGGCGGGCGCTGGAGGCGTTTCGGATTCCGATCTTGTACTACGAGGGGTTCGAGGCTGATGACGTAATTGGGACGCTGAGCTGTCGGCTGGCGGAGTTGGGGCATCGGGTGTTTGTCGTGTCGAGCGACAAGGACATGATGCAGCTGGTGAATGAGAGCGTGTCGATTCTGAATCCTACGAAGGACAATCTGGTGCTCGATCCAGACGGCGTTGAGAAGGTGCTAGGGGTGAGGCCGGAGCGCGTGGTGGATGTGATGGCGCTGCGTGGGGATGCGATTGACAACATTCCGGGGGCGCCGGGGATTGGCGATAAGGGATCGGTGGAGTTGATTCAGCAGTTCGGAACGGTGGAGGGTGCACTGGACCGGGCGGATGAGGTGAAGAAGAAGACGTATCGGGAGTCGCTGCAGAATAATCGCGAGAATATTTTGCTGTCGAAGGAGTTGGTGACGATTCATACGTCCGTGCCGATCGAGTTTTCTCTGGAGGCGATGCGGACGCGGCCGGTGGACAATGCGGCTTGTCGTGCGCTGTTTACGGAGTTGGAGTTTACGACACTGCTGAAGGACCTGGCGCCTGATGTCGATGCCGTGGCGACTACGTACAACGTGAGTGCCGGAGCGGAAGAGTTGGCGAAGCTGTTGACGGAGGCGCGCGCGGCTGGGCATCTGGCGATGGCGATTGCGGCGAATGAGCAGGCGATTGCGGAGGAGGTTGTCGCCGAGGGGGCGGAGGGTGAGGTGGAGGCGGAGCCGGAGCCTGCGCAGAATCTGTCGTTGTTTGGAGGGCCGGAGCCTGAGGTGGTGGAGGTTGCTAAGGAAGTGGTTGGCGATCCGGCTTGTCGCTTGGGGTTGGCGGTGACGGCGGCTCATGCGTTGGAGGTGGGGTTGGATGCGGTGGGGATGCGTGAGGCGTTGGAGGATGCCGCGCTGCCGAAGCAGGTGCATGATTTGAAGGCGGTGTTGCGGGCGCTGGAGCCGCATGGGGTTAAGCTGGCGGGGACGATTACGGATGTGATGCTGGAGAGTTATCTGCTGAATCCTACGCATAGCTCGCACACGCTGGTGGATATGGCGGCGCGGACTACTAGCGTTGCGCTGAAACATCAGGTTACGAAGGAGAATCCTAAGGACCCGAAGCGGTTGGCGGAGGCTGCGGCTGCTGTGGTGCGGCTGGCGAAGGTGTTGGGTGAGCAGATGGATGAGGCTGCTGTGGCGCAGCCGCGAGAGTTGCTGCATGATGAGCCGGGGCTTGGCGGCGCGATTACGACAGAGATGCTGTATGCGGATAAGAAGGTGAGCGCGGGGGAGGGTGCTGTTGCGCGGCGGAGTGCTACGGGTGTGTTGAAGGAGAAGTCGACGCTGGAGGATGTGTACGAGTTGCTTGATTTGCCGCTGGTTTCGGTGCTGTTGCGGATGGAGCAGGTGGGCGTGGCCGTGGATAGTGAAGTGCTGCGGGAGATGAGTTCGCGGCTGGCGGTGACGATTGATGACCTGGCGGAGCGGGTGTATGCGAGTTCGGGGCATCGGTTTAATATCAACTCGCCGAAGCAGTTGGGAGATGTGCTGTTCAACAAGATGGAGCTGCCGAAGCCGATGAAGTATGGCAAGGGCAAGGTGGTGTCGACGGCGCAGGATGTGTTGGAGGATTTGGCGGAACACCATGAGATTGCGGCGATGGTGCTGGAGTATCGGCAGCTGCAGAAGCTGAAGGGGACGTACCTGGATGCGCTGCCGGCGCTGACGGATGCTGGTGGCCGGATTCACACTACGTTCAACCAGGTGGGGACTGCTACGGGGAGGTTGAGTTCGACGAATCCGAATTTGCAGAATATTCCGGTGCGGACGGCGTTGGGGAGAGAGATTCGCGCGGCGTTTGTGGCGGGGAAAGGCAATCTTTTGATGTCGGCGGATTACTCGCAGATCGAGCTGCGATTGATGGCGCATTTTTCGCAGGACCCGTTGCTGCTGGATGCGTATCGGACGGGGAAGGATATTCATACGCTTACCGCGGCGGAGGTGTTTGAGGTCGATGCGGAGACGATGGATAAGGAGACGCGCGCGCGGGCGAAGGCGGTGAACTTCGGGATTGTGTATGGGATCTCGCCGTTTGGGTTGGCGGCGCAGTTAAATATTGAGCAGCGCGTCGCTAAGGAATATATCGAGCGGTACTTTGAGCGGTATAAGGGTGTGGCTGCATTTATTGAGCGGACGCTGGAGACGGTGCGGAGAGATCAGGCGGTGCGGACGGCGTTTGGGCGGGTGCGGCCGATTCCGGATATTCAGTCGCGGAATCCGAACCAGAGAGGGTTTGCGGAGCGGACGGCGGTGAATACTCCGCTGCAGGGGACGGCGGCGGATCTGATTAAGATTGCGATGCTGCGGATTGATGCGGCAATGCTCGCGCGGGGGTTGAAGTCTGCGATGACGCTGCAGGTGCATGATGAGCTGCTGTTCGATGTGGTACCGAGTGAGGCGGAGGAGATGCAGGAGCTGGTGAAGCGGGAGATGGAGTCGGCGGCGGAGTTTACGGTGCCGATTGTGGCGGAGGTTGGAGTGGGGAAGAACTGGCGGGATATCAAGTGAGTCCTGCGCGGACGGCGAGTGTTGGATTCGTAGGGGGCGCTAAGATGGTGGCGATGCGAAGGGTTTGTGTTGTTGTGATGGCGATGATGTCGGCGTCGATGATGGCGCAGACGACTACGTTGATGCTCTGGCCGGGTGGAGTTCCTGAGGCTTCGAAGGTGGTGGGACCGGAGGTGGTGACGAAGACGGTTACTCCTTCGGGTGAGACGGTGGTGCATATTACGAACGTGAGTCAGCCTAGCTTGACGGTGTTTGCTCCGCAGGCGGGGAAGAATACGGGTGCTGCTGCGTTGGTGTTTCCGGGTGGATCGTATCTGCGGTTGAGTTACACCACTGAGGGGACGGATGTTTGTGGGTGGTTGAATTCGATTGGGATGACGTGTGTGCTGGTGAAGTATCGGGTGCCTGAGGATGGGCACTATCCGGCGAATGTAGAGGATTTGGAGGATGCGCAGCAGGCGATGCGGTTGACGCGCGAACATGCTGCGGAGTGGGGAATTGATCCGGAGAAGGTTGGGGTGATTGGGTTTTCGGCGGGGGCACATTTGGCGGTTGTGCTTAGTACGCATCCGGATTTTCAGGGGAATAGTGTTGCAGCGTCGAGCGTGAGTGCGCGGCCGGATTTTCAGATGGTGATCTATCCGGGGTGGTTGAATGGGCCGGCTGCTAAGGGGGTGCTTGGCGCGGTGGATGCGCCGGTGATGCCGAATGCTGGTGTGCCGCCTACGTTCTTAGTGCAGGCCGAGAATGATTACACGGCGCATGTGGAGAATGTGCTGGTGTACATGGAGGCGCTGAAGAATGCACGGGTGCCGGCGGAGCTGCATGTGTATACGCTCGGCGGGCACGGGTTTGGGTTGGGGCAGAAGGATCTGCCGGTTTCGAATTGGAGCTCGCTGGCGGAGGTTTGGTTGAAGACGATCCATGTGCTCGGAGCATCGGGGCCGGTTGGGATGCCGTAGGCTAGACGCCTAGTTCGGTGCGGATGGCATTGGCTATGGCGTTGGCGTGGCGGTGCATGGCTTCGGCGCTGGCGGCTTCGATCATGACTCTGGCTAAGGCTTCGGTGCCGGAGTAGCGGATGACTACGCGGCCGGTGTCTTTTAGTTCTAGCTCGGCGGCTTCGATGGTGGCTACTACCGTGGGGAAGGTGTCGAGGGGCTTCTTTTCGCGGACCTTTACGTTGAGGATGATCTGCGGGTAGTTGGTGAGGTCGGCGATGAGCTGGCCCAGGGGCTTGTTGCTGCGGTGGACTAAATCCAAAACTAGAAGCGCGGTTAAGAGGCCGTCGCCGGTGGTGGCGCGGGCTGGGAAGAGGATGTGGCCGGACTGCTCGCCGCCCAGGGAAGCGCCGGAGTTGCGCATCTCTTCTAGGACGTACTTGTCGCCTACGGGGGCGCGGAGCATGCGGATGCCGGAGCGGGCGAAGGCGGCTTCGAGGCCCATGTTGGACATGGTGGTGGCGACGACGAGGTTGTTGGCTAGCTCGCCGCGGGCCTGGAGGTCGCGGGCGCAGGCCAGCATGACGGCGTCGCCGTTGACTACGTTGCCGTTCTCGTCTGCGAAGAGAGCGCGGTCGGCGTCGCCGTCGAAGGTGATGCCGATGGAGGCGCCGGAGACTTTGACCTGGGCGGCGACGATCTCGGGGTGGAGGGCGCCGCAGTGGAGGTTGATGTTGCGGCCGTCGGGTGAGGCGTGGGTGATGTCGACGGTGCCGTGGAGGGATTCGAAGAGCTGTGGGGCTACGGAGCTGGCGGCGCCGTTGGCGCAGTCGAAGACGATGTGGCGGTTGTCGAGGGAGATGCCGGGAACGGCTTCGAGGAGGAAGCGGATGTACTCAGCGCGATAGGTTTCGTTGACCTCGGGGAGATCAGTGGTGATGTCGGCATCCCAGGCTGCGGGTCTCTCCACTCCCCTATCGCTTTGCTCAGGGTTCGGTCGAGATGACAACTCCTGCGTGAGGACACGGTCGGCGTCAATGGCCAGGAATTTCTCTATCTCTTTTTCGATGCCGAGCTCGGTTTCGTCGGGGAGTTTGTAACCGTCGCCGCCGAAGATTTTGATGCCGTTGTCCTGCCAGGGATTGTGGCTGGCGGAGATAACGACGCCGGCGGAGAAGCCGTGCTTTCGGGCGAGGAAGGCGATGGCCGGGGTGGTAATGATGCCGGCGGAGTCGACGGTGGCGCCGGCGGAGCGGAGGCCGGCGGTGAGGGTGGCGGCGATCCAGGGACAGCTCTCGCGGGTGTCCATACCCATGATGATGCGGGGGTTGTTGCCGAGTTTGGTGGCGAGGGCGGCGCCGATGGCGAAGATGGTGCGCTTGTCTAGCGGGGCCTCACCGGCTACCGCGCGAATTCCGTCTGTTCCGAACAACTTCCGCATGCTGATCCTTGAGTGTTGAAGTCCACTCCTGATGGTAGTGGAGTCCTGCGCGGAGGGCGAGGGGTTGCGCCCGACGGACTCGCTGGAGGGCCTTTCGAGGGGAGGGGGTACCCCCCCTCCCCCCCCCCGGTGGCTGGTTTCCATGTAAATAGTTGAAAATAAGTCGGTTAATGGGGCAGGATCCCATTTTTACGCCTTTTATGCAAGTGGTTTATTTTCAGTTGGTTGCGGGTCATAATCTCTGTAAGTGTATGACAGCGCACTGTTTGCGGGTATCAATGACAAAACATTGGGGTTAGGGTCATTTTTTGGGGTGGTCGGTGGAGGTGGTGGGTGGAGTTGCCTGTAAGTAATTTATTTCAGGTCAGTTATATGTATACATAACAAAACATTGGAATTATGGTGCCCATGGGCGGCTTAGGGTGGGTTTTGGCCCCTATTTCTATTGTAGAGAGTTGGTTGGGTGATCGTGCCACGTCTATTTGGTTTGGTTTGTTGGGGTTGGAGGGTTTTGGGGGTTGACATGCGGTTTTTGGGCTGTTTTTGAAGGATTTAATTGGAGGGTGGGTGCGGGGCGATGCGCTCTGCGGTATATGCCGGGCCGTTGGCGCTGATGGCGCGGTGGAACCGTATCGAGCTGATCCTTGGACGTGGTGTCCGACTAAGGATGCTGGCGGATGCGCGCGTTGAGAGCTAGTGCGGGATTGTTTACGGGAGCGGATAGATTTATTCGAGCGGAAGGGCGGTTGGCGCGTCGGTACTGATAGATGGTTAGGATGAGCGAGCGAATACGACGAGGGACGACTGTGGCGACAGTGTTGCTGCTGGCGTTGGCGATGCCGGTGATGGGGTGGGCGCAGGTTGCGGCGGGGGCGGCGGCTTCGCACGGGCGCGGAGATTTGGCTGGGGACTGGCAGGGGACGTTGGTGTTTCCGGGTCGTGATGGGCAGCCGGGAGCGAGGTTTCGTTTGGTGCTGCGGATTGCGAAGGAGGTGGGCGGGGGTTGGAGCGCGCTGAACTACAGCATCGACCAGGGGCCGCAGCCGATGCATACGTCTGATGTGAGTTTGAAGGGGAGTACGTTTCGGTTTGCGATACCTTCTCTGGGTGGGAGCTATGAGGGGCAGGTGAGTGCGGACGGCAATGCGATTAAGGGCGCGTGGACGCAGGGGACGGCGCTGCCGCTGATGTTTGTACGTGCGACCAAGGAGACGGCGTGGGAGATTCCTGCGCCGCGGCCGAAGGTCGCGCCGATGGCCGAGGATGCGGATCCAACGTTCGAGGTGGTGACGATTAAGCCGACGGGGCCGGGGGTGTCAGAGAAGTATTTCAGAGTGTATGGGCGGCGGTTTATGACGCAGGATACTTCGTTGGCGGATTTGATGGAGGTTGCGTATGGGGTGCATCCGGAGCAGATTATGGGAGCTCCGGCATGGGTGAGCGAGGAGAAGTTCGATGTGGTGGGGGTTCCGGATGGAGTGGGCGAGCCGAATGGGAGACAGTGGACGGGGATGCTGCAGAAGATGCTGGCGGGGCGCTTCGGACTGCAGTTTCATCATGCGAAGAAGGAGTTGTCGGTGTACGTGATTTCTTTGGAGAAGGGTGGGGCGAAGGGGTTTACTGCGAGCGAGGGTACGAATCCGCTGCCGAGCCTGGAGTTTGATTCTGTGGCAGGAGGGCTGATGCTGCCGGCGCGTAATGCGACGATGGGGCAGTTTGCGCAGATGATGCAGACGGTGGTGCTGGATCGGCCAGTGGTGGATCAGACGGGGATGGTGGGGCGGTTTGATTTTCAGTTGAAGTTCACGCCGGACGAGACGCAGTTTGGTGGACATCCGCCGCGGGTTGGGGGATTGGATGCGAGCGAGGCCGCGCCGGAGTTGAGCGAGGCGATGGAGCAGCAGCTTGGGCTGAGGCTGGGCACGCAGAGGATTCCGGTGGATGTGCTGGTATTGGATCGGGTGGAAAGGCCTTCGGCGAATTAGTGGGGCTATTCGGCGGAGGTTACTTTGGCGCGGAGGCGGCCTTTGGCTAGCTGGGCGGTGATGGTCGTGCCGGGGGGCGCTTCGGTGGGGTTGCGGAGGAGCTTGGGGGTGGGAGTTCCGTTGCCTGGGTTGGGGCCTGCTTCGCCTCCTCCGTCCCCTAGATAGATGAGGGCGTAGCCGCGTTCCAGGACTCGGAGGGGGCTCAGGGCGTCTAGCTGGGAGGTGGCGCGGCTCAGGCGAGTGTGGGTGGCCTGGAAGGGCGTGGCGCGGGCACTCTGGAGGCGCTGCTGGAGGGTTTGGAAGCGGTGGCGGTCGTTGGCTAGGCGGAGGGAGATGTGCTGGCGGCGGAGGCGGATCTCTAGTTGGTCGATGCGCTGGGTGCGGTTGCGGAGGGTGCGGTTGAGATGGGTTTCGAGGCGGTCGGTGAGGTCGTCGAGGTGCTGGGAGGTGCGGTTGAAAGAGGTGCGGACGCGTTGGAGGATTGCGTCGGCGGAGAGGTTGGAGGAGAGGCGCTGGCGGGTGCGGAGGAGGTTATAGCGGTTGGAGCGGTCGAGGCGGGAGCGGAGCTGGGAGAGGCGATCGGCGAGGTTGAACTGGGCGGCGGTGAGGAGCTCGGCGGCGGCGGAGGGGGTGGGGGCGTGGA
>JBAULP010000023.1:0-49408 GCA_049578265.1 Acidobacteriaceae bacterium
GACTGCGCATAGGCGTCGCCGCAGAGGATGGCGGTGAGCGTGGCGGCGTAGGCGCGGCCGGCGTCGGAGTCGTAGGGCAGGCCGCGATCCATTAACAAAGCCCCGAGGTTTGCGTAGCCCAGGCCTAGCGGGCGGTAGTCGTGCGAGTTCCTGGCGATCTGCTCCGTGGGGTAGCCGGCTGCGTCGACGATGATCTCCATTGCGGTGGCGACGACGGAGATGGCGTGACGGTAGGCGGTGACGTCGAACTGGCCGCCGGGGGTGAGGAACTTCATGAGGTTGAAGGACGCGAGGTTGCAGGCGGAGTCGTCGAGGAACATGTACTCCGAGCAGGGATTGGACGCGTTGATGCGGGCGGTGTTCTTGCTGGTGTGCCAGCGGTTGATGGTGGTGTCGTACTGCATGCCGGGGTCGCCGCACTGCCAGGTGGCTTCGGCGATCTCGTGCATGAGGTCGCGGGCGCGATACTCCTTGACGGGCTCGCGATCCTTGACGGTGCGGGTGGCAAAGGTGGCGTCGGTCTCGACGGCGTGCATGAACTCGTCGGTGACGCGAACGCTGTTGTTGGCGTTCTGGAAGAAGATGCTGGTGAAGGCTTCGGAGTCGGGTCCGGAGCCGTCGATGCCGGCGGCCATGAGGTGCCAGGCCTTCTTCTCTTCCTTGACCTTGCACTGGATGAAGTCTTCGATGTCGGGATGATCGATGTTGAGGACGACCATCTTTGCAGCACGACGGGTCTTGCCGCCGGACTTGATCACACCGGCGAAGGCGTCGAAGCCGCGCATGAAGCTGAGCGGGCCGGAGGCAGTGCCGCCGCCGCTGAGGGTCTCCATCGAGCCGCGGATGGCGGAGAGGTTGGAGCCTGCGCCCGAGCCCCACTTGAAGAGCATGCCCTCGGTCTTGGCGAGGGTGAGGATCGAGTCGAGCGAATCCTGCACAGAGTTGATGAAGCAGGCCGAGCACTGCGGGCGGGAGTAGCCGGTGACGGAGAAGGCTACCTTGCCGAGCTCCGCATCCCAGTGCCAGTTCTGCGCGTCGGAGTTGGGCTCGAGGCGGTCGCAGCCTACGTTGAACCAGACGGGCGAGTTGAAGGCGGCCTTCTGGTTGACGAGGAGGTGGGTGAGCTCGGCGAAGAAGATGTCGGCGTCCTCGGCAGAGGCGAAGTAGCCGTCGCGCTTGCCCCAGTCACGGATGGACTCGGCGACGCGAGAGATGAGGTCGCGGACGCCCTTTTCGCGCTCGGGCGTGCCGACCTGGCCGTGCAGATATTTGGAGGCGACGATGTTGGTCGCGGTGACGGACCAGTCGGAGGGGACTTCGACGGCCTTCTGCTCGAAGACGAGGCGGCCTTTGAAGTCCTGAATGATGGCATCGCGGAACTCCCAGGCGAGCTCGTCGAAGGGGTTGACACCGGGCTTGGTGAAGAAGCGCGAGAAGTGGAGGCCGGGCGCAGCGGACCGCTTGACTTCGGCGTAGGAGGCGGCGGAGGCCGAAGGGTTGGTCTGCTGTGCGGTGTCGGTGGAGTGGAAAATTTCGGCCATGGGTGTTACCTCTCAGGAGAAAAACTGGGGGTCTACCGGATCGAGATCCGGGGGGACCGGTGACGGCGTTATTCTGATTTTGCGGCCTGGTAGTGGACGCGTCCCAGCGCTTAAATCTCTGCTTGCGGGGGCACGTCGAGGGTCCTTGTTGGCGGTGTGGCCAAGGGGACAGGCGCTGCACCAGAGCTGCGGGTGAGGATGAAAGTAACGCCGCATCTGGTACGAGTCAAGTATAAAACAACTACATCTTGTGGTGTAGAAGTAGATACTCCCCCAGCGCGGCCAAATGGAGGTAAGACTTCGGTTTTTCTAGGGTTTTCTTGTGGAAAGTTCGTGAATGCCGCGTGAATTGCGGGTTTCTGACTTGATGAACAGGCGGTGACTTAAGGGTACGGCGGAGGGGTCGCTGACGCAAGGGAGAAGTGCGGGGAAAAGAGGGGGGATGCGTGGAAAACAGGACGCTATCAAGTGCCGCACTGGGCGGGTGAATCGGGTGGTCCCCCAGGCGGCGGTTGACGTCGCCTGGGGGAATCAAGGGCTAGGTGACCGTTATAGAGATGGTCACGGAACTTGTCAGCGTGGAGCTCTTGCTGTCGGTGCCTACGATCGTGACCGTGTAACTGCCAGCAGGGGTCGAGGCGCCTGTCGTCGTGGTGGTGGTGCTGCCGCCACCGCAGCCGGTGAGGCCTATGCCGCTAAAGGAGAGCAGCAGGAGGAGGCCGAGCGCCATACCGCCGCGGAGGAGTTGGGAATGCAGGAGGCGGTGGCGAAGCTGCCTGTGGCGCGGCCCGATGCAGCAGAGCAGCAGCGCGCCGGCGAGCGAGGCCGGGACGGGCACTTGCCTCCAGGGGGAGGATGGGCGGTGGGTGTCTCGGGTGTTGAGAGAGGCGCTCAGCGTGCCGCGACGGGCGGAGCCGGAGGCGGGACACGGCACGGGACTGGTGTACACGGTGTAGCTGGCTGTGCCGCTGCTGGTCCCTGTGATGGCGACAGAGGAGGAGCCGAGGGTGACGCAGCCGTCAACCAGGGTGGTGGAGCTGACGGCCAGATTGACCGTGCCGGTGTAGCCGTCCGGGGAGATGGTGATGGTTCCGGAGGCGGAGGAGTCGGAGGCGAGAGTGATGGAGGGCGAGGACAGCCCGAAGGTACCCGGGGAGGTTGTGCTGCCAACGGTGACCGTGATGTAGCCGGTGGAGGGCGCAAAGAGGGTGTCGCCAGAGTAGTTGGCGGTGATGATGTGCGACCCGGCGGTGGTGGAGCTGAAGCTGTAGGTCGCTACGCCGTTGGTGAGGGGCTCGGCGGTGGCCGTGCCGCCGTCAACCTGGATGGAGACGGTGCCGGAGGGGACGGAGGTCGTGGTGGTGACCGGGGCGACGGTGATGGTAATGAGGTCTGCTACACCGGAAGCGGGATTATTGGCGGCGGCCGTGAGGGTGGTGCTGGTGGCAAGGAGCGTGCTGGTAGGGGAGACGCTGGGCCAGACGGCGAGGAGGTTTGCGAAGTTGAGGGAACCGAGGCCGGAGGCTTCATCGTAGCCGGTGGTCGCGGCGTACTCGCTCTCGCCGGCGGAGGAGCAGTAGGTTGAGCCGGAGTCGCACTGGTTGCCGCCGCTGGTGATGTCGTGGAAGGCGGAGGCGTAGGCCGAAGTGGTGGCGATGGAGTAGAGGGTGGAGTTGATCACGCCCTGGCCGGCGGAGTTCCGGTACTGATTGAGGATCGCGACGAGGCCGGAGAAGGTGGGAGCGTCAAAGCTGGTGCCGCCGCCGACGGTGAGGTCACCGCTGGAGGAGTCGCGCAAACCGTCGTTGCAGCTTGCCTTCTGGCCGCTCTGCCAGAAGGTGGTGTCACTGGTGCAGAAGGCCAAGGGCGCGTTGTACGGCGAGGCGACGAGCGCGATGTCCGGAACCATGCGCTTGCCGCCGGAGGTGGAGATGGCGACGCCGCCGATGGTACCGGCCTGCCAGGTGGGCTGCGCGGTGTAGATGCTGACACCGCCGCCGCCGGAGGAGATGGGAGTGCAGGGATCGGCCTTGGTGCCGGGGCAGGAGTCAGCCGTGGCTGTGACGTCGTCGTTCCAGACCGTCTCCGGGATGTAGGACTTGGCGGAGCTGATGATGTCGCTGGTGGACTCAGCGTCGAAGTAAGTGTTTTTGCCGGCGGCTATGTCGGAGGAGGGAAACTCGGTGCCACCCATGCCAGTGACGTACTGGCTGCTGGCAGGAAAGTCGACCGCGAGGGCTTCGGTATCGGTGGCGCCGGTTTCGCCGTAGCAGTCGGTGGAGCCGTCATCGCCCGCGGCGGCGACCACGGTCTGGCCCTGAGACGCAGCCTGCTCGAGGTAGTTGTTGTACGTGGTGTAGTCGGACTGGCCAAGGGCGGGCTCGCACTCTCCATAGCTGGTGCTGATGACCGGAATCACCTTGCTGTTCACCATGTAGGTGTCAATGGCGTATTCGAGAGCATTGAAGACGCCGTAGTTGGTACTGTTGCCGGTGTAGATGAAGTAGACCTGCGCGCCTTTGGCGATGGTGCTGGAATATTCAAGGTCGAGGTCGGACTCGGCTTCGTCGCCGTCGGCGTAGACTTCAGCGGTGCCGGAGCCGGGCTCGAGCACGGCGATGGGAGCTTTAGCGGCGATTCCTACCGCGGTCTGGAAGTTGGTGATGTCCGACATGTTGACTTCCGACTGGCCGACGACGGCGATGTTCTGGTTGGATCCGACGTAGCCGGAGTCGTAGGCGGGCGTGATGTTGTAGATGGTGGCGAGGTCGCCAGGCGTGAGGTAGTGGTTGCCGGTCTGGCTGGAGGTGAAGCGCGGCTGAGAGGCGGGGCGGTGCTGCAGGATATGCGGACGCGGATGGAAGCTGGACAGGTTGCCGATGGCAAGCACGCTGGGTGCGAGCGCGGCGGGGATGCTGATGTCTGCAGAGGGAGCAAAGTGTGTAGCAGCCGGCTGCACGGCCGTGGAAGGCGCGAGGTAGTAGTGCAGCGGGGTGCCAAAGGCGTTGGCAACCTGGCCGGCGTTTCCGGAGAAGACGATGCGATTGTTGCTGCGGGAGACGAAGTCGACGGTGAAGCCCTGCTGTTCGAGCCAGGTTTTTACGGCCGCGATGTCAGAGGCTGCAGCGCCGAACTGAGCGGCGTATTGGTCCGGGGTGATCCACTGGTGATAGAGCGGGGAGGCGGGATTTTGCTGGGCGGCGACCAGGGCGTCCAGTGCTGCCTGCTGCGACGCAGAGCGGCTGAAGATGACGGAGATGCCGTTGAGCGGCGTTGTCGAGGGGAGGGCGCCGATGTCGTCGGCGGGGATGGCGCGGGGAGGGTGCGAGCCGGCGAGGGTCGCGCGGACGGAGTTATCGACGGAGGCGGTGATGCGAGCCTGCGGCCTGGCGGTGACAACCTGCGAGAGCGCGGGAAGGGCCGCGCAAAGGGCGATGACGGTGCAGGTGGCAGCGGCTACACGAGCTAGAGGCTGAAGCAGAAGATTCACGTACGAACGATTCATAAAGGCGCTGACCCTTGGTGAGAAAAAGGCTACGGCTGAGACAAAGTCGCTTGGCCTGCGCGGGAGCTAGGACCGGGATGGACGTTGTTTGCCTGATGTTGGAGACGACTCTGCGAGGAGATTAGATTACATCCGGAGGTCCGGTTGGTGATCTCCTACGACATTTCCTTACGATCTCAGCAATTTCGAAGGAGGCGTTGCGTGAGACGCGGAACCGGGGGTTTGGAGTGGGTTTGTCCGTCGGGAATGACGGGACCGTCATGATGAGGGCAGGTTGATGAGCGAAGATAGGAACGGTGGAGATGGATTTCTGGTCGTGCGGTTTGGTTACACGAAGTCGGTTGAAGGATTTTGATTTCATCGATGGCGTCTGGACCGCATCTACTGATCTAATCGGCAGGATGGCGATAAGCATCAGAACTTTACAACCAACATTTCACGGAGGAAGCACGATGAGGAAGATGGGACTCGCAGGCTGGACGGCTGCGGCGGTATTGGCGTTGGGCACGGGCGTGATGGTCGCGCAGACGACGCAATGGAAGATCGATCCAATGCACTCGGAGGCGGATTTTGCGATTAAGCATATGGCGATCAGCACAGTGCATGGATCATTCCATGGGCTTGCGGGCGTGATCACGTTCGATCCGATGGATGTGGCGAAGTCCAGTGTGGAAGCGACGATTCCGGTGGTGACGGTGGATACGGGCGTGGCTCCGCGCGATAACGATTTGAAGAGTGCGCGGTTTTTCGATGCGGCGCAGTTCCCTACTATGACGTTCAAGAGCACGAGCGTGCGCAAGGATGGCGATCACTATGACGTGACTGGCAACCTCACGATGCACGGAGTGACCAAGCAGGTGGTGTTGAACCTGGAAGACCCAGGCAAACCCCAAGTGGGCATGGACGGAAAGAGCATCCATCGCGGGTTTATGGCGACGACGACGATCAACCGCCAGGACTTTGGACTGAAGTTCAATGGATTGCTGAAGAGTGGCGATGAGGTGCTGGGCGACGAGATTCGGATCGAGATCGATATCGACGGAGCGAAGATGTAGAGGCCTGGTTGAAAGAGGATGAGGGCACGCGTTCTCCGCGAAGGCCGGTTTAGAAGCTGGCCCTCGCGGAGAACTGGAGCTCGCGCGCGGGGAGTTGCGCGGTGACGCCGTAGCTGGGCGAGCCTAGTGTGGCGGGCGCGGTGGTTCCTGTGCCGTAGGTTCCGTTGAAGGTGACGAAGTTGGGGTGGTTAAGGACGTTGAAGGCCTCGGCGCGCAGGTTGAGGTGGAGGTTGCGGAGAACCCGGAAGTCGCGCTCGAGGGAGGGATCGACGTAGTAGACGGGCGTGCCGCGGCCGGTGTTGCGGCCTACGATTGCGCCGTTGATGAGGGGACGGTCGGTGGTGGCGCCGGTGTCTCCGCTGTTGGTGACGCCGGTGATGAGGTTGTAGGGAAGGCCGCCGGCGAGGGTGACGATGCCGCCGATGCGGAGCTTGAGGGGCGCGGTGTAGTAGCCGCTGAGGACGAAGCGATTGCGCTGGTCGTAGAGGGCGTTGCCGTACTCCGCCTGGTTGACGTGGTTGGGGTCGTTGGGGTTCTGACTGGTGGCGTCGGGGTCTACGTTGTCGAGGGTGTGCGACCAGGTGTAGCTGGCGAGCAGCATGCCCTTCTCGCCGAAGGTCTGGCGGAGGTTGACGTCGAGGGCGTCGTAGTGGAGGTAGCCGTCGTTCACGTCAGATTGGATGACGCTGTAGGGCGGCTGCTGGGATGCGGTAGAGGTGAGGCAATTGACGCCGCTTTGCGCGAACCAGTTAATCCAGTAGGGGCGGGTGCAGTTGGTGGCGAGGGCGGAGCGGACCTGCGCGTTGGTGGTGCGGACGAAGGTGGTGGGCGGGTCGACGTCGAGAGGGCGGAGGACGTGGACGGTGTGCGCGCCGAGGTAGTCGATGCTGAGGAGGGTGCGCGCGGTGAGGCGCTGGCCGAGGCTTAGGGTGTACTGCTCGGTGTAAGGGTTGAGCAGCGCGCTGGGGTAGCCGGTGAGGGTGGAGGTGGGGAAGAACTGGTTGAGGTACGCGCTCTCGCCGGGACGGATGTAGAGGCTGCGCAGCGGGGCTACGGCTCCGGCGGGGAAGGTTGGAAGTGGGGCCGCGGCGATGCTGGTGGGGAAGCCTACCTGGCCGGGGCTGGCAGTGTAGTTGAAGACGCCGGTGGGGCCGGTGAGGGCATAGGAGGCCTCTTCATTGTCGACGATCTGCGAGTAGTAGATGCCGAAGCCGCCGCGAATGACGGTGCTGCCGTTGCCGAAGGGGTCGGCGTCGAAGCCGATGCGCGGCTCAAAGGCGGTGTGGGTGTTGGTGAAGGTCTGGCCATAGTAGCGGAGGCCCGCGTTGAGGGTGAACTGGGGCGAGAGGTGGAAGTCGTCTTGAGCGAACGCAGCGTACTGCACGTCGTCGACCGTGTAGTTGGCGTTGCCGTAGCTTTGCTGGTAGTTGGCTACGTTGGCGATGTTGTCGAGGAAGGCGGAGCTCTCGCAGTAGGCCTCGGTTTGCGCTACGGTGCCGCCGGCGAGCGAGCAGGTGTTGTAGGTGAACTTGCCGAGGTAGATGGGGCCGCCGAACTCCTTGCTGTTGCCGCCGGTGTGCGCGTAGAGGACATCGCCGCCGAAGATGAGCTGGTTGCGACCGAGCGTGGTGGCGAGGGTGTCGCTGAACTCGTACTGGTGGTTCATGAGCAGCGCGGACTGGCTGGTGCCGGAGGTGAAGGTGGCCTCGCCGGCGATGGGGACGCTGAACTGCGTGCTATCGACGACGGGCGAGAACTGCGTGATGGGCGAGGCTAGCTGGAACTGCACGCGAAGATTGTTGACGAGGTTCGAGGTGAGGACGGCGGTGTCGCCGAACTGCTGCGTGTAGGTGCGGCGATGGAAGGTGCGGTCGACGCTGGCGAGTGAAGAGCCGCCGACGATGCCGTTGGGGTTGGTGTCGAGGAAGCCGTCGTCGCTGGAGCGGAAGAAGGCGTTGTTGCGTGGGCTGAACTGGCGGTCGAGACGGAGGAAGCCGAGGAGGTCGCGGTAGTGGCCGATGAAGTTGCCGGGCGCGAGCGGCGAGGTGACGGGGCTGGCGCGGTTCTGCTGACTGAACTCGCCGGCGAAGAAGAAGGTTGTGGGGTCGTGGGGGAAGAGGCGTCCGGAGAGGGACGCGGCGGTTTGGGCGAGTGTGTCGTTGGTGATCTCGTTGCCGCTGGTGGCGTTGGAGGCGTTGAAGCCGTCGAGTTTGGCCTCGGGGCCGGAGGGGCGGTAGAGCTCGAGGACGCTGCCGTGGAGCTGGTCGCCGCCGGAGCGGGTGACGATGTTGACGACGCTGCCGGTGCCGCCGCCGTACTCGGCGGAGAAGGCGTTGGTGAGGACAGTCATCTCGGCGACTGCGTCTTTGGGAATGTTGGTGAAGATGGTCTGGCGGCCCCAACTGTCGTTGGCGTTGCCTCCGTCCACTTCAAACCAGGTTTGGCGGCGGCCGGCACCGTTGGTGGTGAAGAGTTCCTGGTTCATGAAGACATCGCCCTGGTTGATGGCGGGGCGGTTGGCGGCGTTGAGGAGCGGGAGGAAGGTGATGCGGCGATTGAGCAGCGGGGTCTGTTCGATCTCGGCGGCGCTGAGGCGGTCGCCGAGCTGGGGCTCGTCGATACGGACTTCGTTGGCAGCGCCTTCGATGGTGATGGAGGTGCTGTTGGGCGAGACGCTGAGCGTGATGGCGACACTTGCTGCGCTGCCGCCGGCGAGGGTGATGTGCTGGAGGGTCGCGGTTGCGAAGCCGGACTTGTTCGCCTCGACGTCGTAGGTTCCGGCGATGGGAAGACCGGTGAGGGTGAAGTCGCCGTGCGCGGAGGTTTGCGCGGTGCGGCGCAGGCCTGTGAGTTGGTTTGAGACAGAGACGGTTGCGCCCGCAACGACGGCGTGGGTTGCGTCTTCGACGACGCCGCGCAGAGTTGCCGTGTCGGGCGTTTGCGCAGAGGCGCAGATATTGGCAAACACGAACGCGGATGCGGCTAGAAGCCGTCGATGGCGAAGAGAGATCATGGTGCTCCAATGAGTGCACTGGTGGGTGCGGCGACGTCAGGTGCTAGTCGTCGTCGCCATATTCAATCTGGTCCTCGACGCTGTGGTCGATGATGCTGGTGTCGATGGAGAGAAGAGGGAGATTCTCCTTGCGGAGTTGCTGGTTGATGGCCTTGAGGTCGGTGGCCTTGACGTCGCTCCACTGCACCAGGAGGCTGGGGAGGGGTTTGGCGATCTCTATCGCGGCGGCGGATTGGCTGGTGGTGGGTGCGGCGTCGGCGTTCTGGATGGAGTGCTCGAGGCGAGCTAGCTGGGTGCGGATGGAGTCCAGCGTGGGCGGGCCGGGATGGCCGAAGCGGCGGCCTCCGCCTTCGCCCTCTTCGGCGCCGGCGATCTGGTTGAATTTGGCTTCGAGGTCTTCGGCCTGGGCGCGCGGGACCTTGGAGCCGGGGGCATCGAGTTGATCGCGGAGCACGGTGATCTCGTGCAGAGCGCGAGTGGCCTGGAGCATCTGGTCGTACATGGTGTGCGAGAGGTTGAACTGCTGCTGAAGGTCGAAGCGTGAGGTCTTCACGCGCGGGTCCATGATGATGGTGAGGGGCTTGGATTGCGAGACGCCGCCGGCGATGAGACGCACGGTGTAGCTGCCAGGCATGACCCAGGGAGCGGAGGAGACGTTGGGCGTGTCATGCGGGATGGCTGCGCCGTCGTCGGGGCCGGTGGACATGCCGGGAACCTGCGGGTACTGCATGTCCCAGAGGAAGCGGTGGTCGCCGGGCTCGGCGGAGACGACGCGCGGCTTGCGTGCCCAGAAGGCGGGGTCGGGGTAGCGGGGGTCGATGGGGGGAACGGGGTCGGTGCTTTTGAACTCGGTGATGACGGCGCCCTTGGCATCGAGGACCTGGAGGGTGACGGGGCCGGAGATGTTGGGGCCGAGGTAGTAGTCGATGATGGCGCCGTCGGGAGGGTTCTTGCCGGTGGCCATGTCGGGCGGCCAGGGGGTGGGCGGGTTCATGTCGTTGCGCACGCGGATGGTGGTCTCGGGTGCGTAGAGGATCGCGTTGGCGGCGGCGATTTTTGCTTCGGTTTCGGCGGCGAGCTTGGCTGCGATTTGGCGCAGCGGGGTTACGTCGTCGAGGATCATGAAGCCGCGGCCGTGCGTGCCGGCTACGAGGTCGTCGCCTTTGACGGTGAGGTCGCGGATGGAAGTCGCGGCCATGTTGAGGCGGAGGGATTGCCAGTGGTCGCCGTCGTCGAAGGAGACGTAGACCTGGGTTTCGCTGCCGGCGTAGAGCAGTCCTTTTTGCTTGGGATCTTCGCGGATGGTGCTGGTGGCCGCGCCGTCGGGGATGCCGTTGTTGATCTCGGTCCAGGTCTTGCCGCCGTCGTGGGTGCGGAAGAGGTGCGGGCGCATGTCGTCGAGGCGAAGGGTGTTGATGGCGGCGTAGGCGGTGTTGGTGTTGAAGTGGCCGGCGTCCATATTGAAGACCTTCCAGAAGGGCTTCATCGCAGGGGGCGTGACGTTGGACCAGTGCGCGCCGCCGTCGGTGGTGGTCCAGATCAGGCCGTCGTCGGTGCCGGCCCAGATGCGGTCGATGTTGAGGGGCGAGAGGCCGAGGGCGTAGATGACGCCGCGGCGGATGGGCTGGATGCCGAGTTCGTTCTTGCCCTTGTCGTAGTCGTCGAGGACAGCGGGGAGGGCGTAGGAGGTGCGGCTTAGGTCGGGCGAGATCTGCTTCCAGTTTTTGCCGCCGTCGCGAGTAAGCCAGAGAAAGTTGGTGGCGAAGTAGAGGTTGTGGGGGTCGATGGGAGAGAACTGGAGCGGCTCGGTGCGGAGGGCGCGGTAGGCTCCGCGAATGAAGCTGGGCGCGACGTCTGCGACCTGGCCGGTGCGCCGGTCGTAACGCGTGACTTTACCGCCGTAGACGATGTCGGGGTCGAGGGGATCGGGCGCGGCGTAGCCGTACTCTTCGATGCCGACGGGGTGCCAGTCGTGGAAGGTGATGCGGCCGTCGTCGCTGCGACTGAGGACGCAGGCGGAGCCGCTGTCTTGTTGGCCGCCGCAGACGCGGTAGGGGTAGGCGTCGTCGGTGGTGACGTGATACATCTGCGCGGTGGGCTGGTTGTACCACTGGCTCCAACTCTTGCCGCCGTTGACGGTGACGATGGCGCCCTGATCGCTGGTGAGCGCGACGATCTTTGTGTTGTTGGGATTGATGTAGACGTTCTGGTAGTCGTCGCCGCCGGGCGAGCCGCGGAAACCGGTCCAGGTCTTGCCCGCGTCGGTGGACTTCCAGGTGACGATGCTGGCGATGTAAAGGGTGTTGGGGTCTTTGGGATCGACGCGGGGGACGGGGAGATCGCCGCCGCCGATGCGCTCTTCGGGGCGTGTGTCGTCGACGGGCGCGTGGACCCAGGTGCTGCCGCCGTCTTCGGAGCGATAGAGGCCGACGGGGCGGCCGGTGGCGATCTCAGCGTAGATGCGGTTGGAGTCGGTGGGCGAGATGGTGAGGTTGACCTGCGTGATGCCGTTGGGAAGGCCGCCGCCGGTGAGCTTCTTCCAGGTGTCGCCGCCGTCGGTGGAGCGGAACAGGCCGCCGTCCGTTCCCTGCCAGGAGCCATTCTCCCAAGGGCCTTCCTGGCGCTGCCACATGCCGGCGAAGACGATGTTGGGATGTTGCGGATCGATCTGGACTTCGGAGGCGCCGGTCTGGTCGTTGATGAAGAGGACGCGCTTGAAGGTGGCGCCGCCGTCGGTGGACTTGTAGAGGCCGCGCTCGTTGTTGGGGCCGTAGGGATGGCCCTCTGCGGCGATGAAGACGATGTTGGCGTTGGTGGGATCGACGGCGACTTCACCGATTTGCTGCGTGTCGCGAAGGCCGAGGTGCGTCCAGGTCTTGCCTGCGTCGGTGGACTTGTAGACGCCGTCGCCGGTGGAGAGGTCGGGGCGTGCGAGGCCTTCGCCGCTGCCGACGTAGAGGATGTTGGGATCAGAGGGAGCGACGGCGATGGCGCCGATGGAGCCGGTGGGTTCGTGGTCCCAGATGCTGTGCCAGGTCTCGCCGGCGTCGGTGGTCTTGAAGACGCCGCCGCCGACGGCCCCGATGTAGAAGGTGGAGGGCTCGTTGGGTACACCGGCGAGGGCGCGGGTGCGGCCGGCGCGCATGGGGCCGATCTCTCGCCAGCGCATGGCGGAGAAGAGCGTGGAGGTTGGGGTGGTCGGGGTCGGGGTCTGGGCGAGGGTGGCGGAGGCGCCGGCGCCGATGAGCGCGAAGAGGATGGAAGATGAGATCGTACGGCCGGAGAAGATCACGACGGCTCCTCTGTGATGGTTGGAAATGCGTTTGTTGGATCGGACGTCGCTCTCAGGATAAAAGACGCATGAGGGGGAAGAGCGCGGGATGCGGGCTTTTTGTTGTGCGGTTCGTCGTCCCGGTGGACCTCTCCAACTTATACTGATTTTTCCGAAGCGTAGACTGACTTACCGCAACTTTCGAGGACCTGCCATGACTCGCACGCTCTTCCCGTTTGTTTTCCTTGCCTCTTTCTGCGTCACAACTCTGGGTGGAATCACTTGCGCTGCGCAAACGGCGGAGTATCCGGCGGCTGCGCTCTCAGGCTTGCAGTGGAGAGATGTGGGGCCGATGCGCGGCGGGCGTTCGTTCGCGGTGGCGGGCGTGGTGAGTGAGCCGGATACGTTCTATATGGGCTCGGTGGGCGGCGGAGTTTGGAAGACGGAGAACGATGGGCGCACTTGGACGCCGATCGCCGATCAAGGCATTCCGATTGGGTCGATTGGCGCGATTGCGGTTGCGCCGTCGGACCCGAACGTGGTGTATGTGGGCACGGGCGAGCCGGATATTCGCAACCAGCACTCGTATGGGAATGGGATGTACAAGTCGATCGACGCGGGCAAGACGTGGACGCACATTGGGCTTGCGGATAGTGAACACATTGGGCGCATTGTGGTGGACCCGAGAAATCCGGAGCGCGTGTATGTTGCGGTGCTCGGGCATATCTACGATGCGAATGCGGAGCGCGGTGTGTACCGCTCGACCGATGGAGGCAAGCATTGGAAGAAGGTGTTGTTCAGTGCGTCGAAGCCGAAGGATGTGGGGGCGATTGATCTTGCGATGGATCCGCAGGATGCGCGGGTGTTGTATGCGTCGTTGTGGGCTACGCGGCGGCCACCGTGGGCGGTGTATGCGCCTTCGTATATGCCAGGAAGCGGGCTGTATAAGTCCACCGATGGCGGCGATCATTGGACGCAGTTGCATGGCGGGTTTCCGGATGATCCGTATGTAGGGAAGATTGGAATTGCTGTAGCGCCGAGCAATCCGAAGCGGTTGTGGGCCGTGGTGGATGATATTGGCGCGGCAACGGCGCCATCGTTTCGCGAGGCGGCGAAGCCTGCTGCCGCGGGTGCGCCAAAGCCTACAGGCGGTGTGTATATATCCGACGATGCAGGCAAGACGTGGAAGCTTGCGAATAACGAGAAGCGGTTGTGGGGACGCGGTTGGTACTTCGAGGGCGTCACCGTGGATCCGACGAATCCCGATGAGGTGTACGTGATCAACACGGCTACTTATCGGTCGATGAATGCGGGCAAGAACTTTGTGCCGGTGAAGGCTGCGCCGGGTGGCGATGACTATCACCAGCTTTGGATCAACCCGAACAATCGCAACCGCATGGTGCTCTCGAGCGACCAGGGCACGGTGGTGAGTGTGGATGGCGCGAAGACGTGGAGCACCTGGTACAACCAGCCGACGGCCGAGATCTATCACGTGGCCGCTACGAATTCGTTTCCGTACTGGCTGGAGGGAGCGCAGCAGGACTCGGGCGCGGTGGGTGTGGCTACGTGGTCGAAGTTTGGGGTGCTGGACTATCGCAGTTGGGCGCCGCTTTGCCAGGCCGGCGAGAGCGATACGGTGGTGCCGGATCCAAAGCAGCCTGACATGCTGTATGGCGGCGGCGCGGGGCGGTGCAACCAGGAGTTGAATGTGCAGCAGCCGCTGGGCAAGCTGCCTGCGGAGGATCCGAACGATCCGGAACGCAAGACGTGGACGCTGCCCGAGGTGTTCTCGCCTGCGGACCAGGCGCTCTACTTCTCTGACCAGTTTGTGTATCGGACGCGCGACCACGGAGCAACGTGGGAGAAGATCAGTCCGGACCTCACGCGCGTTGATCCGCCTGTGCCGACGACGCTGGATCCGGTGACGGCGAAGGATATCGATGAGCCGATGAAGAGCCGGTTCGGCGTGGTGTACACGATCAGCCCGTCACCACTGGACGCGAAGATGGTGTGGGTCGGGACTGACGACGGGTTGATCTGGAACACGACCGACGACGGAGCGCACTGGAATCATCTGACGCCGCCGGAGTTGACCGCGTGGAGCAAGATCTCGCAGATTGAGGCGGGGCACTTTGATGCGGGCACGGCGTATGCGTCGGTGGACCGCCATCGGCTGGCGGACTACGGCGCGTATATCTATCGCACGCATGATGGCGGCAAGACGTGGACGAAGATTTCGAATGGGATTCCTGAGGGAGCGTTTGTGAACTCGGTGAAGGAAGACCCGGAGGTGAAGGGGCTGCTGTATGCGGCGACGGAGTTGCGGGTGTATGTGTCGTTTGATGATGGCGACCAGTGGCAGCCGCTGCAGTTGAATATGCCGGCAACTTCGGTGCGCGACCTCGTCGTGCACGGCGATGATCTTGACATCGCGACGCATGGGCGCGGGTTCTGGGTGCTGAATCAGATGACGGCGCTGCGGCAGTTGGCGCAGAAGGGCTCCGAGATTGTTTCGTCGCCGGCGTATTTGTTCAAGCCAGGCAAGGCGCTGGCGCTGGTGCCGGGTGCGGAGGATGGAACGCCACTGCCGCCGGAAGAGCCGCAGGAGAAGAATCCTGCTGGAGGCGTGCTGGCGTACTACTGGCTGAAGGATGCGCCGACGACTCCGCTGAAGCTGGAGCTGGTGGACAGCAAAGGTGAGGTGAAGGCTTGTGCGGCGAGCGACACTCCGGTGAAGCCGGTGGATACAGAGAAGATTGATGTGCAGGCGATTTGGCGTGAGCCTGCGCCGCCTCCGGTGGCTACGGCCGGGATGCATCGCTACGCGCTGAACGTGGTGCAGCGGCGTGGAGAGGAGTTTGGCGGCGGACATGAGGAGCCTGCGCCGCACGATGCGTGCTTCGAGACGATGCCCAAGCCGCACGGAGCGCCGCGGATGCATGGCGAGCCGCGAAGGAGTCCGGTGGCGCTGGAACCAGGCGAGTACACGGTGCGGCTGGTGGTGGATGGCAAGACGTACTCGCAGCCGGCGCTGGTGGCTCCAGATCCGCGCGGGGCGAAGCCTTACGACGCCGACGAAAATCCGGACAACGACGACGATAACAACTAGAAGCGAAGAGACGAGCGGCCGGCGCGACCTGCGAAGGCTGGGCCGGCCGCTCGGCGTTTGCGCGCCGGATTGTCTCCGCAACATACAATGGAGATCGGCGTTGAGCCGAGACGCCGGTTACCCGCTACAATCACCGGGGAGCGGCTGTATGTCATGGAAGGGCCTGTAGCTCAACGGTTAGAGCAGGGGACTCATAATCCCTTGGTTGGGGGTTCAAATCCCTCCGGGCCCACCATTCTGGTTGGGGAGCAGCGGTGAGTAGCACGATGGGGACGGATGTTCGGCGCAAGGCACCGCTGTATCTCGGATTCATTGCCACGGGTGTCGCGCTTACGATTCCTGGCGCGATTCTGCCGCTGCTGCTGATGCGCTGGTCGATGAGTGATGCGCGCGGCGGCCTGCTGCTGTTCTGCTTCTATGGCATCGGGTCGTTCGGCTCCTACAGCGCGCGCGGAAGAATGAACTGGTCGATTGCGCGAGGGTCGGTGCTGACGCTGCTGGGTGCGATGGCGATGGCGTGGGCGGGACGATGGACCGCATATGGCGCGATTGCTTTGTATGGACTTGGCATCTCGCTGACGATGACCTCGATCAGTCTGCTGCTTTCGCAACGCTTTCCTGAAGAGCGACGCCTGGAGTTAACGCGACTGAACCTGGTGTGGGCGATTGGTGCGGCGTTGGGGCCTTGGATTGCTCTGCGGTCGACGCGCGGGCGCTCGATCACCGAGGCGCTGGCAGCGCTGCATGTGCAACATGTGCTGCTGGGCGTGGCCGTCTTCTTTGCTGTGGCTGCCGCCTGGTCGATGTGGATGGAGGAGAGCGCGCCACTGGCTGCACGCACGGTGCGAGGTGAGCGGGAACCTGCAACGAAGAGAATCGATGGAACGCGGTTTGGAATTCCGTGGCCGCTGCTGGTGCTGATCTTTGGGGCTACCGGCGTGGACGCTGCGGCGGGGGGATGGCTGACGGCGTATGCGCAGCGCGCGGGCGACTCGCTGGGGATCACGATTGGCGCGGCGACGTTTCTGTGGATTGGCGCATTTACCAGCCGGGTGGTGCATTCGACGGCATGGGCGTCGCGGCTACCGGAGCGTCTTGTTCTTGGGTCGAGTATGGTGGCGATGACGGCCGCGCTGACGCTGTTAGTCGCGTGGCCGCTAGGCGTGGTGACGATGGTGGCTGCGGCGCTGCTGGGGCTGGCTGCGGGACCGGTGTATCCGCTGGTGTTAGCTGCGGCGCTGCGGCATCGAGAAAATTCGACGGTGTTCACCGTGGCGGGCGTGGGTGCATCGATGCTGCCACTGGCTACGGGCGCGGTCTCCACATGGGCGCACTCGCTGCGCGCAGGGCTGGGGATTCCACTGCTTGCAGCGGCCGTGATGGCGGTGGTCGTCGGCGTATCCCGCAGCGCGCTTCAGGTACGCGAAGACGCCGTCACCGAGGCGTTGATCGGCTAACGGCGGAGTGCGGACGGCGGGATATGGGTCAGTACTTGAACTCGTAAGGCGCTGGCCAGGTCATGGTCTTGTCGGCGCGGTTCACGTACATGAAGATCTTGTGGTCGCCGTTGGTGCGGACCGCAACGATGATTCCTGTGCCAAAGGTGCCGCTGCCGGCAGAGACGGATTTATCGACGTGGTGCCAGGTGATCGGGCCGTTGATGGGGCTGTCGGTGGTCCAGTCCTGGGTAAAGCGCGCGAGGGGATAACTGCTGTACTTGTCGGGATGCTGCTGCCAGTCGGGATCGTTGTAGTAGACGCCGTAGGCCTTGGCGTAATCCTTGTCCTGGAGGTCATTAAAGAAGTTGTTGACGCGGTGCTCATAGCCAAGATTGGAGAAGGCCCAGCCGTGGCCGCTGACGAAGCCGGCGAAGGCAAATGCGCCCAGCAGAAGGATGCCGATGATCACGCCGATGATGATATTGCGGCGGCGATTATCCCGGGTGGGGTCGTAGGCAGGTGCATCCATCAAGTCGGTCAGGCTCATCCGTGGCGTCCTCGTAACATTGATTTGTCCTCAGGTTATTAGACACCGGGGAACGCGAAATAGGATGCGCGGGATGATGCGAAGGCGGTGAGGATTAAGATTCGCGGCTGGCGAAGGCATCGTGAATGTGATCGAACTCCGCGCCGTTGGGCAGGAGATAGACGGAGAGGATATCGAAGCGGACGGGGACGGACGAGCGAACGATGGCGGGAAACTGCCGGATGTAAGCCTGGGCCATCTTGCGCAGGGTTTGGCGCTTGTGGCGGTCGACCGCTGTGTCGGCGGGAGCGAGGTCGTGCGCGGTGCGGGTTTTGACCTCGAAGATCACCAGTTGAGGGCCGTCCCAGGCTACGAGGTCGAGGTCGCCGCGAAGGCGTTCTGCCTGCCAGCGGCGCGCCACGATGGTGTATCCGAGGGCGCGGAGGTGGTAGTAGGCGGCGTCTTCGCCTTGCTCGCCGGTGAGCAGGTGGGCGGGTTTCGGGGTCTTTCGGTCAGCAAAGGAGCGCAGCGCCGTAAAGACGCGCCGTTCCAGCGACAGGGCGACCGAATCTAATCCCATATCAGCAGGATAGCTCCGATTGGACGACATCTCCACAGGCTGCGCGATATACTTGATCGTGCACACCGAGCACAACCAAAACCACATACCAAAAGAGGTAGCGGCTATGTCAGCAAAGTACATCTTTGTGACCGGCGGAGTTGTGTCGAGCTTAGGAAAAGGATTGGCAGCAGCATCGATTGGTTGCCTGCTGGAGGCGCGCGGGCTGCGCGTCAACCTGATGAAGTTCGACCCGTATTTGAACGTCGATCCGGGGACAATGAGTCCGTTTCAGCACGGCGAAGTGTTTGTGACCGACGATGGTGCGGAGACCGATCTCGATCTCGGCCACTACGAGCGGTTCACGCACGCCAAGCTGTCGCGCGACAACAACCTGACCACCGGCCGCATCTACGAGCAGATCATTACCAAGGAACGGCGCGGAGATTATCTCGGCAAGACGGTGCAGGTGATTCCGCACGTCACGAATGAGATTAAGAACGCGATGCGCAAGGTGGGCTCGGATTGCGACGTAGCGATCGTGGAGATTGGCGGGACCGTCGGCGACATTGAGTCTCTTCCCTTCCTCGAGGCGATTCGCCAGATGCGCCAGGAGATGGGGCGCGATAACACTTGCTTTGTGCATGTGACGCTGATTCCTTGGATTGCCGCGGCGCAGGAGTTGAAGACCAAGCCGACACAGCACTCGGTGAAGGAGATGCTGAGCATCGGGATTCAGCCGGACATTCTGCTGTGCCGTGCGGACCGCGCGGTGCCGCGGGAGATGCGATCGAAGATTGCTGCGTTCTGCAACGTGGAAGAGGCCGCGGCCGTGGTCGCGCGCGATGTGCCGTCGATCTACGAGGTGCCGCTGAACTTCTATAAGGAAGGCGTTGATACGCTGGCGATGAAGTATCTGCGGCTGGAGACTCGGGAGCCGGACATGTCCAAGTGGGAGGACATTGTGAAGCGCGCCTACAACCCGAAGGACGAGGTTGAGATTGGGATCGTCGGGAAGTATGTGGAGTATGAGGACAGCTACAAGTCACTGAAGGAGGCGCTGGTGCATGGCGCGCTGGATGCGAATCTGAAGCTGAAGGTGACGTGGGTTGAGGCGGAGGGCCTGGAGGTTGAGGGCTACGAATCTCAGCTTGCGGGGTTCGATGGAATTCTTGTGCCCGGCGGCTTTGGCAAGCGCGGGATTGAGGGTATGCTGAATGCCATCAAGTATGCGCGCGAGAACAAGGTGCCGTACTTCGGAATCTGCCTGGGCATGCAGACCGCGTGCATCGAGTTTGCGAGGAATGTTTGCGGGCTTGCCAAGGCCAATTCGGGTGAGTTCGATCCTGCGACGCCGCATCGCATCATTTACAAACTGCGCGAGTTGATTGGCGTGGAGGAGATGGGCGGCACGATGCGCCTGGGCGCGTGGGAGTGCGTGATGGAGGCGGGGTCGCTGGCGGCGAAGGCCTACGGCACCACGCACATCAGCGAGCGTCATCGGCATCGGTATGAGTTCAACCGCGAGTATGAAGCGGTGTTGACAGGCGGAGGGTTACGGCTGACCGGCACGACGCCGGATGCGACGTACGTTGAGATTGTGGAGATTCCGGACCATCCTTTCTTCCTAGGCTGCCAGTTCCATCCGGAGTTCAAGTCGAAGCCGCTGGAGCCGCACCCGCTGTTTCGGGAGTTTGTGAAGGCCAGCTACGCGAATCGTGGCCTGGTGAAGGCGGAAAAGATTGTGCGTTCCGAAGTTGAGGCGTAATTTGGAACATCATGCAGATGCGATTCGAAGTCGCGTTGGGATTGGCCGCACTGGCGTTCGGTAGTTCGTTGGGCGTGCGGCGTGAGGCACCTCCTGTGCCGGCACCGCAAACCACACCAGCCGCAACGGCCCCGGCCACTACGGCTCCGCCGCGCGCTGTGCTGGTAGAGCTCTTCACCTCCGAGGGTTGTTCCTCCTGCCCGCCCGCCGACAACTTGCTGCGCTCGATTGACGGCACGCGCACGGATGCGGGGTCGGTGATTGTGGGCGTAAGTGAGCATGTGAACTACTGGGACCACGACGGTTGGACCGACCCGTTCGACTCTGCAGAGATTACGGACCGCCAGAATCAATATGGCGAGAAGTTTCATCTGCCGGAGGTGTATACGCCGCAGATGGTCGTGAATGGAGAGACGCAGGTTTCTGGCAACGACGTTCACGCGCTGGTGAAGGCGGTGCAGGCGGCTGAGACGAAGGTTGGGGCGACGGTAAAGATCCTGTCCGCTACGATCGACGGGCGCGCTGTTATGGCAGATATCTCCGTTACGGGAGAGATTCCGAAGCACGGCGCGGACGTATTTGCGGTGGTGGCTCAGGACGAGACGAGCGACGTTACCGCCGGAGAGAACAAAGGGAAGACGCTGGTCAACGACTCGGTGGCGAGAAATCTGGTACGCGTTGAGAAGATCCGCGACAGTGGCGAATCGAAGGTCCGCATACCGCTTCCCGGTGGTCTGCATACTACGCCTGCGAGCCGGCGGCATCTCATTCTATGGGTTCAGGAGACGAACCTGGGAACGGTGTTGGGAGTGGATACGAAAGCGTTCTGAGCGGGCGCATTCGGGCTTAGAGATCGAGCGACTCCGCTGTATCCTGAAGACATGCGGATGATGATCGTTCGATGACCATACAGTACAACTACGGGCGGAAACGCGGATCCGCACCTCTCTTCGGTGTTTTGCTGGCTCTTATCCTTGGGGCCGTGGCGTTGGGCGTATTCGTGCACCACGCGCGCTCAGGAATTGCAGGCAAACTGGCGGGGCTTATTACGGGCCGGCCGCTGACGATTGTCTCTGCGCCTGATGTGGTGGAGAAGGTGCAGCAACTGAACCGATTGGAGACGGTGGTGTACTCGCTGGACACGGTGGTGGAGGGCGATGAGTCGAATCCGATTTTGCCCGACGCGCTGGCCGGAGACAAGCTGTTGATGATTGTGCACGGGCAGACGATCGCGGGCATCGATATGAGCAAGCTACAGCCCGAGAGCGTGCAGATTACCGAGGGTCCGAAGGGGCGCTCGATTCGGCTGACGCTGCCGCCATCGCAGATCTTCAACACGACGATCGATGTGCATAAGACGCGCGTCTATGCGCGCGACACCGGGTTGTTTGTGAAGGCGGATCCGAATCTGGAGACGCAAGTTCTGCAGAAGGCACAGGCCCAACTGCAACAGGCTGCGCTCAGTGACGGAATCTTAGATGCAGCTACGAAGAATGCGAGAGCGACGGTGACGGCCATGCTCGAGGGATTGGGATTCGAGCATGTTGAAATTCGATAGATTTGGCGAGCGCAGAGGAACTTCCATCGGCTTGACGGCGTCCTATGATGGGAGATGCAGGCAGTGATCGCAACAGCACCGACATCCACCGGAGAACCTGCAGGTGAGCTGCAGCCTCAGAAGAAATATGTACGCAAGCCGGCGCTGCCGGCGCTGACCGGGCTGCGTTCGCTGCTGGCAATCACGATCATCCTGTTCCACTTCACGCCCTCGGGACTGACGTGGAGCCGGCATCCATCGTTCACGCTCTATCCGCTGATCAATATTGGCTACGTGTTTGTCAGCTTCTTCTTTCTGATCTCGGGATTCATCCTGGCGTACAACTACGCGGGGCGAGAGCAGCCGATGAATGCGATGGACTTCTGGATGGCGCGATTCTCGCGGCTGTATCCGGTGTATTTGCTGACGATGATCGTCTCCATTCCGATGCTGATGAAGGAGTGGGTGGTGCGCTCGCACACGGAGTTCTGGATGGGCGCCATCGCCACACCGCTGCTGGTGCAGGGGTTCTTCCCTCACCTGGCTACGTTCTGGATGACGGTGACGTGGACGCTGTCGTGTGAGGTGGTGCTTTACATTGCGTTTCCGTGGCTGCTGCGTCTCCCTTGGCCGCGCAGCACAGGCAAGCTGCTGGCACTCGGATTGACGTTCTGGGTCGTGGGGCTGATTCCGCATACCATCTACGTGATTACGGATCCGGACCATTTTGGCCACGCGGCCAATCGGTATAACGACGGCTTGTGGCTTAACACGCTGAAGTTCACGCCGCTGCCGTACCTCTGCACGTTTCTCGCCGGGCTGACGCTTGGTCATCTCCATGAGGCCGCGAAGTTGACGGCGCGATCGCGGGTGATAGTTGGAACGCTGGGCTTTCTCGGGGTGTGGTTTGCCGCCTATCACCTGGCCGACACGATGCCTTACATCATGGTGCACGGCGGGCTGCTCACGCCGCTCTTTGCAGCGATCATCCTTGGGCTCTCCGGCCCAAGCATTCTCGCCAAGCTCTTTTCATGGGAGCCGCTGGTTGCGGTGGGTGCATCCACTTATGCGTTGTATTTGCTGCACTTCAACGTCTATATTCTGCTGCATGAGCATCACGTTTGGGACAAGCTGCACCTGGAGCGATTTGACCCTTGGATCTCCTATATCTTCGTGATCGCGCTGGCGGTCGCTGTGCGCAACTGGGTGGAGCATCCGGCGCAACAGGCGATTGGCCGCTGGTGGAAGCGGCGCGAAACGGCGCGCGAAGCTCGCGCTGCGGTCACGGTGGGATAGCACAGGCGGCAAGGATTTGTGTGGAGACTTGAGAGTCTTGGGTCGCTACGCTGTAACGAGCGAGCCAAGCTTCTCGCCTTCGATGACGCGGAGGATGTTGCCGCGTTCGCGCATGGAGAAGATGATCATGGGGAGGCCATTGTCCTTGCAGAGCGAGACGGCGGTGGTGTCCATCACCTTCAGGCCTAGCTGGAGGATGTCCATGTAGGTGATCTGGTCAAACTTGGTGGCGTCGGCTACCTTCTTGGGGTCGGCGTCGTAGATGCCGTCCACACTGGTGGCCTTGAGCAAAACTTCGGCGCCGATCTCCATGGCGCGCAGGCTGGCTGCAGTGTCGGTGGAGAAGTAAGGGTTGCCGGTGCCGGCGGCGAAGATGACGACGCGTCCCTTTTCCAGATGGCGGATGGCGCGGCGGCGGATGTAGGGCTCGGCGACCTGATGCATCTGGATAGCGCTCATCACGCGCACGAAGATGCCGGTTTTTTCGATGGCGTCCTGCAAAGCGATCGCATTAATGACGGTAGACAGCATGCCCATGTGGTCGGCAGCAACGCGGTCCATGTGGATGGCCTGCTCGGCGACGCCACGGAAGAAGTTTCCGCCCCCGACAACGATGCCGATCTGGCAACCGGAGCGCGCGGCCTCGGCGATCTCGTGGGCTACGGCATTTACGAAGAGGGCGTCGACACCGAAGCCACGGCCGGCGGCCAGGGCTTCCCCGGAGAGCTTCAACAGAACGCGCTTATACATGCTGATCACCAGTGTACAGGCTCAGCATGGGCTCGTGCCCGGGGTGAAGGACTATCAGCGGCTAGTGCGAAGATTGCTTTGCTATTGCCCCTTGAGCATGCCGACGACGGGATCGGGAAGCTGCTCATTCGCGTGTTGCAGCAGCAGTGCGACGTCCCACATCTGATCCTCCGTTAGAACACCTTTAAAGGAGGGCATGCCGGTGAGCCGGATGCCATTCTTGATCTTCCAGTACGTCTCGCCAGCGGGATCGTCGCTTACCCCGACCACGTTACCGTGGCTGTGCTTCTTCCAAAGCTGTGGAGCGGGAGGGTACATCAGATGTGCGAAGGGGACGTCCTTGCCGGGAACGCCGTGGCAACTGGCGCATTGGATTTTATAGGCCATCGCCCCGGTCTCGTAGACGTCCTCACTGATGCCGAAGGGCGGATTTTGCATCTGGTGGTCGATGCGGGCGTTGAGTGGAACACGCACGATCTGTGCCTCGAAGGGAAAGGGTTTGTCGGCCGTGGCGACCGGCGGGTTACCAAACTTGAGATAGGTCCACACGCCCACAAAGAGAACCACAAAGGCGAAGATGAATCCAAGAAAAAACTTTAAAACCCCACCAGAGCTGCGCCCGCGCGACTTCGACCTGCCAGTTGCCATTCCGCCCCCCCGTCCTGCTGTATCTCGCTAGTGTATGTGGAAGCCGGGTTTCGCGGAAGTCCGCAGTTTTGCCCGGTAGAATATTGGCGTAAAGGGTCTGCGCGCTGGAACTTCGCGGCGCGCACCAGCGTAGGATATTTTGCAAAGCTGCGCGCAGAGGAGTCAAACCCTGCGCAGCGAAAGGATGCTCACAACGATGCAGAGCCGAATTGTAGGAACCACGATGCCGGTGCTGGAAGCCCTGCTACAGCCGGGCGAGAGCCTGATTTCTGAGGCCGGCGAGCTGAGCTGGATGACCCAGACCATCGCCATGACGACGCACACGCAGATGGCGGGCGGCGGCGGCATCTTTGGAGCGATCAAGCGTGTAGCCGGCGGCGGGACACTCTTCATGACCGAATACACGGCGCAGAGTTTTCCCGGCGAGGTTGCGTTCGCGGCCAAGATTCCCGGGCATATTCTGCCCATCGAAGTCGGACCGGGGCATGAGTTCCTGATCCATCGCCACGGGTTCCTCTGTGCTACGCCGCAGATTCAACTCAGCGTGGGCTTTCAGCAGTCGCTGGGCGCTGGCATCTTTGGCGGCGACGGCTTCCTGCTGCAGAAGGTCGCGGGCGTTGGCACGGCGTGGCTGGAGCTCGGTGGCGAAGTCGTCGTGCGCGACTTGCAGCCCGGTGAGACGTTGCGCGTGCATCCCGGCCACGTGGGCGCGTTCCAGGCGAGCGTCAATTTTCAGATCACGCGCATCCAGGGCATCCGCAATATGTTCTTTGGTGCGGATGGGATCTTCCTTGCGGCGCTGACCGGACCAGGCCGCATCTGGTTGCAGACGCTTCCGCTCGCGAATCTGGCGCATGCGCTGCAGCCTTATCTGCCCTCGGGCAACAGCGAGACGAGGAACGTCGGCACAGCCGCAGTGCTCGGCGGCATTGTGGGAAGCATGTTCGACAACCGTTAAGTCTTAGAGCGACGCACCCGGGAACGACGCATCTTCTTCTTGTATTCGAGGGATGTGCACGGGCGGCTTTGTGATAAAACTCTAGGCGTTACCCGCAGTTGCCTTGAAACTCCCCTCTCGAGGACGACCCATGGACGAGACGCCCAAGGAACCAGAAGCTATTCCGCCCGCAGCATCGACCGAGCCGGACTGGGGACCTCCGAACACGCACTATCCGCCTCCCGGGCAGGAGCCGCCTGCGGGATCGGTCCCGCCGGGGAGCGTTCCTCCGGGCTATGGCCAGCAGGGATATCCGCCGCCGGGCCAGTATCCGCCGCCGGGATATGCGCCTCCGGCCGGTCTCTCGACGAACACTGCGGCCGCGCTCTGCTATCTCACGTTCATACCCGCGGTGGTCTTCCTGGTGCTGGAGCCTTACAAGCGCGAGAGCTTCATCCGCTTCCACGCGTGGCAATGCATCGTACTGACGCTCGTTGATATGGCGGGCGACTTCATCTTCTGGCACCACGGATTTTTCAACCACTTCGTGCTTGGACTGCTCCACCTGCTGCTGTTTATCTTCTGGATTATTTCGATCATCAAGGCCAGCCAGGGCGAGCGTTATCATGTGCCCATTGTCGGCAACCTTGCCGAGTCGCTGGCGGCGAAGATGTGAACTGGGCGCACGGCGCGTCAGATGTTGCAGCGAATCGAGGTTGCACGTAGACTCGCTGGCATGATGCAAGCGAAGAGACTGATTGCGATTGCTGCAGCGGCTGTACTGATGGGGTCGGGCAGTGTGGCCGGCGTGGCGCAGGACTGGGCGCGGGCCATGCTCGACAAAAGCCCCCGGCACGGCGAGTTTGTGACCCTGCCTGAGGCGAGCGGACGCAAGCTGCAGGTGTGGGTCGTCTATCCGCAGGTGAAGGCCAAGGCTCCCGTGGTGGTGATGATCCACGAGATCTTTGGGCTGAGCGATTGGGCCAAGGAGATGGCCGACGAGTTGGCTGGCGCGGGCTACATCGTGGTGGAGCCGGACCTGCTCAGCGGATTGGGACCGGCGGGGCCTAACAAGACTCTTGGAACGATGGATCAGAGCGGGGCCGGCGCAGCATATGTTGCGGCGAATCCTGGCGGCACGGAGGCGTTTCCTGATCGCAGCGCCGTGGTGCGCGCCGTGTCTTCGCTGCCGGATGCGCAGGTGCTCGCCGATCTCGACACAGCGGCCGACTACGGCAAGAAGCTGCCCGCTGCCAACGGCCAACTGTATGTCGCGGGATTCTGCTGGGGTGGCGGGAAGTCATTTTTGTTCGCGACGCATCGTCCTGATCTGAGCGCGGCGTTTGTGTTCTATGGAACACCTCCTCCGGCGGATTTGATGAAGAACATCACCACGCCGGTCTATGGCTTCTACGCCGGAAATGATGAGCGCGTGACGTCAACGGTTCCGCAGACCGAGGCGGATATGAAGGCCGCTGGGAAGACTTATGATCCCGTGATCTACGACGGTGCAGGTCACGGATTCATGCGTGCGGGTGAGGCGCCGGATGCGAATGCGGCGAACTCTGCTGCACGCGCCCAGGGATTTCGCCGGCTGGTGACACTGCTCGGCGGAGTTCGCTAGCGGCGCTCGGCTGCAGGAGGGTTGCGTGCAACGTCGTCGATTCCTTGGGTTAGCGGCTGCGGCTGCTGCCGCCCAGTCACTTCCCTATGCACGCGCGTTTGTTGCGACGAACGAGTCGCTCGCGTTCCCAGGGGGTAACGCCCGCTGGCGACCGATGTGGGATGATGCGCTCGCGACGCTTGCGGCGAATGTCGTCACGCTCCCACATTTCGATCGACCGGTGTTGATAGAAGGCGCGGTATATGAGGGCGTGTGGCAGGAGTGCGGGCCGCAGGAGGGCCTCGTCTACGCGAGCCTTGACTGGGGTTCGGCTGCGCGCGGCGCAAAAGGTTTGCCGCCGACGCCATCGCAGATTGCCATCGACAACCACATGGCCTTCTTCGCGCTGCAGCGGGAGGACGGACAACTTCCCGCGAGTGTGAAGCGATCTGAGGTTGGCTTCGCGCAGATTCAGATGGTCGTGCCCATTGCTGCGACGGCGTGGGAGGTCGCGCAGATAAGCAAGGATGATGAGTTCTTATCGACGGCGTACGTCGCTTGCAGCCGGTGGGATGCTTGGCTGCGACGCTATCGCAACACGCGCGGCACCGGCCTTGTGGAGGGCTTCTGCACGTATGACACGGGACAGGACAATAGTCCGCGCTGGGCTGGAATGCCGAAACGCTGCCCGAACGGAGATGCTCGTGTTTGTCCGCCGGTGCCGTCGCTCCCGCGGCTGTGCCCGGATCTTTCGGCGACGGTCTATGGTGGCCGCGTTGCACTCGCTGCGATGGCGCGCGCGCTCGGCAAGCCGGCGGAGGGCGCTCGCTGGGAGGAAGACGCGGAGACCATCCGCAGGTTGATCATCGAGAAACTTTACTCGCCGGAAGACGCTGCGTTCTTCGATCTCAACGCGCAGAACCGGTTCGTCAAGGTACGCGGCACGGCGATCACGCGCGTGCTGGGAGAGCACGTGCTGAAGCCCGCAGATGCGCATGACCGCCGGATCTTCGACGAGGTTTGGCGGCGGCAGATACACAATCCGGATGCCTTCTGGGCGCCGTATCCCTTCCCTTCCATCGCGCTCAACGATCCCGCGTTCGTGCGGCCGATTCCGCGCAATAGTTGGGGAGGCGCGGCGCAGGCGCTCACGGCTCTTCGCGCTCCGCGGTGGATGACCTTCTATGGAAAGCAGGCCGAGCTCAGGCACCTGATGCGGCAATGGGTGGAGGCCCTCGTCGCCTCGCACGGCTTTCGGCAGCAGATGGATCCGATGACGGGAGCGTTCACCATGGTCGACCCCGGCGGTTATTCGCCTGCGGCCCTGGTGTACCTGGACTTCGTGCGCCGGATTGCAGCCGATGAGCAATTGAAGTAACTGAAAAATAAAACGATAGACGGCGAACCCAGCATCGTGCTCCAATACTGCCGTGCCACATTCCACATCCGAAAGGGACTTCTTATGCACGGTATTCTTTGGTGGATCATCGTTGGTCTGATCGCAGGCTGGCTAACCGGTAAGGTGATGAAGGGCAGTGGCTTCGGCGTGATCGGGGACATCATCATCGGAATCCTCGGAGCGCTTGCAGGCGGATTTATCTTCAGCCACCTCGGCTTCGGCCCCGGCGGCATGATCTACAGCATCATCGTTGCATTTATCGGGGCCGTCATTCTGACGTGGCTCTTCCGATTGATTACGGGCAATCGGGCCTGACGTTTCCTTACACGCAGAAATGCAAACAGCCCGGGCTTGTGCCCGGGCTGTTTGTTGCTTCGTGGTGTAGTGCTCTACGCTGCGGGCTCTTCCGCGACGACCGCCTTGGCGGAGGCGACGGTGAAGTTGGGTTCGCCGATCTTGAAGCGCGCGAAGCGGCGCACGCTGATGTTCTCGCCGAGCTTCGCAACCTTCTGCGCGATCAACTGCGCGATGGTCAGGCTCTGCTCCTTGATGAAGGGCTGCTCCAGCAGGCAGACCTCCTCGTAGAACTTGGCCATCTTGCCCTCGAGCATCTTCTCGATGATGTTGGCTGGCTTGCCGGTTGCGGCAGCCTGCGCGCGGTAGATGTCTTTCTCTTTCTCGATGTCCGCAGGCGTTACCTCGTCCTTGCCCACGTAGCGGGGATCAACTGCGGCGATGTGCATGGCGATGTCTTTGAGCAGGCCCTGGAAGTCCTCGGTGCGCGCAACGAAGTCGGACTCGCAGTTGAGTTCGAGGAGCACGCCGATCTTGCCGCCCGCGTGGATGTAGCTGCCGACCGCGCCCTCGTTGGTGGAGCGGCTAGCCTTCTTTGCAGCCGACGCCATACCGCGCTTGCGCAGCACAACGAAGGCCTCTTCCATGTCGCCCTTTGCTTCCTGCAGGGCCTTGAGGCAGTCGCCCATAGGCGCGCCGGACTTTTCGCGGAGTTCCTTGACGAGCTTGGCGTCGATCTTCACAGCTTCAGTGGTGGACATAATTTTTCCTTCTTGATTCTGGGGCAGTGCCCAATGCGTTACACAGGGGGCGCATGCGATTTTGCGAAAATGGCGCGGGCCTGAGCCCGCGCCATGATTCCAGGGCTCGGCCATTACGGAACGGCAAACGCCGTCACCGCTCGGCCTGCGTACTTAGGCGCTAACCTCTGCGGCTTCAACCTCGGGCTCGGCGTCCGCTGCTGCAGGAGCCTTGCGGATACCACCGCCAAGCGCTGCGTTCAGGTCGATGTTCTCGTCCTCAACGTCTTCGACGGAAGCCTCGGCCGTGCCGGCCGACTCGTGGATCGGGGCGAGAACTTCCTCGCCATCCTCACCGACGAAGTGCGACTCCGTCTCGATCGGCTGAACCTCGGCGTACTCTTGCGAGAAGGCCTTGTCGGAGATCATCTGCGTGCCCTCGTAGGCCGAGTCCGCAATCTTCGTGGTGAAGAGGCGAATGGCGCGAAGAGCGTCGTCGTTGCCGGGGATCACATAGTCGACCACAGTGGGATCGCAGTTGGTGTCGACGACCGCGACGACCGGGATGCCCAGCTTGCGAGCCTCGGCAACCGCGATGGCCTCGTTGTTGGAGTCGATCACAAAGATCGCGTCGGGCAGCCGCTTCATGGCCTTGATACCCGAGAGGTTGGTCGACAGGCTCTTGCGCTCGCGCTCCAGCTTGATGACTTCCTTCTTGGTGAGCAGCTCATAGCGGCCGTCGGTCGACATCTCGTCGAGCTCCGCAAGACGCTTCACCGACTTCTGCACCGTCACCCAGTTGGTCAGCAGCCCGCCCAGCCAGCGGCTGTTGATGTAGGGCATGCCGGCGCGCTTGGCCTCTTCGGCCACCGCATCCTGCGCTTGGCGCTTGGTGCCGACAAACAGGATCAGCTTGCCGGTCGAGGTGAGATCGGTGACGAACTTCGACGCTTCCTTGAACATCTTCAGCGTCTTCTGCAGGTCGATAATGTAAATCCCGTTGCGCTCGCCGAAGATGTATTCCTTCATCTTGGGGTTCCAGCGCTTGGTCTGGTGACCAAAGTGAACACCGGCTTCGAGCAGTTCCTTCATCGTAATGCTGGCCATAAAAGGCTCCTTGTCGTTGGCATCGCTTCTGGTTTCCAAAGACTAGCGATTGCGTCTTCTTGTTGAAGCGATTGAGATCCCCGAAGGGAGATTGAGTTCCGGCCACCGGCGCGTTGCCAGTGGGTGAAGCGATGAAGCGACGTTGTCCGTTGTCAGTTCTCAGTTGTCAGTTCTCCATTTCGAAGAACGGAAAGACAATACTGAGAACCGACAACCCAAGCGCTAGCGCTTGCTGAACTGGAAGCGAGCGCGAGCGCCCTTCTGACCGTACTTCTTGCGTTCCTTGCCACGCGAGTCGCGCGTGACCATGCCGCCGGTCTTGAGGGTCTTGCGCAGCTCGCCGTTGAACTCCATGAGAGCGCGTGCGATGCCCAGCTTGACTGCGTCGGCCTGGCCGTTGACGCCGCCGCCCTTGACCGTGGTCAGGACGTCGAAGGTCTCGTTGATGTCGGCAATGCCTAAGGGGAGCTTGGCCGCAGCGCGCTGCGCCGGGGTCACAAAGTACTCCTCAAACTGCTTGCCATTGACGGTGAACTTGCCCGAACCGGGGCGAAGGAAGACGCGTGCGATCGCGCTCTTGCGGCGTCCGGTTCCGTAGTACTGAATCAAATCTGCCATTTAATCCTCTTGAGGGGCCAGGGCTCGAAGCCAGGGTCCGAAAAACTTTGTGAAGCCAAAACTGTCGTGGTTCGCTGAACCCTGAATCCTGGGCCCTAAACCAAATCTCTTACGCCAACTGCTTCCGCTGGTGCTCCTGCTTCTGGTGCAGTTCCATCGGCGTGCCGGAGCGGTGCATCTCCATAGCGGCAGGCTGCTGTGCGTGGTGCGGATGGTCGGCACCCTTATAGACCTTGAGCTTGGTGGCCATCTGGCGACCCAGCTTGCTCTTCGGCAGCATGCCCTTGATCGCCTCTTCGACAATCTTTTCGGGGCGACGGGCGAGCAGCTTGGTGAAGCTCTCCTCACGCAGACCGCCGGGGAAGCCGGTGTAACGGCGGTAGAGCTTGCTCTCCGCCTTCATGCCGGTGACGTGAATTTTCTCGGCGTTGATGACGATGACGTGATCGCCCATATCGATGTACGGCGTGTAGAGCGGGTTCAGCTTGCCCGCGAGTACGCTGGCCGCGTGCGAGGCGAGACGTCCCAGGGTCTGGCCGCTGGCGTCCAACACGAACCACTTGCGCTGGATGTCCTTGCCGCTGGGGATCGTTGTCGTCTGATTGAGGTTCATCTAAGTTACTCCTTGGTTCTGCCGTCTTCGTAGAACTGACTGCTCGGCCTGAAGCGCGAAGAGAGTTGCAGCCGTGCGTTAGGCGGCGAGACGAGCGCAGACACGATGTCCACGCGGGCCAATGCCGGAGTTGCGGTTGAGCGCACAGAGCCCTTGTGGCCGGATCATGTTGCTGGATCTAGCTGCAAGCGACTGGGGAGTGGGTGTCTCGATGGCCAGCCAACTTCCACCACTGGAAGCTTGCCCTGCCTCGAACGACTCACCTCGGTGTCCAGCTCCCGCTCTCCTCGAATCCGCCCGAACAACGGGCTGCCGCCCAAACTTCGGGCACACGGAGGTGCAGGCGCGAGACTGCGCGAGTTATCAGGATATGTCAGGCTGTGACGGTAGTCAAGGCTAAGTTTAGCCCGAAACTGGGATCTACCCAGCGAAATCTGCCCTTCCCGACTGCGTCCGGCGCTCGAAAATCCTCTGGAAGACCTGTGGGTTGGCTGTGGGACAACTCCCTAAAAGTTGAGAAAGGTGCGCAGCATGATGACACGGTTCGCGTTGCTGGCTCCGCCGAAGGGGCTATTCAACGAGATGGATTGGCCGAACTGCGGCGATGTGAGGACCCCTACCGGCGGCCCGGCATTCACATTGTTGAATACGTTCTGCGCGTCCAGCCCGATGTTCCAACTGTACTTCGGGTCGGGCTTCGGGACCGGGCCCTTCGGGGTAGGCGCGCCCGGAGGAGGCGGTGGCAGCGGAACCCGCGGCCCAAACCTGAACGTCCTGCCTAGCCCAAAGTCGAGCTCAGCAAACTTTGGCCCTGTCCCGTAGTTGATGGGAATGATCTTTTCGCCCGGCTGCGGATTGGCGTCGAAGTTTCCGTATTTTGTCTTGTACAGGATGGAAGCGCTGGCCGGGTTCGTGGCAAATGCGGGGCGATCGTTATATTGCGTGTCGCCGTTAAGGTCAGTGCCTGTGGTGATGTTGAACGGCGCGCCGGCGCTGGAGGAGAGAAACGCATTCACGCTCAGGCCGCCGGGAAGATCGTTGAAGAATGTTCCAAAGAAGAGTCGTTGATCGGGGTAGGCCGCGCGGCCATAGTCCTGCTGAATGTCGTAACTGTTGGAGGGGAAGTTCGTGGCGCCAGCCGTATCCGTATTCATGGTGCGAATCGTGTAAAACGCGAACAGGAACATTTTCTTAGTTGGGTTCGCGTTCACCCGAACAAAGAACCGGCTGGTCCGCGCAGAGCCACCTGATTGAAACTGATACACCGGCTGCGTTGTGCCCAGCGGGTAGGTGCCAGTCGCGGCTGCAGTCGCGGTCCCGGGGTTGTAGGTTCCCGGCAGTGGGGCGTTGACGTTCACCGAGTCCCACTGATGCTGGCCCTGCTCCGATAGATAGTTGAAGCTGATGCTGCCCTTCTTCCAGAGGCTTCTGTCCAGGCTCAGGCCTTCGACCGCGTCATACTGCGAGCGAAGGTGCGGGCTGATCTGGTAGATGGTCGGGAGCGAGGCGGCCAGTGCGGAGGTAAGCGGAATGGTCGGATAGAAGCCGGGGTTATTGATGTAATACGACTGCTGAGAGATTCCATTCTGGCGAATCGCGGTGAGGATGTTGGTGGAGACGAAGCGGTCGTAAAAGACGCCGCCCCCGCCGCGCAGCGTAAACAGCGCAGGCTTCTTGGCTTTCTGCCCGATGGCCCAGGCGAAGCCCAGCCGCGGCGCTGGATCGAAGTGATCGGGAATTGCCGACTGCGTCTCGATCCGCAGACCCATGTCGAGCGTGAAGTTCTTCGTGACCTTCCATTCATCTTCCGCGAAGACGCCGAGGTCGCCGGTGACGAGCGCTGCGCTGGGTCGGCCCGCTGTAATGCTGAACTGCGTCGCGCCTCCGCAAACAGAGCCGGTCGTGGTGGTCACGCAGGTAGCGCGAATCTGCGCGTCCGTCTCGTTCGCCGCAAGACCCTGCTCGGTAATCTGATAGGCGGTGAGCGAGGGGAAGGTGAACTGCCCGTTGTAGTTTGCCGTCGATAGATTCGCATCGCGCAGCAGCCGATAGCGGCCACCGAAGCGGAGGAAGTGATTTGGTCCTTGCTGACGCGTGAAGATCTCCTGGAACTCGTAGCGGTCCTGATTGTCGCTGTTCACCTGCGCTGGGCTTCCGCCGCCGTTGAAGGCGCCTTCGACATTCAGCGCGGGAGCATTGCTGTCGGCCGTCTGCTTGAGGCGCGTGCGCAGGTATTGAAAGTGAACCTCTGAGACCATCTTCGTGCCGATCACCTGCGTGTCTTCCACTTGTAACGTCTGAGTGGTCGTTGTACTATTCGCTCCCTCCGAAGGCAGCACGAGCAGGCCTACTCCAGAGTTGGTTACCTGCACGGTGTTGTACTCGTACTTGGTGACCAGCGTGTTGTTGGTCGAGACCTGGCGATCGATGCGGCCGGAGTAGTCAGCGTTCAGCGTCGGATTCGCAACGGCCTGCGTAAACGCGGTGGGTTGCAGATTCGCGTCCAGCGTCGTCGCATCGACGATCGCGTTCACTTGTTGATCGTTGTACTGGATGTTAAGAAACATCGACGTCTTCTTGTTGATCGGCCCGCTCGTGTCCCCGTAGACAAACAGTGAGTGGTAGGGCGGCTGGACGCTGACAAACGGATTCGCGGTATTGAAGGCGCTGTCGTTTCCCGCCACGAAAAACTGTCCGTGAAACTTATCCGTGCCGGGCTTGGTAAAGATCTCGATGCGACCGTATCCAAGCTCTGAGTATTCCGCCGAGTAGGGATTTTGATTGATGCGGATCTCGCGAATTGTGTTCTTCGGCGGAAACTTGCCGCCGCTGAATCCATCCACGTAGACCGTTGGCCCGCTCTGACCATCGCCTTGGCCGGCGAGCGCTTCGACCTGCTGCTGGAAGGTACTGTCGTCGTCGGAGAGCGTCTTGAGCGCATCGCCCTTGAGGACGAGCGCGCTTTTGTTGTCTGCGGCAGCCGTACTTGTCGTGTCCGATGGCACAATAATTTCTTCTGCCTCCGTGGCAATCACCAGCTTTGCGTGGATCGTCGCGGAAGGATTCTTCAGAGAAAGCGTGACGTTCGTGACGTAAGGGTCGAAGCCTTTTGAAATGATCGTGACTTCGTAGTATCCCGGCACCAGGACGACGCTGAAGTGGCCGGTCGAATCGGTCGTTGTATCCCGCTGCATCGTCGAACTCTGCACGTGCACGCTTGCGTGCGTCACGGCGGCATCCGAGGGGTCGACTACTGTACCGCTCAGAACATTACGCGTTGCGGCTGGATCCGCATCCTCGGCGGGTGGAGACAACATAGCGTGCGCGGCGACTTTCTTCGAGGGTTGGTTAGCGATCCTGCGCTCACAGAAGGCCGCGGACGTGCAGAACGGCGCTGCGAGGCAGCACAGCAACAGGGCGCAACACGCCCGCCGGAGGCTCAACATGCAAAAACCACCCAGGGAGAAATCACGCGTACAGATACGTGTTCGAGGTAGGACTACGCCCACATGGAAACGTCACCGTCGGTTAAAAGAAAAATTTCAGAAGAGGGGTTCGGTAGGTTTCGGCGCGGTCGCTGGTCGTCTAGAAACTGAAGTTGCAATGCAGCGTGACCGTGCGATTCGCGGAGGTGCTGAAGCCGCCAAGGGAAAATGGCGAATTGAGCGAAATCGACTCCCCGAAGTATGGGGATGTGAGCACACCAACAGGCGGCCCCGGATTGACGTGGTTCAGAACGTTGTAGGCCTCAATCGCAAAGGTCAACGTGTAGGGACGATCGGGCTTGGGGGCTGCCCCCTTCGCTTTCGGCGCGCCAGGCGGCGGAGCGGTAGCAGCAGGCCGCGGTCCCAGCTTCCAGGCACGATCCAGATGCGCGACCAGGAAGTAAAAGGATGGAGAGTTTCCATAATCAAACGGGATGATCGCCTCGCCTGGCTGCGGGTTCGCGTCAAACGTGCCGAAACGCGTCTTGTAGATGATCGAGTTGGCCGTCGGATTTGTGGCGAAGGCTGGTCGGTCGTTGTAGATGGTGTCGCCGTTCAGGTCCATGCCCGTCGTGATATTGAACGGAGATCCGCTTTGGATCGATCCGAACAGATTGCCTTCAAAGTGAAACGGCAGTTGAATTGTAGTTCCTGCAAAGAGTTGCGCGCGCGGACTGGCTTCGCGTCCGTAGTCGACGGACGGATCATACTGATTGGTCGGGAAACTCGTATCCGAGGGCGCGTCGTTTTTCATCGTGGGAGCCAGGAAGGCAAATGCGAACAGCGACACCTTCTTGCCTGCCTGGATGTTGGCGTTGGCGAAGATGAGATTGTTCAGCGCCTTGCCGTCGGAGCTGAATTGGTAGATGTTCTGGGTGCCTCCCAGAGGACGGACGCCACTGCTGGGGTCTGCGGGATTGTAGGTTCCAGGCAATGGCGCATTGATATTGCGCGAGAGATATTGGTGGTTCGTTCGCATGTAGAGATAATTCACGCTCGCGGTGCCGATCTTGCCCAAACGGCGCTCGAGGGTGATACCGGCCGCAGTGTCATACTGCGTACGCAGGTGCGGATCGATGTTGTACAGCGTAGGCTGCACGGAACCGAGGGATGCAACCGGCGGCGGCGCGTTCAGATACTGCTGATAGAAGTTTGGATTCTCCAAATAATAAGAGGTCTGCTGCGTGCCGCTCTGCAGGCGCACCGCTGTAATGATGTCCGAAGACGAGAAACGATCGAAGAAGATAGCCCCGCCGCCACGCAGAACGAAATACGCGCGGCGTTTCGGCGTCTTACCCACTGCCCATGCAAAGCCAACACGCGGCGCAGGATTTACGTGGTCGGGGATGCCGGACTGGCTCTCAAAGCGAAAGCCGTAGTCGAGCGTCAGATTTTGTTTCGCCTTCCACTCATCCTCGATGAACGCGCCTACATCGCTGGTGAAGACGACGGCATTGGATTGTCCGGCGGTGAGGTTGTACTGGATGGTCTCACCGACGTTCGCGAAGATCTGCTCAGGCGTCTCCCCGCTCAGCGCCAGTTGATAGGTTGTGAGGTCTGGAAAATTGAATTGGCCGTTGTAGCCGGAACGCGTGTCGTTTGCTTCGCGCAACCCGCGGTAACGGCCGCCTATCCGCAGGAAGTGCGATCCGTGTTCGATGGTCAGAAGCTCCTGCACCTCGTAGCGATCCTGATTATCCACCTGGGACTGCGCGGGATTGCCGCCGCCATTGAAGACGCCCTGCACCACCACCGTCGCGGCAGTGCTCACGGGGCTCTGCTGTAGACGGGTGCGAGTGTATTGAAAGTGCGTGTCGGAGATTACCTTCGCGCCGATCACCTGCGTGTCCGCCAGTTGCAGGGTGCTGGTCGTAGTGGTCGTGTTCAGGCCCTCAGAAGGCAGCACGAGCAAGCCTACGCCGCTGTTGTTCATGGTGGCCTCGTTGTACTCATAGCGGCCCATCAACGTGTTCGTCGGGGTTACCTGCCGATCCAGGCGTCCGCTATACGTCTGCGTGACCTGCGGGGCCTGAACAGCCTCGCGCAGAGGCACCAACGACTGCGGGTCGATCGCATTCACAATCGCGTTGTTCTGAAGATCGTTGTAGACGCCGCTCAGGAAAAAAGACGTCTTCGCGTTGAAGGAGCCACTCAAATTTCCCGTGAGGTTGACCGTATAGTATGGCGGCTCGATGGTGGTGTACGGATTCTGCGCGTTGAGGACATTGTCGGTGCCTGAGGTGTCCAGCTCGCCATGAAGCTTCGTCGTTCCTGGCTTCGTGAAGATCTCCACGCGCCCAAAGCCCAGGCTGTCGTACTCCGCCGAGTATGGATTCTGGTTGATGCGGATCTCCCGAATCGTGTTCTTCGGCGGAAAGCGGCCATTCGAGAACCCGTTCACGTAAATCTCTGGCGGCTTCGAACCTTCCCCGCCGGCCATCGCGAGAATCTCCTGCTGGAAGGTGCTGTCATCGTCGGAGAACTGCTTCAACTGATCCGACTTGAATACCAGCGCGCTCTTGTTATTCGCTTCATCCGTGCTGCTTCCGGTGTTCGACTGAACTGTAATTTCTTCGGGCCGGGTCGCGATCTGCATGCGGACATTCACCGCAGTCTCCCTTGCCGGTTCTGTGACGCGAACGTTGGTGGTGTATGGACGGAAGCCTAGAGCCTGGACCGTAATCTGATAGGCCCCCGGGGGAACCGAAAGATTGAATCGGCCACTACCATCGGTCTTGAGGTCGCGCGTGAAACTCGATCCTTCGATATGAACGGCAGCATGACGGATCTTGGCGCCAGACGGATCGGAGACCGTCCCACTGAGCAGGCCTGGCGCCGCAACAGCCTCTGCCTGCGCCGGCGGCGACGTTTTGTCGGCACTGCTTACTGCGGCCGTTGTCTCTGCTGCAAAACTGCACACGGGGATCGTCGCGCAGCAGCATGCCAGCGCGCAACTCACCCACCAGAGGTTCGACCTTCGGAACCAACCGCGAAACATCACGTTAACGACTACCCGTTCGAGAGATGACCTGGCAGTTCCAGCAACGCAATCTGAAGAACTTCATCGAAGGCGAAGGTCTCCAGAAACAAGCGCCATTCCAGCTCTAAGAGTCGGCCGGATGAGGCGTACCGCGGTAAAGGCTCCCGCCGGCGACGATTTGAAGCATCGCCTCGACGAATAGCTACAGGTGATGGACGCCGTGATTCTTGCATCGTATGCAGAGGAAACTGCGACGGTCGCCTGATCAGCAAGATGGATTGAAACGTCTGAGCAAAAGGCTGAGCGATTACCGTTGCCCTTAGCTCTGTACCACCACAGACATCATACTGAAGAGCAACCGTCTCGCAAGGCGCAACTTCTGCACCGACCTTCGATCATCAATAGCGCGACGGGAACCATCCTTCATTCCTCGGCACAAGAGCCCGGCCGGAGGTCGCCACCTGCTCAATCTAATGTTGCAACTGATCGTCGCTAGGCTGCTGTCCCATTCGGGTGAGAAGCGCCTTTGGAATGTGGCGCCTTCTATGCCGCCGCGTTGGTTGCGCCTCCGTAACCGAGTCGAGCCTATAGAGAATCAGTAAGTTGCGGTCAGGGTCGTCATAGGCTGGGAACGCTGCCACGCGCTTCATCTGGTACATCGGTGTCAGCGCGTCCGCCTTGTCATCTTCAACGTCATTCCAGGACGCGTACCACCCGGGCCGATACTGCTTCACACGCACATCCAGATCGTAGGTGCCAAAGTCGTCGTCGATCGATGGCAAGCCTGTCATCAACGTAAGGTCCGAGCCGGAGATCGAAAGGATCAGATGCGAATGGGTCTTGTCGGCCAGGACGATCCGTTTAATTCCCTGGGCGGCCGCCTCAAACTGATAGGTGGGATGCCGAACGTATCCTACCTCCTGAATTGCATCAGGGATGGCGATGGCGAGCACCAGGACAGCGCATACAATAGACCCGACGGTTCTTCCAACCGGCTTGTCCGCATACCGAAAACTGTCAAGCCCAAGGGCGACAATCACGGTGATCGGTACGGCCACTACCAGGTAGTATCTCGGCTGCAGGTTGTTGTGATACGCGAGGAAGAAGAAGTAGCCGCCAATCCAAAGCAAGAGCGCCGGAAAGAGCGGATTGGTCAGCATGCGTGGCCGCCAGAACAGCGCGAGCGCTACCACTGCAAAGAACAGAACATACGCCAGCGTTCCCATCCACGACCCATCGCTGAGCGTGTTGAGAATGACCTTCGCGATCGGTTCGAGGTCGATGCCGGTGTAAGCGTTAGCGGAGAAAAGGTATTGATAATCCGAAAGATAATGAGGCCGCACAAACAGAAAAAAATAAGCGCACCACAACGCCAAACCGCCCATTGCAGGCACAACTGCGAGCCTCAGCGCGGGCTTCACTCGGTAGCCTGCGCGGGCCCACACCATGTAGAAGATCGCCGGAAGCAGACAGACGCCTGTTGTCTTGGTGAGAATGATGCCGGGCAGAATCAACGTGAGCAGCAACGTCGCACCGATGCCTCGAAGGCGGCTGGATCGCAGATGAACTGGATGTAGATGGGACGCTGTCAGCAGGCCTAACGCAGTGAGCGCAATGAGTAGCGGTTCCAGGATTGCCATGCGCTCGAAGACAAATACAAATGGACTCGCGCAAAGAAGGAAGATGGCAATCGGTGCAGCAAGCGATCGCCCCGACTCGCTGGTATGAGGGCGCGTAAGCCGTTGGATCAGCAAATAGAGGATGATCAGCGTGAATCCGAAGACCCAGAGTGTGAGTGCCCGCGCCGCTGTCACCGATACGCCCGTGAACTTGAAGACCAGCAACTCGATCGCCGGCCACACCGGCAGTGCCACGGCGGGGTTGAAGTCTCCCTTCCAATACCAGTGACCCGAGAGATAGTGGCGAATGGCCGCATCGCCGTACCAGCCCTCGTCGGTGTATTTGGACCAATCCATCCAAGGGGAGTTATTCGGAAAATCGGCGGTCAGATGGAAGAAATGCAATGCGAAGAAGATCGCTGACGCCCCAAGCAGCAGCAAGGTCACGACTTGAGAAAGCGTGATCGGCTCTAGCCAACGCGTGGACCCTTGTGCCGGCTTTAGCATTGCCGCTTGTTTAGAGGGCGAATTGGGGGCATATGGCATCTGGGGTAAAGGGAGTTGAGCGCGTAAAGCAGACGACTACTTGTGCAGCAAAGTCTGATGCAGAGAGCTTGGACCGCGATGACCTCCGCGCAGGCTTCAATCAAAACTGCACCGTCCGAATCTGCATTATAGAAAGACGTTGACCTTGGCTCCTAATCGTTCAAGTCCCATCACGCGTACTACGCCGTTCGGCTAACGGGTAGTCTGCAATAAAGGCGCCAAGGGGCTCGGCGCGTTTCCTGCAGCCGCACAAACCTCTCTTGTCGCAGCAGGAGAAGCGATGAGATAGTGCAGATCGGCCGATCGAAGATTCGCCAAGTTATAGATGGAGCACACCGACCAGTTCTTCAGGCTCATCGCGTTGTTCAACTCCACGAGACTGAACCCGCTCACAAAGGCGTAGTCCGGATGTTCGGCAACGCACTCTCGCACGCGGGTTTCAAACGGCAACGCTGCGCGAGCACGCCCGTTGACAAGGCCGGCCATGTCGCACAGAGGAGAGTCCGTGAAATAGCCGATGTATCCCACATCGAACGCGACGAGCTTAAGTGGCCGTAGCTGTTCGAGATGTTGTTCGCGGAACTCCGCCAAACTCTGCTCGCGTGCCCGGAACTCCCTGTAAAGCAAAAACGATTCAATCGGGACCGAGACCAAGAGGAGCCCCACCAACCCGTAGGTCGCCACCGCCACGCCACGCGTCGCCACTGGCGAGGGCAACGCATCGTTCCAACGTAACTCCAGGATGTTCCAGAGAATTGGAAAGAGTAAAGTCCACAGAAAATAGCGCACGCCCTGGATTTGTTGTCCGCGCAGAACCGCCAGCACTAAGACGACCGGAAAAAGACTATTCGCGACCAGTACTGACAGCGCCAAACGACGCCGATACGCAATCAGAGCCGCCGCCGTGATCAACCAGAAGATTACAAGCAGCGCCCCCATCGACATGGAACTTACGAGAACCGAGAAGGTGGAACCCAGTGTATCCATCCACCTAGCGTGTCCATCCGCCTTTGCGATGGCTGTGTCGGGAATAAGGCCATGCATGGTCACGTAGATCAATGCCGCAGCGAGAAGGCTTCCTGCGAGCGGCAGCGCGCACTCCATCCCAAGCCGAACGTACTCACCAATCCCCCTGCGCTCGGCGCTCGCAGGACTCCACTCGACTCGGGTCAGGAACAACGTCACACTGACGATACCAAGCAATAACAGGTATTCGACGCGGGTAAGGGTGGCAACGAATCCCAGGATCGCAAGCCACGCCATCGATCGCTTCTGCACCACCTCACTATGGCCGAACCGCGAGACGGCAAACACAATCAACGACACCAGACACAAAGTGAGTGAGGTTTCCATGCCATCATCCAGCCAACGCACCGCCATCGGCATCACGAGAAAGCCGAGGAGAACTGCGGCAAACATCCAGGCGAGACGCGGCGCCTTGCGTAGGGCCCGGGGGAACTCCCACGCCAACCCCGCAAACAGAAGTAGATGAAATATTGACGATACTGCGCGCGGCAGCACAGGCGACTTGCAGAAAGCGCGCAGCCCAGCGAGCAACCAGACATACAGCAAACTGGATGTTCCATAGTCCGGATGCACCCCGTCGTAAGAAATCATGTGGTGCCGCAGCAGGTTAGCCGCGTAGCGAAGATGGATGAAGGCGTCGTCCTGAACGGCCGGCCAGGAGATGTAGAGCCACGCCAGCAGCCATACCCCAAACGCGATGATCAGGTATTTGTAATATTTCAAGCGGTCGCACTTTCCTGGATCACGGTAAGCCATCCGAACGGACGTTGACGAAGGCTCGTGCGCTCGAAAAGCTTATTCATACGATAGTGCGTCGATCGGATCTTTTCGCGCAGCTTTCATTGCGGGGTATAGAGCTCCGAGCAATGCGCCGCCCATCGCGATGACGACGGCGTTCAGAACCCAAAGGAGGGTCACTTGAAAACTCAAAGTTGGGAATCGGACGCGCAAAATATCTTTTAACGCATAGGTCGCAATCACACCGAGCGTCGTGCCCACGATCGCAAGCAGCATCGTCTCGCGCAGCACCACAGAGACGATCGTCAGGCGTCCCGCGCCCATCGACTTCAAGATACCAATCTCACGCGTCCGTTCCAGAACCGCGGTATACATCGATTGGAAGATCACAAGGAAGCCAATGATCGTCGCAATACTGATCACCACGTTCAACGCGATGTTGAAGCCGGGCAAATGTTCTGGAGTCAGGATCGAGAGAAACTCCTGAATCGTCTGCACGCTCCAATCCTGAAGTCCATCCGTGGCGAGAATTTCTTTCCGCACATCCTCTTGATACTTCGGCGCGTCCTCGGTCCGGAGATAGAACATCGACGCTTTTCCGGGATTGTTGTCGAGCGCGTCCATTGTCGTTAGCGGGATGTATTTGCGTGCGCCCTTGCCGTGCTCCACGATTCCGCAAACCGTAAAGTTATGATTCAACACCTTCACGGTGTCGCCCACCTTAAGACCCTTACCCGACCTCGCCTGCAGGTCGTCCACAATCAGGTCAAAGGGATTCTTGAAAGGTCCACCGCTCAAAAAAACGAACGGTCGCAGTGCGTTGTAGCTCTGAAAATCGATTCCATAAATATTCTCGACGGAGCTTCCAGCAGTGAATTTTATATTCACCGGAGCGACCACCTGCACATGAGGCAGTTTGCCGAGAACGTTCGCAATGCGAACGTCAGCCGAAGCAGAACTGGTCATCATCATGGCGGTCGCTGCGCCTGGATGCACGATCATGTCCATACCAATTCCGGTTGTCTGCGTTCGGCTTCCATTGAGAATGCCAAAAAAGATAGCGACGACCGAAAGAATCATGATGACTTCAATCGCGACGGCGAAGGCGCTAATCACGGAGCGCAATGGACGGTGCACGAGATTTCCGAAGATCAATTTATTCATGGTTAAGTCTGAGCGTTTTCCTGTGAGACGCAGCTTTCATAGTAGCGCACAGCATTCGAGCAACGTGCCGTGTGACCGGGCGGAGCGATCATCCTTGCATCTGAGGCAGAGCAGGGCTCACCTTGGGAACCATGCGGCGTGCCGGCGGAGAGGTCTTCCTGCCGCCGAAAAGAGCTCCAAGGATCGGCGCGATGCGTGTAACCACAATGATCGCCAGGAGCATACCGAAGTTTCCGTAGCCGAGAAAATAGATCATGCCTCCGACCAGTTGCTCAGGCGCGGCATGTGCAAACCAAACTACGACCATCAGCCCCCAAGGGTACTTCGACATATCACCAACGACGAAGTCGACGCTGCTGAACAGCATCATCCAGATAACCGGTAGTAGCCAGAAGATGCCTCCCCATCCCTCACAATGAAAGGCCTCCGCCACTGGGCTGAAAGAGATTCCTGTACTGAAATCATCGGCTGCAAGTCCGTAGCCCATCTCGTGGGCATAAAAGTTCCCGCTGAAAGTGACTTCTTTATTGGGGTTGATAAAGTGCGGTGCAAGATTACCAAAATACTGATAAATCGGCGCCATACCCTCATAGTGTCCCTCTGCGCTGTAATCAAACAGTTCATCATCGGGAGGAATCATGCTTAGCCGCTCAATCAACGTGCTCTGGGGTTTGTCATACCACTCGCCTACCCCATTCCCCTCTGCATTCTCCTGAAGGCCCTTCACATGCTCGCGGAGATATGTGGGGTGCGTGAAGAGATAGGCAACAAGCACAACGCGCTGTGTGGTATCCAAACCCTCCGAAAGATCGCGCGACGTCGATAGGGGTGAGATAAATCCGAAACTGACAACGACCATGAGAACAATCGCCACCACATGAACAAACCGAATCTTGAGCCTTGAGTAGACGGCACCGACGGCCCAACAGACCATGGGTGTGATCATTTGTTGTTTTGAAAACGAGGTCAGCGCCCAAAAACCTGAATAACTAATCGCGAGGATACTAATGGCATTGGTGGAGCGGCGACCGCCGCTATCTTTAATAGCTCCAATGGTTGCGAGAATGATCCCAAGTGGACCGAACACATTCACCTGGACAAGGGCACTTACAAGGCTGCCCGGGGCCTGTCCGAAGAGCATATCGGCATAGGTGATCCCCAAAAAAACCACGACACAGCCGAGCCCGGCACCCGTGTAGTCCAGTTCGCCTTTGCTAAAGCCACCGCCGATACCCATGGAGCGAAAATCCAACTTCTTGTTCAGCAGCGTCACCAGCAATAGCATCGCCATGCTCGCGGTATAGAGCGACATATCAAGCAGAGGGGAGAACAAGTTGGAGTTCGCAGGCTCACCAACCAAGGCTTTCCATGTGACACCGACGATCACAATGAGCGTGGAGTACCAGAAGATGTAGGCACCGGTAAGCCGCGTAAATCCCTCAGCGAAGTTGAAAGCAACCACGGTTAAAATCAGAAAGGCGAAATAGAGCAGGCTGAAGAAGAAATTAGTGTGCTCAATCTGCTGCACGCAAAAAAATACCGAGGCAAAGACAAATGCCTTCGATAAGGGAATTCGGGTTGGCAGGGCAAGCCGCACTCTACCGAGTTTACAGGACGCTAAAGCCGCACTGTCGCTGCAAAAGAGCCGACCAAGGTCGGTCGCGTCTAAATTCCTGGGAAAGCATGGCTCAACCTCTGATTTGCCCAGCTCAGAACGAACAAAAAACGTGTCAGATTTCTCTCCAATGCATCGAACGCAAACAGACGTCGCGAAGGCGCAATGCTGGCCGCTCAACACAGTAGTAGGAGAAGGCAGCAACGGCAAAGATACAGAGCCAACTGGTCGGAAAAGTGTCCCACCAGCCGTTACGTCCGAAGACCTCTACGTCGAGGTGGTGGGTAAAGAAGGTCTGCCAGATATAAAGCGAATAAGAGAGCCGTCCAATCCAGGTAACTGCCGCGTTGTTGAAGACACGTCCGGCAACGCTCTCTGGATTCCGCACCAACCAAAGCATCCACATAAGGATCACGAAGCCGTTGATCGTTATGCCGATGGGGACATCCCAGTAGTTTTCAAACCTCACCGTTAGCGCACCCAGAACAACGAATATGAGGAAGGGTGGGAGCCAAGGCCAGGAAGTTGCTCGTGCGTAGATGCGCTCAAAGAGCTCGTGACCTTGCTGCAGGGCGCCAAGAGCACCGAACATTAACCCGTCGGCCTGCATATGAAACATGCCTGTGTTGTGGAAGGACGGTAAATAACGGAATGAGAAAACGCGAATGAATGGCTCGGCGATGAGGACACACAGTGCGACGCGTGTTGCATTACGGCGCCCTTCGGATCCCTTGCGGTGCAGGATGCAAAGCACCAGGACCGTTGGCCAGATGAGATAAAACTGCTCTTCAATACAGAGCGACCAAAGGTGTTCCATCGCCCAGAGATCGACGTGCCGACTATAGTTTCGGGTAAGGGTTAGGGCCGTAATAAGTTCGTGCCGATTCATGCCTGGAAGATGGCCTGTCGCGCCCAGAACAGCGAGAAAAAACACATACAAGTAAAGGGGGGGGAGAATACGAAAAGCACGGCGAATATAAAAGCTCTTGAGGCTGATGGTGCTTGTCTTTTCGCGCTCTCGAAGCAACAAAGTGGTGATCAGATATCCAGAGATAACAAAGAAAATGAAGACGCCAAGCGATCCGTTCCCTACCAGGCGATAAACAAATGGAATGTCTTTGTATAGGGTATTGCGAAGCAGCGTATGCAACAGGATGACCATCATCACAGAGAGTGCGCGTAGACCGTCTAAGCTGGGGATGTGTCGCGGGCGCTGGATAGAGGCGGTCAATAATCTACCTTAGAACTTCACACAGCGTCGTATTGTCGGGTCCCGTGTCGACTAAGCTTTGGGTTTCTTCTACGTGACGAAATCAGCGCTGCAATTCGCGTAGCATATCATGTCGCGCTGCAAGATCTTTCACCGTTCCCCAGACAACGTAAGGACAACCATCTCGGTGCCCGGGACATCCGCGACGTTTGACGGTTTCAATGCTGCGATCATTTCAGTTTCCGCTGATCGCGAACCGTCGTCCCGGTGAAGCAGAACATGGGTCGGGGCCAGATCGCGTGCAACGCTTTGCGTTGCCCCCAAGCCGTTACTCGGCAGCGGGATAGATGAGTAGCCTGTAGTTTCTGAGAACTGGGCGGGATCGGACGTCATAATGAGGCTTTTATCTCCGGGGAGGATGCCATGGCTGGCGAGATAACCAGCTACAAGTCGATCTTGATTCCCAATTTCATTGTCTTTCTTCACGCCACGACTATCATCCATCGCACCAGCAATCGCGTAGAACAGGACCACAGCGGCGATTAATTTGCGAGCAGTTGCGACCGACGATTCCCGGTAAATGCCGAGAACGATCAGAACGCTGATCAGCGGCAAGACCCCGCTAAGGGAGCGCAATGCGGAAAAAATGCCGATCGCAGGAAGCGCTAATCCATATACAGTTAGCACCGCGAGCGCAAAGCTCGCTCCACCTGCCAACTCAGGAAGGGACACTGGTTGATTTTCTCGTCGCCGCAGTCGCAAGGGAAAAAGAAAGACCACAGCGAATCCGATCTCGATAAAGATCATCCGGTAGAGAATGAGAGGCGCAGTCGTGATCCGAAGTTTTATAAGCTTTGTAAAACCCGCAGCCAGCATCGTGTGAAGCGTGGACGGTTCGTGGTAGCGAATCAATTCGGAAAGGTCCGTCAGGTAAAGCAGATGCAGAGATTGAGTTCGCGACATGCTTCCGCCCACAAAGTGGGCGATAAGAACCATAGGGATTCTGGCAAGAAGATAGCCGACGATCATCACGCAGGCGTACTTCACCGAACTGCCCTTCTCTTGTCCAGAACGACGGCGCAACCATAACACTACGAGCAAAGGAGCCAGCAGCAGGATCGCGTCATTGCGGATGAGATTGACCGCGGCGACGCAAACGAGGGCTAGGATATCGAACAAATAGCTTTGAAAGCGAACAGTGAACAGTGCTAAGAACCACGCTACAAACGCACCATAGAAAAGTGTGGAATCGGGGCCCAAGGAACCAGACCAAAGCTGCGGAAGTACGAGGCAGAGAAGATAGCTCGCACAAGCCAGACCACGGTTCCCTGAAAAATCCATGGCGATCTTCCACGCGCCCCACGCAAAGCCAACACCCGCCAGTGTCGTTACCACGATGCTGGATGCGAGAGTAACGCCGCCGAATGGCTGCGTCATAAGGAGTAATAAGCTGACACCTGGACGCCAGTACTCGATACCGTGGGACGGAAGATGAAGAGAGATGAACTGATATTGATAAAGAAAGTTCACAACAAATCCGTGATGGTGGCTCAATGACTGGCCAAGGGCCAGGTACGAGCAAGAGTCCGGATCACCACAAAATGTGACACGCCTGCCGATCAACAGACGCACTAAGACGACAATAAACGTTGCAATGAGAGCAACCGCAATTTCGCTATTTCGGGCGATCCAACCTGGTGCTGACTTCACAATTCGCCCCTTCCCGGTGCGCGCCAGTGTTCAACAAATGTCTTTCCCAACATCCTATGTTTTGGGAAAGTATACATAAAGGGGTTCAACCTATTGCCGTGTAGGGCCTTCGTGCAACAGCGAAGCAGACCTTCATTTTATTGAATCTGGATGAGTCCGGCGCCGGCGCCGTGGCTCGCTCCGCCTGGCGTGATGGTCGTCTTCTGCGGAGCGCGCCAGTGGTCGATGTAGCTGACCTGGTGCACGCAGCTGATCGTGCAATTTGGCGCGCATGACTTCTCCGTCAGGAACTCACGCTTCACAATCTCGGTCGTGTACTCGGCCACTGGAATTCCTGGATAGCCGCGCTGCTGCGAGCAGTACGATACGATGCCGTTCTCATCGACGTACAAGTAGCGCGAGCCCGCACGGCAACGCCAGTCATTCGGCAACCCATTCGCGATCGCCTCCTGGAAACCGTTGAAGCGCGAGTAGCTGCGCCGCGTCAGGCGCCGCACCTCGTCCCACACCTTGCGCTCGCGATCACCCAGCGGCTTCAACTGCCCGCTGCCATCATGGATGATTCCGATCGTCGAGCTGAAGCCAAGCCCCAGCGCGCGCTTGGAGATCGTAAGTGCATCTTCCGGATTTGCAATCCCGCCGCCCACCACCGAATTGATGTTCACGTGGAAGTCCGCGTATTCGGCCAGCATCGCCAGTTTCGCGTCGAGCACCTTGAGCGACTTCTTCGACACCTCGTCGGGCATCACGTTGTCGATCGAAATCTGCATGTGATCGAGCCCGGCCTGGTTCAGCCGCTCGATCCGCTCCGGCATCAGCAAGTAGCCGTTCGTGATCATGCCGGCGATGGCGCCGGTTTTGCGAATCTGCCGGATCACATCTTCGAGCTCCGGGTGCAGCAGCGGCTCGCCGCCGGAGATCGTAATCACTGACGTCCCCAGCCGTCCCAGGTGGTCGACCCGACGCTTCATCTCCTCGATGTCCACCGGCTTCGATACATCGTCATACTCGTTGCAGTAGGTGCATGCCAGGTTGCACCGCCGCATCGGCACAATATGCGCCATGTAGGGGTGGGAGGTTCCGGCCACGGCGGATGCAATGGAGCCTACCTCGCGCAACTTGCGCGTGGCTGCAATCAACCGGCGGCGCGCGGGCGTGCGGCGCTGCTTCTGGGAGGCTGTACTAACGTCTTTCGGTGCTTGGGCGTGTGTGGTCATGCGGCTTCGTTATTCTATCGCGGCGGACCATCCGCCCGCTCCCGCAGGCCACACCCAAATAGAAGTAAACTGGCATCTTGGAGGTACCGCTGATGCCGCGCGAACTCGATTGGTCCGACACCCTGGAGATTGGAATTCAGCTGCAGGAGATGTTCCCCGACACCGACCCTTACGCGGTCCGCTTCACCGACCTTCACAAGTGGGTGACACAACTGCCGGGCTTCATTGGCGATCCTTCCAAGTCCAACGAAGGAATTCTCGAAGCGATTCAGACCGCCTGGCATGAAGAGTACGAGGACGCCAAGGACTCCTAACCGTTGTTGTTACAGCCTTTCCTCCCGCAACCCGTGCGTTGCACTGGCCAATCTCGTGCGCTGACGTTTCCACTTGAGTTCCTCACTCGTCCGAATTCTGTCGCGCAAAACGCCGTAAGGGCGCTAGTATCTTTCCCTATGAGTCTTACGGCCTCTCCCATGCCGCCCGCTTCGCCACCTGCCCTGGCCTCCCGACCGCAAGTCGGTCGTCCCCGCTCGTTTGATCGCGATCTTGCGCTTGAATCTGCGATGCGTGTTTTCTGGCGGAAGGGTTACGAGGGCGCATCGCTCACCGACCTCACCGCGGCCATGCGCATCAATCGTCCCAGCCTCTATGCGGCCTTCGGCGACAAAGCCGGTCTGTTTCGCGAGGCAGTTGCTCGCTACGGCACCGGCCCCGGCCGCTACGTTCGCCGCGCCCTTGGGCAGCCGCGCGCTCGCCAGGTAGCGGAGATG
>JBAULP010000024.1:0-4542 GCA_049578265.1 Acidobacteriaceae bacterium
ATCCTGAAAGTGTAGCTTCATGATGAGCGCCCCGGTGTTAGGGTAAGAAACCGCAGCAGAGGGAAATCATGCACCAAACAAAGCGCAAGCCCGTCACCGTAGGGGCCATATTGGTCGAGGAGTTTCTCGAACCCCTGGCTCTCACCCAGACCGAGCTAGCCGAGCGCTCCGGCCTACCCCGCAAGCACGTCAACGAGCTCTGCCGTGACCGCCGCGCCGTCACCGCCGACACCGCCCTCATCCTCGCCCGCGTCTTCGGCAACTCGGCTGACTTCTGGCTCAACACGCAGCGCCGCACCGATCTCTGGGAGGCCCTCAATACCCCGCGACGCGCCCAGCGCATCACCCGCGCCCGCCCTTTGAGCTCCAGGGAACGCCGTTCCAAAGCCGCCTAGCCTGCTGATGACTCACCGCTGGCACGTCGGGCAGTACACGGTCGTGCGCCCACCCACCACAATCTTCTTGAACCCCGTCCCGCAGTCCAGGCAATCCTCCCCCGAGCGCCCATACACCTTGTGCTCCAGCTGGAAGAACCCCCGCACCCCATCCGCATCCACATAATCCGACACCGACGACCCACCCAGCGCTATCGCATGCGCCAGCACCTCCTGCAGCGCCCCATGCAGCCGAGCCAGCTCCGCCTTCGTCAGCCGCCCGGCCGGCTTACGCGGCCGGATCCCCGCCCGAAACAAGCTCTCATCCGCATAGATATTCCCCACCCCATGCAGAATCGACTGATTCAGCAGCGCCGCCTTAATCGCCAGCTTGCGCCCCTTGAACAGCCCCGAAAAATCCCCCACCGAAATCGTAGTAGGCTCAGCCCCCGGCCCCGCGTACCCACCCGCCTCCTTCACCACCGACAGCCGCCCAAACCGCCGCGCATCCACAAACCGAATCTCCCGCCCAACTTTCTCCCCGGGCGCACCGCTCAACCCCAACACCGCATGCGTATGCAACGGCAGCGGCACCTCCGCCGCCGACACCAGCAACCTCCCCGTCATCCCCAGATGCACCAGAAACTGCGCCGCGCCCACCCCTGGACCCTGGGCCCTGGACCCTGGACCCTTGCCAAGGTCCATCACAATCGACTTCCCCACCCGCCTTACCCGTTCAATCCGCGCCCCGGTCAGCGTCTCCGCAATCTCCGCCTCGCTGGACTTGAACGTCTGTGGTTTCCCACTCGTCCAAACCCGCACAATCCGCTGCCCACGCACCCGCGCATCCACCCCATTCGCAACTGTCTCGACCTCAGGCAACTCCGGCATCGTCCCATAAGATACCCAACGCCCCCGCAAAGATTCGCCGGGGCGCATCTCGCCTCCGTTCAGCCGTAAAATTCCCTCATGTCCACCACGCCAATCCTCCCGCCGTCCGCGCAGGACATCGCCGCCAACTTCCTCGCCAGCGCCGCCCAGCGCATCGAGCAATGTCAGAAGTCCATCGCCCACTGCCTCGACAAGCTCTCGGCCCTCCCCAACGCCGAAGACCTCCTCCGCCACCGCAGCGGCGACCACGAAAACTCCATTCTCAATCTCCTCCTCCATCTCGACGGCAACATCCGCCAGTGGATCCTTCACGGCATCGACGACCAGCCCGACATCCGCGAGCGCGACGCCGAGTTCACCCTCACCCCCACCACTCCCATCGCCGAAGCCCGCGCTCGCTTCAACGCCACCGTCGACGAAGCCCGCAGCATCATCGCCGCCGTCCCCGCCGCCCGTCTCCTCACCATCATCGACCCCCAACCCACCGGCCTCGCCCGCCACCCCACCATCCTCGAAGCCATCTTCAAGATCGTCGGTCACCTTGACCACCACACCGGCCAGATCATCCTCCTCACCAAGCAGCTAACCGCCGCCGACGTAAACCTGAGCCTCCCCCGCAAGCGATAACCGACGCACCCGTTCGCTCCACACGATCCGGGTATAAAATGAATCATGGGCGCGAGTGATCTTGTTTAGATTCCGCTGCGCGCACTTCCCCCCGAGCATCACCCCCGGAGCAACCTCCTCGTGAGCAAAACCGAAAGTTCCGTCTCGCCGCGTGCGCATCGTACATCCGCCGTTATTCTTGGAGCCCAGTGGGGCGATGAAGGCAAAGGCAAGATCGTCGACGTCCTCAGTGAAAAGTTCGACATCGTTGCCCGCTACGCCGGCGGCCACAACGCCGGCCACACCGTCATCATCCACGGCAAAAAATTCGTTCTCCAGCTCATTCCCTGCGGCGTTCTCCGCCCCGGCTGCAAAGGCGTCATCGGCAACGGCGTCGTCCTCGACCCCATGGCCTTCCTCGGCGAAGTCCAGAAGCTGCGTGACGCCGGCGTAGAAGTCGATGGCAACCTCTTCATCTCCAACCGCGCCCAGGTCATCCTGCCCTACCACCGCATGATCGAGCTCGCCGCCGAGACCGCACCCGGCCGCCAGACCATCGGCACCACCCGCCGCGGCATCGGCCCTGCTTACGAAGACAAGATCCATCGCAACGGCCTCCGCGTCGTCGACCTCCTCAACACCTCGCTCCTGCGCACGCACATCAACAACGCCTGCCACGAGAAGAACACCATAGCCCACGCCCTCTTCGGCACCGAGCCCCTCGATCCCAAGCAGATGTACGAGGACTACGCCCGCGCCGCCGACCTCATCGCCCCCTTCGTCACCGACACCGCCTACATGCTCAACCACGCCCTCGACGAAGGCCAGAACGTCATGTTTGAAGGCGCCCAGGGCGCTCTCCTCGACATCGACCACGGCACCTATCCCTTCGTCACCAGCTCCTCCTCCACCTCCGGCGGCGCCGTCACCGGCACCGGCGTAGGCCCCACCCGCATCGGCACGGTCATTGGAGTCACCAAGGCCTACGTCACCCGCGTCGGCGAAGGCCCCTTCCCCACCCAGATCGACGGCTACTCCGCCGACCTCCTCCGCGCCCGCGGCCAGGAGTACGGCGCCGTCACCGGTCGTCCCCGCCGCTGCGGCTGGCTCGATATCCCCCTCCTCCGCTACTCCAACATGATTAATTCCACGGAATGGTTGGTAGTAACCAAGATGGACGTCCTCGACGAGTGCGAAGAGATTCCCGTCTGCACCGCCTACGAAATCGACGGCAAGGTCACCGACATCATCCCCGCCGACGTTCGCGGCTTCAAGGCAATTCATCCCGTATACACAACGCTGCCGGGCTGGAAGTGTTCCACTGAAGGCATCACCGAATACGACAAGCTGCCCAAGCGTGCTCAGGAGTACCTTGAGTTCGTACAGCGCGAGAGCGGCGCGCGCATTGGCATGATCTCCACCGGCCCCGACCGCATCCAAACGATGACACGCCCCGGCTTCGACGAACTCTTCGCCTAGCCCGCACTCACTTTTCACTGCCACACTGGACCAGCCATGATCAGCTTCACCGTACGTATGACTTTTCGCACCGACGACCGCGAGGATATCCACCAGATCCTTCGCGAACTTACCCGCCTCTCCCGCCAGGAAGAAGGTTGCGTCAGCTATATCCCCCACATCGTGGAAAGCGACCCCGACACCGTCGTAATCTATGAGCAGTATCGTGACGAGGCGGCAGCCGAGCGCCACCGAGCCACACCGCACTTCGCCAAGTACGCCGTCGGCGGCCTCTATCAACACATGCTCCAGCGCACCGTGGAGAACCTCACCGCCCTGGCCTGATCCGTTCACCATCCACACCCGCATCGATTTGCATCCAACCGTAAGGGATAAGGCAAGGGGATGCCGATTCACGCAGCCGTCACAAAGCGCTTTGACGTGGCCCCGATTTCCGGTCTAACATCCGGTACGCCCATGTTGCTGCGCCGGCTGCCAATGCGCTCCCTCGCCGCTCTCTCCGCTGTGCTGCTGCTAGCGGCCCTTCCGCACGCCTTTGCCCAGCGCCGGGACCATCGCGAACACAAGCGCACCGAACGCGCCCAGATCGTCGGTCTTGAGAGTCAGTGGCGTCGCGCCGCCCTATCCGACGACATCCCCGTCATGGACAGCCTGCTCTCCGACGACTACCTCGGCATCACTCCCACCGGCGAGGTCCTCACCAAGACCCAGCAGCTCGATCGCATGCGCGACCGCAAGTTCATGATCACCAAGCTCGACACCTCAGAGACCAAGATCAAACTCATCGGCAATATCGCCATCGTCACCTGCCTTGCCCAGGTCGAAGGCACCAACGATGGGGATCCCCTCCACGGCGCCTACCGCTACACCCGCGTCTATCAGCGCATGCCCACCGGCAGTTGGAAGGTCACCAGCTTCGAGGCCACTCCCGCCGTCGGCGTCTACGCCACTCAGTAGCCCCCTCCACCCGTCCAACTCCGCACAAAAAAAACCGGGCCATCGGGCCCGGATGCAAGTGAGGAACAACATTGAGACGTCCAGCCTGCGTGGGCAGGGCGTCGGTGAACTGTTAGGCCACGTCGATCTCCGGCACGGCCTGTGTGCGCACGCCAAGGCTCTCGCGCTTGGCATAAACCTCAAGTACATTCAACCCCAGCAGCCGACGGTCCAGTGACCGCGTTCCGCCCGTCAG
>JBAULP010000025.1:0-12070 GCA_049578265.1 Acidobacteriaceae bacterium
TCCCAAAACTCGTCATCTCGACCCCCCACCCAAAACTCCTCATCTCGCTCCCCTACCTCAAATTTGTCATCTCGACCGGAGCGAAGCGTAGTGGAGAGACCCGCAGTTGAATCGACAACGCTCCCCAGCGTCCTCTACCAATCCCTCCCCAACGGCTGCACCCCCGGCAAACTCCGCCTCGTCCTCGGCTCCCCCGGCGGCTCCACCATCATGACCACCGTGGCCAACGACCTCATCAGCGTGGTCGACAACCACCTCAACATCCAGTCCGCCGCCGACGCCCCCCGCTTCCACCACCAATACCTCCCCGACATCCTGCAATTCGAAAAGGCCTTCCCTGTCGCCACCGTAGACGCCATGAAAGCCAGAGGCTACACCACCCGCCGAGCCGCCGAGTTCGACGAAAAATCCGACGGCGTCTGGGGCGACAGCGAACTAATAGAACTCAATCCCACCACCAACCAACTAGAAGGCGGCCACGACCACCGCCACTCCTTCGGCAAAGCCGCCGGCTACTAACCGCATACAAGGAATCCGTCGATCTACATAAGCCCATTTATGAGGAGCAATCCCGGTTCGCGCTGAGACACACGCTTATTCAGTACAAGACGGCCGGGCCGCTTTTGACAGGCATTAGCATTGCCATATTGAACCCTGACGCGCGATTTGCCGTTTGCTCGCCTGTCTCAGAAGAGGATGGCGTGTGCGAAGCGCTCCCATGACTCTGTGGGGGTGATCTGCCAGACCACAATCTGACCGGCAATCAATAGCGGTAGGGCCATGAGATAGACGCGGTGAATCTTGCGGTTGACGACGAGATCACGCGCTGCTCCCATCAGGATCAGCAGGTCAACGCCCGCGTAGAACCAGAATCCGGGCAGCACTGACGCGGGCAGTCTCCCCCATGCCGCGGCTGTCAACGTGCACAACGCTATGAGCATCAGCCGGCGATGGTACTCCAGCTTCTTCCGCCAGACGATCGCCAGGCTGAAAACCACTGCGAAGCACGTCATATCCCACAGAGGAACGGAGATACCGGCGATCGCGTCCTGCCCCTGGTGAAGCGTCAGGAATTCGAAACGGTGCATCACAATCGTGGTCGACACCCCCAACACAACCACAGCGATGCCAAGCGCAAGTCCAAACCATCCGATCGTGCGATGCCAGGAGGTCTTGTGGATCTTTACCAGGGCCGATTGCAGGATGAAGAACAGAACCCATCCGTAGAAGAGAACTCCGTGCAACCACACAATGTAAGGCGGCGCGATCTTTGGATGAAACAGCCGGGCGGGAACAGTCGTGCTGAACATCACCGTGACCAGAACGAGAATGATCAGCGACATGCCGAGATAGAAGTACCTGTCCAGCATGCGGACGAAGGATGAAGGTCGCGCACGGCGGACCAGACGTTCAGAAAGCACTGTCGCCAAGGGATGCCCCCGCAGAAGCAAAAAGGGATGTGAAAGCTGGCCACAGTCTAGTCACACCTCCCAGGACTGGCAACAGATTTCTTCCGCGGCCGCCGCACAGGCCAGGTGAATACGGAATACAACGCACTGCGGTTACCGAGAAATTCCCCTTCTGTATTGAAAAGGGCGGGACGCATGGCACTTGCTCAACATGCTTAACACTCTCGTCGGGTGCCCCACCGATAGCGGTCTCACCGTCATCGTGGGCAAGACCAACCCCCCAAGCCCAGCCCCTTACTTCTCCGCCAAAGCCGCCTCCGCCAGCGGCTCCATAATCGCGTACCCCTTCGCATTCGGGTGCACGCCATCGATGCTGATCCCCGGCTTCATCCCCCCATCCGGCCCGGCCATAGCATCCCAATAATCCAGGTACGTAATCTTCTCCTGCGCGCAATACCCCTTCAGCCAGACATTCATCGCCTCAATCTTCTCCGGCACATGCTCCACCGACGTCCGCCAAGGGTACCCCGCCGACGGCAGCACCGACGCCAATATCACGCGAATCCCATTCGCCCGCGCAATCTCCACCATCCCCTTAAAATTGTCCTCAATCATCCCCTGCGTAGAAGGCCCCGTATTCCCCGCAATATCATTGGTCCCGGCAAGAATCACCACGGCCTCCGGATGCATATCCACCACATCCTGACGAAACCTTACCAGCATCTGCGGAGTAGTCTGCCCGCTGATCCCCCGATTCACATAAGGCTTCCCCGGAAAAAACTTCCCTCCATTTGCCACCCAGGCATCCGTAATCGAGTCCCCATAGAACACCACCCTCCCCGGCTCCGTTGCCGGCAGCGCCTCATCCGCCGCCCGATACCGCCCCAACTGCGCCCAATCCTCCAGCTCCGCCGTCATCCGAGCATTCTCCGTCTCCACCTTCTGCACCTGAACAGCCAGCGGAGCTGTAACCGCAGGCGCAACACTCTGCGCCCCAGCCCCAACTCCGCCAGCCATCAACCCACCCACAACCGCCACCATCCATCCACGCATCCGCATCCTCCTCGCCCTCTCTACTCCTTACTCTCTACTCCCTACTCCTTGCCTTCCTGTTCCAACCCCAGGTCCTTCAGCATCGGCTCCACGCTAGGCTTCTTCCCCAGCCACCGCTCGTACATCGACTCCAGGTCCTCCGTATTCCCACGCGACAGCACCATCTTCCTAAACCGATCGCCATTCGCCCGCGTCAACCCGCCGTGGTCCTCGAACCACTGGTACGCATCATCATCCAGCATCTGCGTCCACGCGTACGCATAGTACCCCGCCGCATATCCATTCGCCCAGATATGCAAAAAGTAACTCGACCGATACCGCGGAGGCACGGCCTGCAAGTACAAATGCGTCTCGATCAGCGCATGCTTCTCAAACGCATCGACATTCTGCAGCGGTGCCGTCGCCGGCAGCGTATGCCACTGCATATCCAACTCCGCCGCAGCCAGCGCCTCGGTCACTAAATATCCCTGGTCAAACTTCGCCGCCTTCCGAATCTTCGCCACCAACTCCTCCGGCATCGGCGCGCCCGTCTTGTAGTTCACCGCATAGTGCTTGAACACCTCCGGATAGCTCGCCCAATGCTCGTTGAACTGCGACGGAAACTCCACGAAATCCCGCGGCACGTTCGTCCCTGACAAGCTCGGATACTCCGTGTCCGCAAACATCCCATGCAGCCCATGCCCAAACTCATGGAACATCGTCGTCACATCGCTAAAGCTGATCAGCGCAGGCTGTCCCGGCGCCGGCTTCTGGAAGTTCGCGACGTTATAAATCACCGGCAGCGTTCCCAACAACTTCGACTGCCCCACAAACTCACTCATCCACGCGCCGCCCGCCTTGTTATCGCGCTTGTAGTAGTCAAAGTACATCAGAGCCATCGGCTTCTCGTTCGCGTCCAACACCTCGTACACCATCACATCCGGCTGATACACGGGAATATCCGTCCGCCGCTTGAAGCTGATCCCATACAGCGCATGCGCCGCATAGAACACTCCATCCTGCAGCACGCGATGCAGCTCGAAGTACGGCTTCACCTGCTCTTCATCCAGGTCATACTTCGCCTTCCGCACCTGCTCCGCGTAGAAATTCCAATCCCACGGCCGCACCTGGAATCCCGCGCCCTCCATACCGGAACCCATGCCCGCCGTCTGCTTATCAATCAGCGCCTGAATCTCCGCCTGCTCGCTCTTGGCCTTCGTCGTCGCCGGCCCCACCAGCGCATCCATAAACTTCAGCGCTGCCTCCGGAGTCTTCGCCATCTGGTCTTGCAGCGCCCACGCCGCATAGTTTGGGAACCCCAGCAGCGCCGCCTTCTCTGCCCTCACCTGCGCCAGCCGGGAAATCGTAGCGCGCGTGTCATTCGCATCGTCCCGCTCCGTCCGCGTCCACGAGTCCTCAAACAACTCCTTCCGCGCCTCGCGATCGCTCATGAACGTAAGGTCCGGCTGCTGCGTCGTGTTCTGCAGCGGAATCACATACCCCGCAACCCCACGTCCCTTCGCCGCATCCGCCGCCGCCTCCACCTGTGCGTCGCTCAACCCCGCAAGCTTCGCCTTGTCCGTCGTCTCGAACGCCGCAGCCTTCGTCCCCGCCAGCAGCTTGTTCGTAAATGTGTTCGAGAGCACCGCCTCTTCCTCATTCAACTTCTTCAGCTTGGCCTTATCCTCATCGTTCAGCTTCGCTCCCGCCTTCACAAACGCACGATAGTCCACCTCCACCAGCCGCATGCCCTCAGCGTCCAGCCCCAGCGTCTCCCGTTGGTCGTACACCTTTTGTACTCTCGCAAAAAGTTTGCCATTCAGATAGATCGCGTCCTGCAGCGCCGCCAGCTTCGGTATCTCCTCGTTCTGCACCTTCTGCAGCGTAGGATTCGTATTCGCCTGCGTCACCCCAAAGAACACCAGCGTCACGCGATTCAGCAACTGCCCCGTCTTCTCCAATGCCACAATCGTGTTCTCAAACGTAGGCGCCGCGGGATCATTCGCGATCGCCTCCGTCTCCTTCCTCTGCTGCGCAATCCCAGCCTCAATCGCCGGCTGATAATCGGCGTCCGTAATCTTGTCGAACGGCGGCGCCTGGAACGGCAGCGTGCTCTTCGCATAAAACGGATTCGACGGCCCAAATGCCGCACCACCATTTGTTCCATCGCCTGAAGGTTTCTGCGCACCCGCTACCGCCACAAACATCGCTCCCGCCATAACCAAACCGCTCACCCTCCACATACGTTTCTTCATTAGGCCGACTCCTATCTCGAACCTACGCTGCTTCCCCGCTCCAACACAACCCCGCACCCCGCGTAAACTGGAGGTCTAATGTCTACAGAACTGACACCCACACTCACACCCGCTTCCACCCCCTCCCAAACACCCGCCTCATCTCCCCTCACCACCATCGCCGACATCGGCAACTTCGTCGGCCAAGCCGTCACCCTCCGCGGCTGGCTCTACAACCTCCGCGCCTCCGGCAAACTCCTCTTCCCCATCTTCCGCGACGGCACCGGAACCATCCAGGGCATCGTTCCCAAATCCGCCGTCCCCGAGCACGTCTTCGAAACCCTCAAGTCCCTCACCCTCGAATCCTCCCTCACCGTCACCGGCCGCGTCCGTGCCGACACCCGCGCCCCCTCCGGCTTCGAGCTCGACGTCGACGACCTCACCGTCACCCAGCGCATCCCCGACGAAACCCCCTTCCCCATCCAGCTCAAAGAAGCCGGCGTCGACTTCCTCATGGAACACCGCCACCTCTGGATTCGCACCCCGCGCCAGTCCGCCATCCTCCGCATTCGCGCCACCATCATGCGCGCCGCCGCGGAATACTTCGACACCAACGGCTTCGTCCGCACCGATCCACCGATTCTGACTCCGAATGCGTGTGAAGGAACTTCCGAACTCTTCGAGATGGACTACTTCAACGACGGCAAGGCCTATCTCACCCAGTCCGGTCAGCTCTACATCGAAGCCACCGCCATGGCCCTCGGCCGCGTCTACTCCTTCGGCCCCACCTTCCGCGCCGAAAAATCCAAGACCCGCCGCCATCTCACCGAGTTCTGGATGATCGAGCCCGAGGTCACCTACATGGACCTCGACGGCCTCATGGATCTCGCCGAGTCCTTCCTCACCCACATCGTCAAGCGCGTCCTCGAAACCCACTCCAACGACCTCAAGACCATCGGCAAAGACATCACCAAGCTCGAAGCCGTGACCTGTCCCTCACCCTTTCCCCGCCTCTCCTACGACGAGGCCCACGCCATGCTGGTCGACGCCCACCACAACGGCCTCATCGAAACCGCGCACGTCTACGGCGACGACTTCGGCTCGCCCGACGAGACCTACATCTCCTCGCAGTTCACCAAGCCCGTCATGGTCCACCGCTACCCCGCCGAAGTCAAAGCCTTCTACATGCAGCCCGACCCCAAAGACCCCACCAAGGCTCTCTGCGTAGACGTCCTGGCCCCCGAAGGCTACGGCGAAATCATCGGAGGCTCCCAGCGCGTAGACAACTACGACCTACTGAAATCCCGCATCGAAGCCCACAACCTACCACTAGCCGCCTTCCAGTGGTACCTCGACCTGCGCAAATACGGCAGCGTCCCCCACAGCGGCTTCGGCATGGGCATAGAGCGCTGCGTAGCCTGGATCTGCGGCCTGGAGCACGTGCGCGAAACCATCCCCTTCGCCCGCACCCTGAACCGCATCTACCCATAATTGAGCGGCACTTGGTTCCTATCGCCCAAGTGTGGAAATATTGTGAATCACTCATGCAAGACTTGATTGAGGTACATTCTTGTCCGCGATAGCCAAATTAGAGCTAAGCCTGAACGCTAACTGGCAAAATCTGCGTCGCGCCCACAGTCTGGCTGATCGAAAGCTTATTGAGTTTACCGGGGCCGTCAAGAACCTCACTACATCCGATGCGAGTATTGTAGTGTTTGGTTCTCTCGCACGTTTCGAGCTAACTTCTGGAAGCGATATCGATTGGGCGCTCCTCTTAGACGGGCCGTCTGATCCTCGGCATCATCAAGTATCACTCAAGATAGCTAGCGAAGTACGGACTCTAACAGATAAGAATGTCGGACAAGAAGGAACGTTCGGAACTCTCGTAAGCAGCCACGATCTGGTCAACTACATCGGCGGCGAGGGAGACACAAACTCCAATACTACGCGCCGTAATCTTCTCCTTCTTGAGTCTCGCGCTATCGGAAACGACGAGGCCTACAATCGCGTCAAGAAAAATTTGCTGCAACGTTACCTGAGCGAAGACTCTGGGCTTTGGCGCAAGGAAGTAACAAACAAACTCCCTCATTTCCTTCTGAATGACATGGCCCGATACTGGCGGACAATGACCGTTGACTATGCCTATAAAGAACGCACTCGAGGGGGAAGCGGCATTCCTTTGCGGAACATCAAACTTGGACTCTCACGCAAGTTGATTTATGTCTCTGGGCTCCTCGCTTGTTACAGTTGTCACTTAGGTTTTCCGAGCGAAGCGGAGCGCGCAGAATTCTATTCGCACCAAAACACGGCAGGCCTTGTAGCCAAATTGCACGAAACGCTGGAGATGTATCCACTAGAGCTCGTTGCAGCGGTCTTGAGTGCATTCCCGGTGCACTTTGTGGCAACGAAACTGCTCTTCGACTCATACGATCGATTCATAGGTATGCTCCTGGATCAACAGACGAGAACGCATTTGGAAAGCCTGCACTCCGACTCCTGCGCCGACGATGATACCTACAATGAGGCGAGAACGCTACGGAGAGATTTTCAGGGAGCGCTGAGTAGTATATTTCTCGAAAAGACTTCTCTTTTGGGAGAATTCACCGTTCGTTACGGAGTTTTCTAGATGAGGGACATCGGTTTTTCGACGGGAGCGATTGCGCTCGACGACTTCAGATTTGCGCTGAAGCAGTTAGCCGTATTTCAAACGCATGCCATAGAGTTGTCGGCCCTCCGATTAAAGGAGCTGCGTCCTCTCATAACTGCGTTACCAGATTTAGACCTCGCGCAATATAGATATATCTCTATTCACATTCCAAGTTCCTTTGCTCCGTCAGAAGAAGCGGGATTGATTTCGCTGCTAAAGGACGTGCCATCTGCCTGGACATTAGTGCTCCATCCAAACTCCATACACGACCACGAACTCTGGCAACCCATATCCTCACGGATCGCTTTGGAGAATATGGACCGCAGAAAAAACTGCGGAAGAACGGCGAAAGAATTAGCAGCGTGCTTTGATCTTCTACCTGACGCTAAGTTCTGCTTCGATATTGGACACGCGCGTCAGTATGATCCGTCCATGGCTGAGACATACACACTCTTGAATACTTTCTCAGATCGGCTCGTGCAAGTTCATGTAAGTGAGGTTGATGCCCAAAGTAGGCATGCCGCTATTACGTACGCCGCTGCACTAGCTTTCAAAGAAGTCGCACATCTCATACCAGATGGTATTCCTCTGATTTTGGAAAGCCGCATCAGCTCAAATGGAATTGAAGCGGAGTTAGCGAAAGTGGCCGATTTATTTGCAACCAATTTCCTTGAGGTCGCAGTGTGTTGATCGCACGCTGAAGCGCATGCGTTGGCTGTCGCTGGATGCGGCGTCTTTTACCCGCCCCTTTATGGACGGTACGGTCTCCGGCACGTACAAAAGACCACCCCGCGCAAAGCGCGCACGACTCTGCCGAAGGCCGGAGCGGAGCCGCAGGCGAAGCGACCAACCTGCCTTCCTCCCCGCCAGCACCATCGCATCCCCACCCCGCGCGAACCCACCGCCCCCAGCACCCATAAACCTGCATCCAACCAAAGACACCCCGGAGGTCTCGCATGCCCGACACCACCGACCCCGTCAACCTGACCCGCTTCACCACCGCCCAGGAACCTCTCTATCCCCAGGTCCTGGCCGAACTCCGCTCCGGCCAGAAAACCGGCCACTGGATGTGGTTCATCTTCCCGCAGATCCAGGGCCTCGGCCACAGCGAAATGTCGCGCCACTACGCCGTCACCTCCGTCGACGAGGCCAAGGCCTACCTCGCCCACCCCATCCTCGGCGCCCGGCTCAAAGAGTGCACCCACCTCGTCCTGCAAATCGAAGGCCGCTCTCTCAAGCAGATCTTCGGCGAGGTCGACGCCCTCAAATTTCACTCCTCCATGACCCTCTTCGCCCACGCCACCCCTGCGCACAGCGACTTCACCGAGGCCATCACCCGCTACTGCGGCGGCAGCCTCGATGCCCCAACCCTCAACCAGCTCGATTGATCCCCCTCAACCCTTGCTCAAGCTACGTTCAACATATCCAGGCACTTCGCCACATGCCCCAGCACCTGCGTCGGATGCACCGGTTTAGCCATCAGCGGAAAATGATGTCCCGCCGCATACGCGCTCACCAGGTCCACGCTCGTCGCGTGCCCCGAGAACAGCACCACCTTGCACTTCGGAGCCATCGCCACCAATCCCAGCGCTAGCTCCACGCCATTCATCTCCGGCATCGCCACGTCGCTGATCAACAAGTCCGGCGCGCGCACGCTCGCTATCTCCAGCGCTGTCCGTCCGTTGTATGCTCGCACCGCGTAGTACCCCGCCTGCGTCAAAATCATCGCCAGCGTGTCGGCCACCAGCGGCTCGTCGTCCACCACCATCACCATCGGCCGCTTCTCAGCACACTCCGCAGAATCCCCTAGTGGAACTTCATCAATCGGAACTTCAATAGCGCGCAGGAATCTGGTCATGGGAGAACCCTCTCTCAAAACCCTAGGCGTCTCGTTCCATCATGGGTTAACTCTTTTCCATCTTTCCCCGTCTAAGCTAAATTAGGTTCTTGAGAGCGGCAGTTCTCGTTAGACCCCCAAACAATTAGTGCGCCCCTTTGTATGAGGTTTAGGCAACGCCTTCATCACGTTTAGGCGTCGATTACAGTGTGGATGTTTTGGCATAAGGAGGCCATCTCCATGGACGACAACGAAGAATTGCTTCGCACGCCCATGCGCTTCGGTTCGATCGCGCAGAGCGATGTCCCCAGGGGACGCGACGGTAAACATAAGAAAATCATCACGCAGCTTCTCGAGGACATCGAGCAGCTCAAGGTCGGATCCGCACTCAAAATCCCCCTCGCCGAACTGCCAGATACCAAGGAGAATATCCGCGCAGCTCTCAGCCGCGCCGCCTCCCAGAAAAAGCTCGCCATCGCCACCTCCAGCAACTCCGACTTCCTCTACGTCTGGAAGACCGACGAGGGCCTACCTCCCGCAAATCGCAACTAGACCGCCCGCCTACACCCACTCTCGCGTTATCCCTCCTCCATCCCAAACCCATACGCCACCATCACCGCGGTGGCCGCGGCCGTCCCCGTGCACCAACTGCACACCTTGCCAAACTGCACCACCTGCCGCACCACGTTGAACCCCGCCATCCCGCCATCCATCGCCAGCTTCGCCTTCAGCGCCGGACGCATCACACGGCATCGCCGAGCTCCCAGCATCAGCCCCATCGTCACCCCATAGCTCGCCAATCCCAGCAGCGCATCCGGAACCCCCATCGGGTGCGCTGCCTTCGACTCCGTAATCTCATCCGAATCGAACAACTCTCCCGGCGGATCCGGCAGATGCTCCACCACTCCCACCTGGTGCAGCAACACCGGAACCAGCGCCGCCATTGCCGCGCCGCAAGCCGCCATCGCTACATCCCCTCGCGTCACGCCCGGCTCCGCGCAACCACCGCCGCACCCGCCGCCGCCACCAGTCCCAACGCTCCCAGCGCTACCCAGTTCCGATGCTTATCCAGCGTCACCTCCAGGCTGCTGTTCTTGGATCGCGCATCGAACTTCCCGCGCGTACTATGCTTTCCCGGCACGTAGTTGTACAGGTTATTCGGAGCATTCGGGTCGCGTGGCTCATCCTGTAACTGTTGCGACTTGTACCCCGTCTTCCCCAGGTACATATCCAGCAGCCCCGGAATAATCCTCTGCCCCACAATCGCCATCACCGTCGACGTCCCCACCCAATACTCTCTCCGCGGTCTCCGCGCATATCCCGCAGCCACCACCATCGACGCCGCAACCTCCGGTTCATAAATCGGTGGCACCGGCTGCGTGTTGTGCGGCATCCGGTTCTTCACCCAATCAAACTGCACCGTATTCATCGCGGGCATCTGCACCGTCGTCAGCCGCACCTTGCTGTCATCATGAAACAGCTCGCACCGCAGCGAATCTGTAAACCCGTTGATCGCATGCTTCGCCGCGCAGTACGCCGACTGCAGCGGAATCGACCGATAACTCAGCGCCGACCCAATCTGAATAATCGTGCCTTTATCCCGCGGCAGCATCCGCTTCAATGCCGCCAGCGTCCCATGCACAAACCCCAGGTACAGCACCTCCGTCACCCGCCGGTAGTCCGACGCCTCCATCTCCTTCACCGGCGAAAACACGCTCACCATCGCGTCATTCACCCACACATCAATCGACCCCAACTTCTCCTCCACCTCACTTGCCGCGCGCTCCACCGCATCCGCGTCCGACACATCCGTAGGAATCGCCAACGCCTCTCCGCCCATCGACCGGCACTCCTCCGCCGCAGCCTCCAGCGCCTCAGGATTCCGCGCCAGCAGCGCCACCTTCGCTCCCTTTTTCGCAAACCCATGCGCAATCGCCCGCCCCAATCCCGCCGACGCCCCAGTAACCACCACAACCTTCTGCTTCTCCATAAATCCTCCTCCCTAATAGGAGTCCATTCCGTCGCCACAAGATGTTTCCCACCCCAAACAACATTCCCACCTGCACCCCCAGCACCCCTAACCTCCCCAACTCATCCCGCCCCCCACCCACAAATCGTCATCTCGACCGGAGGCGCGCTTTTTGCGCCGCAGCGGAGAGATCCCTGTATTGGTCTTTGCCGTTGCCGTTGCCGTTGCCTTTCCCCACACACCCGCCCGAACCCCACCCCCAAAAACCCCCAAACTAGACAATCCCCCGCCCCTCAACCGATCATGGACATGGTCCGCGGCGCTCCTCGCGCGCATCCAACTCCCATCCCAAACCGCGCATCACCTCGAGAGGACACCATGAACATCGCCGCCAACGCCACCGAACTCATCGGCCACACGCCCCTGGTCCAACTGAATCGCGTGACCGCCGGCTGTAGCGCGCGCGTCGTCGTCAAGCTCGAGAGCCAGAACCCCGCCTCCAGCGTCAAAGACCGCATCGGCTTCGCCATGATCCAGGCCGCCGAGCGCGAAGGTAAGATCAAGCCCGGCGTCACCACCCTCATCGAGCCCACCTCCGGCAACACCGGCATCGGCCTCGCCTTCGCCGCCGCGGTCAAAGGCTACAAGCTCATCCTCACCATGCCGGAGACCATGTCCACCGAGCGCCGCGTCCTGCTCCTCGCCTACGGCGCCCAGATCGTCCTCACCCCCGGCCCGAACGGCATGAAGGGCGCCATCGCCAAGGCCGAAGAGCTCGTCGCGAGCACCCCCGACAGCTACATGCTGCAGCAGTTCAACAACCCCGCCAACCCCAGGATCCACTTCGACACCACCGGCCCCGAGATCTGGAACGACACCGATGGCGCCGCCGACATCCTGGTCTCCGGCGTCGGCACCGGCGGCACCCTCACCGGCGTCAGC
>JBAULP010000026.1:0-46542 GCA_049578265.1 Acidobacteriaceae bacterium
GCCTGGAGGGCGGCGGCGATGCCGCGTTCGTGGGCGGCTACGGCGTCGTCGGGCATGGCCCAGGCGCCGCCGTGGATGAGGAGGATGGGCTGGTGCCTGTGTGAGTTGTGAGCAGCACTCATGCATCCACAAGTGTAAGGGAGACGGATGTGAGGTGGAGTTCTAAGTAACGGTCAAATGTGGGGTTCTTTTAGTAGGATGATGCGATGCGACGCCAGATAGCTTGTTTCGCGGTCATTTCCTGTGTGTGCAGCTTTGGGTCTTACGCGCAGATGAAGATTCAGAGGGTTTCAGAACCGGCGGGGAAGACTCTCGCGAAGGCGATTCGCGCATCAGCGCTGGGACGGCCTGGAGCGAAGCCATTTCACGTTCGGCTTGAAGTCAGCCAGTTGAAGGGCAACGCGGGTGGCTACGCCGCGACGATTGAAGAGACGTGGGTTGCTCCGGATCGCTGGATCCGGACGGTGCATGCGCCGGATGTTTCGCAGGTCACGGTGATGAATGGATCCGGACTCCATGTGATCACGCAAGGCGAATATTTTCCGAAGTGGCTGAGAGACTTTGTTACGGGGCTCTTCACTCCCGTGCCCGACGTTCACCGCTGGAATTTGTCGAACGCGCCTATCGAATACATTGTGCTGCCCAATGGAATAAGATCGGATCCTTGCCAACATGCAGAGTTCAATCTGGGAGAACCGCCGCTGGAACAGGTCAATTTTGCCAATGATTGTTTTCGCGCGCGCGATGGTTTGCTGGGGATGGTGCAGTCGCCGAACTACACGATCGAGTTCAATGATTACGCTGGGTTCGGCAAATTGAAGATTGCGCGCGAATTGAGCGAGGAGCCTGCGAATCGGGTTGAGTTAGCAGGGCGCGTTACGGTGCTGGAAGAGGCGAGGGGTGTCGCGTCACAGATGTTCGACACCCCGGCGAACGCGACAGGAACGAACCCTCTGGAGTCGGTAATTTTGAGCACTCCGGAGTTGCTCGCAGTTGCTGGGGGCCTTCCAGAGCTGCCGTGGCCGAATCCGATTCCTGGGCATGGGATGTTTACGGTCTGGGTGTCGGTTGATCGCAGCGGAAGGGTGCGTGAGGCACATTCTCTGAACTCGGATGAGTCGGGAATTGCTGCAGAGATGAGTGGCACTTTGGTGGGCAGGCAGTGGAAACCCTATCTGAAAGATGGTGTGCCGACGCAATCGGAAGGCGCACTCGTCTTTGAATATCCTCCTCGCCGGCAGTAATTGCGTGTGCGTCTCGACCTTCGAATGTCTTGATTGGCATCTAAATGGGGGACGACGGCGGACGCGGGCCGGGTTACTTGGAGGGTTGATTGGACTATCGTTGCATTTTGCGTTCGACTGGCGTCGCTGTTTTGTGCTCTCTTGCATGCTTTACGCAGGCTTTGGGTCAGGTTGCGGTGAAACGTAATGTGGGGGCGCTGCGCGGGTATTTGAGCATTCACTCGCTGGCCGGTGTGTATCTCGGCTATGGCGAGATCAATGAGTATGCGGTGGGGGATCGGGTGACTGACCACATGGTGTATCGCTTCCGCGATGGGTCACTGGATGATGAGACGACGGTGTTCACGCAGGGGAAGACGTTTCAGTTTGTGAGCGATCACCATGTTCAGCGGGGCAAGTTCTTTCCCACGCAGTCGGATATTACGGTGGAGGCAAATGGGAAGGTCACCATGCGCACGTCGGGGAAGGACGGCAAGGTGAAGGAGGACACGACGCAGATGCAGGTGCCGGATCTCGCGAATGGCATGGTGGGGACGGTGGTGCAGAATATTCCGGGAGATGCTGCGGAGTTCAAGCTGGGGATGGTGGTTCCGGCGGGAAAGCCTCGGGCGATCAAGCTGGATATTAGTCCGGATGGCGAACGCTCCTTTCACATTGTCCGAGTTGCGGAGAAGGCGAGGATCTTTCGTGTGAAGCCTGAGTTGGGCGGAGTTGCGGGAGTGATTGCACCCATTATTGGGAAGCAGCCGGGTGACATCTATCTATGGGTGCTGGAGGGAGAGGTTCCGACGATCGTGAGGATTGTTGGACCGCTGGCGGAGGGCACCGCAACGGTGAGCATTGAGCTGGGAGGGACCAGCTTTCCGAAGGACAGCGCTGAGAAGAAATGAGGAGCGCGGCTTAGGTGGGGATGCCGTTTAGCTTGCGGCGCTCGGTTTCGTTGTAGGTATAGCGGATGCGGTGGATGACGGTGATGGTGGAGAAGATGGCGAGGACCCATAGGGCCGGGGCCATGGCATTCCAGCGCTCGAAGAGGGCGCCGAGGATGATGAGGACGACGCGCTCGGGGCGCTCCATAAAGCCTACTTTGCAGGAGCCGATGAGGGCTTCGGCGCGCGCGCGGGTGTAGCTGACCATGAGGCTGGCGGTCATGACGAAGGCTACGAGGAAGACATAGAAGAAGCGGTTGCCGCGGGCGTAGAAGACGAGCAGGCCGAAGAAGAGGGCGACGTCGGAGTAGCGGTCCAGGACGGAGTCGAAGAAGGCGCCGAAGACGGAGACCTGGTTGGTCTGGCGGGCTACGCGACCGTCGACCATGTCGAAGAGGCCGGCGCCGATGATGACCAGGCCGGCGTAGAGGAACATGCGAACGTAGTTGTCGGCGCGGGCGTAGCCGAAGAAGAAGGCGGCGACTACATTGATGATCAGGCCGATGAAGGTGAGGGTGTTGGGCGAGATTTTGGAGAGAGCGAGGCCGTTGACTATCTTCTGCAGCAGCCAGCCGCTGCCCTTGCCGAAAGCACGGGTCCAAGTCATCGCGTCAGATCAGTTTATCGCGGATGAGTGGGTGTGGTGAGGGTCCGGGGCGGATTCGTGGCTTGGCGCACGAGGAGCCCATACGGGGATCTCCTCGGTGAGGCGCAGGGGCGCGCCTCCGGTCGAGATGACGAGATTGCGGGCCGGGGGTTCATGGGGTGGCTCGCGGGTGGGCGGAGAGTTACTCCGCTGTCTTGATGGTGTCGTGGATGGTGGAGAGCTTTAGGATTTCGAGATCACGCTTGCCGTTGGGGGTGACTACGGTGGCGGTGTCGCCGACTTCCTTACCGAGGAGGGCGCGGCCGATGGGCGAGGTGGTGGAGATGAGGCCCTTGGTGACGTCGGACTCTTCGCTGGTGACGAGTTTGTAGGTGAACTCTTCATTCTTGGTGGTGTCGAAGACGACGACCGTGGAGCCGAAGCCGACCTTGTCGCGGGGGATGTTGTCGAGGTTGACCATGGCGAGCTCGCCCATGCGCTTTTTTAGCTGGCCGAGGCGGGCGTTGACGAAGACCTGGCGCTGCTTGGCCATGTGGTATTCGGCATTTTCGGAGAGGTCGCCGAGCGCGACGGCTTTCTTGATCTCCGCGGGGAGTTCGGTGGTGAGTTCGTACTCAAGAGCCTTGATCTGCTCTTCCAGGGCCTTCTTAATGTCTTCCATGCTGTGGTCTGCTTTGCTGGCCCTGGCGTTGCCGGAGGGCAGGGAGTCAAAACCTCATTATACGAAAGTGAGACGGGGAGGAACGCTAGGGGGTGTCAGGATCGGGGAGCAGCGCTGGGGATTGGGCGGAGAGGAAGCTTTGGAGCAGGAGAGTGGCGGCTACCTGGTCGATGATGTTCTTGCGGTCGAGACGGGAGGCGTGGCCTGAGGAGCGCGGGGCGTGGCCGGATTGATCGAGGAGGGCATGGGCGTCGCGGGTGGTGAGGCGCTCGTCGAAGAGCTGGATGGTGAGGTCGGGGTGGGTGGGTGTGAGGAGTTCGGCGAGGGATTGGGCGAAGGCCTGGGATTTGAGCGCTTGCGGGCTGGGGGTGCCGTCGGCGTGGAGGGGATGGCCGATGAGGACGATTTTGACGTCGTGCTGGCGGATGAAGCGTCCTATGGATTTGAGGTCGGCGCGAAGGCCCGATTTGCCGCCCACGCGGTGCAGGGTGAAGAGCGGCTGGGCGGTGAGGCCGAGAAGGTCGGTGATGGCGATGCCGATGCGGCGGTCACCAACGTCGAGCGCGAGGGTGCGGGGATGAGGCACGGAGCCAGTGTAACGGCAGAGCGGACGAGCTGGGTGTAGAGGGTAGAGCAGGGACTGTTGCGGCTGGATAGAATCTGTTGATAGAGGTGCGGACTTGCGGGTGCTTGCTTTCTTGTTGGCGGTGGCGATTGTGGTGATGGTGGTCGTGGGGTTCTTTGTGTATGTGCCTTATGGGCCGTCGACGGAGACGTTTGTTGAGATTACTCCGGGGACGGGAACGACGGGGATCGCGCGCGAGCTGCAGAAGGACGGGGTAGTGCGCAGTGCGCTGGCCTTCGATGCACTGGTGATCTGGCGGACGTTGAGCGGCAGGTCGGGGTCGCTAAAGGCTGGCGAGTATCGGTTCGATCATCCGGTGAAGATGGCTGAGGTGTATGACCGGATTCGCAAGGGGGATGTGTATACGGTGTCGCTGGTGATCCCGGAGGGGTACAACATCTTCGATATTGCGAATGCCGTGGCTGCGGCGGGGCTGGATACGCGCGCGGATTTTCTGAAGGCGGAACAGAAGGACACGGAGTTAATTACGGAGTGGGTGCCGCAGGGGAGTGCCATGTCGTTGGAGGGGTATTTGTTTCCGGATACGTACAAGTTCAGCAGGCATGCGGGAGCGCTGCTGATGTTGACGACGATGGTGAAGCAGTTCCGTGTCGAGGCGGAACGGTTGGGGATGACGCCGGGACAGGTGCCGCGGGTGGTGACGCTGGCGTCGCTGGTGGAGAAGGAAGTGCGCCTGGATAACGAGCGGCCGGAGGTGGCTAGCGTGTTTGAGAACCGGCTGGCGGCTGGGATGCCGCTGCAGACGGACCCGGCGGTGATCTACGCGTCGCAGTTACGGGGGACGTGGACGGGGGTGATTCACCAGAGCGAGTTGAAGTCGGACTCGACGTACAACACGTATACGCATACCGGATTGCCACCGGGACCGATTTGTAATCCTGGGGTGGCGTCGCTGAAGGCGGCTTTGCATCCGGCGCAGACGAACTATTTGTACTTCGTGGCCGAGGCGGGTGGGCAGACGAAGTTTGCGACGACGCTGGAGCAGCACAACGCCAATGTTGCGGAGTATCGATCCGGTCTGAAGCCCTAAAGAGGCGCTGAGCGGGTTGGGCGGTGGGTTGTGGTGGGAAGAAAAAACCTACAAGAGGTTGTGGCGGGCGGTTGGCGAAGGTTTGGCGAAAACCGCGCAAGTTATTGATTAGCGAAGATTTAGCGAATACCTGTGGACACAAATATCCCAAAATACACCCAAACTATTGTATTTATTGCAGTTAGAGCACTTAGATGTCGAGGAAATTAGATGTTGACAGAGGGTAGGGGCGGCGATATAACCGCAGCACTTCAATAGGACGATTTGCCGATCGGAGCCCACGATGGTGGCGTTGCGGGCGGCAAATGTCTACGAGGGGAATGGGGCGAGCTGGTTATATCCCAGGACCGGGCTTAGCCAAAACACGAGAAACAGATCGCGACGTCAGAGGGGAAGACGGCAAAGAACGTAAACCTTCGGCGAAGTAGATCTCATAGCAACTGAGCGAGCCCATCCAACCGCTGAAAAATGACTGAGGCTCGTCAGGGGAAAGCTGTGTCTGGAGATAACAGAAAAATGAAGGACTTCCGCGTTAGTTTGAAAGTTTGTGAAGCTTGCGGCGCGCTCTGGTTGCGCGCTGAGGGACATGGAGTGTATTGCCGTGGATGCGCTATGTGGTTGTCGGAGTTTCCGGCACCGCGGGCGGTGAGCCGACGGGCGCAACGGCGCGCGACGGTAAGGAGCATGGCTCATGTGGGAGGCGCTCAATGAAGCAGATCCTTCGCAACAGAGAGCAGGGAGCGGGCTTGAGGCTGGTTCCGAAACGGGTGAAGCGGGCCGAACAGGGAGAGTTGATTCGGGAGGGAAGCACGGGACGGGTGGTGTCAGCCGTAACCAACGGTCTGCGGCTTCAGCGGGTGTGGGCGGTTGCTGAGGGAACTCCCGCGGTGCAGCCGGAAGTGCCTCCCGAAGTTGAAGGCAAGCCGAGGGTGGAGCTGGCGTTTTACCGCAAGTACACGGAGGCGATGCTTCGGCGGTATCTGCGGATGGCGATCCAGGCAGGACGGGTGCCTTCCCTGCTGGGGCGGGAGTTGTTTCGCGGACATGTGACGAGCTATCGGGTGCATGGATTTGAGGATGCCGTGATCTTCTGCTTCGATGTGGAGAAGCGATTGGCGCGGCTGTCGGTGATGGACCAACAGTTGCTGAAGCGGGTTGCGTTGCAGGAGTACACGCATGGTGAGGCAGCCGGGATGCTGGGGCTGAGCTTGCGGAACTGCATCCGACGGTATGGATATGCACTGGACGCGCTGACGGAGATGTTTCTGGAGGCTGGAATGCTGGAACCGCTGAAAAGCTGTCAAGGGGGTCAAGAGGAGGAAATTGCTCGAAGTGCCTCATTCTGATAGAGATAAAAAATCTAAAAAGTTGGCATAGTTACCCTACGCCGACTGCTATTCTAGATAAGTAGATATCAAACGGGAGGCCCTTCGGGGTCTCCCGTTTTGTTTTGGAGAAAGAAGGACGGATGGCGGAGGACGAGGAATTGGAGCGGGCGAAGGAAGTGGTTGGGCAGGCAAAGATCAAGGGCTTGCGTCCGAGCGAGTGCCGGGCCCATATGCGACGGACGCTGGCGAGAGAGTTTCAAGCGATTGTGGATGGCTTTGTGGAGGCTGCGAAGAAAGGCAGTTGTCCGCATGTGAAGCTGGCGACGGAGCTGCTGAAGCCGGTCCGATCGGCGCCGTCCAGGAAGAAAGGGACTGCTACGTATCTCGTTGAAAAGTATGAGCGGCGGGTAGAGGAGCGGAGACGTCTGCGTGAGGAGCGGCTTCGCGAAGAGCAGATGAACGCGGGCTGAATGGCCGGGGGTAGACGCGGGTTCGGATCGAAGTTTGCAGATGAGATTGAGAGAGACGATGGGCGAATGATCTTCGCCGGGAGAGACGCATGAGTGTTTTTGGGAATTTGATTACGGATTTGAAGTCGTTCGCGGCAAAGATCGAGGCTGCGTTCAAGAAACTTTTCGGCGAGGCACCGACGTGGATCACGATTGCGCAGGGAGTTCTGACGTACCTGGGACCGATTGTGGTGACGATTCTGACGGTGGGCGGCGGATCGGCGCTGGGTGATGAGGCGAATGAGATTATCGGCAACATCAAGACAGACCTGGCAACAGCGCTGGCGACGGTGAGCACAGCGGACGCTGCGACCAGCCTACCCAGCCTGTTGCAGGGAATTCAGTTGCAGTTACCAGCGTTGCTGGACGCGATCAAGGTGAGCGATCCCGCGACGATGAGCAAGGTAGAGACGTACACGAGCATCATCGATACGGAACTGACGGCGCTGCTGAACGCGATTCCTGCGGCGGCCTGAGATGAGCCAGGCGAAGACGTATGCGATTTCTGATCCGGCTGCCGTCGCTGCAAAGGTGAAGGCAGCCGGAGGGCCGGCATTGGATCCGACGCAGGCAAAGGGAAGGGCTTCGGCGGACGGCGTGACGGTTGGATGGAGCATGTGCAGCGGAGAGTTGACGATCACGATTCTGCAGAAGCCGTGGATGGTTCCGTACGACGCGATCTGGAGCCACATCGATGCGGTGCTTGGGTAAGCGCATTGCTGTCGGGAAGAATGAACAATCTTAGCAATCAGGTTGGGCGGAATATGAGCGAGATGCGGATGGATAGCGAGAGATTGTGCATCCTAAAGAGTGGTACGCGAGTCGATATACTTAGTACTTGCGATTGATGAGGAATTTGAGAGCGTTGTCGGTGCTGGTAGTGGCGATGACAGCCGGGCTGACCGGCTGTTTTTCGACGACGCGGCTTGTCTTGAAGACGCAGGCGCCGACGGTATATCAGACAGCAACTGTGCAGCAGGTAGAGCAGCAGATTTCGGCGCGGGATGCGGCGATTAAGACGCTCCGGGCGCAGGTGGAAATTACGGCGGCGACGGGTGGCGGCAAAGAAGGAAAGGTGAAGGAGTACTCTTCTTTCACCGGATACATTTTTGTACAGAAACCGGCGGATCTGCGGGTGATTTTGCAGCTTCCACTGATTGGTTCGAGCGCTCTCGACATGGTGAGCAACGGACAGGAATTTACGCTGAAGCGTGCCTCTTCGCATGGGAATATCTGGTTCCAGGGAACGGATCATCCGACGAAGCCGTCGAAGAGCGCATTGCAAAACCTGAGGCCGGCGGTGTTCCTGGACTCGTTGCTGGTACCGGGTGTGAAGCCGGATGAGTACGTTACGTTGTCGGAGTCGACGCGTGTGCTGCATGAGGATGTACATCATAAAACGGAGACGGTTGAGCCAGACTACGACTTGACGGTTATGAAGAGCACGAATGGAAACATTCTGCAGGTCGAGAGGAAGATTCACATCAGCCGCGTTACGATGCTGCCTTACGAGCAGGACATCTATAACGACAAGGGCGAAATTGTTACGCAGGCGACATATGAGGACTATCAGACCTATGACGCACAGCAGTTTCCTGCGGTGATCATGATTCGGCGGCCGGTGGATGAGTTGTCGCTGAAGATTGATGTGACGAAGCTCGCGTTGAATACGCCGTTCGAATCGGACGAATTCCAGTTGGTTATTCCGCCTGGGACGCCGGTGCAGAAGCTGCAGTAGCTGCTTCGGCAGGGAAGGCTAGAGAAGGCCAGCGCGGTGGGCGTGGCTGGCGATCTGGTCATTGATGGAAAGAGCGAGAGCGAGGGCTGCGCGGCCGGCTTCTGCCGGGACGCGGGGCTGCGTGCGTAGTTGCACGGCGTTGAGAAAGTCTTCGAGCTCAAGGCGAAGGGGTTCGCCTTTGGCGATGTCCGCTTTGGTGAGGGAGAGACCGGCGGTGGGGTGCTCACCGAGGGCGGATGGAGAAGGAGCGGAGGAGGTTGCTGCAGGGGAAGGGGACGAACCTGCAGCAATCGCCGCTGCGACGATGGCTGGATCGACACTGATGGTCAGGAGTTCCTGACGGGCGAAGTCGAGTGAGAGATATTGATGCGGTTGGAAGAGGCGCAACTTGCGAACCTGCTCAGTGGAGACACGGCTGGCGGTAAAGTTGGCGACGCAACCGGATTCGAACTCGACGCGAACGTTCGCGATGTCGGTTTTGCGCGAGAGAATGGGCAGGCCAACGGCGCGGACTTCGCGCACGGGTGAGTGTGTGAGGCTGAGAACGATATCGAGGTCATGGATCATGAGGTCGAGGACGACGTCGACATCGAGCGACCGCGGCGTGAAGACGCTGAGGCGGTGGGACTCGAAGAACATGGGCTGGTTAAGAGCCTGAAGCGTGGCGGTGACGGCCGGGTTAAAGCGTTCGAGGTGGCCGATGGCGACGATGCGCTGGCTGGCGACAGCGAGCGCGAGGATGTGGTCGGCTTGCTCGAGAGTTGCGGCGAAGGGTTTTTCGATGAGGACGTCGAGACCTGCTAACAGAAGCTGCTCGGCGACCGCTGAGTGATGGATGGTTGGAACGCAGATTGAGGCGGCGTCGAGTGAGAGGCTTGCGGCGAGGAGCTCGGTGACGGTTGCGAAGGTTGGAATGTTATAGGTAGAGGCAAAGTTGGCGCGGCGCTCGGCGACTGGTTCGACGAGTGCCGCTAGTTGAACGAGCGCGGGCTGAGCGAGTTCGAGTTCGCGATAGACACGAAGGTGATTGCGCCCGAAGGCGCCGGCGCCGATGACTGCGACGCGTAGGGGTGGCACGGCTACTTCTGCGCTGCGGTGCCTGGCAGCGGGGATTCAACAGCTATGCGGCAGCGGGTGTAGAGCTCGAAGAGTTGCGTGACCTGGTCTTCGGGCTTGGGAGTCGAAGGAAGTCCAAAGCCAGTGGCCGAACCGCCTTTGGCGCCGAGGTTGGCGTGGGAGGCGATGAACTTGAGGAGATCGAGGGCGATGTCTTCCGTGCGGCGAGGTGCGGAGGTGCTGTTGCTGGATTCCATAGGAGCCTTTCAGAGCATGTTGCTAAAGGTGATGGTAGCGGTTTGGCGGAGATGGTTGCAACGTGGGCGCGCGATGCGGAGAGAATTCGCTCGCGATGGGGTTCATGAGTTTGTGGTGAAGATAGCAGGAGAGGCCGGCAAGGCCAGGGAGAACGGAATGAAGACAGAGGAACTGCAGAGAATTCTTGGCTTTTTGAATATCGGTTTGGCGATTGCGCATGACAGTGGTGTGTCGATCGGGCATTTTGGAAATGAAGATTTCGTTCAACTGGCGCAGACGGTGAATGGAATGCTGCTGCATTCCATCGCGCCGGCGGGACGGGGCGTGGAACAGGGAGCTTTCGATGGCCCCCAAGGGATGGCTGCGGGGACGCCGGGTACTGGCTTCGCACCGTCGAATTAGAGATATGAGACAGATGGCGCGTGATGCGCGATTGCGATTTGGGAACAGCGCTGGAGATGGAGGAGCGATGAGCGGAGTAAAACGAGGGTTGATGCTGCTGGTAGCACTGGTGGCGATGATGATTGGGTGCGTGAGCCTCGCGTCGGCCCAGGTATCAACGACGACGGTGCAGGACACGGTGTACAGCGCGAATGGTACGCCGGCGAGCGGCACGGTCCTGGTGAGCTGGGGCTCGTTTACTACCGCGGGCGGCCAGAACGTGCCAGCGGGAAGCGCTTCGACGACGATTGGCGCGGGTGGCCAGTTGTCGATGACGCTGGCGCCCAATGCCGGCGCGACGCCAATAGGCAGCTACTATACGGCCGTGTTCCATTTGAATGATGGAACCACGAGTCGTCAGTATTGGGTGGTCCCGGCGACTGTATCTGGAGGAGGGCCGGCGACGCTGGCGGAGATCAAGAGTGAGGTGATGCCTCTTAGTGTCGCGATGCAGACCGTCTCCAAGCAGTATGTGGACGATGCGATTGCAGCAGCCGCAACGGGGTTTCCGCTGGACACGTCGCCGTATGTGCAGAAGGCAGGAGACTCCATGGCGGGGCCGTTGGTGTTGCCTGCGGATCCAGTGAGCCCGAACCAGGCGGCGGACAAGAACTATGTGGACGAAAATATTGCAGCGACAGGCGGCGGGATCGCGCAGAAGGTGAGCTTGCTGCCGTCGGCCAACCAGACGATTTCGCAGCCAGGCGGGACGAGTTTGAGCATCAGTGGAAGCTCGGTGAACACGACATTTTCTGGCGCGGGCACTACATCGCAATCGACGATTACATCAGCCAACACGCCTCCAGGCTCGAGCGCGGATACCTCGCTCTTTACGAATCGGGCAAACTGCTTTGAGCCGGGTTTTGATCTCGGGAATAATGGGACCTCCGCGCAGGGTTGGAGTGTGTGTGATTTGGACCTGGACGTCCTCGAGTCGGCAACGAGAGGGATCTCGCAGTTGCATGGAGGAAACTTCAGCCACTTCGCGCAAGGCGACACGGCTGCGTTCTATACCTACCTGACGTCGTTCGGAGGGAATGTAGCTTCGTCGGACGAGGCGGTGACACACACCGTGGAGCACACTAACCAGATTGGATATTACACAGGCACCATTGCGACGGGCGGAACAACTGGATCGAACCTGTTGACGACGACGGCGTTCTCTTGCCATGGCTTCTGCGGGACGCTGGACAATGCGCAGTTTGCAGACGGGGGAATACTGCTGGACACGTCGCGGGGAGGAAGCACGGCTACGCTGGCGTCGCAGGGAACGGCCATGAACGACATGTACTACACGCTTTCATCTGGCAGCGTTCCGGTCTCGACAGCGTGGGGAAATATTGTCCCAAGCTCGTGCACAAATAATGGCAGTGGTCAGTGGCAAAACTACACCTCTACAACCTGCAATGTAACGCTTGCGATTTCTCCTGCGAGTCCGAACAATTTTGTGACGGGAACAGACGTGTGTCTCGCAGGACCTTTTCAGGAAGAGGCTGCAGTAACTGCAGTCGGAACTCCCTTAGCAGGCGTGCAGTCGGTCACGTTCAACACACGCTATGCGTGGAATAGCGGAAACGCAGCCTTGATGATGCAGGGAGGTGCGTGTGGGCAATCCTTCGTCGCCACCAACACGGCGACCTCGTGGCCGGTCGCGTACGCGGTAGTGGGAGCGACTTCTCCTACGCAGGTTTTCTTCTCGAACTGCCTGACGGGGAGTTGCAACATAGGGGGCAATATTCCCACCGCAAGTGTTGCGACGCTGAACATCACCATCGGACTGTATGGAGCAGCGGTTGTTCGTACCGGCGGGGTGGTGAGCATCACGAATGCATTCCCATGGGGTTACATCAATGAGTTTCCGGTGGGGTCGACGATCGTGATTTCGGGGGCGGCGCCAGCGGACATGAACGGCACCTTCACGGTCGCGTCGAATACGCTGGACGCCACTAATGCCGTTTTGACTTACGACCAAGCAGGAGCGAATGAATCGGCTACCGGGATCGTGACGCTTTCGCAACCTCCGGTGGGCATCACGTTCTACCCGTCAGCCTTTATCACGGGCACGAATAATGGCGTATCGGGTGACGTGAATTTAGCAACCAATCAAGTGGCGTTTGCAACGGGTGATACGGTGGCGGGTGCGCCGACCTCGCAGTTTCAAAACTCGGGGTTGAATATCTACATTGGACAGACGACCAGCGCAACGGGAAGCAATGCTTCGGGTGGGATTATGGTGAGCGATGAAGGACCGTCGCAGCTCACCGACGCCTATAGCGCATTCAACAATATTGGAAACGGCGTGGCCCCGTATATGTTCAACATCGACGGGTCGTACAGTGAGGTTTTTCATATCGGCTATCGTCCGGCGAACAACGGGACGTTGCTGTATGTGCAAGGCAACGAACCTGTATCCTCGAACGCCAAACCGTATTACATCTTCCAGGACAACCTCACGAGCGGCGGCAAGTTGATGTTCACTCCTTCGAGTGGACTCTTTACCTTCGCGGGTGCGATTGCAACACCTTCCGTTACGGCTACTTCGAGTGCCAGTGCGTTTGCATCAGGAACTACGATCGGCGGCGCTCTGCCTTGCCTGCAGAACGGGACAGACTGTCCAGCGGGAAGTGGTAACGGGTCGGGTGGGGTGACGAGTGTGACGATGGGCGCGTGGCCGAGTTGGCTGACGGCCTCTGTGGCAAACGCGACTACGACGCCGACGGTAGCAGTTGCAGCAAGCGCGATTCCCAATAGCGCGCTGGCGAACAGCTCGACAACAGTGAATGGACAGACGTGCGTGCTGGGAGGAAGCTGCAGCATTGCGACAGGAAGCAGCACCCCTCCCCTGACGTACAGCTATTTTCCGGCTGCGGTGTCTGATGGCGGGGTGGCTTTTGCGGGCGGGTTCACGCGCTACAGCACAAACCAGCCTCAGGCGGGCTCGGTCGCTGCGGCTACGAGTGCTCAGGGGTATCTGCTGTTCCAGGCGACACCAGCCTTACCGCAATATGCAGAACTGACAACGTCGGCACCTCCGTACTGGACGAGCACGGGGATGTATCTCAATTTTTATTCGACGGCGACATCGGGGAACGCCGTGCTGGATGTGCAAACGGCTTGCGTGACACCGGGACAGGTGGTGGGATCTCCCACGTTCTCGAGCGCGGTGCTGACCACAACTCCTGTGAGTACCACTGCGAATGGCATGGTGAAGACGGCATTGATCTCCGCGATCGCTACGCCTGGAATGAACGGCTGCCCGTCCGCGGGGATGAATACGCCCACGGTGCTAACGGTTCGTGTCTACGCCGATGCGACATCTGCGGTGCCTGTGTATTTCACGGGCGCTACGCTGGTTGTAGGAAGGAGCCAGTAATGAAAACGATCCTGGCGATCTTCCTTGGGTTTGCGGTGTGGATGCCTGCGGTGGGGCAGGCTACCAACCCGCAGAACACTTTCGACAACGCAGTCGATGCGGCGTCTCCTTCGTTGTTGCTGAACTACAACGACGCGAACAGCTCTTTCAAAGACCAGGAGTCTGGGCTGACGTTCGGGTTCAATCCGCCATCGTCCGTGAATCTTCCTGCTACGTTCCCGACGGTGACCCAAGCGTCCAATGTTGGGCAGGCCACGTTTGGTTCGACGGAGCTTACGGCAGGAACCTTGTCGCAGGTAAATCTTCAGACCTACACGGTTCCGACTGCGGGGCAAACATTTACGGTATTGATCGGATGTGGCACCGCTCCTTCTTCGCTGACGGTAACAACTTCGTTCACGGTGAATCTTGCGGCCACGAAATCCGAACAGTCTTTTACGCCTCCGGGCGGGACGACGGTCGGATCTAACTGTTATTTGGGTTGGTGGGTGCCGAGTGGAGGAGGTCTGGGTGCAGCGGGCATTTCGACGGGCACCAACTATTGGCTGAGTGCGGCGTCGGCAATCCCAACCGGAGCGCATTCCTACGGGGCCGGAGGGGGTTCGGTCGCCATGCAGGCCATCATCACGGGATTGCCTACCGGGACTGTCACTGCTCAACAGCCGGGATTCGATTCCACGAACGCCGGTAATTACTCTGCGGAGTTTACCTACAACGCGTGGAGTGCGGCTCCCAACGACACACTTGGTGCGATTGAGTGGAACGTGCCGTGGTCGATGATGATCCATGTTGATCGGCTCAATTGGGATCGAACGGGCGCGCTGATCCTTGCCAGCAAAGGGGATGTAGGGTGTCCGGCGCTTTTTGGAACGTGTACGTCCGGTGCGTGGTGGCAACTTTACCTAAAGATGAATGCGACCTCTCCGGACATTTCCGAGTTGTGCTTTACGCGCAATGGATTTGGAAGCCCTAATACGGCAGGAGGTTCTGGCGACGTCGAGCAAAGTGTTTGCACTGGGCCGGGCTTTGATGCGATGCCGAACGGTTTCAACTATGACGTCGTGGTGACTGATTCGGGAAGCGGCAGCAATGGCGCTCTGAGCATGTACCTGAATGGCTTGCAAGTTGGTGGAAGCAGCGGTGTCCCTGGAAGCAATACAGGCTCGAACTGGTTTGGAGAGATCACGGTCAACGCGTCCGGAGGGACGGGGTACGCAAATGCTACGGCGCTGTTGGTTACCGGAGGCGGCCCCGATTGTGTCGTGACTGGGAATATGAACTCTTCCGGTGGGGTGCCGGAGATCAGTAGCGGATTCAGTTTTACCCAAAATTCTGGTTGTACCTCCATTCCAACGGTCAGCCTTGTTTCTCCGACAGGGACGGGCGTCACCCTGACGGTTGGTCTTGGCGGTCAATTCATGAACAATGCGAGTTATCCGGTGATGGCTCCGGGCTATGTGAGTGGAGGAGTTTATTACGGCATCGACTCTTCTGATGCGACGCAGACGCCGTCCTACATCGATGAGTTTGCGGAGTTTCCTTCCGCGCTTAATTTTGGGCAGGTAAGCAACATCTTTTACACCACGAAGTTTTACCAACTGGTTGCCAAGCAGGTAACGACGAAGCCTGTACTGATCTTCGACGACGACTCAGGGGGCGACTCCGACAATGAGTTCGCGTTTGCGATGGCTATTGCTGGTCACAAGGCGGGTCTGTGGACGCTGGCGGGCGCCGTCAACGAGAACTATTCGGCAGGTTGCGTTGCGATGTGGAGGCAGATGCTGGACCAAGCCGGATTGAATCATGTCCCGATATCGGTTCCGGCGGAGAGTCCTGGAACCTATGCCTGCTATCCCGCAGATGTTACGGCTTACAACGCGAGCACGCCACAGACGATCTCGATGTATGGTTCTGCGGCGGCGATGTATCGAACGATCTTTGCGGAGTATCCTTCTACGCCCATCATCATTACCTCGGGGGGGCCGATCAACGGCCTGTATGACTTCATGAGCAGCCCTGCCGATGGGGTTTCCTCGATGACGGGACTTCAACTTCTGGCGCAGGACGCAGCCAACGGAGGAGCAGCTTACTTTCAAGGCGGAGGATGCGGGTCAAGTGCATTGCCGGACACCGTGCCATGCTCCGGGGGTATCGGCGCAAACGGCATTGATTCCGCGATGGGACAGTACATTGTTTCGAATAATGGGTCGTTTCCTTTGACCTGGATAGGCGGCACGCCGATGAGTGCGGGTCCAGGGGCACTCACTACACGAACAAGTCTTGACCCGTTCTATCAATTCTTAAGCAGCTTCGGAGGAGATGTACGGCAATGCTACGACTGCCTGACTGTCGAAGCCGCGGCGAGCAGCTTGTTTACGAACTCAGTTTCTATTGGCTATAGCGGGGGGACGGGGTATGCGGCAATGACCGCCTTCACACTCTCCGGCGGCGGGACAAACTGCAAGGGTTCAGGCTTCATTACTGCGAGTGGCGGAGTTCCGAATGGCGTCGCCTATAGCTGGGGAACTAGCGCGTACAAATCGTATGGCGGTCTCGGCTCAGGTTGTACGTCACAGCCCACAGTGAGCCTCATCGGTTCGACGGGGACTGGGGGGACGTTCACCGCGTATCCGATGCTGGTTTGCGGGACGGAAGCGGTAACGGAGTCGGGAAGCACATGGTCGGATGCATTTAGTTCGGCGACGTGCAGTCATCATTACACGGTTCCAGGAGACGTCAACACGAACCAGTCGCCGATAAGCGGGGCGCTGATGACGTGGTTCATCAATTCGTTGGTTGATGGACCACCGAACGGAGCTCCACGCACGTATTAAGGACGGTGGAGCGGGGATGATGGAGCGGGTAGATTCCGTGGCGGCGAGGGGGCTGCCACGGAATCGTGCGGGGTGGGATGCAACGTGAAGGATGTTGAAAGTCTGAAACGAATGGGGCGCATGTTCGAGGAGGATTCTGAGATCGCCTTGGAGTTGGCTCAAGACATATTGTGTGTGCGCGATCGGCAAGGGCGACTGAGGGCGCTTGTACCCAATCGAGCACAGAGGATGTTTGAGGAGAAACGCGGCCGGCAGAACATTGTTTTGAAGGCTCGACAAATGGGCATGACGACGTGGGTGGCCGCGCGATTTTTTCTACGAACCATTACACGACCGGGAACGATGACGCTACAAGTCGCGCATACGCGAGAGGCGGCGGAGTCTATCTTCCGGATCGTGCAACGAATGTGGGAGCAATTGCCGGGGAACCTCTGTGAGCAACCGCTGGTGCGGAGCCGCGCGAATGCAGGGCAGATGGTTTTTCCGCGGATCGACAGCGAGTTTCGGGTCGCCAGTGCTTGTGATGTGGGGGTGGGTCGAGGGCTCAGTTTGCAAAATCTGCATTGCAGTGAGGTGGCAAGCTGGCCCGGAGATGCGAAGTCGACGCTAGCGGGATTGCGGGCGGCGTTGGCTCCGGATGGAGAGTTGGTGCTGGAGAGCACGCCGAATGGAGCGTATGGCGCGTTCTATGAGGAGTGGTGTTCGGGCACGGATGAGAAGAACGAGACGGATGCGTTGGTGCGGCACTTTATGCCTTGGTGGATGGAGCCGTCGTATGTGCGGCGCGGAGTTGAGGTGCTGACGGATGTGGAGCGATCGCTGGTCGAACGCTATGGGCTGAGCGCAGAGCAGATTGGGTATCGACGAGGTCTCGAGAAGAACTACGGCGGTATGAGATCGCAGGAGTTCGCCGAGGATGCAGAGACGTGCTTTCGAGCGACGGGGGCGTGCTTCTTCGATGTGGATGCGATCGAGCGGCGAATGGACGAAGTGGACCCTCCGCTGACGACGCGTCGGGCGGGACGCGTGATGATCTGGTATCCACCGGCGGCAGAGCGGGAGTATATCGTTGCAGTGGATTCGGCGGGAGGCGGGCAGGAGGGCGACTTTGCGGCGGTGCAGGTGATCGACCGAATGACGGGACTGCAATGTGCCGAGCTGCAGGAAAGACTGCGGCCGGCTGAGCTGGCGAAGGTCGCGGTCGAGCTTGCGAAGGAGTATAGCGAAGCGCTGATCGCGGTGGAGAGGAACAATCATGGTGCGGCGGTGCTCGCCTACATTGAGACAAGCGAGCGCTATTGCCGCGTGTACCGGCAGGGAGTTGAGGCGGGTTGGCTGACTACAGCGGCTTCGAAACCGGAGATGACAGCAAGGGTTGGTTCGTTGCTGGAGCAGAGCCCGGAGCTGTTTCAAAGTCGACGGCTGCTGGACGAATGCAGGACCTTTGTCGGAAGAGAACGCGGAAAGACGGGAGCGGCAAATGGTGCACACGACGACCTGGTGATGGCGATGGCTGTAGGGCAGGCGGTGCGGTCGGAGTTGCCTGCGGGGAGGTCGCGTGCACGATTGCCGAGTACGATAAGGTGAACGGATAGGGATTCGACGTTGGCAGTTACGGCGGTGCAGGCAATCCGGCGGATGCGTGGTGGAGCACAGAGCCAGTTGATGCTGGGTGCGGACGGAAATCTGTGGGTGGTGAAGTTCAAGAACAACCCGCAGCATCTCCGGGTGCTGGCGAACGAATTGATCGCGACTCGGATAGCCGAGGCTGTCGGACTCTCTGTGCCGAACAGCGATGTGGTGGAGGTGAGTGACTGGTTGATTCGCAACAGCCCGGAGATGGTTGTGGACCTGGGGAGCGGTCAGCGAGCGCGGTGCGACAGCGGACTGCAGTTTGGCAGCCGATTCGTCGGAGGTCTGATGCCGGGGCAGGTTGTTGATTATCTGCCCGAGACCCAGATGGAAGAGGTGAGAAACCTGGCTGAGTTTGCCGGGATGTTGGTCCTGGATAAGTGGACAGGGAATTGCAATGGACGGCAGGCAGTGTTCGAGCGACGACCGCGGGAGCGGAAGTATCGGGCAACGTTCATTGACCAGGGATACTGCTTCAATGCGGGAGACTGGACGTTTCCGGATGCGCCCTTGCGCGGCGTGTTTGCTCGCAACCAGGTGTATGCGCGCGTTCGGGGGTGGGAGAGCTTTGAACCATGGTTGAGCAGGGTGGAGGAGTTTGGTGGGGATGGGCTATGGAAGGTTGCGGAAGAGATCCCTCCGGAGTGGTACGGTGGCGATCCTGCAACCATTGAGCGACTGCTCGAGACGCTGCTGCAGAGACGAACGAGGGTGAGAGAGCTGATCGGGCAGTTTCGGGATTCGACTCGGGAGCCATTCCCACTATGGGGACTGGCGAAGAGCATCGTTGTTCCGGGAGGATTTGGTACAACGATGAGTGCGGGAAAATTTGTAAACTAGCGTAGGGTCGGAGGTTCGGGTGCGCGAACGGCTGCAGTGCGAGTTCTCCCTGATTCGGTATGTGCCGGATGTGGTGAAGGGAGAATTTGCGAATATTGGCGTCGTACTGCGGGAGGCGGGGAAGGACGATACCGCGAAGGTGCGCTTCACTCGCGATTGGAGCCGGGTGCGATGCATGGATCCAGACGCGGACGTGGAACTGCTGGAGTCGCTGGAGGCAGAGATTGCGCAGCGTCTGCAGGCGGGTGTCGAGCTGCGTGTGAACGCGAAGCCGGTGCTGGAGACGCTGGAAGATTCGCTGTCGAATAGTGTTCAGCTGACAGAGATGCGGGCGACGCTTGCTGAGACTTTGCCGACGGAGATGGAGCAGTTGCTACGGATGTATGTGGAGCCGTTGAAGGTACCGGCTACTCGCAGGAAGGCGAGCGGGCGAGCTGCGATCGTGGGTAACATGCGCGATACGTTCGAACGCGCCGGGGTCTGGCGGTTGATGCGGAAGAAGATTGCTGCTGCGACGTATACGAGGGCGGGCGATCCGCTGAAGATTGACTGCGGGTATAGGAACGGGAAGGTCAGGATGTTCCACGCGGTGTCGTTGGAGAATGATGTTGAAGGTGCGAAGGGGATTGCTTATTCGGCGAATGCGCTTCGCGCAGGGGTGTTGAGCCAAGAGGGATTAGAGCTTGAGTTAACTGCCGTGGTGGAAAGGATCGCGACGGTGGCAGACCAGGAGCAGTATGGCTTTGGCGTGAGCGTGATGGAGCAGGAAGCCATTCGCGTGCTGACGGTCGCGGACCTGGGACGCGTAGCAGAGACAGCCAAGCGCGAGTTGAGAGTGTAGCGGGAAGAGTAAGCGTATCAGAGGAGATAAGGCGTGGCCCACGGGCTACGCCTTTTGTATTGGAGAAGGAGAGCGGAATGGGTTTGGGAGCAGCGGTGAAGGAGATGTGGAGCCGGGTTGCTGGAGTGGCAGCCTCAACAGAAGATCTTGGCGAGCGGAAGACAGCGGTGACTCCATTGGGTGTTGGCTCTATCTTTGCGCCCTTCCGATCGACAGGGGTGCAGAACGCGCTGCCTAAACCGACGGCGGCCAATCTGCGGCGCTTTGCGGAGACTCCGGTGGCAAGGCGCGCGATCAACTGTATTAAGGACCGAATTGCTTGCATGGATTGGCAGATTGAAGTCCGGCGCGGCGCGGGAGAGGATGTTGCTGGAGACAGGGCGCAACGGGCGGATGCGCTGACGAAAGCGCTCGATCTACCCAATGAGAGTGATAGTTTTCGCACCCTGATTGAACAGGTCATCGAAGACACCCTGGTGGGTGGATTTGGGGCAGCAGAGATCGAGACTGGTGACGAAGACCTGCCGGTGCGTTTGTATCCGGTAGACGGCGCGTCGATCCAAGTGAACGCGGATTGGAAGGGTGATCCGAACGATCCACGCTATTCGCAGATCACGGGGAAGCTCGGCAAAGAGTCGTTGCTGCCGTTGAGGGATGACGAGCTGATGTATGTGCGGCTCAATTCGCGCAGCCACACACCGTTTGGGTTGGGAAAGCTGGAGGTTGCGTTTGAGTCGATCTCGCACTTTCTCAAGGCACACCGATATGCGGGGAGACTGGCTTCGAACAGCGTTGTGCAGTATGCGCTTTGGCTGAACGAGCCTACGCCAGAGCAGCACGAGCGATTGACGCGGTGGTGGCACGACGAGGTTGAGGGATCCGGGCGAGTGCCAGTGCTGAGTTCGCAGCAGAAGCCGGAGGTGCTGAAGTTTGCTGCCGGCACGGATGCGGATCTGCGGCTGGAGTGGCAGCAGTTTCTCTTGACGATGATCGCCAATGCGTTCGATCTGCCGGCGATGATGTTGGGGGTTGAGAACGACGTAAATCAGTCGACAGCGAGCGAGCTTGCTGACGAGGCGTTCCAGAATGCGATTGTGCCATTGGCCAAGCTGATCGCTGACCATATTACGCGCGACGTGATTGTGAAGCGCCTGGGGTGGAACGATCTGCGGTTTGCGTGGACGGACCTGGAGAGCAGAGACGAGATGGTGGAGGTGGAGATTCAGACCAAGCTGCTGGCAGCGGGTGTGTTGTCGGTTGCAGAGGTGAGAGCGATGCGGGGCCTCGCACCTGCAGAGCTGGCGAATCCACTCGTCGAGGCGCAGGAAGCTTAAGGAGGGCGACGGCTGAGAAGCAGGGAGTGACAGGAGGAGTGCGTGGAGAGAGCAATGCATTTGCGTCGGCCGATGCGGCGACGTTGTAACGGGCGGGATTTGCAGGCGATGGCAGTGGAGTTTCCGGAGGTAGATGGACATCCGAATCGTCTACCCTTTGAAGGCTGCCTGACGCTGGTGGATATGCCGAGTGATAAAGCTCCGAGTGGAGCGCGGGGCCATCGCGTGGTGTTGACGAAGGAGGCCGCAGAGACGGCTCTGCCGAGTCTTCTGGGTATGGCGGTGGATTACAAGGCGGGATGGGACGGGCATGATGCTCGGCAGAAGTGCGGCATCATCACGTCGGCGCATTTAGATGGGAGCCGGTTGATGGTGAGCGGGTTCCTGTTCGCCCGCGACTATCCGGAGATGGAAGCAAAGATTGGCAGTGTAGCGGCGGGATCGGACACTGCGATGGGCATGAGCTATGAGCTGGCGGATGCTCATGTGGCAGATATGCGGGATGCGGTATGGAAGTTGACGCGCGCGACGTTTACGGGCGCGGCGATCCTGCTGCGTGAAAAGGCAGCTTATCGCGCAACTTCCTTTCGCGTGCGCCAGCGGGGCGACCAACGGCAGGCACGAGTGAGGGGAACGAGGTAAGGGTGTTGAACGGCAATCGGAAGATGGAGGACGGAAATGGACGATAACAACGTGATGGATTTGATGGAAGCGACGGAGAGGTTAGAAGCCGTGGCGACGGCGCTGGAACAGGCCGCGGCGCGCATTGCAGAACGGCAGGTGGCTTTGGCCGCTGAGGCTGAAGAGCATGTGGGCCGGATTGTGGCGACGGTGGAGAGTGCGCGCGAGGCTGAGCTTGAGCGGCGGCTTGCTGAAGCGGAGGAGAAGATTGCAGAGCTCACTGCCTCAGCTTCTTCCCAGCCGCAGGGGCGGAAGACTCTGCCGGCGGCGATGTCCTCAATGCTGGCAAAGCAAGGAGTCACTTTGGAGTTGGGTGCTTCCGGGACATCGATTGAAGCGAGTGCGCTGGACAGTGCGCTTGCCAGTCTCGGCATTGAGCAGCGTATCGCGGTGAAGTCAGAGTTGCGGCGCGCTGGTCTTCTGGGCTAGGTGAACGTCACCCCGGTCGACTTGACGGTGCGTGGATGAATGGAAGGTGAGCCAAGCCGGACGAGAGTCCGGCTTTTGCTCTTTACGGAATGACTAGGAGAAAAGAATGAACGCGAATTTTACCCATATCAACGCAACGGCGGACTACATCGGACCGGGCGCCATTGAAGTACCGATTTACCAAACGGAGATCCTGGACCTGGTCCGCCGGCGCGGCGTGTTTGGCCAGCGCATCAAGCAAGTGCCAGCGACTGGGCACCCTTCACGTTATTTTGAAGAGACGGCCATCCCGGCGGCGGCAGCGTCTTCGGCGTTTGTCAATCCGCGGGCGATTACACCGACCCTTGTGCAGCCGACCCGGATTGAGAACAGCGTGCCCTTGAAGGCGCTCGTCGCACAGATTGACTACAACCTGTTCGACCTGGAGCTGGGTAAGCAGCAGAGCCAGTTTGCATATCTGCAGGCGAAAGATCTTCGCGACACTGTCGATGGTCTTCTACGGACGCACGATATCGCACTCTGGAACGGAACGGATACGAGCCTTAGCTCGCCAACTACTGCACAGTATTTCGGTGCGGTCGGACAGATTGTTGCCGGCGGGAATACTACGTCGATCAGTACGAGTGAGAGCATCGTTGATGGTCTTAAGTCGACGATCGCGCAGATGCTTTCCAACTCAAACTTCGGTGTGCGTCCGACGGCCATCTATGCAAATCCCGTGCTTCTCGATCTGATCGATCGCGAGATGAAGACCGAGTTCAATGTTGTGCTAACGACAAAGAACATTGAGGGCGGCCTCACTGTGAAGACGTTGAGCACGCAGGCGGGCGACATTCCATTGATTCCGGAGTGGACACTGCCTTACACCGGCGTTCCGGGATCGGGCTCTGCGGTGCTTCCGGCTTACATTGTGACGGAAGACTTGATTGAGTATCACTGGCTGGGCGAGCAGAATCCTCGGGTCTTCCAGCTTGGTATGCAGGGTTCGTTGGCGAGCCAGTATGCGGTGGTGAAGTTCGGCGCCGTTGTGGTGAAGGGCGCGAGCTACGCACACTACCAGGTGTTGGTCGATCGCTAGAACCAGGGGGCCGGAGCGCGGTGGGCGCTCCGGCTTCGTCTCCAGTGGGCGCAGGTAGAGAGGGAGAAAAGCGATGGGATATTTACAGCCAGCAGACTATGTGGCGTATGGATTATCGGCAGACACGGCCGATGCGTGGGTGACAACAGCCTCCGCGATGATTGAAGCATACTGCCGGCGGCCGTCCTTGATGTCGGCAAGTTACACCGAGCGGATGAGGGTGCCGGTGAGGGCGCAAACGGTGCGGCTAAGTTACGGGCCACTGATTAGCGTCGATTCACTGCGGGCGCAGTATGCGCGGCCTCGGGATGGGGAAGAGTTCTTCGGGGACTTCATGTATCAAGTGGGGTTTGCTGAGGCATTCGCGTTGCCGGGCGAGTGGGTGGATGTCGATCCTTCTACGTTATTCGTTAGCTTGCCGACGGGTGAGTTTCGCTTTCCATGGAATGTGATGGGGATGCGATATAGCGAGGCCGAGATTACGTACACAGCAGGCTTCACGACCGTGCCAACGGCCGTTCAGGTGGCTTGCGCACAGATTGTGCGGAATGCACAAGCAACGCCTGGGCTCAACGTGAAATCGAGCAAGATGGACACGCTTCAGACGCAGTACTTCAGTGATTCGCTGATCGACAGCCAAGTGCAGGCGCTACTGCGTCCGTACGTGGCAGAGAGGCTTGGCTAGCGATGGATGGTGTTCTGGAGTTAGGTAGGGGGGCCATTCGCCTGGCGGATGCTGTGCTGCGCGGTTCGGGCGGCCGATCGGTGACGTTGCGGCTTCCGGGCCCCGCGGTACCGAGCGATGATGCGGAGCAACTGGGCTTGGCGACGCCGGAATATCAGGACGTCTCGTTAGGTCCTGCCGCGTTTCATAAGGCAGATAGCGTCACGAAGCTGCTGGTCTCGGCGAGTGCAGTGCATGCGGCGGTAGGGTCGCTGGGGTATGACTCTCCGGATGTGCTGTTTGAGAATGCCGTTGGAGTGCTGATCAACGATGTGCTCTACAAGATCACGAATAGCTATTGTTCGCAGGCGGTGGGGCTGCCGTATTGCTACTGGCTGACGCTTGAACCACCTGTTCGCTGACTGCGGGTGCGAGGAAGTGCAAGGAGGTTTGTGTGCAGAACGCGAAGGATACGTTCTATGAGGTGTTACGGAGCCGACTGGTCGCGCTCAATCCGGAACGGACGATTGTCCTTCGTGGGGTGACGCGGCCGGGTGTGCTGGTGCAGGAGAACGAACTGTTATCGGCGATCGCGATCCCGGATTGCTTTCGACTGCGATGGTCTGTGAGCGAAGTGGATGCGGATGGTGTGATGCCCCTGGTGACACTCGAGTGCGCCATTGATTACGAGACCGCCGGTGTAGCGATGAATGGTGGTATGGATCGAGGACGTGCGCTGGCTGCTATGGATGCAGAGCTGCAAGGCGCGGTGAACGTGCTGCAACGGAGTGCTCCGAAGATGAACTATGCACCGCTAGCCAATGGCAGTGCGGCAGTGGCCATGGCGACGAGGATTTGGTGGGGCGAAGTCGCGTTTGGCACGACTGCCATCGAGGACGATCGTCTGGCACGGACGGCGATTGTCAACGTGATGAGCTACCAGGAAGCGGGTGAACTGTGAGCGATGTTGTAAACATGATGTCCCCGATGGTGGGTCGGGTGAGTGCCTACTTTGCACCGGTGAATCGTACGTCACATCAGGCGACGATCTTTGATCCTGCACAGAACGGAGGCTTCGCGCTGGCGACACCGCCGGCTCCGTGGATTGGATTGGGCTGGATCTCGAATTTCGCGAGGAAATGCGGGACAAAGATTGAGCCGGTGCGAACGGGCGCTCCGCTAACCACTCAGTTGCAGGCACGGACGGAGATTGAGGCGACGGTTTCGTTTGCGTTTGAGAGTTGGGGCAAGTTGCAGCTTGCGCTCTCCTCCGGGACGCAACAGATGAATCTGCTTAAGGTGGCCACGGGAGCGGCCGCTGCTGGTTCTGGTGGCTTGGCGGTCCCGGCGGTGCCGTTGCAGGTTGGGTCGACGGCGACCGTGTTGCAGCTTGGAGTGACGGCTGCCGCGGGGTTTGGTGTCGGCGAACTCGTCGCGGTGGATATTGACTACGCAGCACAGACAGGGTTTGTGGGAAGTGGAGTGAGTGGCGCCTATGTGCAGACTGCGCTTACCGACGTGGATTACATCCGCCGAGTGACGCTGAACGTGGGACGCATCGCATCGATCAATTCTGTTTCTGGAGCCATCACTTTGGAATGGCCGCTTGTCGCTGGTGTTCCGACCGCGACGATGAAGGTGAGTGGTGTTACCGGATTCTGCGATCGCGAAGGATCGAGCTTCTTCCAAGAGTGGTCTGCGGTGTTTGTGGGGGAAGGCCAGCAGGGGGAGCGAGTGATCTGGCATTACCCTCGGCTACAAGCGTTGAGCGGCGTTGCAGAAGCCGGTGTGGGATCGGGTGGTGGATATGAAAAAGTACAGCTCGGCGCTGCGTTTCGCGCTTTGCCCGTGAAGGACCCGGCGGATGGAGAGACGGTGGTGTGCTTCCGGAGTTATGTCGCTGGTTAAGGTTAGGTTGCAGGAGGGAAAGTGCGGATTACGATCGATAATCTTGACGGTTTGGGCGCAGTTGATTACACCGAGGCGGTAGCAGCCGAAGGACCAATTATGGTGCAGCGAGCGTTGAATGAGCCTTCGAGATGCACCACGGAGATCGTGTTGGGCATACAAGGGCTTGCGGTGCCGGTTCGGCGGGGAAAGGTAACGGTGACCACTTCCGATGCAACGGTTTTATTCACTGGATATCTTGCGACAGAGCCTGTCAGGATCTACGCGGGCAATGCATCGAGTGGAGCGGTGTATCGGGCACGCGTCACCGCCGTGAGCGATGAATGGCTACTGGATAATCTTGGGTCTGGTGCGGGGTTGAGGGATGCGGATTCGCTGGGTCTTGGGGGGACTGCGTTGGTGCAGCAGTTAGCCTCGCGGGCGCAGGCTTCCGGATCCGCGAATGTGACGGTGGTGGCAGGCGGAACTGTTCCGGAGACGGGCGTGTTTTCGGCTCGCGCCGCTTTGCCGTTTAGTGCCAACGCGGCGGAGGCGGCCAGCTCCAGCTATTCGGCTTATCGTGCGCTGAACGGGCAGATTTTGATGCAGCCGGTTGGCAATGTCACTCACGCGTTTAGCGACACCAATGGAACGCTGTCGGTGTCCGAGTTGCAGACGAGCGCTGTTCGAGAGCTGGCGAACGATGTGACGCTCAGTGGTGCGGAAGAACCAGCAGCTTACATCGAAGAAAACTTCTTTGGGGATGGCACGACAACGGTGTTTGATCTCAGCGAAGCGGCGTACCGGGATACCAACCGCACGCTGATGGTGGATAACTTCAATGAGGCTACCTTCAATCCGGCACAGTGGATTGTTGCAGATCCTGGCAGCCATCTTTCGATCACGTCCGTTGGGCTGACGTTGAATGGCGGCAATGGATCGGACGGTCAGACGACGTTGACAGCGATTGATGCGGTGGAGATGAGCGGATCGATCGTTGTGCAAATGAGCGGAGTGCTCTTTGGTGCGGCATCGAATGGAATGCTCGCAGGCATGTACCAGGGATTGCCAGTGCTGGCGGAGTGCTTTGCGGGTTTTCACGTTCGGCAGAGTATAAGCGGGACTGGCGGTGTGACAGTGCTCGTTCCGGTGATCAACGGCGTCGAGGTAGGGACAGTATTCACGCCGATTGCGGGACATTTATACACGCTGCGCATGCGGTTGCATTGTGTAGAGATGCAGCGCGTGCCGCAGCGCTACTACTGCATGGTGGACGGAGTGGTGCAAGGGTTCGGGAGCGCGAACGGTGTGGCAGCTCCTATGGATATCGTGTTTGAGTTGGTGGACGAAGGCGCAGCTTCCAATACGCCGGCGACCGTGATCTATGACGGCGTTGCTGCGGGTGGAACGATAGAAAGCACGCCGGCGACTTGTTCGTTTGTGCTTGCGAATTCGATCCAACTGTACGGATCGGTGGAATCGATCAGCGTTACGAGGGCGGCCAGTGTTTGGGTTGTGAGCACATTGCCAAGCGGGACACTGCAGACTCGGTTGATTGGAGCGGCGGGCCAGGGCATCGATTGCACTGTGAGGTCTGGCACGGCTGCAGGCGCACCCGGGAAGGTGACGTTCCTGGCGGGACGTGTTCCGGTTGCGGGTGAACGAGTGACCGTGAATTATCGGAACGAGCAGCGATCGATTGCGAGGCTTGCAGATGCGACGAGCATCGCGTCGGAGGCTGTGAATGGCGCACCGGGAACGTGTCGCTGGCTGGGTAAGGTGACGCTGCCTGTCGCCAGGAGTAGTGAGGATTGCGAGAGTGCAACGCAGGCGGTGCTCGCCTTTGCTACGAGCCGAACGGCTGCGGTTGCTGGGACGTATGCGTTGGTGAATCCTGCGCAGGACATATGGCCGGGGGATGTGCTGGCGGTTACGAGTGCGGGTGTAACGTCGTCACTGCTGGTGCGCAGTGTTGTGGCTACAGACGGCGGTGCGGTGCCCGAGGTGAAGCAGTATAAGGTGAGCTTCGCGAATGATTGGGCGACTGAGTGGGCCGCGGGTATCGGGCTGAAGTTGAGTGAAGAGATTGCGGCGGATGCTTATCTGCCGCAGACGGCGTCGAGCGCGCCTGGTCAGGTGCTGGCGAACCTGCAGCAGTTGACTGTGACGAGCTTGACGGATACTGCCTTGCAAGTGGATGCCGGAACGGCTCCGCCTGCAGGCGGTGGGTTTGAGGTGCGGTTGAAGGATTGGGAGTTTGGAGCGGGCGTGGATGTTGCGGACCTGGTGCTGCGCAGTCCGGTGCGGAGCTTCTCGATTCCGATGGCTGCGCAACTGCAGCGGTTCTACGTGCGCATGTACGATACGAGCACGCCGCCGCTGTATTCAAGATTTTCGAGCGCAGTGTTTGTGAATATGCCTGTCAACGAGACGGCATGAGGGGGAAGTGTGGGCGGGGGATTTGAGGTGGGACGATGACGGACTTTGAGAGCCAGGTGCTGCAGGAGCTCAGCGTCCTGAAGGCGCAGATGCAGCAGTTATTAGGGATTGGGCAGCCGGGACGGTTGCAGCAGTTGGAGGCGCGAGTGGACTCGCATGAGCGCGCGGTGCAGCGGCTGAGAGGACTCGGTGCAGCGTTTGGCGGGCTGCTGACCGTGGTGCATCTGGCGATTGCATATTTCACGGAGCGGCACAACTAGCCGCTCTGTGAAGTACGTAGTTGCTTAGCCGATATCTTCAGACCAGTTCTCGAGGTAAGCCTTGAAGTCGGACATGAACTTGCCTGCATCGGCGCCGTCGATGATGCGGTGATCGAAGCCGAGGGCGAAGTGCTGCATGCTGCGAATGGCGATGGTGTCCTGGCCGTCTTTGTCGGTGAGGACGACGGCTTCCTTGTTGAGGCCGCCGATGCCGAGGATGGCGGACTGGGGCTGGGCGATGATGGGCATGCCGAACTGCTCGCCGAAGATGCCGGAGTTGGTGAGGGTGAAGGTGCCACCTGCGACGTCGTCGGGAGACAGCTTTTTGTTGCGAGCGCGATCTGCGAGATCCACGATGGCGCGTGCGACACCGAGGAAACTCTTCTCCTCCGCCTGCTTCACTACGGGAACGATCAGGCCCCACTCGAGGGCTACGGCAATGCCGATGTTGATGTTCTTGTTGTAGAGGATCGCCTCGCCCTGTGCGCTGTTTTGCATGGAGGCGTTCACGATGGGATGCTTACGCAGCGCCTGGATGGCAGCTCGGGTGATGAAGGGCATGTAGGTGAGCTTCACGCCATTGCGCTGTTCGTACTTGCTCTTTTCTTTCTCGCGTAACTTGACGATGCGCGTCATGTCCACCTTGAAGACTGTGTGGACATGCGGGCTGGTCGCCTTGGATTCGACCATGCGCTTGGCGATGATGGAGCGCATCTTGGAGAGTGGAACGAGCTCGCCGGGTTGCGGGGCCGGAGCGGCGGGAGCTGCGGCGGGCTTAGCTGGAGCGGGGGTTGGTGCGGCTGGCGTCGGAGTTGGCGCAGGAGTTGAAGCTGCGGCGGGTGCGCCCTGGAGATGGCCCAGGATGTCCTGCTTGGTGATTCGGCCGGAGGCTCCGGTGCCGGGGATGGCGCGGAGGTCGACATTGTTCTCCGAGGCAATCTTGCGGACTAGCGGCGAGGAACGCGGGGTGTCGCCCAATGTTGCGGAAGGTGCGGCGGGAGTTGAAGGAGCGGGAGCGCTGGCAGGCGCCGAGGCAGGCGCAGAAACCGGCGCTGCTGGCTTTGGAGCCGTTGCGGGAGTGGAGGCACCACCGCCTATCACTGCAACCACCGTATTGATGGTGACGGTCTGACCTTCCTGGACGCGAATCTCGGAGAGGACGCCGGCTGCAGGTGAGGGAATTTCTGCGTCGACTTTGTCGGTGGAGATCTCGAAGATGGGTTCGTCGCGGGTAACGGTGTCGCCTACCTTCTTGAGCCACTTGGTGAGGGTGCCTTCTGTGATGGATTCGCCCATCTGGGGCATGAGGACTTCGGTGCCCGGGCCGGAGGCTGCGGGCGCCGGCGCGGGAATGGATTGATCGACGGCCGCAGTCGCTGCAGCGGCAGGGGTGACGGTCTCTTCCTGGGGCGCTGAAGTCGCGGCGGCCGCGGGAGCGGCGGCTGATTCGGAGGCTGCGCCGTCGTTGATCGCGCAGACGATGGTGCCCACGCCGACGGTTGCTCCCTCCTGGACTTTGATTTCGCCCAAGGTGCCGGCTGCTGGGGAGGGGATTTCCGCGTCAACCTTGTCGGTGGAGATCTCGAAGAGAGGTTCATCGCGGGCGACGGTGTCGCCGGGCTTCTTCAGCCATTTGGTGAGCGTGCCTTCGGTGATGGATTCGCCCATCTGGGGCATAACGACGTCAATTGGCATGAGGAACAGTCTCCGGGAGAGGTTGCAGCGCAGTTTCAGATTATACGGCGGGGAACGGGAATTAGTTGGAGTTCTGTACCGTAAGGTATATATCTCAGGCGTTTGTCGCAGGGGTGGCGAGGAGCCGGTCGAGCGATTCCACGGCGAGGATTTGGCGTTGGAAGACGCGACCGAAGTTCGCGGCAACGGTGTTCGCGGTTTGGGCGAGGGTGGGCGTGGGAACGAGGGGCGACTCCTGTTCGAGAGAGGTGACGGTGCGATCGGTGATGCCGCAGGGGACGATCCAGTCGAAGTCGCGGAGGTCGGTGGTGACGTTGAGGGCGAAGCCGTGCGAGGTGACGGCCTGGGAGACGTGGACGCCGATGGCGGCAATTTTTTTCTCGCGAACCGAGCCGCCGGGGAGGGTCCAGACGCCGGTGAGTTTGCAGATGCGCTGGGTGGGAACGCCGAAGTCTTTGCAGGTGAGGATGAGGGCCTCTTCCATCAGGCGGACGAAGTCGACCGGACCGAGGTGTGGGCCGCGTTTGCCGGGGAGGTCGCCGCGGAGGTCGAAGATGGGATAGCCAACGAGCTGACCGGGGCCGTGGTAGGTGACGTCGCCGCCGCGGTTGATTTCGTGGACTTCGACGCCGCGCTGGGCCAGGAGTTCGTCCGAAGCTAAGATGTTCGCGCGAGTGGCGTTGCGGCCCAACGTCAGGACGGGTGGGTGTTCGAGAAGGATCAGGGTATCGCCGATAAGGTTGGCTTTGCGTGCAGTGACGACTTGCTGCTGGATGCGCAGGCCTTCGGCGTAGGGGACGCGGCCGAGTTGGAGCAGGTGGATGTGCATGATGCAGATTAAAGACAGAGGTCGCTGAGGCTGGGGTGGTCGTCGGGACGACGGCCCTGCGGCCAGAGAAAGAGGCGCTGAGCTTCGGTGATGGCAAGGTCGTTGATGCTGGCGTGACGCACGGTCATCAGGCCGCTGGCGTCGAACTCCCAATTTTCGTTTCCGTAGGATCGGAACCAGTTGCCGGCTTTGTCGTGGGACTCATAGGCAAAGCGCACGGCGATGCGATTGCCGGTGAAGGCCCAGAGTTCCTTGATGAGACGGTACTCGAGCTCACGCTGCCATTTTTGGGTTAAGAATGCGACGATATGCTCGCGGCCTGTGACGAATTCATTGCGGTTACGCCAGCGGCTGTCGATTGAATAAGCCAGAGCGACTTTCTGCGGGTCGCGCGAGTTCCATCCGTCCTCCGCCTTGCGCACCTTGTCGATCGCGGTTTCGCGCGTGAAGGGCGGAAGCGGCGGTCTCGGCTCTTGTTCCATCGACAATCTCCGGGCGAGTTGGAGGTTAGACGTTGATGGCCATGCCTTCGACGCTGGAGAAGCCGTCGAGCAGGCTTTCGGAGAGCGTGGGGTGGGCGTGGATGGTGAACATGAGTTCGTCGACGGTGGCTTCGAGCTCCATGGCGACGACGCACTCGGCGATGAGCTCAGTGGCTTGTGGGCCGATGATGTGGACGCCGAGAACTTCACCGTACTTGGCGTCGGAGACTACCTTCACGAAGCCGTCGTGGGAGTCGACAATGGTGGCTTTTGAGTTGCCGACGAAGGGGAATTTGCCGACCTTAACCTGGTAGCCCTTTTCCTTGGCCTGGGCCTCGGTTAGGCCGACGCTGCCGATCTGGGGGTCGCAGTAGGTGCAGCCCGGGACGCGGTCTTTGCGGACGGGGCGGGCGTACTTGCCGGCTAGTTTGCTAGCGACAACGACGCCGGACATGGCGCCTACGTGGGCGAGTTGCGGTAGGCCAGCGACGATGTCGCCGATGGCGTAGACGCCGGGCTCGGTGGTCTCCATCCATTCGTTGACGGGGACGAATCCGCGGTCGAGCGTGATCTTTACTTTGTCGATGCCAGCGTCGGCAGTGCGGGGGCCGCGGCCTACGGCTACGAGAACTTTCTCGGCTTCTTTGACCTGCGGCTTTCCGGCCGCGTCGGTGAAGCTTACTTTCACGCCTCCGGCGGTCTTCTCAATCTTCTCGACCTTGCAGCTTACGTTTACGTCGATGCCGCGCTTTTTGTAGGCGCGTGTGAGTTCCTTGGAGACTTCCTCGTCTTCGACGGGGACGATGCGGGGGAGGGCTTCGATGATGGTGACGTCGGCGCCAAAGCTTTTGAAGACGGAGGCGAACTCGACGCCCACTGCGCCGGAGCCGATGACGATGAGGGATTTTGGCAGCGCGGGGAGAGTGAGGATCTCCATGTTGGTGAGGATGGTCTCGTCGGGCTTATAGCCGGGGAGCATGCGGGCGTCGGAGCCGGTGGCCAGGACGACCTTCTTTGCGAGCACCTGGGTCGCGGCCTGGAGGTCGGAGCCCTGATTCTTGCCTTTGTCCTCGGCGCTGACGTCGATGGTGAAGACGCCGGCATTGGCGGGGCCGGTGAGCCGGCCGTGTCCGCGGAAGACGGTGATCTTGTTCTTCTTCATCAGGAAGTCGAGGCCCTTGGTGTGCTTCACGATGATGTCGTTCTTGCGCTTGAGGAGGTTCTCCCAGTTGAGTTTGGGGGCAGAGACACCCTCGATGCCGTAGCTTTCGGCGTGCTTGAGGTGGTCCCAGACCTCGGCAGAGAAGAGCATGGCCTTGGTGGGGATGCAGCCCCAGTGAAGGCAGGTGCCGCCGAGCTTGTCGGTCTTCTCGACGAGCGCGACTTTGAGGCCAAGTTGCGCGGCGCGGATGGCGCAGGTGTAGCCCGCGGGGCCGCCGCCGATGATGACGAGGTCGTAGATTGTTTCTGCCAAGAGAGTGAGCTCCATTTCCTTAGGCGAACGCGGCAAGGTGCCAGCGCGTGCGCGTGTTTCAACTTCACTGGACACCTAAGTTTAGCTGTTGGCGCAGCCCACGTCATTCGATGTACCAGCCGCGCCTGCGATTCACGCGCCAGCAATCCCCAATCACAACTCAACTTTGCGCTCCTGGAGGTGCGCCTGAATGCAACTATTTAATTACAGCGAAGAAGGTTTGGCGCTCACCAAGAGTTTTGAGGGCCTGCATCTGGAGGCCTATCGCGACTGCGCCGGTATTTGGACGATTGGCTATGGTCACACGGGGCCAGCGGTTTCCGATGGGCAGACGATTAATGACGAAGAAGCCGAAATGTTGCTGCGAGCGGACCTGGCGGAGGCGATTACCTGGGTAAATCGCAAAATTACCGCGAAGGTTTCGCAAAACCAGTTCGATGCCCTGGTGGACTTTTGTTTCAATGCTGGGCGCGGCAACTTTGTGCAGTCGACGCTGCTGCGCAAGGTGAACGCGGAGGACTTCGCAGGCGCGGCAGCGCAGTTTGGCCTGTGGGTGCATGCCGGTGGCGAGGTTGTGCCGGGGTTGGTGCGAAGACGTGCCGCTGAGGCAGAGATGTTCGCGCGCGCTTAGGGATGGTTTCTAAAGGTGCTTAGCGGCGTCCTTGGCGAAGTAGGTGACGATGAAGTCTGCGCCGGCGCGACGGATGCTGAGCAGGCTCTCGAGCATGGCGCGGTCCTGGTCGAGCCAGCCGCGCTGGAAGGCGGCGTGGAGCATGGAGTACTCGCCGGAGACTTGGTAGGCGCCCATGGGCAGATCGAAGCGGGTGCGAGCTTCGCGGATGACGTCGAGATAGGGCATCGCCGGCTTCATGAGCAGCATGTCCGCACCCTCGGCGATGTCCTGCTCGATCTCGCGCATGGCTTCGCGGAGGTTGGCCCCGTCCATCTGGTAGGTGCGGCGATCTCCGAATTGGGGGGCGGAGTCGGCGGCCTCGCGGAAGGGGCCGTAGAATGCGGAGGCGAACTTGGAGGCATAGCTGAGGATGGGCGTGTTGTGCTTGCCGGCTTCGTCGAGCGAGGCGCGCATGGCGGCGACGCGACCGTCCATCATGTCGCTGGGGGCGACGATATCGGCGCCGGCTTCGGCGAGTGAGGCGGCAGTCTTGGCGAGCAGCGCCACGCTGGAGTCATTTTCTACGTCGAAGTGTGCCTCGTCCCCAGGGCCGCCGTCGCGATGGACGATGCCGCAGTGTCCGTGCGAGGTGTACTCGCAGAGGCAGACGTCGGCGATGGTGACGAGCGATTTCGCGGCAGAGGTGGCTTTGATGGCGCGGATGCCGCGCTGAACGATGCCGTCGGAGGCCCATGCGCCGGTGCCCTGCTCGTCCTTCGAGTCGGGAATTCCAAAGAGGAGCAAACCGCCGATTCCGAGCGCGGCGCAGGCTTCGACTTCCTTCACTGCTTCGTCGATGGAGAGATTGAAGACGCCGGGCATGCTTCCAATCTCGCGCCGAACGCCCTCACCTTCACAGATAAAAAGTGGATAGATGAGCGCGGTGGGTTCCAAGTGCGTCTCCCGGACGAGGGATCGCATGGCTGCGCTGGAGCGCAGACGACGTAGGCGAGTTGCAGGAAATTCCATGCCCTCTATTCTATGTCGCAGATCCGGGTGCATCCGTAACCCTGATCACACGCATTCCATACGCGGTTATGCTCCGTGGTGCGCGTAGGCGAGGCTGGCATACTCATCTCCGCTCAAACGCGGCGCCAGTACCCAAAGGGTATAGATTCCGAGGGCCGTGCCTAGGGGAATGTGAACTAGCGCAAGAATCCCGAAGATGATGCCGAGTACCCTGCCCCACGGCTGGCGTGTAAGCAGCGCGTAGCCGGTGAGAACGGTGCATCCGACGCTCACGGCCATATAGAAGAACGCCATTGGCCAGAGGCTGGCCAGCCACATGTCTCCGAAGGGGTTCCATCCAAAGCTGAAATCGTTACCGCTCCAGTGACTTCCGAAGATCCCATGGAGAAACATCATGCCCACTAGCATTGCGAAGAGGCGGAGGACCGCCAAGACGAGCCACATCGCGCCCAGGACCTGAATATTTCGCGCCACGCGGGTGTAAGGCCAGATCGGCGCCGACTGCGCCGCGTAGGACGCCACAGGCGGCTGAACGGCGACGAGTGTGCCACATCGTGGGCAAAAACGGACATCGGGAGCCAGATCACTTTTGCACGTTGAACAAATCACGAATCACCTCCGCAAACACTGCGGTATTTGAATGATGGTTACTACGTCCATTACGCGAGTCCGGTTCCGTACCACTTGTACAACCGGACCGATGGCTGGCTGGCGTTTTGGGGGCTTCCCTCTAATAGGCATCGGATTACGGACGACTTTCGCGGACGCATTCTCTTTCGCGGCCAGTATTCTAAAGTGGATGGCATTTCTTCCAAACATAGCGGCACCCTTATCCGAGACCAGCGCGGCAGCCCTTCAGTGGAGCGAGCTCATCGGATCTCTTGTAGGGAGGACCCAAACAACTCTGGGCCGAACGTGGTTAGAAGCCTTGGGACCGAGCGCTGAATCTCAGTGGATTGCCGAACAGCAGGTGCGAAATATTGAGATGCAGAAGTTTATCTCCGGCGGGACATTCGACTTTCGCGGCATCTTCGACGTTACCGAAGTCCTGGATAAGGCGCGAATAGAAGGCGCGGCGCTGGAGGCGACCGAGTTGCGCGAGGTGATCGCTCACGCAGAGCGAACTGAGGCGTGGCGCCAAACTGTGTTTCTGTCTCCCGAAAAGGCGCGTGATCAATGGCCCGCGCTTGAAGCGATGTCCGCGGCGATTCGGTCGCACGATCTGAGCAGTATGTTGCACTCGCTTGCCGGCAAGATCGAAGCCGATGGCAGCCTGAGCGATGATGCCTCCCCGGAGCTTGCTCGGATTCGCCGGGCGATGTCCCATCAGCACCGCGCCATCGAGTCGAGCCTGCGCCGCGCGCTTGCGAGGCTGTCTGATGAGGGCAACACGCAGGATTCACTCATTACCGTTCGCGGTGAGCGCTTTGTCATTCCGGTAAAGGTCGAGTTCAAGCGCAAGGTCGGCGGCGTGGTGCATGGATCCAGCTCCAGCGGCCAGACGGTTTTTATCGAGCCGCTGGAAACCATTGAGCACAATAACGAGCTGGGCCGGCTGCTTGACGAAGAACAGGCAGAGATTCATCGCATCCTGGTCATGATGACGCGTGCGGTGGCAGCGCAAGCGGAGGCGTTGCTTCTGGGCGCGGGCATTCTTGCTGAAGCGGATGCGCATCAGGCGATCGCCCGGTTCGCGGTGGAGTTCGCATGCGTGCGACCAAGCTTCTTTGAGAGGGATGCGTTGATCGCAAACGATAGCTTGAGCGATTTCGACTTGGTGGATGCCCGCCATCCGCTGCTCGAGATGCGGCTTCGCGGTTCGGGTGCCACTGTCGTCCCTTTGACGATTACCTTGCCCTCGGGGAAACGACAACTGATTATCAGTGGGCCCAATACCGGTGGTAAAACGGTGGCGCTCAAGACGGCGGGGCTGATCGCACTTATGGCGCAGTCTGGCATCCCCGTGCCGGCGGCTTCCGCACGACTTCCACTCTTCACTGGAATCTACGCAGACATAGGCGACGCGCAGTCGATCGAACAGAACCTCTCGACATTTTCGGCGCACGTCGTTCACATTGAGCGCATTGCGCGTTCGGCAGATGTTCGGTCTCTTATTCTTCTGGATGAACTGGGCTCGGCAACCGACCCAGAAGAGGGTGCCGCGCTGGCGATCGCAGTCGCGGAGCGCTTCCTGCAATGCGGCTCATGGTGTTTGATCACGACTCATCTGACGTCTCTGAAGGTCTACGCCGCCAAGCATGAGGGCGTGTTAAATGCGGCGGTTGGATTTGATGAAGTGGCACTTGCGCCTACGTATGAGTTGCGGCTTGGGGTTCCGGGCGCCTCGGCGGGGTTGAATATTGCTGCACGGCTGGGGCTTGATCCAGAGATTGTTGCGAACGCACGCGCGCAGATGACAACGCAGCAAGTGGACATTGGACGGTTTTTGGATGAGCTGCACGCGCAGCTCACAGCCACGGCTACGGAGCGAGAACACCTCGCCCTTGGGGAGAGGGAGCTTGCACGCGCGCGGCTGCAGTTGGAGCAGGAAGGTCGCGCGGAGCAGAAGGCGCGCACTCGCGAGCTGGAGCAGCAACTGAAGAGCCTGATCGAAGACTTTGAGGCGCAGCTGCGCGAGACGGTTAAGGCGATTGATGATAAGACGGTGGCTCAGAAGATCGCGCGAGATTCTGCGTTACGCATCGCCCGATTGAAGCGCGAGTTTTCCGCGCAGTTCCAAACCACGATCGAGGCACACAATGATGCATCCGCTGGCGGAACGAAGAGTCCAACGTCGCCGCCAAGCCGCGAAGCGAAGACGGGGGATATTGTCCGCCTGAAGTCTCTCGGGCGAGAGGGTAGAGTGACTCGAGTCGTCGATGCCAAGACGCTAGAGGTTGCTGTCGGTTCCATGAAGATGCGGATACCGGCGAGTGAGGTGGATGAAGTGTTGAGCCTCGCGCAAAAGCCGCTGGATGCGATCAAGCGACGGGGTGGAATCACTGTTTCAACCGCGGAAGACTCTGAGTACATGAGCTCTGAGATTAATGTGATTGGGCGGACCGCCGATGAAGCGGAGAGCGAGGTCGAGCGGTTTTTGGAGAGGGCATTCCTTGCGGGGCTGCCGCGCATCCGTGTGGTTCACGGAGTGGGGATGGGAATTCTGCGCCGCAAGCTCAGGGAGTTCCTGAATAAGCATCCCCACGTTACTTCGGTCTCAGAGCCTCCCTACAATGAAGGTGGTCAGGGAGCGACGATTGTGGAGCTGCGCCAGTAACCAGCTTGAGTCCTAAACCCTCAGAATCTACTCTACTTAGCTGATTTTCGGATCCCCATTCGAGGGGCAATTTCCCCGTTCGCTGCGAAATATTCCCCGTTCGCTGCACATAGAAGGACTTTCGGGCATCATCTCTCCTACTCTGACAGAGCGAGCGATCCCTCACGGCCCTGCTCGCGAACGTGCTTGGGTGAATCACTTCAGTACTTCATGGGCCTATTGGGAATCTAATCTTGGGAACGAATCCCGCGCCGCGCTCGATCGTCGTGGCAAAACTTCAGGAGATAGACAAATGGGAAAGGCAACAAAGCTCTTCGAAAAAGGCATCGTCCTTAGCGCAAAGGCCGGCTGGAGTGTGTTCAACAAATTCAACTCAATTAGCCCGAACGAGAGCTTTACGCCGAAGTGGTCCGATAAGCCGCTTCTTAAGTCGTACCAGAAGGAGAAGCCGCCGCTTGGCTGGCCGCGTACGACAGATTCGCTTTGCCCCAAATGCGTGCCACAGATTCGGCAGCAGATTGTGGACGGCAAGCTGCCTCACGAGATTCTGCTCAACGAAAAAGTCGGCGAGATCAAGGCGCAGATTATTGAGCGCGATGGCCAGATCCTGATGGTGAAGGATTGTCCCATCCACGGCCACTTTGAAGACTTGATGTCGATCGACACGGCGTTCTTCAAACATCTTGAAGAGGTCTTCCCAGGCCGCGACATTCGCGCCCACAATGATGGCAAGCTGCACAATCACGGTACGTCGACGGTGACGCACGGCCGCGGTTCGGTGCTGACGATCGATCTCACCAACCGCTGCAACATGATGTGCGATCCCTGCTTCATGGATGCGAACCAGGTTGGCTTCGTGCATGAATTGACGTGGGACGAGATCAAGACGATGCTCGACAACGCGATCACGATCAAGCCGAAGCGGCAGATGTCCGTGCAGTTCTCCGGCGGAGAGCCGACGCTGAGCCCGTACTTCCTGGATGCCGTGGCTTACGCACGCAAGGTTGGCTACAATTCGGTGCAGGCTGCGACCAACGGAATTGAGTTTGCGAAGTCGAAGGAGTTTTCGAAGGCTGCTGCTGAAGCGGGTCTGCGTTATGCGTACCTGCAATTCGACGGCATTGGCAATGCGCCGAACTCGCACCGCAAGGTTGGCAACGCGTTTGACGTGAAGCTCCAAGCGATTCATAACCTGCACGAAGCCGGCGTCGACATCGTTCCGGTGACCTGCATCATCAACGGTATCAACAACGAACAGGTTGGCCGCATCATCGAGTTCGCTCTCGACAACCCGAAAAAGATCAACTTCCTTTCGTTCCAGCCGGTGAGCTTCACGGGTCGCGACGAGGAGGTTTCGGATGAGCGTCGCATGGCGCAGCGCTACACGCTGAGCCATCTGGCGCACGACGTGAAGAACCAGACCGGGCTGGGCGAGCCGGTGCGCGACTGGTTCCCGATCAGCTTCATGTCGACCTTCTCTGACTGGGCTGACCTGGTTCATGGACCCGACCACGATTGGGGCCAGCTCTCCTGCGGCTGCCATCCGAACTGCGGTATCGGCATGGCGCTGATGATCGATAAGGAAACCAAGGAGGCTGTGCCGGTCACGGCGTTCCTGAATGCGGATCGCCTGGCGAAGGACATTGCTCGCGTGAACGATGCAGCGCGTGGCAAGTACCTGACGATGATTGGAGCAGGGTTGGCACTGATTCGCAACTACGAGCCGAAGAATGCACCGACCCACTTCAGCATCTTCTCGCTTCTGACGAAGTTCGATAAATGCTTTGGCGCTACTGGCCGCAACTACGGCAAGGTGACGGGCGACCGCACGATGGAAGACATCAAGAAGCGCCGCGCCGATCGTTGGAACTTCCTCTTCATCGCGGGCATGTGGTTCCAGGATCTGTTCAACTACGACTTCCGCCGCACGGAGCAGTGCATTATTCCCTACGCGACGCAGGAAGGCGAGATCAGCTTCTGCGCATACAACACGGGCGTAGGCTGGCGCAACATCATCGAGAAGATGCACATGACTTCGTCGCTCACCAAGTGGTATGAGGAGCATGGGCGTCACGAGATCTTCGCGGGCGGCAAGAAGGTTGGTTTGGAGAAGGAAGCCAAGTATGACCTGGTGCTGAACCAGGCGCATGTGGACTCTGTCGCCAACGATACCTTCGACAAGAGCGGCATCGCGAAGAACGCTCGTGAAGAGAAGATTCGGGCACGCGATGAGAAGCTAAAGCAGGATGCGGAGAACGCCCGCATGGCTAAGCTTTATCGCAAGGAGATTCTCAAGGAGCCGGAGCTCCCGGGCGGTTTTGTTGCGATTGGCGAGATCGGCGGCGTCAGCGGCATCAAGCCGGCTGCCCCAGTGGAGAGCCAGGCCGAGGTCGTCAAGAGCATTGAAGAGCCCGTAGCTGGCGACTAGTTCGCAGATCAAGCAAAGTATTGGCCGCCCTTCGGGGCGGCCCTTTATTTTGCGCGGCGGGAAGGTTCGGCGGATTGCCGGTTTTGATCTCATGGGTGTTGTCGAAGGTTTGTTTGATCCGGAAGCCTGAACTTGAAGCGGTGCATACTTCAAAGTGTGGCAAGGGCGCATCCTAGTAGACACTCGGAGGTTGTTTTGACCCAGGCTCATATCAACCGTATCGCGACGGCCGTGCCCGACGACGACGTGCATGGCGCTTTTGTGGCCTTCGCCGACCAGATGCTCGAAGATCCGAGGGTGCAGCCAGTGTTCCGGCGGATGGCAGCGCGATCGGGGATCCGGCGACGCTTCTCCGTTCTGACACCGAATGCTGCCAGCACCGAGTTCACGGTGAACGCGCACGAGTTTTATACCCGCGGCAACTTTCCTGATACTGCGAAGCGCATGCAAATCTTCGAGAGGTTTGCTCCGAGGCTCGCACAGCGGACCTTGGATAATCTTCAACTCACGGAGAGCGAACGGCGCGGCGTGACGCACGTTCTCGTAACATCCTGCACGGGATTGTATGCGCCAGGACTGGACTTCGACATCATCGATCATCTCGGATTGGATACTTCGGTTGAGAGGACGATGATTGGGTTCATGGGATGCTACGCGGCGATCAATGGTCTAAAGCAGGCGCGGCATATCGTGCGTTCGGAACCGAATGCCAAGGTGCTTCTGATTAACCTCGAACTCTGTACACTTCATCTTCAAGAGACACAGGATCTGGAACAGGTCTTGTCTTTCCTCGTCTTTGGAGACGGATGCGCAGCAAGCCTCATCAGTGCGGAGCCAAAAGGGTTTGCTATGGACAGCTTCCGCTCACTGCAGATACCCAATACGCGCGGTTTGATTACCTGGCGAATCCGTGGCGTCGGTTTTGATATGTTGCTTTCGGGCAGGGTTCCCGGAGAGATCGGCAGGGCACTGGGATTTTCAGGCGCGGAAGTGCTGGGCACGCGCCGCACAGATGAAATCTCGTTATGGGGTGTACATCCAGGAGGAAAGTCTGTGCTGGATGCAGTGGAGAAGGGTTTGGGATTGGGGGAGCATGCGTTGGGTGCTTCACGGCAGACACTTGAGTGCTTTGGCAACATGAGTTCCGCAACCGTCATGTTTGTGCTGCAACGGTTGATGCAGCAAGCGCAGCCGGGAGAGTTGGGTTGCGCCATGTCCTTTGGACCGGGGCTCACCGCAGAGACGATGCTCTTCCATGCAGTTTGATAGCGGCGTTGATCTGACGCAGCGCGCGTCTCCGGCTCAACTGCCGGAGTGGATGGATGAGCCCTGCACCTATGAGGAATTTCGCGACTGCTTGATCGACCTCGGCCAAGTGAACTGGCTCACGCGGTCCTATCGCCCGACGCTTGATTTTCTGGAGCGTTTGATCGACCGGTTTCCAACGGATCGTGCGTTGCGGATTGTAGACGTCGGGTTCGGCGGTGGTGACATGCTGCGGAGCATCGAGCGCTGGGCGGGGAAGAGACGGATCGCTGTGGAACTTGCCGGAGTTGATCTCAACCCTTACGCCGCACGCGCCGCAAGGGAGTTCACTCGAGCCGCGAGCAATATCGAGTGGACCACTGGCGATGCGTTCGCATGGAAGAAGCCTGTCGATGTCGTCTTGAGCTCACTGTTCACGCACCATCTGGAAGAGGAAGAGGTTGTCCGCTTTCTCGCGTGGAGTGAGTCGATCGCCAAGCGCGGATGGTTCGTGAACGACCTGTGTCGTGAAGAGACGCCGCGCAAACTCTTCGGCTTGTTAGCAAAAGGAATGAGGTGGCATAAATTTGTGCAGCATGACGGGCCGGTGTCCTTTCGGCGGAGCTTCCGCGAAGCGGACTGGAAACGAATCGCTGGTGAAGCAGGAATCGCAGTCGCGAATATTCAACTGACGCGGTGGAGACCGGGACGGTTGTGCGTGGAGCGCATGAAGTGAAGTCCGATATCGTTGTTGTGGGCGGAGGACCCGCAGGCTCGGCGGCGGCGATTCTGCTGGCGCGCGCTGGCCGCGACGTCATCCTACTGGAGCGGGATGCCCATGCACAGCACAAAGTGTGCGGCGAGTTCCTGAGCAGGGAGACATTGCGCTATCTCGACTTTCTTGGCATCCATGTGCGTGAGGCAGGAGGCTTGAAGATAGAGTCCGTGCGGTTGGCAAGTGGGGCCAAGGTGAACCAAGCGGTGCTTCCTTTTGAGGCGATGTCGCTGACGCGGAAGACTCTTGATGAGTTGCTGCTGCAGAGGGCGGCCGATTCCGGGGTGAAAGTCTTGCGAGGTCGTAAGGTGGAACTCATCGAACGCAGTGGTGCAGCGTGGCGTGCGGTGGTCGAAGGCGATGCTGCTTCAGCAGATGCGATATTTCTCGCGACGGGCAAGCACGATCTTCGCGGACGAAGCCGGGATAGAGGCAGCCAGTCCCAGATGGTGGCGTTCAAGATGTATTGGCAGCTTTCACACATGCAGGCCGCCGCGCTTGAGGGTCATGTGGAACTGATGCTCTATGCGGGTGGGTACGCCGGCTTGCAGCCTGTAGAGGGTGGGATGGCCAACCTTTGCTGTTTGATTGAGCGATCGGAGCTGCAGCGGCTTGGAGGACGATGGGAACATCTGCTCGGCGCAATGCGCGCGCAGTGCGGCCTCCTGCGCCAACGTTTGGAAGACGCGGATGCGCTGCTCGACAAACCGCTGGCAATCACGAGCATTCCTTATGGCTACGTGCGCGCGTCGAGCGACGGTGTCTGGGCGCTGGGCGACCAGGCTGCAGTAATTCCTTCTTTCACAGGCGACGGGATGGCGATTGCTCTGCATAGTGGTTGTCTCGCAGCCAGCCTGTATCTGGATGGCGCGTCAGCCGAGCAGTTCCAGGAACGGCTGCATGGGGATCTCTCGATGCAGGTGTCGGCTGCAACGATGATTTCGCGCGGGCTCGTATGGGCGCCGTCTCGTGGCATATTGACTCAATCCGTCAGAGTCTGGCCCGGGCTATTGAATATCATCGCGCGACAGACTCGGATCTCCGAGGGTGCTGTGTTGGTATAAAGTTCTCCGTTCCTGCTGATGGGGATTTCGGACTCCAAGCCGGCTGCGTGACCGAGGCTATTCAACGTATTTATACTGTGATTCTTTCCGGCCTTGTCGAAGGCCGCTTCTGCGAATGAGGAGACGATGGCTACTATTAGCGAGGGCAGAATCGCAGCCGTGGATGAATACATTGGGCGGACGGGGGCGTTTGCGCAGCCCGTGCTCTTGTACCTTCGTGAGGCTGTTCACGAAGGCGCACCGGGAGTGGTGGAGGCCATAAAGTGGTCGATGCCCTTCTTTGTGTACAAGGGCGTGATCCTGGCGAATATGGCGGCGTTCAAGGCGCATTGCAGCTTTGGACTATGGGGTGCCTCCGCAGTCAAAGCCTTGCAGACGGATGGGATAGCGCAGGGCGGAAATATGGGTTCTTTGGGCAAGATTACGTCAACCAAAGATCTGCCTTCGCGGAAGAAGTTGGTGGGATATGTGAAGTTGGCAGCCAGGTCAATTGATGATGGCGAGACCATCAAAGCGTGGACTCGTCCAAAGGTCGCCAAGCCCGCATTGGACGTTCCGCCAGAGTTGGAAACAGCGCTCAAGAAAAACAAGGGTGCAGCTAAGAAATTCGAGACGATAACACCCGGTGGCAAGCGCGAGTACTGCCAATGGATTGCGGAGGCCAAACGCGAGGAGACCAGGGAGAAACGCGCGGCATTGGCAGCAGAATGGATTGCTGAAGGCAAGTCCCGAAACTGGAAGTACGAGTGATCGGGCCGGGCCGCATTGACCCGATAAGCGATGGAGGGTTGCTCGAGTGGATCGACGCGGATTGCGTGGATGCTTCGGATCAAGCGGGATCGGCATCAGCGGGTGGGCGTGACGGTGGCGTGGAACGGATAGACTGGCTGGAAGATGTCTGACGGCACTAAGAAGAATAAGAAGGCCATGCCACGCGCGGGCAACGCCGCTCGACGCGGGCCAGAAGCGCCCATCGTCGAGGCGGACCCAGAAGCGTTGGGGTTTTCGTCCCTATCGTTTCGGCGACGTCTCGGAGTCTGGTACCGCCAAAATGCGAGGTCGCTTCCCTGGCGCGGCGTGGACGATCCCTATGCGACTTGGCTGTCGGAGATCATGCTGCAGCAGACGCGGGTGGCGGCCGTTATTGAACGGTACAAGGAATTCTTGAATCGCTTCCCGACAATTCATAACCTGGCAATTGCAGAGGAAGAGGATGTGCTCGCACTGTGGAGCGGTCTTGGCTATTATCGGCGAGCAAGGATGCTGCACCGCGGGGCACAGTTTGTAGACCGGGAGTTTGGAGGTCAACTGCCGAAGTCTGCTTCGAAGCTGCGGACGCTGCCCGGCGTGGGTGAATACACGGCCGCGGCGATCGCGAGCATCGCGTTTGGTGAGAGCGTTGCGGTGCTCGACGGAAACGTTGAGCGGGTTCTATTGCGGGTTCTTGGTAGGTCCGAGCAGAGGGGAGCCAAAGAACGCGCCCGGTTGACGGAGACAGCACAGCGGCTCATGCCCGCACCCAGCAGACGATCGTCCGGTGAGAACGCGGCCGGCGATCACAACCAGGCGATGATGGAGTTAGGTGCTGTGATCTGCCTTCCGCGAGCGCCGATGTGCTCCGAATGCCCCGTGATCGCACTGTGCAAGACTCGCGGAGAACATAAGACCGGGATGCGCGCAAAGATGCAGAGTAGGACGACGGCGCATCTGCTCGCGTTGCGAAAACGTGGCGTTGTCACCGAGGTGTTGTTAGAGAGACGTCCGCGAGATACGTCCTTGATGGCGGGCATGTTCGAATTGCCGGTTCTCCCCCTGGCGACGATCCAGGGTCGAGAGCCGGTGCTCCGATTGAGACATGCCATTACGAACACGAACTACTACGTCCAAATATTTAGCGAAGGAGTGAAGAAGAGTGATGAGGCGGATGAGTCGCTCACGCAGTTAGTTCTCGGTACGAAAGCAGACCTTCGCTGGATTACAACCAGCAAGCTTTCGCAACAACCTTTGACAGGGCTAGCGCGGAAGGCACTGCAACGCCTGAGCCTGATGGCCACGCCGCAGGTCTCCATCACACTCTAATTCGTATACCTCAGTTGACCGCGCTCGGCTCAAGAATGGTCGTGACCAAACCGCTCGCATTGCCTTGCGCGTCGACTGCAGAGACACTATAGCGGTAGCGGATGTGTGGATTAGCGGTCGTATCGTGGAAAGCTGGAGATGGGGTAGGGCTTCTATTCAGTTGAATTTGTGGTGCGGTCTCTTTCCCGTCTGCATCGACGGGTTCGCGGTAAATGTTATATCCCGCCAACGGGGTGACCAGACCCCTGGCATTAGCGGGTTGCCATACGAGGTCGACGGCGAAGGCAGGAGGTTCACCGGAAGCGAACCCCACTGCAGTAAGTTCAGTCGGTGCGGGCGGCGGATAAATCCTGCGCAATGTGACGGTGATCGGCGCAGAGAGTTGGCTCCGCAACTCAATTTCTCGAGAGTCGACTTGGAGTTTCAGGCGACGCTGGGCGGTGTAGCGATAGAGGGTGTCCGGAAGCACGTTGGTGTCTAATATTCGGTTGGTCGGAGTGCCCTCAGCCTCTTGAGTGCCGAGCCAAATGGCGGCTGGCGTCGCGGTGTGAAACGGGGCGTTGACGGCCTTGGAAGACTTTGAATGTACGGGGGAAAGGTCTTCGCGATGAAGAACAACCGCACCTTCTCGATCGATGGAGTTCCACGAGAGGAGAATTCCGAGGCGGGTGCCTTCGGCCTTGAGTCCATCCACTGGGGGAGGTGGGGGGCCGGAGGCTGTGGTGGTTGAATTTGAAAAACCTGCCGTGTGGTGGTTGGAGTTGAAAAATTCTATGCGGTAGGTGAGGAATTGGAGGGGGGATTGGGTTAGGG
>JBAULP010000027.1:0-20204 GCA_049578265.1 Acidobacteriaceae bacterium
AGCGTCGGCAGCATCGGCGCCAGGCCCGAGTTCCCAAACACCTTCGGCATCGCCTCCGCCAGCGCCCGCATCGCCCTCACATCCAACGCCGTCCCCCCGCCAGCCCCTGCGCTCTTAAAGCTAGCCAGCGCCACCGTCCTGCCCACCGTAAACAGCACCTCCTCACCCCCACCCAGCTCTGTCCCCACAGCGTCGTGGTCCCCCAACTCCGTCCCCACCGTCATCCCCAGCCGCTCCGCCAGCGTAAACGCGCTGTAAGCCCCCGTCTTATCTCCAAACTCGACAGCCTCCACATGCATCACGCGCCCACCACGCACATACTCGGCCACCTGCGAACGCTTCTCCCCACACTCCGCCAGCGCCTGCGGACTCAAATTCGCCAGCGCATCGCCGCCCGCAGCCCCAGCCGCACTACCAGCCGCACTACCAGCCACAGTCCCAGCCGCCCTTCCAGCCGCAGTCCCCGTAGCTGTTCCGGTCGCAGCTCCCGCAGCGCCCACCGTACCCGTCCGCTTCCACTCCCCAAACTTCGCCGGCAGCAACGGCGCGCTAGGCTCCATCAGTGTCACCGACTGCCCCACCGCCGCACCTGAAAACCCCACACCCAACCCCGCCAGCAACCCCGCCAGCACCACACCGCGTCTTGTCCCAAAACCCAAACCCATACAGGGCTCAGACTACACCAACCACCCAAACGTCAGCACGCCCTCAAGCGCGCCACCCACTCCACCCGTCCTCTCAACCGAAGCAAAGCGAAGAGATCCCCGTATTCCTCTCGCCCTTGCCGATGCTTTTGCTTTTGCTTTTGCTTTTGCCCTTGCTTTTGCTTTTGCTTTTGCACTTGCCCTTCCCTTTCTGCCTGTCATTCCGGCCCTGAGCGTAGGCGAAGCGAAGGACCCGCTTCCCGCGCGCGAAGCGTGCGCCCGTTCTTGAGCTAGAAGCTAAAAGCTAAAAGCGAGAAGCGCTTTCCCCCAACCACTACCTCTCCGCCTGCTCCACCACCGGCACTCTCGGCCGCCCGCCATTAATCCCCTCGGCATACCGCGCAATCCCCTTATACAAGCTCTCCGCCACGCGTTCCCGGTACTCCGGAGTCTCCAGCTTCGCCGCGCTCTCCGGATTCGTCACAAAGCTAATCTCCGCCAGAATCGACGGCATATTCGCTCCAATCAGCACCACAAACGGAGCCTTCTTCACCCCCCGATTCTTCAGCCCCGGATTCCCCCTCCGCAGCCCCCCATACAACGACGCGTCCACATCCGCAGCCAGCTCCCGGCTTTCATCGATCTTGTCCTTCAGCGCAATCTTCTTCACCAGGTCGCTCAGCTCATGCACGCTCTCATTCGACACCGCATTCTCGCGGCTAGCCACCTGCATCGCCTCCGGGTCGCTCGTAAAGTTCAGGTAGTACACCTCCACCCCGCGCACCGTCGGGTCCTGCGAGCTGTTCGCATGCACGCTGATAAACAAATCCGCCTGCGCCTTATTCGCAATCGCCGTCCGCGTCTCCAGCGGCACAAACGTATCATCATCGCGCGTGTACACCACCTCAGCCCCCAGCCGATCATGCAGCAACTTCCCCAGCCGCAGTGCCACATCCAGCACCACATTCTTCTCTTCAATCCCGCCCGCGCCCAGCGTCCCCGAGTCATGCCCACCATGCCCGGCATCAATCACAATCCGCCCAATCTTCAACCCCAGCGTCCGCATCAACGACGTCTCACCATCCGCCGTAGGCGGCGGCACCGGCGCCGGCGCTCCCTTCACCTCCACACCCGCCACAGAGTTCCCGTTCCCCATCCCTCCCACCGTAGAGTTCGGGTGACCCATCTTCGCGACGGTCCCATCGTCGCTAAGGTGGGCTGAACCAACCCTCCTCCGCGACCGCGGCACATAATGATCCTCACCCGCGCCATCCTCCCCACTCGTCTCCGCAATCGGCTTCGACGTAGGCCTCCGCGTAGCCTCCACCATCCCTGGCTGCCGGCTAACATCCGCAACCTCCGCGCTCGTATCCGCCGCGCTCTTCCCCACCGTATTCGGAACCGGCCGCGCCGCCGTAGCCTTCGAAGCAATCACTACCCGAGGCCGCGCCACACTCCGCGTCTCTCCCACCCGGTCCACGCTCCGAGGCGGCAGCCCAAAACTAGCACTCCCATCCGTAACCGGCATAGGCGGCAAACTAGAAACCCCAACCTCAGAACGTTCCTCTCGACCAGCGCTCGAACCCACCCCAGAACCGTCCTCTCGACCGGAGTCCGCGTTCTTTGCGGACGCAGTGAAGAGACCCGCAGTTGTTCCACCACCACCGCCCGCAGTCCCTAATCCCTGCTTCTCGCTGCTCCCATGAATATCAATAATCAGCCGGTAAGGATTCGGCAGCAAAAACGCCGAGTACTCCGTCACGTGATGCACATCCAGCACCACCCGCGTCACCTGGTCATTGAACTGCGCGGCCCGTACGCGTTCCAGGAACCCATCATCGGTGACCCGAAAGCTCTTCCCCTCCAGCTCCGGCGCAATCCGCGCATGCTCAATATCAAAAAAAATCCGGTCAGGATTCTCCACCCGCGCGGCCTCATACTTCACCTCTTCACCGGCCGGCACATTCAAATCAATCGCCACGCGCGTATAGCTGGCCGTAGACCAATGACGAATCCCCGTCACCACCGCCGGCGGCCCCGACTCCACCTCCGGCCGCTCCGGAATCACCCGCCCGCTAACCTCGCGCACCTCCGGAGCCGCAACCGTAGCATCCGCATCCCCAGCAACCTCCGAGCCTCCCAAATCCGAGTGACCCGCATCCCGCCTCTGAGAGGCATCCACACGATCCGGGTGACCCGCATCCCGCCTCTGAGAGGCATCCACACTATCCGGGTGACCCATCTTCGCGACAGCTTTATCGTCGCTAAGGTGGGCATCGTTTGCGCCAGCAAACGACCGCCCTTCACCAGCCACCAACGCCGGGTGACCCATCTTCGCGACAGCTTTATCGTCGCTAAGATGGGCATCGTTTGCGCCAGCAAACGACCGCCCTTCACCAGCCACCAGCGCCGGGTGCCCCAGATCCGGATGCTCGGACCCGGGCATCGCCCCCGCCAACTCCACCCCATCCCGCTTCGCCTCCCGCGGATAATCCTCCACCAACTCCTTCCGAACCTTAGCCGCCTCCGCCGCATCCTGAGCTCCAGGCACCCCCTCCGGCCCCATCAACCGCAGCGCCTTCTCGAGCGCCCCCGCCGCCAGCCGATCCCCCGGATAAGCTTTCGCCACATACTCAAACTGCCCCACCGCAGCCTGCGTACTCTTCACATCCCCCATCTCCCGACCCATCTGCTCAAACAACTCGGCCACCTGCTCCACCGCAGCCGCCGCATGCACATCATCCGGGCTCCCCCGATAGATCGCCCGAAACCCATTCATCACATGCTCAAACTCCGCGCGCGTATGCAACCGCTTCGGCTCTTCCTCAAACCGCCGCCGCGCCACCACCGCCGCATCCCAATCCGAAATCTTCCCCCGCTCGCCACCCTCAACATAAAACGAACGCCCACCCGCCCGAGCTCCATCCACGCGCACCGCAGCCCTCGCCAACCCAGCGCCCGACGCACAACACAACCCCACCAAAGCCACCGCGCCCAACCAGCCGCAGCCCCTGCACATCCCACCCTGGCTCAGGAGACCCATACCCCTTAAGTGTAGGTTCGTAACCACCCCCCACCCACCTGCAAATCCACCAAAAAGGTACCCCCGCGAATACCCCAAACTCCCACCCCGGGAACCCACCGCCGCCACCACCGTGATCGCCGCCGCCGCTGCCACGGTCACCGCCGCTGCCACGATTGCCACCGCTACCACTGTGATCGCCGCCGCCGCTGCCACGATTGCCGCCGCCGCCACGCGCTGCTTTTTATTGTTGACTCGGTTTTTGGCTTGTCATCCTTCGCGCAGCGGAGGATCTGCTGTTGCTGTTGCCCTTGCTCTTGCTCTTGCTCTTGCTGTTGCTCTTGCTCTTGCTCTTGCAGTTGCTCTTGCTGTTGCTCTTGCGGTTGCACTTGCTCTTGCCTCGGCAAGAACAGGTAGCCCGACGCTTCAGCGTCGGGTCTCATAGCCCCGGCAGGAACTGGGCTTTAGCCCAAAGGTATGCTCTCCTCAACACCGGCAATCATCCGCGGGCCGCTACCCCAACAACGCCCCCACCACATCCTTAGCCTCCGCCAGCGCCCTATCCAACCCCGCCACATCGGTCCCGCCAGCCTCCGCCAGATCTGGTCGACCCCCACCCTTCCCGCCAACCTTAGCCGCAACCGCCCCAACAATCTTCCCCGCCTGCACGCGTCCCACCAGGTCCTTACTAACCCCCACAATCAGCGACACCTTCCCCTCCGCCGCAGCCCCCAACACCACAACCCCACTCCCCAGCTTCCCCCGCAGCTCATCGACAAGATTCCGCATCTGCGATTTATCCAAAGCATCCACCCGCTGACTTAAAACCTTGACGCCGTTAACGAGAACCGCAGCCCCCACAGCATCCGCCGTAGCCGCACTCGCCGACTTCATCCGCAACCCCTCCAGCTCCTTCCACGCCTTCTTCAACGATTCTTCCTGCGAGGCAATACGAGCCCGCAGCGCCTCCCCACTCACCTCTCCCGTCCCCACAAACGAAGACGCCACACGCGCCACATCCGCATCCCGCCGAAACACCCCCAGCGCCCCCATCCCCGTAACCGCCTCCACACGCCGCACCCCACTCTCCACCGCGCCCTCACCCATCAGCTTCATCAACCCAATCTCCCCCGTAGCCGCCGTATGCGTCCCCCCGCACAGCTCCGTCGAGAACTCCCCAATCTTCACCACCCTCACCTTATCTCCATACTTCTCGCCAAACAGAGCCATCGCTCCCAGCTCATGCACGGCCACATCAATCGGCACATCCACCATCGTCACCACAGGAGTATTCGCCAACACCTGCGCATTCACAATCCCCTCAATCTCCTCCAACTCCTCCTCCGCCACACCCGCAAAGTGCGAAAAATCAAACCGCAGCCGGCTCTTATCATTCAACGACCCCGCCTGCTTCACATGCGTCCCCAAAACTTGTCTCAACGCCGCATGCAACAAATGCGTCCCCGTATGGTTCCGCATCACCGCCGCCCGCACCGCACCATCCACCACGGTATCGACAACATCCCCGACAGCCATCGTCTGCTTCACCACCACCTGGTGCGCAAACACCCCCTGCACCGGCTTCTTGCACCCAACCACATCCGCAACCACGCTGCTGTAATCGCCGCCCGCGCCACCGCGAGACGTCAACCAACCCACATCCCCCACCTGCCCACCCGAGTCCGCATAGAAGCTAGTAGCATCCAACACCACCTCCCCCGTCTCCCCAGCCTTCAACACGCGAACGCCAACCCCATCCTTAACCAGCGCCAACACCCGAGCCCCATCCACCCGCAGAGCGTCGTACCCGTCAAACTCCGTCTTAGCCAACTTCCGATAAACCGGCGCCGCCGACTTCTGCGACCCACCCTTCCACGAAGCCCGCGCCCGAGCCTGCTCCTCCTCCTTCGCCCGCTCAAACCCCTCCATATCAAACGCAATGCCAGCATCCCGCGCCGCATCCACCATGAAATCCAACGGCATCCCAAACGTCTCGTACAAACCAAACGCCAGCTTGCCCGACCGCAGCGTCTCCTCACTCATCTGCTTCAAGCCCAACTCGAGCGTGCGAGCAAACTGCTCTTCCTCCGCCAGCACCACCTTCGCAACTCTCTCCGCACTCTCCCCCAGCTCCGGATAAGCCGCCACCATCTCATCCCTTACGGCCAGCACCATCTCATGCATAAACGGCTTCTCCTGCCCCAACAGCCGCCCATGCCGAATCCCCCGCCGCAGAATCTTCCGCAGCACATACCCCCGCCCCTCATTACTAGGCACCACCCCATCCGAGATCAAAAACGTAGAAGCCCGCGCATGGTCCGCAATAATCCGCAGCGAAGCCGCCCCCTTCTCATCACTAACCGCCAGCTCCTCAATCCACGCAGCATCCGGGTAACCATCCGGGTGACCCATCTTCGCGACGGTCTCATCGTCGCTAAGGTGGGCGCGGGCGAAGCCCGTAAGTTCCACCGCCTTAGCAATCAGCGGCGTAAACAAATCACTCTCATAATTCGAAAGCTTCCCCTGCAAAACACAAGCCACCCGCTCCAACCCCATCCCCGTATCAATCGAAGGCTTCGGCAACGGCGTCAACACTCCATCCGAACTCCGGTCGAACTGCATAAACACCAAATTCCAAATCTCCATATACCTCTGGTCATCCTGCGGAAACGGCTTATCCTCCCCCGTCTCACTCGCCGCCAACCCCAAATCATAAAAAATCTCCGAGCAAGGCCCACAAGGCCCGGTATCCCCCATCTGCCAGAAGTTATCCTTCATCCCCATGCCAAAGATCCGCTCCTTCGGCACGCCCGTCTCCATCCAAAGCCGCTCCGCCTCATCATCCCGCGGCACCGCACCCGACCCCTCAAACACCGTCACATACAACCGGTCCTTATCAATCCCAAACCACTGCTCCGAAGTCAGCAGCTCCCACGCAAACGCAATCGCATCGCGCTTAAAATAATCCCCAAACGAAAAATTCCCCAGCATCTCAAAGAACGTATGGTGCCGCCGCGTGAACCCCACGTTCTCCAAATCATTGTGCTTGCCCCCCGCCCGCACGCACTTCTGCGACGACACCGCCCGCGAGTACTCCCGCGTCTCCGCCCCCAGAAACACATCCTTAAACTGATTCATCCCCGCGTTGGTAAACAGCAGCGTCGGATCATTGGCCGGCACCAGCGACGACGAGTGCACCCTCCGATGCCCCTTGCCCTCAAAAAACCGCAGAAAGTCTTCCCGAATCTGGTTGCCGCTCAAGTTACGCATAGACTCCAAGTCTACCTTCTTTGCCGCCAGCTCATTCGTTCCCAGCCCACCACACGCCCGCCGTCCGCGCAGGACCCAAGCGAAGCCTCCCGCCGTCCGCGCACGACCAGGAACAAAAAACTTCCCCGAAACACAGCCATACCAGCTAACGTCAATACATACCAGCATGAATCTCCAGCACCAATCTCCAGCACACAGGATGACGTCTCCGACCCCAGCATGACTCTGCACCTCGCACCCCACGCCGCGGCCACTGCCGTCCTCACGCTCTCCGCCGCTGCTCCCGCCGCGCAGGCTGCTCATCACGCCGCCCACCACGGCGCTCTCCACTTCTTCGCCCACCTCGGTCTCGTCGGCCTCTTTCTCGTCGCCATCGTCAATAGCACCTTCGTCCCCCTCCCCATCCCCGGCATCGCAGACATCCTCGTCATCATCTACGCCGCCGCCCACACCAACCCCATCCTCCTCGTCGCCATCGCCACCCTCGGCTCGGCCATCGGAGGCTTCGTCTCCCACGCCGCAGGCGCCGCCGGCGGCATGGCCTTCCTCAAAAAGCACGTCTCCGAGCGCACCCTCGGCCGCATCACCTCCTGGATGGAGCGCCACCCCATCATCTCCGTCGCTCTCCCCGCCATCCTTCCCCCACCCATGCCGCTCTGGCCCTTCATCCTCGCCGCCGGCGCCGTCCACATGTCGCGCAAAGAGTTCATGTGGTCCTTCACCATCAGCCGTTTCCTCCGCCACGTCATCGCCGTCTGGCTAGGCATCCGTTACGGTCACGACGTCCTCCGCATGTGGGCCCACTTCAACGACCGCTGGGCCAACACCATCCTCATCGCCGTCTGGGTCATCATCGGTCTCTCGCTCGCCTTCGCCGTCTACAAGCTCTACACCGCCTCCCGCGAATTCCGCTCCAAACCCGAAACCACCCCCACCCACTAACGAGGCGCCGGTAGCCCGAGGCTTCAGCCTCGAGTCTCATAGGCTCACACAAAAAAGGGGCTTCAGCCCCAAGGTATGCTGTTGTTCTTGCTCATGCATTTCTGTCTGTCAGCCCGCCATGCCAACGGCTCGTTGGACCGCATCTAACCATGTCCATGCCTACGAAAAAGAAACCGCCTGTGATGACCGAGTGCGAGGTGAAGGTGCGTGGGCGCTGGCTCCCATGCACCCTCTACGAAGCGCTCACCGAACGCGATGAGATCATGCGTTGCAAATATTGCCACGGCCCGGTGCAAGCGCTCAAGGAATCCAGCACCGGCACCCGAGCCCACATCGAACATCTTCAACGACACACCGGCTGCCGCTTCCCCGTCGGCACCTTCAGTGGAGTCGAATCAAAGCATCCCCTCGCATTGAAATAACAGCGGAAGGATCACGAAAAATCATCCCCATGCATAAAGACTGCTGCCGGGACAACCGCCCTTTCGTCTCGCACAGGACACTCCACTCCTTGCCAAGCGCGATGGTAGAAACCCCTCCGGCTGCCCCTGATCAACGCACCTCCACACCCTAAGCCACCACCACCCCCGCTGCCGGAGGCACTCTCGGAGCAAACTTCCGCTTGTAATACCCCGTCACCAACACAATCGCCGGAACCCCCACCGCCGTAGGCCAGAGCCACAACCAAACATGCTGCCCAAACAACCGCGATAGCGTCACCACGCTAAACGCCGTCCACGCGGCAATATAGCTGCCAATAAAATTTCCCAGGTGCGTATACCACCAGAACATCTTCTCCTTAGGCTTCCACACAAAGCTCATCAACTGTCGCAACGCCAGCCACATCCCCAAGCACCCAAACACAATCGACACCACCCCATACCCCTGGATCGCCTTCGGATCAAACGCCCCCATCCCCGCCAGCAGCAAGCTCGACAGAAACGTCAACACGCCCGCAATCCAATCGACCGGCTTAGCCCTCCCACCCCGCGCCAGGTCCTTCAACCGCAGCACCCGATACCCACTGAACGCCGCATAAAAACTAAACACCGCGACCATCGCCAGAAACAGCACCGGCCGAAACAGCGCCATCGGCAGCGCCGTAGCCGCGATCCCGCCCATGCACCACAGATACACCATCCCAAATCGCTTATGCGTAGGCCCACCCTTAGCCGTAGCCAGCGCCACCGGCGCCAACAAAAACGCCCCAGCCCCACAACCAACATGCACCGTAAGCAAAGCCTTCATCCAAACCGGATCACCACTCATACCAATCTCCTTACTTCGTTGTCAGTTCTCAGTTCTCAGTTCTCAGTTGTAGGTTGTCGGTTCTCGGTTCTCGGTTCTCGGTTCTCAGTTTTCGGTTGTCTGCTGTCTGCTGTCTGTTGTCTGTTGCTCGTGTCAGAGTTGTCAGTTTTCGGTTGTCTGCTGTCTGCTGTCTGCTGTCTGCTGTCTGCTGTCTGCTGTCTGTCGTCTGTTGCTCGTGTCAGAGTTGTCAGTTTCAGTGCCCAGCCTTCGAATATCTCCCAACAAGCACCTGATCGCACCACCCAATTCAAAAGCGCTCAGCGCCTGCCGCCGACCAGAAATCACAAGCCAACATCTCAAAACCGACAACCAACAACCACAACCGAGAACCGACAACTGAGAACTGAGAACCGAGAACCGAGAACTCAGTACCTTCTCGGCTCCTGATACACCCTCTGCTTATTAATCAACCCTCTCTTCTCCAACTCCACAAACACCTCATCGCACCACTCCATCGTCGCCTTCGCATTCAAAATCCCGCACCGCACCGTCATCTTCCAGTACGCCATCGCCGGATGCTTCGCATGCTGCGTCTCCATCCGCAGCAACGCCGCGCCAAACCTCTCCAGATCGTCCTCACACCGTTCCCGCTCCGCAACAATCTGCGCCGCAATCGCCCCCGGCTCCGCCCTGTCCCCAAAGAACACTTTCAGCAACAGCTCATTCCTCTGCGGCTGTGGCTTGGTCTCCACCCCCAGCCACTTCTTCAGCCGACGCTCCCCCGCATCCGTCAGCTTGTACACCTTCTTCGCCCGCCCATCCTTCACCTGCTCCTCCACCGTCGCCAGCCCGTCCTTCACCATCCCCTTCAGCGCCGGATAAATCTGCCCATAACTCTCCGTCCAGAAGTTCGCCGTCGACCGCTCCATCATCTGCCGCATCTCATACCCCGACATCGGCCCCAAACTGAGTAACCCCAGGAGTGACTCAACCGTAGATGTCTTCTCCGCACTCTTCATAGATCGAAAAGATATATATCTAGCCGATACATGTCAACCCCTCCAGATCAACTTTCCTCAAAACCCTTCTCACCCCCCACCGGATGTCAAGGTCGCTTGACATTGTTCCCGCCCTCGCCCGTTTCCCTGCTCCGAAAACCCGGCTCACACCCCCGTTTTGCAACCCAAAACCCAGCTAAGAGTGCATGCTAAAATCGCTTATGTGCCGGGTCCTACGCGACGTATTCCCGCCAACCCCGCCAGGTCCGGAAGGAAGCAACGGTAACGGGTCGATACGGGCGCAGTAGGGAAACCCGGTACACTTTCCCCTTTCCTCCCCCTCTTAACTCACCCAACCACAACCACTTACCGCACCATGTGCGTCCCCGCACGGCTGCCATCTATCAGTCCGCGATAAGATGCTCCTTGCTAGATGTCTGCAGCTGGAGGTCGAAGTTTGAGTCTCACCCTGAAGCCCCGGAACCCCGTCCGCGCCAAAATTTCATCCGTAGGATCCTTCGTCCCCCCCCGCCTTCTCACCAACGCCGACCTCGAGAAAATGGTGACAACAAACGACGAATGGATCGTCGAGCGCACCGGCATCCGCCAGCGTCACCTCGTCGACCCCGGCACCGCCACCAGTGATTTAGCCGCCAACGCCGCCCTCGACTGCCTCCAGCGCCGCGGCATCCCGGCCACCGACCTCGACGCCATCCTCGTCGCCACCGTCACCCCCGACATGTTCTTCCCCGCCACCGCCTGCCTCGTGCAAAACAAGATCGGCGCCACCGGAGCCTGGGGCTTCGACCTCTCCGCCGCCTGCTCCGGCTTCCTCTATACCCTCCAGATCGGCGCCAAGCTCGTCGAATCCGGCGCCCACAAAAAAGTCATGGTCATCGGCGCCGACGTCATGAGCTCCATCCTCGACTACACCGACCGCTCCACCTGCATCCTCTTCGGTGACGGTGCAGGCGCCGTCCTCATCGAGCCCACCGAACCCGACGAAATCGGCCTCGTCGACTACATCCACGAGATCGATGGCACCGGAGCCACCTCCCTCTACATGCCCGGCGGCGGCAGCCTCCATCCCTCCACCGTCGACACCGTCACCTCCAAGATGCACTTCGTCCACCAGGAGGGCGGAGCCGTCTTCAAGGTAGCCGTCCGCAAGATGGCCGAGCTCAGCGAAGCCCTCCTCACCCGCAACGGCCTCACCCCCGCCGACGTCGATCTCTTCATTCCCCACCAGGCCAACAAGCGCATCATCATGGCCACCGCCGAGCGCCTCGGCATGCCCGAAGAAAAGATCGTCATCAACATCGACGAGTACGGCAACACGACCGCCGCCACGATCCCCCTGGCCATGCACACCGCCATCGAAAAGGGCCGCCTCAAAAAGGGTATGACCGTCCTGCTAGCCTCCTTCGGCGGCGGCTACACCATAGGCACCACCCTCCTCCGCTGGGAGTTCTAATCGCCGCATCGCCGCCTTGCATCCCGTCTTTCGAAGTCTTATAACGGTTCCACTACTTCGATCGACAGCAGGGCGAATATAACGATGCTCCCTTTGAAGCGTTCCCGTCCGCGGCACACGTTGCTGTGTTGCGCCTCCCTTCTACTGTGCTCCGCCGCGCGCGCCCAAACCAAATGGCAGGACCCCACTCCGGAAGAGCTCCGCATGACCTCCCAGCCCCAGGTGCCGGGAGCGTCCGCCATCATGCTCTCGCGCGCGGAGATCGTTGATGACAACCACGGCACCTGGACCTACATCTTTCGCATCAAGATACTCAACCAGGCAGGTCGCGACCGATACAGCAACGTGTCCATCGAATACCCCGGCGACGAGATCTCTGATTACGAACTCACCAGCATCGCCGCGCGCACCATCCACTCCGATGGCGGCATCATTCCCTTCACGGGCAAACCCTTCGACCGCGTCGTCGCCAGCGTCCCACATCTGTCCCAGCGCCAAACGGTCTTCACCTTCCCTGACGTCCGTGTCGGCAGCATCCTCGAATACACATACACCTTGAAGCTCCGCCCCCTGGTCTTCACCTTTGGATTTTTCACCCGGACGTTCATACCAACGTTCTATGCGCAGACCGAACTGTTTGCGCGCAAGGTGTCTTTCTTCTGGCATGCGACCGGCTGGCCCGTAGCCCGTTCATCGTCACTGCCTGGAGGCTTCGCGGCGATTAAGGTTGAAGAGAAGAGTAGGTTCAACCACGACGCCGACATCTCTATCGATCTGGAAAATGTCATGCCTCTTGCGGACGAACCAAACATGCCGCCCAGCGACAGCCTCGCGCAGCGCGTTGTCTTTTACGACCGGCTGCCGCCCTCCGTCCACAGTGCGCAAGACTTCTGGAACATCACCGGTAAAGCCTGGAGCAAGGATGTCGATGACTTCATGGGTTCTTCCTCTAAATTAAGAAAAGCCGACGCAGTAATCACCGCCGGCGCGACCACGCCCGAAGACAAGCTCCGAAGAATCTATGCGGCCGTGCAGCAGATGGAGAACACTGACTTCCATCCCGGGCGCGAGCAAACGTCCGCCGGATTGATCAACGTGACGTCCGCAGTGGATATCCTCGACAAGAAGCGCGGCAACAGCGAGCGTCTCACCATCCTGTTCATAGGACTTGCCCGCGCCGCTGGTTTCAAGGCCTATCTCATGGCCGTCACCAATCGCAATCGTTCCCGCTTTGATCCCCAGCTTGCAACCATGCAGCAACTCGACGACGACATCGCCATCGTCGATCTCAACGGCAAAGAACTTGCCCTCGACCCCGCCGAGCCCTTCTGCCCTTTCGGACAACTCCACTGGACCCACAGTGACGTTGGAGGCCTCCGTCAGACCCCCACCGGCGTAGCCCTCGCGGCCTCTCCCAGCGCCGAGATTCGTGATACGGAGACTCGCAGCGTCGCCAGCCTCACCATCGACCTCAGCGGTCACGAGTCTGGCGTCGTCGATATTCAGTTCACCGGCGCTCCCGCACTCCACTACCGCCAAAGCTTGCTCCTCGACGATGAGCTTTCGTTGCATCATGACCTCGAGCAATACCTCCGCGACAGCATGCCCCCAGACACCGACGTGACCCTTCAATCCATCGAAAATCTCCGCGACGGAGACAAGCCTCTCATCGTTCACTTTCAAGTCTCCGGCCCGCTAGGCAGGGTCACTGGCAAGAGCAGCTTCGTTCCCGCGCAGCTCTTTCGCTCCCGCGACACCGCAATGTTCACCGACCCCATCCGCACCCTCCCCATCGAATTCCCCTACCCCGAAATCATGCGTGACACCGTACGCCTGCAGTACCCGTCCACATGGCGCCTCGAAGCCACACCCGCGGCAGAGAGTGACGCCATCTCCGGAGCCATGAGCTGCGACTACAACGTCCAGCTCGCACCCAACGTCATCATCCTCCTCCGCACCTCCGCCCTCTCCGTAAACAGCGTGGCCCCGGGCCATTATGCCGAGCTCCTCACCTACGACAACGAAGTCACCGCCAAAGATCACGAGATCATTCTCTTCCGTACCCAGCCCGCACCCACACCTGCTCGCTGATCCCGCCGCACCCCTCACCGTTTGCCCCGACTCCGCCCCCCAGCGTACCCTTGTCGTCTATGAATCTCCACCGGCACGCCATCCTTCTTACCTCCCTTTGTCTGACTGCGTCCGCATCGTTCGCGCAAACCACTCACGGCGTCGCGCTCTCCGACATCGATCACTCCGTCAAGCCGGGCGACAACTTCTTCCTCTACTCCAACGGCGACTGGATCAAGCGCACCCCCATCCCCGCCGACCGCGTCGCCGTCGGCAACTTTTCCGTGCTCGCCGACCGCGCCGACAAGCAGGTCGCCGCCATCATCGCTACCGCCGCCAAATCCAATCCCGCGCCCAATACCGACCCGCGCCGCATCGCCGACCTCTATCACTCCTACATGGACGAAGCCGCCATCGAGCAGCACGGTCTCTCCGCCCTCAAGCCCGCGCTCGATCGCATCGGCACCATCAAGACCCAGCACGACCTCGCCCGCGCTCTGGGCCTCACCCTTCGCTCCGATGTCGACGCGCTCAACATGACCAACTACCACACGCCCAACCTCTTCGGCCTCTGGGTAGCACCCGGCTTCAACGACCCCGACCACTACGCTCCCTACCTGCTGCAAGGCGGCCTCGTCCTTCCCTCCCGCGACTACTATCTCGACAACTCCGCGCACATGCAGGAGATTCGCACCAAGTACGCAGCGCACGTCGCCACAATGTTCCGCCTCGCCGGTTACGACCACCCCGAGCAGCGTGCCTCCAGCGTCATCGCGCTAGAGCACGACATCGCCGCTCAGCAAATCTCCCTCGCCGACAACGAGAACATCAAGCACGCCAACAACCTCTGGCAAGCCTCCGACTTCCCAAAGAACGCCCCCGGCCTCGACTGGCCTGAGTACTTCCGCGCCGCCGGCATCAGCTCTCAAAAATCTTTCTACGTCTGGCAGCCCACCTCCTTCAAGGGTGAATCCGCCCTCGTAGCCTCCACCCCCATCGACACCTGGAAAAACTTCCTCATCCTCCACACCCTCGAAGCCAGTGCGTCCTACCTCCCAAAGGCCTTTTCCAACGAACGCTTCGCCTTCTTCGGCACAATCCTCAGCGGAGCGCCGCAGCAACGTCCCCGCGATCAGCGCGCCATCGCCATCGTCAACCGCACGCTCGGCGAAGCCGTCGGCAAACTCTACGCGCAAAGCTACTTCTCGCCTGAAGCCAAAGCGAAGGCCGAAGCCATGGTGGCCAACCTCCTTGCCGCCTTCCATCACCGCCTCGAAGTCATCACCTGGATGGCTCCCGCCACCAAGGCCGAAGCCATTCGCAAGCTAGGCACGCTCAAAGTCAGCGTCGGTTACGCCGACACCTGGCGCACCTACGACGGCCTCGAGATCAAGCCCGACGACCTCGCCGGCAACCTCCTCCGCGCCAGCCTCTTCGAGTACCACTACAACCTCCATCGCATCGGCCAGCCCACCGACCGCAGCGAGTGGGTCATGACCCCGCAGACCGTCAACGCCGTCAACCTCCCACTCGACAACGGCCTCAACTTCCCCGCCGCCATCCTGCAGCCGCCCTTCTTCGATCCCGCGGCCCCAGCCGCCTCCAACTACGGCGCCATCGGCTCCATCATGGGCCACGAGATCTCCCACACCTTCGACACCGAAGGCGCCGACTTCGACTCCCAGGGTCGCGTCCGCGACTGGTGGACCCCCGCCGACTTCGCCCACTTCAACCAGGTCACCACCGCCCTCGCCAATCAGTTCGATACCTACGAGCCCCTCCCCGGCCTCCATGTCAACGGCCGCCAGACCCTCGGCGAAGACATCGCCGATCTCGGCGGAATCGCCGCCGCCTACGATGCCTTCCACGCCAGCCTTCACGGTAAGCCCGCCCCTGAAGTCGGCGGATTCACCGGCGACCAGCAGTTCTTCATCGCGTTCGGACAGGATTGGAAGACCGTCGAGCGCCCCGCCGCCTTACGCGAGCAAATCCTCACCGACCCCCACGCCCCAGCCCAGGACCGCGCCGAAACCGTCCGCAACATCGACGCCTGGTACGCCGCCTTCAACGTCAAACCCGCCGACAAGCTCTACCTGACCCCAGACAAACGAGTCCACATCTGGTAAGCCCAGCATCTCTACTCACGACTGTCTAATCACTACTGTCTACCCACTACTGTCTACCCACTACTGTCTTTTCTTATGATCATCGCCGCCATCCGCTCCGGCACCGACCCCGTCGCCCCACTCCCTCCCGCCAGCTTCCACCGCTGGCTGGAGGACCCCATCTATTGCCCTAAGTGCGAAGCCACCTACATGCTCGTCCTCGACTACGACCACGCCATCAGCCGCCACTTCGCATCTGACGCCCGCCGACACCTCCAGATGCTCCGCAAGGCCGTCATGCTGGGCCACAGCACCAACCACCACATCTCGCACTTCGAAACCAACGGTGTAGTGGTAACCCCCCACACCCAACCCAAACCATCTCCCACCCTGGACACCACCCCCCTAACCACCCGCATCCAATAACCCTCGGCGAAACTTCAACCCCCACCAACTCCCTTCGCGAAACTTTGCTAACTCCGCGCACGTTGCGTGAGAGCCTTTCCGCCCAACCAGCCACCACCCAACAGGCCAACCACCAAACTCCCGCCGTCCGCGCAGGACCCTGCTAAACTTAGAGGTTGTGAGCCTCTCCCCCACCCTCGAAATCCCAGCACCCGAACCAGACGCGAACCCCACCCCCACGGTAGGCTTCGTCTCCCTCGGCTGCCCCAAAAACCTCGTCGACTCCGAGGTCATGATGGGTCTGCTCCACCGCGGCGGCGCCCAGCTAACCCCCCGCGCCGAAGACGCCGACATCCTCGTCGTCAACACCTGCTCCTTCATCGACTCCGCCAAGCAGGAATCCGTCGACACCATCCTCGAGATGGTCCAGCACAAGATCGCCAACGGCGGCCGCGCCAAGAAGCTCATCGTCGCCGGCTGCCTGGTGGAGCGTTACCGCGACGAGATCCGCGCCAACATCCCCGAAGTAGATGCCGTAGTAGGCACCGGCGAATTGGAAGCCATCCTGGAAGCCGCCGGCCTAAACCGTCCTGCGCAGACCACCAACTCCCCCTTCCCCATCCTGACCACGGCGCAGCTCGATCACATGGATGCAGCGAAGCCGGACCGCATGGAAATCGATCGCCACGCCAGCGCCGTAAGCCAGCACTCCCGTCCCGACGGCAACAGCCCTCAACTCCGCCACGAAGCCCACTCCACTGGCCACTCCCATCGCGTTGAAGGGGACGGGCTTCAGCCCGTCCATTCAGCCGACAATGAGCAGTTGGGCTTTAGCCCCCGAGGGAATCTCGACGCAACCACCTCCCGCCCCGAAGGCGACCTCCGCGAAGCCGCCGGCCGCTTCTCCCGCGAAGCCTGGGACGGCGCCACCGCCGCCCTCCCCACCTACCTCTACAGCGACGAGACCCCGCGCATCTTAACCACCCCGCGCGCCTCGGCCTACATCAAAATCGCCGAAGGCTGCGACCACCCCTGCAGCTTCTGCATCATCCCGCAACTCCGCGGCAAGTTCCGCTCCCGCCCCATCGCCTCGATCGTAGCGGAAGCCAAATCCCTCATCGCTCAAGGCGTCCGCGAGATCACCCTCATCGGCCAGGACACTACCTGTTACGGCGAAGACCTCCCACCCTCCATCCCCGCCACAAATTTGGGTGACCCATCTTCGCCTCGGCATCGCGCCAGCGACGCCGAGGATAAGGTGGGCCCGGCGACAACCCTCCGCGCCCCCGACCTCGCCGACCTCCTCAACGCCCTGGCCCCCCTCGAAGGCCTCACCTGGCTGCGCTTCCTCTACGCCTACCCCAACAAGATCACCACGCGCCTCCTCCAAACCATCGCGCGCCACGACAACATCGCCAAGTACCTCGACGTCCCGCTGCAACACGCCAGCGCCAGCGTTCTACGCCGCATGAAGCGCGGAGGCACCGCCGACCGCTTCCTCCAGATCATCGCCCACGCAAGAGAAACGGTCCCGAACTTAGTCCTCCGCACCAGCTTCATCGTAGGCTTCCCCGGCGAAACCGAAGCCGACTTCGCCGAACTCCTCGCCTTCGTCGAAGCAGCCCGCATCGACTGGCTAGGCGTCTTCAGCTACTCCGACGAAGAGGGCGCCGAAGCCTTCAACGCAGCCGCCGAGCTCAAAGTCCCCAAGCGCACCATAGAATCCCGCCGCCGCAAGCTAATGAAGCTGCAGCAAAAAATCAGCAAGCGAGCCCGCAAAGCATGGATTGGCCGCGAGCTAGACATCTTAGTAGAAGGCGAGACCGAAGAGACCGACCTCCTCTGGCAAGGCCGCAGCCTTGACCAGGCCCCCGAGATCGACGGCAAAATCTTAATCAACGACTTCGGCCCCCACGAAGCCCTAATCCCCAACACCTTCTACCGCGCCCAAATCACCGAATCCCACGACTACGACGTAGTAGCCCGCATCCTCGAATAATCATTTCGATCAGACCATTCCATGGGTCACACCATTACCTCATGAACTTGTCATCCTTCGCCGCAGGCGGAGGATCTGCTTTCCGCTTATGCTGTCACTATATCGAAGGAACACCACTACTTCGTCTACATCCTGTCGAGCCGCTCCCGAACCCTCTACATCGGCGTAACCAACAATCTCTTACGCCGCCTTGCAGAACATCGCGAAGGCCCCGCCAACTCCTTCACCCGTCGCTACAACATCGACCGCCTGGTCTACTTCGAGCGTTTCCAATACATCGACAACGCGATCACACGTGAGAAGACACTGAAGCACATGACTCGTGCCGAAAAGCTAGCTCTCATTTCAGCATCCAACCCAACCTGGGACGACCTCGCTGACTCCCTCCACTAAGAAGCACCCTGCGGCCGCTCGATCTTTCACAGGTTCAACCCACACTCCATAAACTTGTCATCCTTCGCCGCAGGCGGAGGATCTGCTTTCGGCGCTACGGCCACCAAGTCCGAGTCATCGAACTCCCCGGCTATGACCTAGCCGCTAAAATCAGTAATCATGGTTCTGCTACATGACACGTCTTTGGAACATCTTCGCGGAGATCACGGTTGAACCGGAGGACTTCCCATCGGGAGATACCGTCGGCTTTATATAAACATCATCACCTGGGCAAACTCGGCTGAAATGGCAAGAGCGAAGATAGAGACGTACTTTCAAGAGTTCAACTGGCACATCATGAAGGTTGAGGATGCCAAGGCACTGGATGACGATTTCATTCCAGACAACGATGAGTTCGAAGAAATGCTAGATCGTGCACGGATAAATTCAGAAGCCATAATCTGCGGAACATTTCACAGTTATAAAACGAACTGACCGATTAGAGACCGACCACCATGACCAAACCCCTCCACTGCCCCATCTGCAAAAAACCCGTCCCCCTCGACAGCCCCGACGTCCCCTTCTGCTCCGAGCGCTGCCGCACCATCGACCTCGGCAAGTGGGCCTCAGGCGACTACAAAATCTCCTCCCCCATCCTCGACCCCGACCTGCTCGAAGATCTCGAGCACGCGCAGCAACAACAGCACCCCACCGGCGAAACCAACAAGTGGAAGAACTAAGCGAGGCCGCGCACAGACTGGGTAGCCCGAGGCTTTAGCCTCGGGTCTCATAGGGGCAAAATTTAAGTGGGCTTTAGCCCTGAGGTGGGCTCTCCTCTCAGCCGCGTAAAATCTCCAAGTGACCTCCACACCAAGAACACGCAAAACCCGCTGGGCCTGGACCCTCGCCACCTTCTTCGGCGCAGGCTACGGTCAACCCGGCCCTGGCACCTACGGCTCGGTCGCCGCAGTCCTCCTCTGGTACGCCGCCGCACACCTCTTCCCCACCACCCGCCTCACTCTCGCGATCGCCACCACCGCAGCCGCCATCCTCATCACGCTCATCGGCATCCCCGCCTCCACCATCGTCGCCCGCGAAGCCGCACGCCTTGCCCTTCCAAAATCCAAAGACCCAGGCTTCGTAGTCATCGACGAGGTAGCCGGCCAGCTCTTCGCCTTAATCCTGATGCCGCCCACCTGGCCTTACGCTCTCGTCGCGCTCCTCCTCTTTCGCGCATTCGACATCACCAAGCCCTGGCCCATCCGCCGCCTCGAAGCCCTCCCCAACGGCACCGGCATCATGCTCGACGACGTAGCCGCCGGCCTGGCCGCCCTCGTCATCGGCGCCCTCGTCGCCCACTTCTTCCCGCACCTCCGTTAGCCCTCACCAGGCCAACCCCGCACCATCGTCCGAGCAGCACCACGCCAAGCCCCTCGCCGTCCGCGCAGGACCGCAGGACATTTGCATCGCAACATGCGCGCGCATACCCTAAGCATCAATGCCTCTGCTTCACCCATCGCGCCCGCAGCCCACGCCTCCCGCCGCCCCTCATCTCGACCGCCTCTACCCTCGCTCAGCAATCCCCGGCGGCAGCTTCGAGCTCCTCGGCTCGCACCTCCTCGCCTCCGACCCCGCGCACCCCACCGCGCCACCGC
>JBAULP010000028.1:0-2725 GCA_049578265.1 Acidobacteriaceae bacterium
AAAAATCGGCGCATGCGTCACCAGGAACAGCCCATAGCAGGCAATCGCCGCAAACAACCCCCACAGCGGCCCCGCCAGCGAAATCGACGCCAGATCCTCCAGCGACACACCCTGCGAATACCACCGCACATATGCGCCCATCATCGGCAGAAACACCGGCAGCTCAGCCTTCAACCCGCGCCGCCGCACAGCCACATAGTGCCCCATCTCATGGATAAACAGGCACGCCAGAAACCCCGCAGCAAACTGCCATCCAAACAGCGCCCAATAGATCCCAAAGAACGCGAGAAAGCTAATCAGAAACTTCAGCTTAAAAAGCAGGAACAGGTACGTCTTAATCTTGATCAGAAACAGCGCAATCGGCGCAAACGGTCCCAGCCGCTTGGTCCACTTGGCCTTCTGATCCTCGGTCGCCTTCGTGCGCGCATCAATCTGCGCAATATGCTGGCGCACGCCCTCCGCCTGCTGCGTATCCTCCGGCAGCCACATCAGCGCCGAGCTCCACCGTTCCCTCGCCTCCGCCCACTTCTGCTCCTGCTCCAACTGCTGCGCCGAAGTTGCAATCTGGCTCAGATGCACCCCATACGTCAGCGTCTGGCAATCCGGACAAGCCAGCGTCCCATCCGGCAGCCAATGGCTGCACGACGGACAGTTATGGATCACCTCAGGCGGCGCGGGTTCAGGCGGCAATACAGTAGCATTCGATGTAGACACAGCATTCACATTCTATTGGACGCGCCACAACCCCGCACGACGCATCCCCACCATCGTCAGATCCGAGTCTTTGAGCTAGAAGCTAAAAGCTAGAAGCCCGCACCCAAAGAAGCGAGCCACCCCTCCGCATCATCTAAGCCCCCATGCCCACGACGCCCGACACCCTCTTCACCCCGCTCCCGCAGCGCGGCATCACCCTCCCCAACCGCATCGTCGTCTCGCCCATGTGCCAGTACAGCTCGGTCGACGGCCACGCCACCGACTGGCACCTCGTCCACCTCGGCAGCCGCGCCATCGGAGGCGCAGGCACCGTCTTCACCGAAGCCGCCGCCGTCAGCCCCGAAGGCCGCATCACCCCCGGCGACCTCGGCATCTACTCCGACGACCACCTCCCCATCCTCCGCCGCATCACCGCCTTCCTCAAGGAGCACGGCAGCATCCCCGGCATCCAGCTCGCCCACGCCGGTCGCAAGGCCAGCATGACCGCCCCCTGGGTCACGCCCTCGCACACCGTCCCTCCCTCTGAAGGTGGCTGGACCAACATAGTCGCCCCCTCCGCCCTCCGCTTCCACGACGAATACCCCCAACCCCACGCCCTCGACCGCGCCGCCATGGACAAGATCCTCGCCGACTTCACCGCTGCTACCCACCGCGCCGCCTCCGCCGGCTTCCTCCTCGCCGAAGTCCACGCCGCCCACGGCTACCTCTGCCACGAGTTCCTCTCCCCCCTCTCCAACCAGCGTACGGACGAATACGGCGGCACCCTCGTCAACCGCGCCCGCTTCCCCCTGGAAATTATCCGCGCCGTCCGCGCCGCCTTCCCCGCAAACCTCCCCGTCTGGGTCCGCGTCTCCGCCACCGACTGGGTCTCTAAATCTGAAAGCACGCCCGACGGCGGCCTGAGCATCGACGACACCGTAGCCTTCGCCCGCCTCGTCCAAGCCGAGGGCATCGACCTCCTCGACGTCTCCTCCGGCGGCAACGACCCCCGCCAGCAGATCCCCGCCGGCCCCGGCTATCAAGTAGCCTTCGCCGACCGCATCCGCCGCGAAACCGGCCTCGCCACCGGCGCCGTAGGCATGATCACCGACCCCGCCCAGGCCGACCAGATCATCCGCACCCAGCAAGCCGACGTAGTCCTGCTAGCCCGCGAGCTCCTCCGCGACCCCTACTGGCCCCTCCGCGCCGCCCAGGCCCTCCACCAACCCGGCAGTTGGCCCGTCCAATATGAACGCGCCGCCCAAGGCAAGGTAGTCCGCCGCCAACCGGTTGTGAGCTAGTTCTCAGGTGCCAGTTGTCAGTTCTCAGTTCTCAGGATTGAGGTTCCGGCGCCGCTGGAACGTGAAGCAACGTTCCCTGGAACCCGCGCGCCGGCGCTAACTCACAACCTGGCAACAACAACCCGACAACCGTGAACGGTCAACCGAGAACCGACAACCGACAACTGAGAACTGAGAACTGAGAACTGAGAACTGAGAACTAACAACCATCCCCACCCAACTCTTCAAGTAACCCTCGAACCCACGTTAACTAAAACGATACGGTGGGCACTCATAGGTGAACCATAGGCGGAACCGTGCTAACTACTAGCTCAATCTCTCTGCCATCCTATACTTTAGTACTTCAGACAGAAGTGACGTCACATCATCCAATTCGCAAAGTCGTTACCCCCGAGCCCACCGTCATCCCCGACAAGCTGTACTTCCGTATCGGAGATGTGGCCAAGCTATGCGACGTTCCCGCCTACGTCCTCCGCTTCTGGGAGACGGAGTTCCCGCAGCTCAAGCCCAACAAGGGCGGCACCGGTCAGCGTCTCTACCGTAAGCGCGATGTAGAGACCGCGCTTCGCATCAAGAGCCTGCTCTACGAACAGGGCTACACCATCCCCGGCGCGCGCGCCGTCTTCTCCGCTGAACCCAGGATCAAGGACGCCGAGGCCACGCCGCAGCTCGCCGCCGCACCCGCGCCCATGCCGGCTCCAGAAGCCGCACCCACCGACGTAGGCGCAGCC
>JBAULP010000029.1:0-13934 GCA_049578265.1 Acidobacteriaceae bacterium
CTCCCGCACCCCGGCCTGCCCCAACCCCACATCGTCGCTCCCGACATCCCCGGAGTCGCCGCCCAACTCCTCCAACGCTGGCGATAACGTCAGTTGCCAGCCGCTCTCCGCCCTCCCTACTTCAGCACCACATCCACCACCTCAATCGTCAGCGCCGGCACGGTATGCCGCATCGTCTCACCCGCAAACCGCACCACCCCCTCCACCGGATGAATCATCAACGGCGACGCAATCGTATTCGTAGCCGCAAACGTAGCCCCATGCAGCGACACCACCTTCGCCTCATGCGCCCCCGCGCCCAAACCCCTCAGCGCAATCACCATCGGCTGCGCCTCGGTCGTAGCATTCACCAGCTTCAAGTGCAGCACATGCTCCTTCGTGCTAACGGTCACCGAGTAGAAAAACCGGGCATCCTTATCCACCCCCGCAAGCGAGCTCTCCGGAATCTCATCCCCCATCGCCCCCGCAAACATGCACTGCGCATAATAACTAGGCGACCCATAGCTCTCGACCGCATCATACCCAATCAAATTCGTCGGCCACTGCGACGCTTGCGGATTCACATTCACCAGCAGCGGCGCATAGCTCGCGATCTTGATCAGATCACTGTTCCGCTCCATCGACGTCATGAAGGCAGCATCGCCCAGCGCATCGCCAAAGTCGGGAGTAGGCGAAGCCGACACCGTCGCCCACTCGCCGACAAACACCTTCGGCCCCGTCCGCGGCGCCTCGTCATAGTGATGCACCAAGTCAAACATATCCGCCGTCGACTTGTAGTAGTGGTCGTCCACCAGATCCGGCTCCGCGCCCTCCTTCTCCTTAACCGGAGTCGTAGCAATCAGCTCATACTGCGGATACTTCTTCCGCAGCGCCTCAGCAAACTGCGCAAACCGCTCGTCGTAGCTCCCACTCTTATCAAAGAAATCCTCATTCCCAATCTCGATGTAGTGCAGCGGGAACGGCGCAGCGTGCCCATCCTTGGCTCTCTCCGCGCCCCACTTCGTACTCACATCGCCCGTCAGGTACTCCACCTCATCCACCGCGCTCTGCACATAGGGCTCCAGGTCCTTGCCCGGCTTCACATGCTCCCCGCGCAGCGAGTAGCCCGCATACACCGCCAATATCGGCTCCGTATGCAGCTCCTCCGTCCACTTCAAAAACTCCATCAACCCAAACCCATCCGTCGACCAATACGTCCACGGCGCCATGTGCCCTGGCCGATCCACCAGCGGCCCCACCGTCTCCTTCCAGTTGTACCAATCCTTCAGCCGGTCGCCCTCCAGGTAATTCCCTCCCGGCAGCCGAATGAAGTTCGGATGCATCGCCTCCATCTTCTCCATCAGGTCCGCGCGATTCCCATTCGCCGCATCATCAAACGTCGGCGGAAACAGCGTCACCAGTTGCACATGCAACGTCCCCGGCTGCGCTACCAGCAGCTCGAAGTGGTTCGCGCCAGAAGTCTTTACCTCGCCCGTCTTCAACTCAAACGCATACCGCGTCCACGCCGCCCCGCTCACAGCCACCTTCGCCTGCGCCAGCACCGCGCCCGTATCGTTGCTCACCAGCCGCGCCGTCAGAGGACCCATGTCGCCGTCCACCTTCGCATAGAACGCGCCCTTGTACGTCGTGTGCGCGCGCACCGCAATCCCCCAGTACCCCGGGTTGCTCAACCCCGCCTCATTCCTCTCGGAAGCCGACGCGACCTTCAACTCCATGCTCGTCGGCAGCGCGGCGCTCGGCCCATCCGTCTTGTCCAGCTCTGCGGTCGCCAGCGCATCGCCCTTCACCACCACGGCCCACTCCCGCACATTCAACCAGTCGCCACGGAACGTATTGTTGCTGATCAACTCCGCATACAACCCACCCTCGTACGCATGATTAATCTCCTCCGTCATCAACCCATACATCTTCGGGCTAGCCTGCCGCGCCACCGTTCCCGTATCGATATCCAGATGCGCCACCGGCTGCATCCCGCCTTCATGCATCCCCTCGTGCATCCCCGCCTCGTGGTGCATCTGCGCACCCGCCACACCGCCGGCCAACCCGGCGCCAACCAATCCCGTCAACACAACACCAGACGCAATCAACCCATGGAAGCGCATAGCAGGAGTTCGCTCACAATCGAAAGATGGATTCACCAACGCCGAAATTCTACCGCAGAAATCGTTTTCTTGGCTCGCCCTCCCTCAACCTTCGTCATCTCGACGCGAAGAGAGCTTGTCATCTCGACCGGAGCATCACGCCCTTGTCTTTGTGATGCGCAGTGGAGAGACCCGCAGTTTGCTCGCACCACACACCCGCTCCACCCCACCGCAAGCGATATCCTGACCAAGCCATGTCCTCCACCCCCGCACCAACGCCCGACTACCCCGCCATGCTCCGCATCGCCTTGGAAGAAGCCCGCACCAGCCTCACCGAAGGCGGCCTCCCCATCGGCGCCGCCATCTTCCACACCGACGGCACCCTCATCAGCCGAGGCCACAACCGCCGCGTCCAGCTCTCCGACCCCTCCATCCACGGCGAAACCGACGCCTTCCGCAACGCCGGCCGCCAGCGCTCCTACCGCGACCTCATCATGGTCACCACGCTCGCCCCCTGCTGGTACTGCTCCGGCCTCATCCGCCAGTTCGGCTTCCAAACCGTAGTCATCGGCGAGAGCGTCAACTTCTCCGGCGGCGAACACTGGCTCCGCGAACTAGGCATAAACATCATCGACCTCGCCGACCCCGACTGCATCACCATGATGCGCACCTTCATCGCCGCCAACCCCACCCTGTGGAACGAAGACATAGGCGCAGACTAGTCCCTTCGCGAAACTTGGCGTTAAACTTCGCGCACTTTGCGTGAACGCACTTACCGATTCGTAAGCCCCCGAATCATCTCCGCCGCCCCCGGCCACCGCGCCACCAACTCCTCCGCCCCAGCATCCTCATAATCCTCAAACTCAAACCCCGGGCTAACCGTACACCCCAGCAGCGCCCACCCCTCCTGCTTCACCAACCGCGACCCCTGCCAAACCCCGCGCGGCACCACATGCTGCACCTTCTCCCCAGCCACAATATCCTTCCCCAACACCGTCACCTGCGACGACCCATCCACAAACAACTGCAGCATCTCCACCGCATCCCCCAGATAGTGATGAAAGATCTCATCACTCTTCAGCACATGCATCTCGCTGAACGTCCCCGGCTCCAACAAATAGTAGATTGCCGTAGAAGTCCGTCGCGGCCCATCATACCGATCGCCGACCGCAACCCACTCCTCAGCCTCCCACGTCCGAACAAACCACCCACCCTCGCGCGGATGCGGTCGCAATCCCAAAACCCTCTTCACATCCTCAGCCGTCATGCCACCATCCTAACCGTCTCACGCACCGCGACTGCATCTCCCAACATCTAATCCCCAGAAAGGCTAGCCCATGTCTCTCGTCCGAGCCTGCACCCACTGCGGCGCCAAAAACCGCACCCCCGCCGCCCACCTCGCCGACACCGGCCGTTGCGGCGCCTGCAAGCAACCCCTTCCCCCCGTCGCCGAGCCCATCCCCGCCGACACCGCCCTCTTCGACGACATCCTCCGCGACGCCAAGGTCCCCATCCTCGTCGACTTCTGGGCCGCCTGGTGCGGTCCCTGCCGCATGGCCGCGCCCAACGTTGCCGAAGCCGCCAAGCAGATGGCCGGCCGCGCCGTCGTCCTCAAAGTCGACACCGAAGCCAACCCCCAACTCGCCGCCCGCTACAACGTCCGCGGCATCCCCAACTTCGCCATCTTCTCCCACGGCAAGCTAGTCCAGCAGCAAGCCGGCGTAGTAGACGCCACCCAAATGGTTCGCTGGCTCCAAGCCGCCGCCTGATCCCATCTCCAGCCGCACACCCACAACTCTCCAGCGCGTTTGTTAGCATCGTTGCAGTTTCCCAACGGCATCGCAACAAACTCGCTGGAGCGTTCTCCCATGCTCGACGTGCACCCTCCCGAACACGCCGCCCACACCTGGCGTGACTTCTTCATCCACATCGCCACCATCTGCGTCGGCCTCCTCATCGCCATCGGCCTCGAACAGAGCGTAGAGGCCATCCACACCGCGCATGAGCGCAACGAGCTGCGCGCCGCGCTGCAACGCGAGAACCAGCAGATCCTGCACGATGCGCACGCCGTCGACGTCTCCGAAGGGCCCGAGCTGCGCTGGTTGCAGGGCGTGGAGACCCAGGTGGCCAACGCCGCGCACAACCATCAGCCCGTCGGCGCGCTGCCCGCAGACCACCCCCTTCCCTGGGATGTACCCGACAACCCCATCTTCACCGCCGCCAAATCCAGCGGACGGCTCGCACTCCTGCGCGATGACGAGCTCGTCGCCTACGGCGAGATGGATGGTGTCCTGAAGCGTGTCGACGATGCCTACACCCATCTCAGCGACGCGCGACGCGGCATCGACAGCTTCACGCGCTCGGTGAACTTCGACGAACCCGGCAGCGATCCCCTCGCGGCACAACTCACGCTTGAACAGTTGCGCGTCTTTCACACGCGACTGGTGCAGATGGAGAGCGCCACCAAGGACTTCCGCTACTGGTCGCGGCAGGCCGAAGGCGCCGCCACCGTGATCCAGCGCCAGGACTTCAACCTCACCCAAATCGAGCACGCCGAGCGCATGTTTGACAAGAACCCCTGACCATCACAACTCTGCACCACGGACTCGGATGCCTCAACTCGCTCCACCACCGCTACCGTAAGGAGCCACCGCACGATGATCGACCTCCACCCTCCCGAACACACCGTCCACACCTGGCGAGACTTCTTCATCCACATCGCCACCATCTGCGTAGGCCTCCTCATCGCCATCGGCCTCGAACAATCCGTCGAAGCCATTCACCGCCAGCACGAGCGCGCCGAGCTGCGAGAGTCGCTGAACCGCGAGTCCCATCTGATCGTGCGGAACTGCGAACGCCTTGACGCAGCGATGGCCGCCGAAAGTGCGTGGGAGGATCAGGTCGAAATCCTTGTCCTGGCATCGGCACGCACGCATCGGACCATCCCCGCGATCCCTCCGGTTCCGCTCGGGGCTTTCAACTACGACACACCCGTCGATTCCGTCTATCTTGCCGCCAAAGCCAGCAACAAGCTCGAATTGCTGTCACAGCAGGAGACGGAAGCCTACGGAGAGCTGGACTTCACAGTCGATACCACTGCCATCGCGTCCCAGCGTCATAGAGATGCTGCCTTCAACATCTCGCAAACGTTGCGCGCCGGTGCCATCGACAGTCCTGGCATGTCCCCCGGCCTGAAACCCAACGTGTTCATGACGAATCTTCAAAACATCACGCTCTCCCCCGCATCGCTCGCCGAGTTCTATAAAGCAATCGTTCGCGCTCAGGGCGACAGATCTCAGCTTCTCTTCGCGGCCCGCTATGCCCGCGGCGCAGCGACGGCCCTGCTGCAGGGCGAACGCGATCTGCCCAAAATCCAGGCCGCCGAACGCCAGTTCAACAACCTGCCCTAAAGCTCTCCCCGGAGACCCCCATGCTCGACGTCCACGCACCTCACGAAACCCCGCACACCTGGACCGACTTCTTCATCCACATCGCGACCATCGTCGTAGGCCTCGTCATCGCCATCGGCCTCGAACAATCCGTCGAATACATCCACCACCGCCGCGAAGTTTCTGAAGCCCGCCACGCCCTCGCCGAAGAGCAGCAGGAGAACATCCGCCGCTTCCACGTCAACGTCAAGTCCCACCTCACCGACGAAGCCCTGCTGCACAATAACCTGCGCATCTTCCAATACCTCGCCGCCCATCCGCACGCCCCGGCCGATACGCTGCCCGGCGCAATCATCTGGCCCATCGGCATCACCGAGCCCGAGACCGCAGCCTGGGCCACCGCTCAGCAAACCGGCGTCCTCGAGCTCATGCCGCGCAAAGAAGTCGCCGCCTACGCCGCCGAGTACTACAATCTCGACCGCGCATTGAATATCTATCTGCAAGTCATCCCTCTCCAGCAACGCGTAGTCTCTTACCTCACAACCACTGACGACGCCTCCACCCTCACCCCAGCCGAGATCACCGCTGAGATCAGCGCGCTCCAACAACGCCTCGCCGCGGAGAACTTCTACGGCCTCACCTTGTACTCGCTAGCGCAGAAGGACAAAGACTACGGCCCCACCCCAGGCCTCTGGCAGATCGACCCGTTCTTCTACATGAAGCAGGAATACGAGCGCGGCACCAGCAACCCCACCCTCCGCAACCGCACCCAGCAGGACATCGACACCGCCCTTTCCATGCTTCCAAAATCCACGAGCCCCGCAAATCCCCGCTAAGCAAGAGTTGAGGACTTCCCATGATCGACGTCCACCCGCCCCACGAAGCCGCCCACACCTGGAAAGACTTTCTCATCCACATCGCCATCATCGTCGTCGGCCTCGTCATCGCCGTCGGGCTTGAACAATCTGTCGAGTACTTCCACCATCGCCATCAGATCACCGAGACCCGCGACGCGCTTCAGCATGAGCGCCTCGAAAACTACGCGCGCCTCGATCGTTACGTGACGCTTTGGTACAAATCGTCGGCCTTACAGCAAGCCGATATGGAGATCCTCACCTCGCTGCAGCACCATCCCCAAAACGCATCCCAAATCGCCGGGGGCTTGCGTTGGAGCATTGCGCGCAATCAGTTTGAAACCTCCGCCTGGCACACCGCGCAGAGCAGCGGTGTCCTTGCCATGCTGCCCCCCGATGAGGTCCTCGCCAACGAGCGGGTCTATACCGCTTTGCAGGACATCTCCCACCAGAACGACGAGGAGTGGCTGGCACTCAACGACGCCACCCGCTTCCTCTTCACCGATCCCGACCCTTCGCACCTCTCCCCCGCGCAGCTCTCAGAAGAGATCACTCTGATGCAGAAGGTCATGATGAAACAATACCTGCGCGGTAACTTCATGGGATATCCGCACACGCTCGATACCGGGTTTGTTGCGGGGCCATCGGAGCATGATCTGCACGCGTTCCACAACCTCCCAACTGCGGCAGACGCAACACCGGAAGCTCACGGCTCGGGTTCTCACCTCTAAGCCTGGCCGCCCAGGTACGGCTCTTAATCTCTCCGAGGTTCTATCGATGATCGACGTCCACCCTCCCGAACACGCCGCCCACACCTGGAAAGACTTCTTCATCCACATCGCGACCATCTGCGTCGGCCTCCTCATCGCCATCGGCCTCGAGCAATCCGTCGAAGCGATCCATCACCACCGCCAACGCACCGAGCTCGAGCAAGACCTCCACGACGAGGCCATCAATAACCGCAACGTCATCGCTCGCAACCTTAACATGCAGCATCTCGAAGGCTGGTTCGCCAACGCCGTCGCCTCCGTCGACAACACAACACCCGCGCAGGGCAAGCTGCACATCGATCTCCCGCCCGCGCCCTGCATCCCCGGCTCTGTCGGCACGGCCAGCATCCGCTACTTCGCGCCGTCGGAAGCCGTCCTCTCCACCGCGCGCGAGAACGGCCTCATCACGCTTCTGCCCGTCGCATCCGCACGCATGTATGCCCGCCTCGATCACAACTACAAGCTGCTCGCCGACCAGCGCGACACCGTCTTCAACGACTGCAACGCCATCGCCGCCATGCAGCAGCGTCTCGCCCTCCCCACCCCCGGCGCCGCGACCCTCCACTGGACCCTCACCCCCGCGCAAGCCGAACTCCTCGCCCAGACCGCCTCCAACACTGAGATCGGAATCAAAGGCCTCTGCTTCCGCCTCCGCTGGTCCGACGTCTACGAGCAGGGCCTCATCGACGGAGAGACCAAGGCAGACATCCACATGATGACCATCGATCAGGAACGCTACGAAGACCCACCCACCCCCGCAGCTCCACCCCCACCCGCAGCCCAACCCACCTCCGAAGCTCAACAAAAAAACTAAGCCCTCCGCACGCAGGAGCCAACCATGCTCGACGTCCACGCACCTCACGAATCCGTCCACTCCTGGAAAGACTTCTTCATCCACATCATCACCATCGTCATCGGTCTGCTCATCGCCATCGGCCTCGAGCAGTTCGTCGAGCACATCCACCACCGCCACCAAGTCGCCGAGACCCGCGAAGCCCTTCGCATCGAGCGCGACCACAATCGCCAGGCCTTTGCCGCAGGCATGCAGGAGTTCTACCGACAGACCGCCGCGCTCAACAACAATCTCCTCGTCCTCAACTACCTGCGCACGCATCCCCACGCCTCGCCGCAGGACCTCCCCGGCATCCTCATCTGGCACACCACCCGCACCAACGTCTCCGACTCCGCCTGGCGCACCGCCCAGCAAAGCAACGTCACCGCCCTCATGCCCCAGGACGAAGTCCGTCGCGACGCCATCCTCTACGAGCGCATCGACGCCGTCGAGCAGGGTGTCGACCACATCTGGCCCACCATCGTCCAGGCCCGCATCTTCTTCATCGCTCACCCCGACCTCACGCGCCTCACCCCCGCCGAGATCGACCAGGCCATCCAACTCACGCAGGCCGTGCAGATCGCGCACTTCACCCAGGCCGCCGCGCTCGTCCAACTCAGCGCACTCGACCCCAGCTTCACCCCCGCGCTCACCGTCCCCGAACTCAGCCGCATCATGCACGTCGACGCACTCCCCACCGACCCCGCTTACGCCGCCGCAGCCGCGCGCACCGAAGCCCGCGTCCCATCCTTCTTCACTCACTCCACCCAACACTAGGTCCTACGAAATCCACTATGCGCGATCTCATCCCATCCCGCTATCCCGCTAACACCTGGCGCGGCTTCCTCGTCCGAGTAGCCACCGTAGCCATCGCCGCCCTCATCGTCCTCGCCGCTGTCGACCTCGTCCAGTACCTCCAGGACAACCACCTCCCCCACCCGCTCGACAACCCAACCACTCAGCCCACCACCCAGCCTTCCCCCCAAGACACGCCCTAGGGAGAACCTATGCTCGACATTCACGCGCCCCACGAAACCACCCACACCTGGAAAGACTTCTTCATCCACGTGGCCACCATCTGCGTCGGCCTGCTCATCGCCATCGCCCTCGAGCAATCCGTTGAATACATCCACCACCGCCATCAGGTTGCTGACGCGCGAACGAGACTCGCGCAGGAGCGCGACCGCCTCCGCCGAGCCTGCCAGGACAACATGGTCTACGCAGCCAACATGCAGGCTGAACTCGCCGCCGACATGGCTCTGCTCTACCAGCGCGAGGCCAACCCCAGGACCCCGCTGCAGGGTCGCCTCCACTATGACTGGTTCTTCTTCTCCCCACCCGATGGAGCCTGGCAGGCAGCACGCGAGGATGGCGTTCTCCCCTACCTGTCCCCGCAGGAACTCGACACATACACCTTCCGCTACTACCAGACCCATCTGGCCGTCGCTGCCGGGCAGGCATACATCACGGCCCTCGAGATAGCCGGCGCCACAGCCCGGCGCGCGCCCAATGCAGATCTCTCCCCCGCCGACGTGCACGACCTCATCGTCGCCACCTCGGAGGCGCAGGGCAGATTGCTTCTCGTACAGAAGTACACGATTTATCTGCTCAAGCTCGGGTTGGCCGATAAGCCAACCGGCACAGACTACAACCGTCCGATAGCGCCCGGCGAAGTCGATCCAGACCACATCTCCGCTCAACCCCGGCAGTAACGCCGCAAACCATCTCGCGCGCCCATCCTCCTCAACGTCCGCACGCCGCACGCTCCATGCATAACAATCTCACCGCCATCAGCGGCCTCGCACCATCCTTCCGCTACACTGCTCTCAATCTCCCGGAGACCCCATGCTCGACGTCCACCCTCCCCACGAAGCCGCCCACACCTGGAAAGACTTCTTCATCCACGTAGCCACCATCTGCGTAGGCCTCCTCATCGCCATCGCGCTAGAGCAAACCGTCGAGTTCTTCCACCACCACCACGAACTCCAGAAGGCCCGCGTCGAACTCCACTACGAGACGGACATCAATCGTCTCACCGCCGCCAAGCAGTTGGAGTGCATCCATCAAGTTCAGGCTGAGCTCAACGCCGACATGGCTCTTCTGCTCGCCCACCGCGCCACCGGCCAACCCCTCACCGGCCCGCTCCACTTCGGCTGGAACTTCCGCCGCGTGAGCTCCTCGGCCTGGACCATCAACAGGGAATCCGGCGCTCTCAACCTTATGCCTCACCCCGAGCTCGTAAATTACGATTACATCTTCAACACCAACAGTGCGGTCATGGACGCCGCCGCGAAGTGGCAGGTCGACCTCGAGATCGCCCGGGCCATCGCCCAGCGCTCCCCCACCGGCTCCCTCTCACCCCAGGACACCATCGAGCTCATCACCGCCATCTCCAACACCGAAGGCAACCTCGTCCGCACCGAACGCCTCATCACCTTCGTGAAAGGCGCCCTCGACGATCACAGCTACGACTACTAAGCCGCCAGCAACCCTCACGCCCCAAACCGCTTCGCACTCCGCGCCTTCAACTTCGCCGCCTCCTCCTCGCGGTCTCTCCCCGGCGCATTCGTCTCGAGCGACCCCAGCAGCCCCGCCGTCGCCGCCGCAACCTCATCGACCGCCTTCGCAAACGCCGCTTCATTCGCCTTCGAAGGCTTGTTGAACCCGCTGATCTTGCGCACATACTGCAGCGAAGCCGCGCGAATCTCCTCCACCGTCACCGGCGGATCAAAGTTGAACAGCATCTTGATATTCCGGCACATCTCTTCAACTCCCTCACAACCAAAATCCCCACCCACTCGCCACCATCATAAGACTCAACGCCCATCATCTACCTCGCACCCTCATGATCCGTCGCCTTTCGCGGTATCCTGTTCCAACCCAGCCCCATTCCTGCACCACAAGGCCACCACCGCATGCGCAGTCGTCCAAGGTTTGTTGAACGCACCGAAGCCTACTTCAAGTTCGCCGAGCACCAGGCCACCTGGCGCACCGAGCTCCTCGCCGGCCTCACCACCTTCATCACCATGGCCTACATCATCTTCGTGAACCCGGCCATCCTCTCCCAAACCGGCATGCCCCTCGCGGCCGTCACCACCAGCACCTGTCTCTGCGCGGCCTTCGGCTCCATCATGATGGGAGCCCTCGCCAACTACCCGCTAGCCCTCGCCCCCGGCATGGGCCTCAACGCCTACTTCACCTACACCGTCGTCAAGGGCATGCACGTCCCCTGGCAAACGGCCCTCGGCGCCGTCTTCCTCTCCGGAATCATCTTCCTGATCCTCACCATCGGAGGCATCCGCCAACGTCTCGTCGGCGCCATCCCCCACGAACTCCACGCCGCCGTAGCCGGAGGCATCGGCCTCTTCATCGCCTTCATCGGCCTCCACAACGCCGGCATCATCGTCCCCAGCGACGCCACCGTTGTAACCCTCGGCAACATGCACTCCCCCGCAGTCCTTCTAGCCATCTTCGGCATCGTCCTCATCGCCATCCTGCAAGCCTTCCGCATAAAAGCCTCCATGCTCATCGGAGTCCTCGGCACCCTCGCCCTGGGCATCCTTCTCCATCAAGTCAAATACCAGCCCTCCACATTAAATCCCCTCGCCATCCGTGCCACAGCCTTCCACCTCGACATCCGCGGAGCCCTCCACCTCAACGCCTTCGAGATCATCTTCGTCTTCCTCTTCGTAGACCTTTTCGACAACATCGGCACGCTAGTAGCCGTAACCGAACGCGCCGGCCTCATCGCCGAAGACCACACCATCCCCCGCCTCGACAAGATCTTCTTCGCCGACGCCACCGCCACCGTAGTAGGCGCGCTAGCCGGCACCTCCACCGTCACCTCCTACATCGAAAGCTCCGCCGGAGTAGCCGCCGGAGGCCGCACCGGCGTCACCGCCATCACCACCGGCATCCTCTTCCTGGCCGCCATCTTCGTAGCCCCCCTCGTCGGCGCCATCCCCGACTTCGCCACCGCCCCAGCCCTCATCCTCGTCGGCGCGCTCATGCTAGGCGGCGCCTCCAGCATCGATTGGAACGAACCCCGCATCGCCATCCCCGCCTTCCTAACCCTCATCACCATCCCCCTCACCTACTCCATCGCCACCGGCCTCTCCTTCGGCCTCATCAGCTTCGCCCTCCTGGAAATCGCCACCGGCCGCGCCCGCCGCCAACACTGGATGCTCTACCTGTTAGCCGTCCTCTTCCTAACCCGCTTCATCTACCTCCGCGCCACCTAACCCACCCCCCACCCCATGTGGCGAAACGTGGCGTTAAACGTGGCGCCCTTTGCGTGAAAGCTTTTCGCCCATCTCACATAATCCCTCTCCCAAATCGGCCACCAACCCACAGGCTTCTCTCCTCCACAATCACAAAGCTCTACAATCGAACCCAGCGCAGCATCGAACCCAGCGCAGTCAAACCTGCATCCAACCACACGGCGTTCCAAGCGACCGCCGTAACTCACCGCACGAAGGAGCAAGACACAATGGAACGCAGCGCATCGGCAATCTGGCATGGCGACCTAAAGAAAGGCGTAGGCGCCCTCACCACCCAAAGCCACGTCCTCAACAACACCGCCTACAGCTTCCACACCCGCTTTGAGGACGGCCAGGGAACCAACCCCGAAGAGCTCATCGCCGCCGCCCACGCCGGCTGCTTCACCATGGCTCTCAGCTCGCAGCTCACCAGCGCCGGCCATCCCCCCGCCACCCTCGAAACCCAGGCCGTCGTCACCCTCGAAACCACCGACGCAGGCCCCACCGTCACCAAGATCCATCTCACCACCCACGCCACCATCCCCGGCATCGAGAAATCCGTATTCGACGACCTCGCCAAGAAAGCCAAAGAGGGCTGCCCCATCTCGCGCCTCCTCAAGGCCGCCGAGATCACCCTCGACGCAACCCTCCTCTAACCTCTCCGCTCTCGCAACCCTAAGCCCGCCACCCGGCGGGCTTTTTCTTTTCCCCACAACCTAACCGCCAGCCCACCCTCCTTGTCTAACTCGTCGAATGGGCAACCTGGAGCAAGAGGCGATACGGCGAACCCTCGCCGGTGATCGAGACGCGTTTCGCGTCCTGATGGATCGTCATCTCCCCACAGTTCTCCGCATGACCTACCGCGTCACCGGCAATGCCATCGACGCCGAAGAGGCCGCACAGGAAGCGTTTCTCCTCGCCTACCGCAAGCTCCCCAACTTCCGCGAGGAATCCGCGTTCGGCACCTGGGTCTACCGCATCGCCATGAACTGCTCCCTCAATCTCGTCGAACGCCGCACCCGCGATCTCGGCTGGGACGCCATCTCCCTCGAACCCGGCTCCCCCACTGACAACCTCGCCGTCTCCCCCCACCTCAACCCCGAAGCCTCCCTCCTCCACAACGAAGCCATCCTCCGCCGCGAAAACGCCATGCTCTCCCTCACCCCCATGGAGCGCACCGCCTTCATCCTTCGCCACATGGAAGAACAACCCCTCCAGGTCATCGCCGACGCCCTCGGCGTCCCCATCAACTCCGCCAAGCAAGCCGTCTTCCGCGCCGTCGCCAAGCTTCGCCGTGAGCTCGCCCCCGCACCACCCGCCGCCACCAGGCAACCGGCCACCAAACCAGAAAAGGAGTCGCGATGACCCCCCTCAACCCCATCAACCCGAGCCCCTCCGACCCCATCGATCCCTTCGATTCCGTAGACCAGGACGACCTCATCGCCTTCCACCTCCACGAGCTCCCGCGCCAGCAAGCCCGCGCCGTCAACCGCGCCCTCCGCAACAACCCCAGACTCCAGGCCGAATCCATCGCCATCGCCACCACCCTCCGCGCCTTCCCCAAACACGAACCCGCCCCAACCCTCGACGCCGCCGCCCTCGACCGCCACTGGCAGACCCTGCTCCCCAACCTAACCCCCCACACCGCCGCGCCCATCCCCCCGCGCACTTTCTTCCCGCGCACCATCTTTTCGTTCCCCCGCTGGATCCTCCCCACCCTGGCCACCTCCGCCCTGGTAGCCACCACAC
>JBAULP010000030.1:0-1706 GCA_049578265.1 Acidobacteriaceae bacterium
TTTCGCACTTCAGGAGGCGAGCTTGCTGAGCGGGAATTCCGATAGTCGCACAGGGGCGTTTTCTGGCTTGATTGCGATGGAGGTACCCCCACCCCCCTCCCCTCCCATACCCGTCATCGTAAGGTACACAAAACAAGCGGGTTGGTTGCGGACTTGTGGAAGTCTATCGGTGCAACTGCATTGCTATGAGTGAGTTGTCTTGCCGGGGAGGTGGCCCCTCGTTCAATTGTAGCTGGTGGAGGAGGGTGATCGTGCCACGCGGATGTGGTTTGGTTTGTTGGGGTTGGGAGGTTTCGGGGGTTGACATGCGGATTTTGGGGCGTTTTCGAGGAATTAATTTGTGGGATGGATAGGGGGAAGGCTTTCACGCAAAGGGCGCGAAGTTGGCCAAGTTTCGCCACGGGTGGTGCGAGCAAGCTGTGCAGCTGCGGATGTCTTCGACGAGACGGGCGGTACGTTGGCCCAGTTTCGCGACGGTGGTCTGCACGGCCGGGCCCAGGGTGCTTCGAGTTAGGCTATTCGACGTTGGAGACCTTTCCGTTCTTGAAGGTGACTTTCATGCCGTTGTAGTAGTAGATGACCTTAGGTCCGAGGTTGGCTTCGCGCAGCGGCGCCCCGAGAGCCGCTTTAACTTGGTCCGTGGTTTGGCCGAGAGAAACGGAGGCGGGGGCGGCCGGCGCTGCTGGATCTGGAGATTCGCTGGCGGAGGGACCGGCTGGGGGTGCGGTTCCAGTGGCCTCCTGCTCGGCCTGGTCAGCCTGCTGATCCTGCTGCTGGATGGTTTGAGCGTCCGAGGGGTCGGGCGGCGGAGCGGCTGCGGCGTACTGGGGCTGCGTGGGCGGGACCTGGGCGGAGGGAGGAGCTGCGGGGATGCCGTCCTTGCCCTGCTTGGCCTGGAGATCCTGGAGACCCTGGTCGATGGTCTCGCGCATGTGGTTTTGCATCTCCTGGAGGTCGGTGAGCTGGACGTTCACGTTGCTGTTGGGAGCGCACTCCCGGCCACCCTTGGCGGCGAGGACGAGGAGGGTGGCGGAGGTGGCGTCGGGGGGTGGAGGGCTTTGTAGTTGGAGGGCGTCGCCATCGCTGACGCTGCACTCCTGGTTATTGGTATCGGTGAGATCGAGGGCGTTGCCGACGACGAAGACGTGGGGGCGGCCGTCGGAGAGGAGGCGGGCGATGCCGCTGGATCCGGGGTCGGCGTCCTGGCCAGCGGTATTTTGCGCGGCTTCGGCGTTTTCGAGGGCGAGCTCGCCTTTGACCTCGTCGGCGATCTGCTGCTTGACCTCAGGAGTGAGGGCGGGACCACTACCGGCGTTGGGGTCGCCGTCGGCTTCCCCTGCTTCCTGATGAGCGGCGTAGGCGGCCTGGAGATCCTGGGAGATGATGTAGTCGGTTAGCCAGAAGGCCGCAGACGGATAGACGGCGTAGGGCGAGAAGTAGCCGCCGTAGAAGCCATACCAGGGATTGCCAGCCCAGCCCCAGGGATAAGCGATGGGGACAGCCCAGGGGTTATAGGCCCAGCCGTAGAAGCCGGGCCCGTAGTAGTAGCCGGGGGCGTAGACATTGAGGTACATGCCGCGGTAGCCGTAGCCGCGATAGTACCGGTTGTACTCGTGGCCATGGTAGAAGTAGGCGCGGCGCCCGAAGTCGCGACCGTGGTAGTTGTAGCCGCGCTGGACGTAGCCGCGGCGGCCGCGGGCGTAGAC
>JBAULP010000031.1:0-26954 GCA_049578265.1 Acidobacteriaceae bacterium
GCCGAAGGGCCGTGCGCGCCGTTGGCGGTGGGTCCGTGGGAGGCGGATGCGCCACCGCGTGCGCCGGTTGATCTGCCGGGGGTGCCTCCTCTGGGAGCGGCTGCGTGGGAAGGAGCGGACCTGGCAGGGGCTGCTTTGGGGGTCGACTTCTTCTGAGCGGCGGCGGAACAGGTGAGGAGAACTCCCATGAGACCGACAGAGATGAGAGCTACGAAGCTGAAGCTGGAGGCTTTGCGAAGGAGGTGCTTGATCATGGGGACCTCGGGATGGGTGGCGGGCCCGCAGTTCGCGCGAAGTCGCGGACTGTTTGTTGCAGGTCGTTACGAGACTGCGTTATTCGACGTCAGTGACTTTGCCGTGGACGAAGGTGACCTTCATGTCCTTGTAGTAGAAGATTTTTTTGGTCGTCCCTAATTTGACTTCGCGGGTAGGCTGACCGAAGGCTGTGGTGACCTGGAGTTCGGTCTGGCCGAGGGCTATGGTGGGCGGAGGGGTGTCGGCAGGCGGCGGAGGCGGCGGAATGGCGGCCATGGGTGCGGGCGGTGGCGCGGGAGCAGCGGTGGGAGCGGGCTGAGCATTGCCCTGATCGCCCCCGTTGTTGCTGCCCCCGTTGTTGTTTCCACCATTGCTGTTGTTGCTGTCGTCGGCAGGCTGCACCGTAAAGACCTCAGAGACGGTCTTCATGAAGGCGTCGGGAGCAGGGACATGGCCGTCGGGAAAGGGGAACTTGATCTGGCCGTAATAGCGAACCTGATTGCCGGAGGCGTCCGGGTAGGGATCACTGAAGGTGGTGACGAGGATGCCATCCTTGATGAGGTCGACGTGCGTGATCCAGAACTTTTCGCCGGCGACGAATTTGCGGGTGGAGCAGCCGTTGTTGGCGGCGTCTGCGACGCTGCCGCCGCCACCGAAGGGAAGATGACTCTTGAAGAAAGACTTCGCGGCATCCTTGGCGCGGTTGTTGTAGTTGGCGGCGAGAACGCCGTTACTGTACGTGTTTGAGAAGGCGTACGAGGAGTTGGAGGAGCACATCATCAGGCCGTCTTTGTTGAGCAGGACGATGTCGCCGCTGGTGACGATGTCGGAACGGTCGTCGGTGGCTTTGGTGAGCTTGATCTGGGAGACGAGCTTTTCCTGATCGAGGGTGCCCGGATCGCCCTGGGCGAGCGCGCCAAGGCACACGGCCGAGGTTAATGCAGCAACAACAAGTACACGAAAAGGCCGGACATGTCCCATACATCACTTCCATGAACGTGGACTAACCGAGAGGGGGCCTGGATGCGTGGTCGGTACGCGTAAATCTACGACCACTTTGGAAGTGGTGTCAATTGGTATTTCCGTCAATTTTTGCCTGGCAAAGCGCTTAGCCGGGCGCGAGAGGTGCTGCCCGGCGTGCGTGCTGCTGCGGAGGGTCAGGGTTTGGTGGGTGGGTTGGCTGGGGTGATGGGGGTTAGGATTTCGGTCAGGTAGTCGGGGGTGCCTTCTATGCGAACCAGGCGGGGGTAGCGAAGGCCTTCGGTGTAGGTGAGGGTTAGAGGGGTGATGGTGTCCTCGTCCTGAACCATTAATTGGATGGGGGTGGTGGTGCCTTTGTCGGCCTTGATGGCGTCGGCGAGGAGATCGGTGGTGAAGACGCGGCCGTTGATGGCGGTGAGCTTTTCGCCAGGGGCGAAGCCGGCTTTGTCGGCGGCGCTGCCTACGCGGACGTCGGCGATGGTGCCGTCGTTGCTTAGTTCGAGGCCGAGAGAGAACCAGATCGGGCGGGAGGCGTCGTGAGCGAACTCAGCTTTCATACTGGGGGCGGGTTCGGAGGTGTATTCGAGGCGGTAGCCGCCTTGCTCGATGCCTTCGGTGTTGACGTGGGGCTGGACGTCGTAGAGGCGGGTCTGGATGAAGGTGGCCCAGTCGTTGGGGAGAACTTCGTTGAGGTCGGACTCGAGTTCGGCGAGGGTGTAGGGGTTGACGCGGGGGACGCCGTGGCCGCCCTTCTGGAGGAAGATCTGGAGGAAGTCGCGGAGGGATTTTTTGTCGTGGGTGCGGGTGCGGATGGTGGTGTCGACGTCGAGCCAGAAGAGGGAGCCTTCGGGGTAGTAGTCGGTGCCGCGCTGCCAACTGCTCCAGGGGTTGCCGCCGCGACGGAAGCCGCCGCCGGGCATGGCGGAGGTGAAGGTGGTGTCTTCGACGCTGCGCCAGTCGCGGCCACTGGTGTTGTCGAGCGTGGCGGCGGTGAGGGCGAGGTCGTCGCGATATTGCTGGGCGTCGACCATGCCGATGCGCTCACCCATGACGTCGCCGAGGTAGTTGGTGAGGCCCTCGTAGACCCAGAGGAGGTTGTCCTGCATGGGGGTGGCGTAGTCGGGGGTGGAGAGGCCGTCGGGACGGCGGTACTTGCCGTTCCAGGAGTGGGTGAACTCGTGGGGGAGAAGGCCGGCCATGCCTACGGAGGGTTTGTAGGTGGTGAAGAAGTCGGTCTGCGCGGTGTTGTCGGAGGACTCGTGGTGCTCGAGGCCGCCGCCGCCGCGGGTGCCCTGGAGGAGGACGAGGAAGTGGTAGCTGGTGTAGTGCGGCGGGCCGTACATGGCGAAGGCTTCGCGGACGAGGTGCGACATCTGGTCGACGGTCTCGGGGCGGACCTGGATGGAAGCTTCGGTGGGACCGATGACGTCCATGAAGTGCTTGGGTGAGACGTCGGGGGCGAGGGCGTACTCGTGGAAGTAGAGGCCGGTCATGATGGGCGAGTCTTCGAGGAGTTCGACGGTGGTGGGGGCGTAGTGGACGGTGCCGCCTGCGGGGTGCTGGGGGTCGTAGGCGGAGATGGGATGGAGAGAGGTGCCGATGCCCCAGTGGGCGGGGACGGTTACGGTGGGCTGGATGGCGATGTCGTGGACGGGGGTGTGCGCGGGGTAGAGCATGAGGTCTTCCCACTCGAGGGTGGCGGAGGTGCGGGCGGCGCGGCCGTGGATGCAGTCGAGGTGGGCGTGGAGGGTGGTGACGCCGGCGGGGATGTCGAGGTGGTACTCGTAGGTGTCGACGGGGTCGCGACGCCAGGGGATGGTCTTGCCGTTGGCTTCGAAGCGGAGGCCGGTGATGTCGTGGATGGGGCCGTCAGGGCCGTGGGCGCCGGGGATCCATTCGGGGGTGATGAGGTCGAGGGGGCCGGGATGGACGGGGAGGATGACGTCGGCGTGATAGAGCTTGCGGGGCGCGTCGGTGAGATCGACGTGGATCTGGATGGGGGCCTGCTGGGCGCTGGCGGCGAGAAGGCTGGTGGTGAGGAGGAGGGAGAGCAGCGGCAGGCGGAGAGAGACTACGTTCATGCTGGCAGGGCCTTTCTGAGCTGTCCGCCGGGGACGGCGGGGTTGGGGTGGAAGGGCTACTCGGCGGCGGCTTTTTCGAGGGTTGGGAGGTCGAGCTTCTTCATGGACATCATGGAGCGCATGGCGGCGGGGTCTTGGATGAGATTGTAGATGCCTTCGGGGACGATCTGCCAGCAGAGGCCAAACTTGTCGCGGAGCCAGCCGCAGGCGATCTCGGAGCCGCCGTCGGCGGTGAGGGCGGACCAGAAGTGGTCGATTTCGGGTTGGTTGGCGCAGCGGACGGTGAAGGAGAAGGCGTCGGTGAGGGGATGGCCGGGACCGCCGTTGAGGAAGGTGACCTCCTGGCCGTTGAGCTCGAGCTCGAGGACGAGAAGAGAGCCGACGGGGAGCGGGCCGGCTTCGTTGCAGCGGACCTCACGAAGCTTGCGGCCGGCGGGGAAGAGAGTGAGGTAGAAGTCGGCGGCGGCTTCGGCGTTGTTGTCGAACCAGAGGAAGGGGATGATCTTGTTCATGATTTCTCCGTTGGGGGGGTGAGTGGGGCCCTGGCGGATCTATTTCTATGTCGAGCCTTCAGCCCTCTGATTCTTGTTCCGGGGTCTTACCCAGGGCGATGCCCTGGGCTGGTATAGAGCGGGCCTTTGGCCCTCAAGCAACTGCAACGGCAAAAGCAACGGCAAAAGCTAATACAGGGGTCTCTCCACTGCCCCTTCGGCTGCGCTCAGGATTCAGTCGAGATGACGAAGTATGGGTGGGGATGCGGGGGTCCTTCCCCTTCGGCGAGCTCAGGGTCAGGATGACGGCGTAAAACAGGCAACGGCAACGGCAAATGCGCGAAGCGGTTCGCCGTCCGCGCAGGACCTAGCTTACTTCTACGTGGGTGGGGCGCTCTACGGGGGGGGTGACCATCTTGGTGGTGTCCTTCATGGCGGCGATGGCTTCGTCGTAGCGGCCGCGGAGGGAGTTGGTGCGGATCTGGCCCATCTCTTCCAGCATCTTCATGCCGTCTTTCAAGTAGCTGATACGGGAGCGCTCGTCGTGACCCCAGGTGACCGGGACTTCGATGATGTTGTATTTGAGCTTGCGGGCGATGAAGAGTATCTCGGGATCAAAGCCCCAGCGCTCGATAGTCTGGAGGCGGAAAATCGTTTGCGCAGCGTCGCGCTTGAAGGCCTTGAAGCCACACTGCGTGTCCTTGAAGGGAAGGCCGATGAACCTGCGAGTGACCGCGTTGAAGCAGCGGCCGAAAAAGCGGCGGTAGATGGGCTGATGGATGGTCTGCTTTTGCTTGTCGAGCCAGCGGGAGCCGATCGCGACGTCGGCTCCGTTGTGGATGGCGTCGATGAGGCGCTCGGCTTCTTCGATGGGCGCGGAGAGATCGGCGTCGGTGAACATGACGATGTCGCCGGAGGCCTGCAGGAGACCGTTGCGGACGGAGTAGCCTTTGCCACGGTTGCCAGGATTCTGAATGAGATGGAGGCGGGGGTTGGAGGCCATCCAGCGCTGGATGACGGCGGAGGTGTTGTCGGTGGAACCGTCGTCAATGACGAGAATTTCAGCGTCCCAGGCGTGGGATTCGACGCAGCCGAGCACGCTGGAGAGGGCATTTTCAATGCGCGCGCTCTCGTTATACGCGGGAATGACGATGCTCAGGCGGGGCGGGGCCATGGGGTCAGGTGGGCGTACTGGCGGGGTGATCTCCATTCGATGTCCTTAGCGCGGCGGTAGCCCATGGCATCGTAGCCAGGAGGGCGCAGCCAGAAGATCACGACAGCGAAGGTGCACCAGAAAACTCAGCACGGGTCGTTCTTCATCCTACGATAACTATTAGACGATTGCACAGAGCTTCGGCGGCGCAAAATATCTATTTTCAAGTGTTATGGATAGGGACGATCGGGGCGCGTAGCTGGTAGACTCAGGCCATGCCTGAGCCGTTGCCTCCCCAGCCGCAGCAGGATCCCCGCCAGACGCACTACCAGCCGCCGTATCCGGCGCCGGAATATCGCGGGCCGTATGCGCCGGGATATGGTTATGGCGCGGGAGGGTATCGTGCGCAGCATTCCGCTTGGCCGTGGGTGGTTTTGATCCTGGGAGTGGTGGGGCTGGGGCTGATTGCCATGAGCGTTTTCTTCGCGACGATGGTGAAGACGCTGAACATGGACAGCGAGGTCGCGACGACCGATTTTGGAAGCAATGCGATTGCGGTGATCGATATCTCCGGTGTGATTACGGATGCAGACACCGACAGGGTGGACAAGCAGTTGGAACGGTACGGAGATAACAGCAGCATCAAGGCGATCATCCTGCACATCGATTCGCCGGGCGGCGGAGCGGCGGCGTCACAGGAGATCTACCACGAGGTGATGCGGGTTCGGGAGCAGAAACACAAGGTGGTGGTGGCGTCGGTGGAGTCGGTGGGAGCCTCCGGTGCGTATTACATTGCTTCAGCGTGCGACAAGATCTATGCGAATCCGGCGTCAGTAGTGGGGTCGATTGGCGTGATCATGGAGTGGACCAACTACGGCGATCTGCTGAAGTGGGCCAAGTTGAAGCATGTGACGATTACCCATGGAGATTTGAAGGACGCGGGCGATCCGACGCGGGACATGACACCGCAGGAGCAGGCGTACTTTCAGTCGTTAGTGGATAACATGTACGGGCAGTTTGTGCACGATGTCGCGGTGGGGCGGCACAGTACCGATGCGAAGATTGAGCCATTGGCGACCGGGCAGGTATGGACCGGCGAGCAGGCACAACCGCTAGGGCTGATCGATGCGCAAGGTGGGTTCCGGTTGGCGCTGATCGACACCGCGCGGGCCGTCGGAATCAAGGGCGAGCCCAAAGTGGTGCGACCGGCCAAGGAGCGTCCCGGAATACTTAATATGCTGACCGACGACGCGGATGGGCTGTTTGTGAATCCAACTCAGATGTTGGATCGGTCGCCGGGCTTCTATTTCCTTTGGAAGTAGGAGTTACGAATCAATCGAAGGGAGGAATGCGCGCGATATGGATTCGCGTTAGGATGGAACAGTCGGGTATCAACACGACGCTATAGTGAAGCAAATACAGGCTTTGCGGTAGTGTATGCGGTTTCTCCCAGTTTGCCGCGTCCTTCCGGGGACGGCACACGTCAACACGTTGAGCAAGTGCCAACCACTTTACTGCAGGAGGTTTCATGACGAAAGCCGATTTGGTCGATCACGTGACTGCCCTTGGGGATTTGACCCGCCGCGACGGCGAGGTGATCGTCGAGACGCTGTTCGACTCCATCATCGATGCGCTGAAGGGCAACGATAAGGTTGAAGTTAGAGGTTTCGGGAGTTTTCGTTCGAGGCAGAGGAAGCCGAGAACAGGACGCAATCCGAAGACCGGCGAGTCTGTCGCGGTTCCGGCGAAGAGAGTTCCCTACTTCAAACCAAGCAAAGAGCTTCGCGACCTGGTGAATCCGGGCGAGGCCAATGGAGCGGGCAAGAGCAAAGCTAAGAGCGCACCTACCGGTCATACGGTGGACACGCACCATCCGCCAGCGATGTAAAGCGGAAGGGGCGAATGTTCGTTAATCGCGTATTGTGCTTTTGGTCACACTCTGCGGCCCACGATTCAATATAATTTTGGGTATATGAGCGAAACGACATTAGCTGCCCCCGTGGAAACCGCCTCCGACGCCCCCGTTTATAGCAAGAGCAACCCATACCCTGCGACCGTCCTGGTCAACGACCTCCTGACGGGCCCGACCTCTGAGAAGGAGACCATCCATATTGAGATGGAGCTCGCGGAGGGTATGACGTACGTCCCGGGCGACGCGCTCGGTGTGGTGCCCACCTATCGCGAAGAGGCCGTCAACGACGTGCTGAAGGCGCTTGGGTTCAATGGCAGCGAGAAGGTGATCGAGCCGGTCAAGGGTACGCCGGGCAACGAGATCACCGTGCGCGAGGCGTTGACCTCGAAGCTGGGCATTGGCAAGCTGGCGCGCGGCGCGGTGAATCAGTACGCGAAGCTGGCGGGCGAGAATGTGCCGGCCGGTTTGCAGGCGCTCCTGGGAACTGAGAACAAAGCGGCGGCCGAGGAGTACGTTTGGGGCCGCGAGTTTATCGATCTCGCGTCGGACTTCCCAGGAGTTGTGAAGGATCCGCAAGATCTGTTCAATATTTTGCAGCGGTTGATGCCGCGCATGTATTCGATCGCTTCAAGCCAGCGGGCGCATCCGGGTCAAGTTCATCTGACGGTGCGCGTGGTGACGTACGAGGCCCATGGAAGCAAGCGGCAGGGCGTGACCTCCGGCATGCTGGGGTATCGCGCGCCAGTGGACGGCAAGCTACCAGTGTTCCTGGATAAGAACGACCACTTCCGTCTGCCGGTGGATAACAACACGCCGGTGATCATGATCGGGCCAGGCACGGGTATCGCGCCATTCCGCGCGTTCCTGGAGGAGCGTGAGGCGTTGGGCGCCAAGGGCGACAACTGGCTGGTGTTTGGTGATCAGCGCGCTGCTTCGGACTACCTGTATCGGGACCAGTTCGAGGGAATGCAGAAGAGCGGGTTCCTGACCAAACTTCAGACTGCGTTCTCGCGCGACCAGGCGACCAAGATCTATGTGCAAGACCGTTTGCGGGAGGCCAGCGACGAGCTCTTCACATGGTTGGAACGTGGCGCGCACTTCTATGTTTGCGGCGACGCAAGCCGGATGGCCAAGGACGTCGAGCAGGTATTGCTGGAATCGATTGCCAAGGGAATCAAGGGAACGCCTGAAGACGCGGCCGCTTATTTGAAGAAGATGAAGACGGACGAGCGGTATCAGCGCGACGTGTACTAGGAAGCAGACAGTAGTGAGTAGACAGTAGAACAGTAGAGAAAAGCCCCGGCTGATATCGGCCGGGGCTTTTGCTGTTTGGGATCGCTTATTGCTCGGGGCTCGGAGACGGTGGTGCGAGCCTCTTCGCACTTCACTGCTGGTCTATTGGTCTACTGTCTGCTAGATGCGGTGGTTATCGACGCGCCAGTGGGTAATGCTTTGCTTGATCTGCTTGCGGTCCAGATTTTCGGTTACGGCGCGCTGGGCGAGGGCGGAGACTTCGGCGTCGGAGGCGAAGCGAAGGCCAACGAACTGGTCGATGGTGAGAGCGTCGATGACGTCGAGTTGGTCTTCCGGAAGGAGATCGGCGAGGCGAAGCTGCTCCTCGAGACGGATGATGCGGTCCTGATTCTTGAGGGCATACATGCGCAGCATTCCGGCGAGGACGAAGAGGACAACAGACATGACGATCCACCATAAGTGGGTGTGGCGGAAGCCAGGCCACGCGTGGATGGTCGCGTAGATGGCGAAGGCGATGTTGAGCAGCAGCAGCGGCGCCACGAAGAAGTGGAAGGCCGGATCGAAGCGGGCGTGATGTTCGAAGGACTGCGGTTTGGGCATGACAGCGATGATAGCGCGAAAGGCAGACAGTAGACAGTAGTGAGTAGACCGTAGTGGGGCGCGAGCGTGCTGCTTTTCAGAACTGGTGGTAAGAAAGAGACCTCCGGGATGGAAAAGCGCCGGCTGATAGCGGCCGGGTTTTGCCGTTCACTACTGTCTACACTGTATTTATGGCTAAGAAACGGATTGGCGTGCATGTGGGAACGGCGGGGGGATGTTTTACGGCGGTGCAGCGGGCGGCGGATGCGGGGGCGAATACGTTCCAGATCTTCAGCTCCAGCCCGAGGCAGTGGAAGGCTGCGGCAGTAAAGCCGGAGGATGCGGCGAAGATGCGGGAGGCGCGAGCGAGGCTGGATGTGAACCCGGTGTCGATTCACGCGAGCTACCTGATTAATCTTTGCTCTCAGACGGAGAGCGTGCGGGAGAATTCCGTGGATGCGTTTCGGGGCGAGGTGGAGCGGGCGCTGGCGATGGACGCGGAGTTCCTGGTGCTGCATCCGGGAAGCTGGAAAGGGCTGACGCGCGAGGAGGGGCTACGGCTGGCGGCGCAGGGGATCGAGCGGGCGATTGGAACGCTGGGCGGAGGGGTGAAGTGGCAGGATCATGACTTCAGGATTTTGATCGAGAACACGGCGGGGGCGGAGTTTTCGCTGGGCGGACGCTTTGACCAGGTGGCGGAGCTGGTGGCTACGCTGCAGGCCTGCGCGCCGGTCGGGGTGTGTCTCGATACATGCCACACGCATGTAGCGGGATATGACATTGTTACGACGGAAGGGTATGAGGAGACGATGCGGCAGGTGGGGGCGACGATGGGGTTCGATGCGGTGAGGGTGTGGCACTGCAATGACGCGAAGGCTGCGATGGGGTCGAAGCTGGACCGGCATGAGCATATTGGGGAGGGGACGATTGGGGCGGCGGCGTTCAGGCGGCTGCTGCATGATCCGCGGTTCGAGCATGCGGCGTTTATCGCGGAGACTCCGGTGGATGAGCCGGGGGATGAGATGCGGAATGTGGTGGCGCTGCGGGCGCTGTCGGCGGGGTAAGAGGTTCGATCAAAACCTACGTGTGAGAGGGTTTCCGCATCCAACATAAGAGGCCGGAGAGGCGAATCTACCGGCGTTTGCACTGGATGATTGGGACCGATGACTGTTGGCTTGAAATATTTAATTTGTGGGATGTTGATTGCCGGCGCCTGCGGGGCGCGCGCGCAGGATGCACAGAAGTTTGTCCAGAAGGCCGTCCGGACTGAACTTAGGGACGACGCTGCGGACCACTCCCACTGGCTCTATTATGAAGTCGATCGTAAGCCGAATGACAGCGTAGAGCAGTGGGTGGCTGAGACGGGCAAGGGCGATGTTACCCGGGTGCTGCAGAAAAATGGGCAGGCGATTCCCTTGGATGAGCAGCGGAAGACGATGCAGGATTTCGTCGGCAGCGCCGATGCGCAGGCCAAGCAGCGGCAAGACGGACAGCACGATGACAAGCAGGCAACCGAGCTGCTTAAGCTGTTGCCGAATGCTTTTATCTGGAGCGATGTGAGCGTGCACGGCCATGATCGGACGCTGCACTTCAAGCCAGATCCTAACTTCGATCCGCCCAGCCATGAGGCGCGCGTGTTTGCTGCGATGGAGGGGGATATGGTCGTCAACACCTCACAGATGCGGATCGCCAGCTTGAAGGGCCGTCTGATTCATGATGTGAAGTTCGGTTTCGGGATACTCGGCGATCTTAAAGCGGGGGGCACGTTTGACGTGGAGCGGCGTGAGATCGGTCACCACGAGTGGCAGATCTCAGAGTCGCATGTTCACGTGAATGGTCATGAGCTCCTCTTCAAGAGCATCTCCGAGCAGGAAGATGATGTGAAATCGAGGTTCAAGCGGCTACCCGCAGACATATCTCTGCGCGCGGCGGAGAAGAGGCTGTTGAAGGCGGGGCAGTAAAGGGCCGTCCTGGCCAGGGGTGTTCCGATCTATTGTGGCTTGGCCCAGATGCTGTCGAGGAAGAGGTAGCGGGCGCGTTGGGTGTCGGGCTTGGCTACGGAGGTGGTGTTGAGATGCATGACCTGCCAGCCGTCCTTGGGGCCGTAGGTGGGCCAGACGGGGAGGTTGGGAGCGTTGGGATTGCCGTTGCGCGCGAAGTTGGTCCAGTAGAGCTGCATGACAGCGGAGAGGGCGATGTCTTCGGGGCGGATGTGGGCATCCTGGCGGGAGTCGAGGGTGCCGAAGACGTACTCGATGTCGTCGGAGTGGAAGGCGCCGATGGCGGCGGGGTGGAACTTGTCGCCGGGATTGCCGAGGTCGAAGCGGTAACGGTAGACGGGGGGCTCGCCGTTCTTGACTATCTTGACCTGGGCTTCGAGCCAGGCCCAGGTGGAGTAGGCGATGAAGCGGTCGCTGACGAAGTCGCCGGCGGACTGCGTGGCTTCGGCGTCGGTGGCGGCGGGGTAGACGGCGAGGAAGTCGTTGGCACGGTCGCCGAAGTCCTTCTGGGCCTGTGCGGTGAAGCTGGCGACGGTGGGTTTGATGGGATTCATGATGATGGAAGAACGGACTTCGTCGGCGTTCCAGCCGGCGAGGAGTGGGATGTGCGCCTGCAGGCCGGCAGCGAAGATATCAGGGACGGACTGGGGTAGGAAGTAGCCGTCGACGTCGGGGCCGAAGCGAGGCGGGCGCGGGGTGGTCTTCGCGTTCACGGCATCGAGGATTTGTTCGACGGAGAGCTTGCGGAGGTCGGCGAGGTTGGTGGTGTTGAAGGCGGACTGGGCGAAGGCGGCATCCTGGAGCTCAGCCTTGGCGAGCGGAGGATAGCCGAGGCCGCTGGAGTGGAAGGCTGCTCCGCTCTCACCGATGGCTTTGGCGAGGAATTTTATGGAGAGAGGCGACGCCATCTGCGAGCTGACGGAGAAGGAGCCGGCCGACTCGCCGAAGAGGGTGATGTTGTGGGGGTCGCCACCGAAGTTGGAGATGTTGCGTGAGACCCAGGCGAGGGCGGCGGCCTGGTCGAGGAGGCCGTAGTTGCCGGAGGCGTGGTGGGGGGATTCTGCGGTGAGGCCAGGGAGAGCGAAGAAGCCGAAGATGCCGAGGCGGTAGTTCATGGAGACGATGACGACGTCGTGATGGGCGAGGTATTGGCCGTCCTGGCGGGCCTCGGAGGTGCCGCCGGTGACGAAGCCGCCGCCGTAGATCCAGACCATGACGGGCAGGCTGCCGCGGTGGGCGTGCGCGGGCGTCCAGATGTTGAGGGTGAGGCAGTCTTCGCTGGGGCCGGGGTCGTGGAAGATCATGTCAGGATAGGAGCTGGACTGGATGCAGCGGTGGCCGAAGTCTTTGGCGGAGAGAGTGCCGAACCACTTGGCTGCGGGCTGCGGGGGCGCCCAGCGGAGGTCGCCGACGGGAGGCGCGGCGTAGGGAATGCCTTTGAAGGCGCGGACCTGGCCGTCGGTGGCGTAGACGCCTTCGACTGTGCCTTTGTCGGTCTTGATCTTGAGGGGGTTGGAGGCAAAGGCGGCGGTGGCGAAGAGGGCGAGTGCGGCTGCGGTGGTGATGCTGTGGAGTTTGCGGCAGGGAAAGTGCATGTTTCCTCCAGACAGAAACGCTAACACGGTCCTACGCGGACGGCGAATGGCTTCGCGTGGCGTTGCGACACAGAGTCGGTAGAGCTGAGCTTTGCGGGGAGGGTTTTCTTTACAATGAGGTATGGACGACGCACGGACGAAAAACGCTACAGCGAGTGGCGAAGAACAGAACGACGCGCAACGCGAGAGTGCCGCGGAGCCGCAACGCTATAACCCCGCGGAGATTGAGCCGCGTTGGCAGGCGCTGTGGGATGCAGAGCCGGGACTCTATGCCGCCGAGCCGCATACCAGCGGTAAGCCGAAGTTTTATTGCCTGGAGATGCTGCCGTATCCGAGTGGGCAATTGCATGTGGGGCACGTGCGGAACTATGCGATTGGCGATGCGCTGGCTCGGTTTATGCGCATGCGCGGATACAACGTGCTGCACCCGATGGGGTGGGATGCGTTCGGGCTGCCGGCGGAGAACGCGGCGCTGAAGAACAGCACGCCTCCGCGCGAATGGACGCTGAAGAATATTGCGCAGATGAAGGTGCAGATGCGTCGGCTTGGCTACAGCTATGACTGGGCCGGGACCGAGATTGCGACGTGCCTGCCGGAGTACTACCGCTGGAACCAGTGGTTCTTTCTGAAGATGGTGGAGAAGGGGCTGGCGTACAGGCGGTCGAGCAAGGTGAACTGGTGTCCGCAGTGCGCGACGGTGCTGGCGAATGAGCAAGTGGTGGGCGGATGCTGCTGGCGACACGAGGATCAGATCGTAGAGCAGCGCGAGCTGGAGCAGTGGTTCCTGCGCATTACGAAGTATGCGGATGAGTTGCTGGATGGGCTGGATGAGATGCCCGGCTGGCCTGACAAGGTGCGCACGATGCAGCGCAATTGGATTGGGCGAAGCGAGGGCGCGGAGGTGGAGTTCGCAGTGATGGCGATGGCGAACACGCCGCCGATTCGGGTGTTTACGACGCGGGTGGACACAATCTTTGGGGCGACGTCGATTCAGTTAGCGCCTGAGCATGCGCTCGTGAAGGAGTGGGTGAAGACCGACGCGAATCTGGCGGAAGCTGTCGCGAAGATGATTGCGGAGCAGAAGGCCGCGCGCGAGACCGGAGATATTGGCAACATTGAAAAGCATGGCGTCGCGACCGGGAAGACTGCGATCAATCCGTTCAACGGCGAGACCCTGCCGATATGGGTTGCGAATTACATTCTGGCGGACTACGGCACGGGCGCGATTATGAGCGTGCCTGCGCATGATGAGCGCGACTTTGAATTTGCGACCAAGTATGGGTTGGAGGTGAAGCGCGTTGTGATGGCTGCGGGCGCGGCGGAAGAGCCTGCGTTGCCGTATGGCGACGACGAAGGTGCGGTGCTGGTGGAGTCTGGTGAATGGACCGGCGAGAGCTCGATTGCGGCGCAGGAGATGATGGCGCGGTTTGCAGAGCAGCATGGGTTTGGGAAGAAAACTACGACGTATCGGCTGAAGGATTGGGGCGTTAGTAGGCAGCGGTATTGGGGCACGCCGATCCCGATGGTGTACTGCGAGCGCGGGCATGAGAGCCCTCAGCAGGGCGCGCCAAGCGTGAAGCCGGGTGGTGTGGTTCCGCTGCCGGAGAGCGCGCTGCCGGTGCTGCTGCCGGAGCAGATTGAGATTACCCAGGAGGGTGGTTCGCCGCTGGGGAAGGTTCCGGAGTTTGTGAACACGACGTGCCCGGTGTGCGGCGGCCCGGCGCGGCGCGAGACCGACACGATGGATACGTTTGTCGACTCGAGCTGGTACTTCTACCGCTATACGGATGCGAAGAACGCAGCGGCTCCGTTTGACAGCGAGAAGGCGAACTACTGGTTTCCGATAGATCAATATATTGGCGGCGTAGAGCACGCGATTCTGCATTTGATCTACTCGCGGTTCTGGACGAAGGTGATGCGCGACCTGGGATTGATTACTAATGACGAGCCTGCGAAACGGCTGTTTACGCTGGGAATGGTGATCAAGGACGGCGCGAAGATGTCGAAGTCGAAGGGTAATGTGGTTTCGCCCGACGAGATGATTGCGCGCTTTGGAGCGGATGCGACACGGATGTATTCGCTATTCGCCGCGCCGACGGATCGCGATTTGGATTGGCAGGAAGACGGCGTTGCGGGGATCAGCCGGTTTCTGGCAAGGGTGTACCGCCTGATTGGGAGGTACAGCGATTCTGTGCGCAAAGGCTCCAGCGAGGCGGTACGGATTCGCGCGGAGGTGTCGGCGACTGGGACGAAGCTGCTGCGCACGCTGCACCAGACGATTGCGAAGATCACGGACGACTTTCATGGGCGCTGGCACTTCAATACTTGTATTGCGGCAATCATGATTCTAGTGAATGAGATGACGGCCGCGGAGAGTGCGCTCGATGCGGGGGAGGTGTCAGATGCGACGATTGCAGAGCTGCTGCGCACGCTGACGATGCTGCTGGTTCCGTTCGCGCCGTTTCTGTCGGCGGAGCTTTGGCAGCAGATGGGCAGCGAGGGCTCTGTGTTTGCACAGGCGTGGCCGGTGGCCGATGCGGAGCTTGCGAAGGAGAGCGAGATCGAAGTGCCGGTGCAGGTGAATGGCAAGCTGGCGACGGTGTTGACGATGGCCGCGGAGGCTGAGGAAGAGGCGATCAAGGCGGCATCGCTGGCCGATGAGAAGGTGGCGGCGCGACTGGCCGGGAAGACGATTGTGAAGCACCTGGTGATCAATAAACCTTCGGGTAAGTTGGTGAACCTGGTGGTGAAGTAGATGGCGACAACTGCGGGCGCGGTGGGCTCGCGGGCGCCGGTGCGTGGGACGCAGTCGTTTGTTGGGGTGATGACGGAGGTGTGGAAGCGGCCTTCGCTAACAGGGCTGGAAGTTCTGTGGCGATGGGTTGCTGGTGCGCCGATTCTTGCGCTGATGGCGTGGCGAATTCGGATCGCTTCGGCTGCGGTGCATGTGGATGGGTCTGCGCTGGGATCCATGACGGTATTCAAACCGGTGGCGGCGTTCGCAACGATGCACGCGGCGTGGGCTGCGGTGTTGCCGGCGGCCAAGCCCGTGGTGATGTGGCTGCTGCCGTTGGCGGCGGTGCTGTGGGTGGTGGTGGCGGCGCTGGGGCGAACGGCGGTGATGCGCCGATTCGACAAGACAATGCATGCGCGGCGCGGGACCTTGCTGGTGCTGGGGTTGTTGCGCGCGGCGTTGCTGACCGGTGCCTGGGCGGTGTTGGTTGGCGTGGTGTGGTGGGCCGGGGCTGTTGCGATTATTGGACCGGCGAAGAGCGGAGGCGATCCCGACATCGTGCTGTATAGCGCGATCCTGATCTGCGGAAGTTTGCTGATGTATGTGTTGTGGGCGGTGGTGAGTTGGCCGTTTCAACTGGCGCCGCTGTTGGCGATGCAGGAGAACGTTGGGGCGGGGGCGAGTTTGAAGCTGGCGCTACGGAGCAAGGGTGCGCGGGGGAAGTTGATTGAGGTGAACCTGGTGATGACGATCGCGAAGCTTGCTGTACTGGTGCTGGCGATGGTGCTTTCGGCTTCTCCGCTGGCGTTTGCGAGTGCGAACGATGTAGTGAGTCCGGTGTTTCTCAGGGAGTGGTGGGCCGGCGTCATTCTTTTGTATATGGTTGCCTTGGATTATTTTCATGTAGTGCAGACGGTTGCGCATCTGCGACTTTGGCGGGCGTGCGATTTTTCTGATTTGGAGCGCCCGCAGGGCTGAGAACGGGCATCGAATCTTGGCAGCGTTTCATTTCGCTCGGGAGGATGCTTGCCATGTCGTTCGCTCTGTACGGAGTTGGGACCCTCATCCTGATTATTGGGGTGCTATATGTTTGCCACCTCGTACACCTGCCAACGCACTGGACAGTGGCGATCGCGATTCTGTTGGTGGGCGGCGGCCTGATGAGCGCGGTGAACTCCACGCGGCAGCGGGACAAGAGCTAGGTCGTCGCCCACAGGATGGCGATTTACACTAGAAACGTGGACACTCCTGGCACGTCAACTTCGCCCGCTTCGCTCTCATCGACTTCGTCGACTATCGTTATTCTCGATTTTGGCTCGCAGTATACGCAACTGATTGCGCGGCGTATTCGCGAGTTCAATGTGTTCTCGGTAGTGCTACCTTGCACGACGCCGCTGGAGAAGATTCTCGCGCTGGGGCCGAAGGGGATTGTGTTGTCGGGCGGGCCATCGAGCGTGTATGACGATGCGGCGCCGAAGGCCGACAAGGCGATTCTTGATACAGGGTTGCCGATCCTGGGGATCTGCTACGGGTTGCAGTTTATGACGCATCATCTGGGTGGACGCGTGGTTCCAGCGGAGGCGCGTGAATATGGGCATGCCGAGGTAACGATGGTGGATGAGACGCCGCTGTTCAGAGGGCTGCCGGCGACGATGTCGGTGTGGATGTCGCACGGAGATCATGCTGAGTCGCTGGCGCCGGGATTTCGGGTGACGGCGCGGACGTCGAATGCGGTGGCGGGGATTGCGGATGAAGCGCGCAAGATGTGGGCGGTGCAGTTTCATCCGGAGGTGGCGCATACGAAGCAGGGGATGGAGTTGCTGCGGAACTTCGCCGTTGATATTTGCGGGGCGAAACAAGATTGGACGCCGGAACATTTTATTGCGTCGACGGTGGCGAAGATTCGCGAGCAGGTGGGGCCGACAGGACATGCGATCTGCGGGTTGAGTGGCGGCGTGGACTCGAGTGTGGCGGCGGTGCTGGTGGCGCGCGCGATTGGGGATCGGCTGACGTGCATCTTTGTGAACAACGGCGTGCTGCGCAAGGGGGAGTTCGAGACGGTGCAGAAAGCGATGCGCGAGGAGCTGCATCTGAATGTTGTTGCGGTGGATGCCAGCGAACGATTCCTGTCGAAGCTTGCGGGCGTGACGGATCCGGAGAAGAAGCGCAAGGCGATTGGCAACGAGTTTATTGCTGTGTTCGATGATGAGGCGAAGAAGATCTTTGAGGCGGAGAAATCTGCGGGGGAAGAAGTTGCCTGGCTGGTGCAGGGGACGCTGTATCCGGACGTGATTGAATCGGTCAGTGTTCATGGGCCTTCGCACGTAATCAAGAGCCACCACAATGTGGGTGGGCTGCCTGCGGATATGAAGCTGAAGTTGATTGAGCCGCTGCGTGATCTGTTCAAGGATGAGGTGCGGAGGATTGGGCGCGACTTGAATATGCCGGAAGAGATCCTGGAGCGGCAGCCGTTTCCGGGGCCTGGGTTGGCTGTGCGGATTCTCGGCGAGGTGACGCCGGACCGGGTTGCGATTCTGCAGGCGGCCGATGCGATCTGTACGGCAGAGATCAAGCGCGCGGGGCTTTATCGCAAGGTGTGGCAGAGCTTTGCGGTGCTGTTGCCGGTGAAGACGGTGGGCGTGATGGGAGACCAGCGGACGTATGCGTATACGTGCGCGATTCGCGCGGTGGAGAGCGAGGATGGCATGACGGCGGATTGGGCGGCGCTGCCGTATGAGGTGCTGCGTGCGATCTCGAGCAGAATTGTGAGCGAGGTGCGCGGAATCAATCGCGTGGTGTACGACATTACGTCGAAGCCGCCAGGCACGATCGAGTGGGAGTAGGTCCTACGCGGACGGCGAGGGGCTTCGCGTTTCGCAGCGGATGTTATCGTGAGTCCCGGGTGGGAGTTAGGAGTTGAGAGTGCGCGTGTTGGTGCGGACGCTGGTGTTGATTGGCGTGTTTGCTGGCGTGGGTTGGCTGACGGCACGTGCGGTGATGGATCACGTTGCGAGCAAGGGAGCGATGCAGCCGGAGGTGCGGCTGTCTGGAGCGATGGCTGGGTTGTTCGCGGGGGGCGCGGCTACGCTTGTGGTGGGGATTGCGATGGTGTGGTCGCGGAAGAGCAGGGGATAGCGGTGGAGGGGATAGGGGAGAAAAGCTGAGGCGGCGGCTTCTAGCTGGATTCTGCGGCGATCTCCTGCTCGAGAGATGCGGTGAGGGCTTCGGGGGTGAGGCCTTCGAGGTGTAGGGTTTTGGAGCGGCTGGTGGCGCCGGTGATTAGCGTAATGTGAGTGCGTGGAATGTTGAGGTAGTCGGCTAAGAAGGCGATGAGTGCGGCGTTGGCGCGGCCGTCGGTGGGCGGGGTGGTGAGGGAGATTTTCAGTGCGCCATCGTGGGTGCCGGTGATGGCGTTGCGGCGGGCACCGGGGTGGACGCGGACGGTGAGCGTGCAGCCGTTGCTGGTGGCGCGAAGGGTGAGGCTCATGCGTAGGTGCGCTTGCCGAAGATGGCGGTTCCGATGCGGACGACGGTGGAGCCTTCTTCAATGGCGACCGCGAAGTCGTTGGACATGCCCATGGAGAGTTCGGTGAGTGTGGGGCAGAGCGCGAGGTGTTCGTCGCGCAGACGGCGGAGGTGTTGGAAGGTTGGGCGTGCGGTTTCGGGATCGTCGTTGAGGGGAGGGACGGTCATGAGGCCGACGGGTTTGAGGTGCGTGAGGGGTTGGAGCGAAGTGAGGAGTGTTGTGAGTTCTTCTGGCGCGAGGCCGTGCTTGGTTTCTTCGTGCGAGAGCTTGACTTCGATGAGGATGCGAAGCGTTTTGTTGAGGGATTGCGCGGCGGTGTTGAGGCGCTCCGCGGTCTTGAGCGAGTCGACGGTGTCAATGGCGTCGAAGATCTCTGCGGCTCGTGTGGTCTTGTTGTTCTGCAGCGGGCCGATGAGGTGGACCTGCGCGTCTGGAAAAAGATCGGAGAGAGTTGTGCGTTTCGTCTGCCACTCTTGGACGCGGTTTTCGCCAAAGAGACGCTGGCCGGCTTCGTAGGCTTCGCGAACGGCTTCTGCGGGATGCGTCTTGCTGACGGCCATGAGCGCAACCGTACGCGGATCGCGATGCGCGTGTGCGCAGGCATCTACGATTTCGTTGTGTACTCGTTCGAGGTTAGAGGTGATGTACATGATCAGTACCTAGTGTAGAGCGTAGATGAAGTTGGTCTGTGTTGAAGACGCGAGGCTTAGCAGACTATGCGGCGGAGGGCGCATGGAAGATGACAAAAAGTACATCCTGCGGCCGATTTCTGTCGTCAAAGACTACACAGGCGTAAGGTTGCCAATTCGCTGGATCGCCGTGAGGCTGCAGTACGCCAAGCTTGTCAGGTAGCTGCTTTTCGATATCGGCTGACCCACTGACAGGAGTTGTACATCATGTTGAATTTGATTCGTTCCTCAGCCAGTGCACGTTGCTGGTCTGAAGATTCCCTCTCTCGTGTTGCGTTGCGAGCGGTTGCTGTAGCGGCGGTGTTGGGCATGGGCGTTGCGATCCAGGCCCAGGCTACATCGTCGGCTCGACAGCAATCTTCGGCCATCACGCAGCAGAAAAATGTTTTCTCTAACTCGTCTTCAAATCTCAAGGACGATAATCCGCTGTTCTCTTCGAGTACTTCGGAGGCGAGCGGTGTGCCGGTGGCAGATGCTTTGGTTACGCCGCCGGTGCCGAACTTCGGAAAGATGATGGGCGGCGGCCAGGCGTATGGCCGGGGCTATGAGAGGCCGCGCTATCGGCAGGACTTCACGAATAGCGATGGCTCGATGCGGTATATCGCTTATATTGGCGGCGGAGCTACGGTGCCGCTCGCGAACGCGTCGAAGTATCTGACGCCGAACTTTGATGTCCAGGCTGGAGTTGGGTATCGGATGAATCGGCACTTTGCGTTGCCGGTCGAGTTTGACTGGGACCAGTTCGGATTCACCAAGCAGACGCTGGATAACCAGATCGGAATCTACGATTATCTGTTTGGCACGAATGCTGTGAATCGTGTGCTGGATGGCAACAGCCACATATGGTCGTTCTCGCTGGAGCCAACGTATTCGATGCATCAGGGCGACCGGTGGGGAACGTACGTGAAGGCCGGCGTCGGCTTCTATCACAAGGTTGCGAACTTTACGTTGCCTGCGCGTGGTGGATACGGATGCTACTACGACTATTGCACCTACAACCTGGATCACTATACGTCGAACGCTCCGGGATATAACGCTGGCTTCGGTGTGACGTATAAGTTTTCGCCGGACACGCATGCTCGGCTCTATGCGGAGGCGCGGTATGTGTTCGTCGACAACCAGCAGCGATACGGCATCACGAACACCTCCGCGAGTCTTGCGACTGTTGGCGATACTACTACCAACTTCTATCCGGCGAACAGCAATCGCACGGAGTATATTCCGGTGACGGTTGGTATTCGGTTCTAGTGGAAGATGGACGTTGCAAATGAAGAGGCCCGCGAGTGCGGGCCTCTTCTATTTTGCTTGAGGAAGGTTAGACGCCCACGGGGTAGGGCTTTTCGTGCATCTCGCCGCCAGAGCCCCTGCGCTCGAAGAGACCCTGGAAGATGCTGAGCAGGCCGGTGTACCAGTAGCCGAGGACGAAGAGCAGAAGGAACGGAACGGTGAAGTAGTTCTCGGTGGAGATGGCGTAGTAGACGGTGGCGGCGAAGTAGGTGCCGATGGCGAGCTCGATCCAGGGGATGATGCCGAGACGCTTGCGATATTTTTTCTTGGCCTGCATGCCCTGCTCGCCCTTCTTCTGCACGCGATATTTCGGCGTGCGGGCGAAGGCGGTCTTGATGCCGAAGAGAGCTTCCATGACGGCCTTGGTGTTGGTGACAGAGAGGCCTACGCCGAGCGACATGAGGAACGGAAGATAGAGGAAGGTTTTGTACCAGGTGCGCGGGAAGAGCTCTTTCTGGCTGACGAGATAGAAGCTGGAGACGCTCATGGTGGAGGCCATGAAGAGCGGGAAGTCGATCAGCATCATCTGCACGGGGCCTTGCCAGGAGCGGATGATCATGGCGGGCATGAGCAGCACCGAGAGGATGATCATGAGCGGATAACTGATGTTGGCGGTGAGGTGATACCAGGCCTCGAGCTTCTGATGCGCGGAGACGTCGGAGCGCAGGATGTTGGGCAGCGCTTTTTTGCCGACCTGGATGAGGCCCTTGGCCCAGCGTGCCTGCTGGGTTTTAAAGGCCGTCATCTCGATGGGTAGCTCGGCGGGGCACTCGACATCTTGCAGGTATTTGAACTTCCAGCCTTTGAGTTGCGCACGGTAGCTTAGGTCGGTGTCTTCGGTGAGGGTGTCGTGCTCCCAGCCGCCGGCTTCGTCGATGGCGCGACGATGCCACATGCCGGCGGTGCCGTTGAAGTTGAAGAAGACTCCGGCGCGTGACCGGCCTCCGTGTTCAAGGACAAAATGCCCGTCGAGGAGGATGGCTTCGACTTGCGTGAGGAAGCTGTAGTTGCGGTTGAGGTGCGTCCAGCGGGTTTGCACCATGCCGACGCCGGGTTCGGCGAAGTGGTGGACGACTTTGCGGAGCCAGTCGGGGGGTGGGACGAAGTCGGCGTCGAAGATGGCGATGAGCTCGCCCTTGGAGGTCTTAAGGCCTTCCGCGAGCGCGCCAGCCTTGAAGCCGTGGCGGTTGGTGCGGTGCAGGTAGTGGACGGGCTGCGGGTCGAGGCCCTGGGTTCCGGCGGCAAAGCGCGCGACCATGGCGGAGGCTACTTCTACTGTCTCGTCGGTGGAGTCGTCGAGGAGTTGGATCTCGAAGCGGTCGCGGGGGTAGTCTAGGCGGCAGCAGGCGTCGAGCAGGCGGTCGATGACGAACTGCTCGTTGTAGATGGGAAGCTGCACGGTGACGAAGGGAAGATCTTCTTCGGCGTAGCGCGCGGGCGTGACGGCGGAGCGGGCTTCGTTGCGGCGGTTGCGGTAGTAGAGCCAGACGAGCTGATAGCGATGGATGCCGTAAAAGGCGAGGATGATCATCACCACGAAGTAGGGGATGAGCAGGCTGATGTCGAAGGCGTTCCAGCGATAGACGTTGCGGAAGGTGTGGTCGGCGTAGTGCGTCTTCCAGTAGTGCCCCAGACCCTTGGAGACGAGGAGCATGGCGAGCGCGTTAAGTTGGCTGTACAGAGGGCTCTCCGGTTGAGAAGATGTGCAGATCGATTTTACGCGATGTGCCCGGCGAGACCTGTGATATCGCGCGATGCCTGGTGGGCGCTGCTTAGTTGAGGAAGTTAGTGCGGTAGGGGATGTCGCGCTGGACGGGCTTGAAGCCGGCTTCGCGGATGATGCGGCGAAGCTCTTCTTCCGTTGCGCCGCCGGGTTTGCCGAAGCGCTCTTCGAGGAGGACGGAGCCGACGTCGTTGCCGCCGAAGCGGAGGCCCATCTGCAGGACCTTGATGCCCTGCGTGGCCCACGAGCCTTCGATGTTGGGGATGTTGTCGAGGTAGAGGCGGCTGACAGCGAGGGTGGTGAGGTACTCGACTGCGGTGGGCTCGGGAAGGTTGAGATCGTTCGCCGTGTAGGCGAGCGGGGTGAAAGCTGTGAAACCGTCGGTCTCCTGCTGAAGCTGGCGGAGGAGTTCGAGGTGGGCTACACGCTGCTCGGTGGATTCGCCGACCCCGAAGACCATGCTGGCGGTGGTGCCGATGCCGAGTTGGTGGGCGGTGCGGTGGACACTGACCCAGCTTGCGGTGGAGCACTTGTGAGGCGCCACGCGCATCCGGATCTCATCGTTGAGGATGATGGCGTTGCTGCCGATGGAGTCGAGGCCGGCGTCGCGGAGGCGGGCGATGGTGTCGCGGAGCGGGAGCTGCGCGGCGTTGGCGAGGGTGAAGATCTGCGTGGCGGTGAGGCCGTGCAGCCAGATGCCGGGGAAGCGCTGCTTGATGCCGGTGAAGAGGGTCTCATAGTGCGAGAGCGTGGCCTGCTGCTGGACGTTGGCGTGAAGCACGAGGCCGGTCGCGCCCATGTTGACGCTCTTTTTTGCGCTGGCGTAGGCGGAGTCGAGATCGGGGATGGAGCAGTCGAGGGCGCGGTCGATGGTGTAGCTTACTACGCCTTCAGGATGAAGGTTGCGGCGGAGCGCATCGGCCTCCATGCCGATGCCGATGAGGTCGTCGGAGGCGAAACAGTCGAGCGCTTGCTGGCGAGTGATACCCATGGTTCGATTTTACGCTTGCGTGTGAGATGGACGGCCGGGCAGAGGCTCGGGTGGGGCGCTGGGGTCAAGGCGCGCAGCAGGGCTTTGGAGCGCGTGATCGATGGCCTGAATGAGGGTGGGCGAGTCGTTGAGGCTTTCGGCGCGCCAGAGCTGGAGGCCAAGGTCGGCGGCCTGCTGCTTGAAGTCGATATCGATGTCGTAGAGGATCTCGACATGGTCGCAGAGGAAGCCAACGGGCTGGAGGACCACGCCCTTGTGGCCGGAGTCGGCGAGGGCTTTGAGGGTGTCGGGAACGGTGGGACCGATCCAGGGGGCGCCGGCGATGCCTTGCGATTGGAAGGCGAAGAACCAGTCGGCGTCGGTGAGGCCGACGGGGCGAAGAGCGGCGGCGATGGCCATGGAGGTCTCTTTGCACTCGACGGGATAGGGGTCGGGATTCTGCGCGTTGCCGTAGTGCTGCATGCCGTCGGCGGGAGGGGGCGTGGCGGAGTGGGCGCCGGGCTGTGTGTTGGGTTGCGCGTCGGCGCGGACGGTGAGCGTGCTGGACATGATGGTGCGGCAGGGAACGGCGTGCGCGGTGAAGAGGATGGGGACGCGCGTTCCAGTGACGGCACAGGCCTCTGCCCATGCAGGCCATATGCGCTCTGCGAAGGCTTTGGCGAGGAGTGGCTCGTCGGCCCAGCCGGAGATGAAGTCAACGGTGAAGCTGTCGCCGACGGCGGCCATGAGAGCGCGACGGTAAAGGCCGGTCGAGGTGCGCGAGTTCTGCGGAGCCAGGCAAAGGACGCGCGCGTGTTCGACCCCATCGTCCTTCATCTGCTCGACAACGTCGGCGATGTAGGGGTGCCAGTTGCGCATGGCCACGTAGACGGGTTGGCCGAGGGACTCGGCGACGAGGCGAGCTTGCAGGAGTGTCCAACGAGTAAGCGGCGGCCCCTCGGGAAGGCCATCTTCGGCGAGGGCCGGCTTGGTGTCGGTAAGGCCGATCTGCGCGTAGCGATGCTGCAGTTCTTCGATGACCTCTTTGGGCATCGGACGGCCGCTTGTCACCTTCTGCAGATACTCGGCCATCTCACTGAGCTTGTCCGGCGTGCCGTGGGCCAGCAGGAGAATGGCGGTGGTCGGGCTCATGGAATCAGCACTCATTGATTTATTTACTGCCTCATAGTTTAGGTGCGGCAACGCCGAATTGCTTCACCCACTCGACGACCTGAATGACGTTGTCGACGGGTGTTCCGGGTACGATGCCGTGGCCGAGGTTGAAGATGTGTCCGGGGCGGCCTGCGGCGAGGGCAAGGACCTCGCGGACGCGGGACTCAAGGACGTCGAGAGGGGCGAAAAAGGTGATGGGGTCGAGGTTGCCCTGGACTCCGGTGCCGTGTCCGATGGCGCGCCAGCCTTCGTCGAGGGGGATGCGCCAGTCGAGGCCGAGGACGTCCGCGGTGGTTTCGGCCATGGCTGGAAGCATGGAGGCCGTGTCGACGCCGAAGTAGATGACCGGAACACCGAAGGCTTTGATGCGCTGCACGAGTTCGGTGGTGGGGCCGAGGCAGTACTGACGATAATCGCTGACCGAGAGCGCACCGACCCAGGAGTCGAAGACCTGGATGCAGTCGGCGCCGGCTTCGATCTGCTGCTGGGCGTAGGCGACGAGCACGGTGTTGAGCTTCTCCATGAGCAGCGGCCAGGCGCCGTCGTTGGAGTACATCATCTTCTTGGCTTCGATGTAGTTGCGCGAGCTGCCGCCTTCGATCATGTAGCTGGCGAGCGTGAAGGGCGCGCCGCAGAAGCCGATGATGCCGAGGCGGTCGCCATCGGGCCTAGGCGCGGCGAAGTGCGCGGAGACCTTTTCGATGGCCTTGGCTACGTAGAGGAGGTCTTCGACGCGATCGGTGCGGAGGGCGCGGACGTGCTCGAGAGAACGAATGGGCGTGTGGACCTGCGGACCCTCGCCGGCGACGAACTCGAAGTCGAGGCCCATGGGCGTGAGCGGGAGCAGGAGGTCGGCGAAGATGATGGCCGCATCGACGCCAAGGCGCTCCGCGGCGGTGATGGTGACTTCGGCGGCGACGTCAGGGGTGCGGCAGATGTCGAGGAGCGTGTGGTGCTTGCGGACGGCCATGTACTCCGGCATGTAGCGGCCGGCCTGGCGAAGGAACCAGACGGGGGTGCGATCCACGGGCTGGCGCAGGCACGCGCGGACGAAGCGGCTGCTGCCTTCGGGATGCAGGCTGGAGTCCGTGGTTGGGGCGTTCGAAAGAATGGTTGATTCGGTCAAGATGGATCAAGCTCCCACCTTCCAGCCTAGCATCTGAAGCAGCTCCAATGGAGCTATGGCGTGCGATTGGCGGAGGGTTCTGCGGTGAATTCATGGATGCCGCGGCAGTTCGTAAAGTACACAGGAAGCAGGGGTAGATATGCCGGGCACGCACACTGACGATAGACTGTTAACGACGCCTCGCACTGTGTTCGAGATCACTCGGTAGTTTTCAGGGTCATGGTTGCGGGCGCATGGTTTGAAATCGCTAAAAGAAGAAGAGACCCGGATCGTATGTTGAATTATCTTGAGCTCCCCGCGGGCGAAAAAGCCCCTGAGCTGGTGAACGCTGTCATTGAAATCCCCTTGGACGGCATTAATAAGTACGAGTATGACAAAAAGCTGCACGTATTTCGCCTTGACCGCAACCTGTTTTCGCCGGTGCATTATCCAGGAGACTATGGGTTTATTCCGAGTACGCTGGCCGAGGATGGAGACCCGCTGGACGTGCTGGTGCTGGTGGATAGTCCGAGCTTTACCGGGTGCATCCAGACGGTGCGGCCGATCGGCATGCTGGAGATGATTGACCAGGGACAGCCGGACGAGAAGATTCTGGCGGTCGGTGCGGACAATCCGCGGTATAAGGACGTCAACGAGTACTCCGAGGTGTATCCGCATATTCTGCGCGAGATCAAACACTTCTTCTCCATCTATAAGGACCTCGAAGGTAAGCGCGTGGAGGCTCGTGGGTGGATGGATGCAACGAAGGCGCGGGAGATGGTGGTGAAGGCGCAGAAGGCGTACGAAGCGACGAAGAGCAAGAGCTAATCGTCGCTGTTGGGTACCAGATTTGTTGCGGCTCATGCGCGCAGGAAGACTGCGCGCATGGGCTGTTGCATTTAAGGCCGCACGGTGCGGGTGCGGAGGAGCTTTGCGGCCCAGTAGACGATGGAGCCGGCTACTGCGACGAGTGCTGAGAAGAGCAACGCGTTGAGACCGAGGACGCGCTCGTTGCGAGCTGCCCATAGGGCAAAGACGATGAGCAGGGCTGGGCCGACGCCCAGGAGTGCGGCGCCTGCCGTGCCTCCGGGAACGCGGAACGGGCGAACAAGATTGGGCTCGCGGCGGCGCAGGACGACGAGAGCCACGAACTCCAGGATGAGCGACGCGCCGTAGAGAACGAGGTCGATGGAGATGAGGCGCTCGAAGGAGAAACGCAGGGCGAGCGCCCAGATCAGTGCGCAAAGAACCACGCTGACCCAGGGCACTCCCAGCCGGTTGCGCCGCAGGAGAGCGCTCGGCGCCTGACCGTCCTCTGCCATCGCATAGGGCACGCGGGTGACGCTCATCATCAGAGGGTTAAACATGCCAACGCCGTTGATCATGCCGCCTGCAACCACGGTGAGAGCGAGCAGCGGCCCGGCGAGCGTGCGCGCTGCGTCGGTC
>JBAULP010000032.1:0-36925 GCA_049578265.1 Acidobacteriaceae bacterium
GACTTCAGCGTAGTCGCGCACGCGGCGCAGGAGCCGGTTGGCAATGCGGGGTGTGCCGCGGGAGCGCATGGCGATTTCGGCGGCGCCGTCACGGTCGATGGGAACGCCCAGGACTTCAGCAGAGCGCTCGACGACCCAGCGGAGTTCGTCGTCGGTATAGAACTCCAGGCGCAGGAGGATGCCGAAGCGCGAACGCAGCGGAGAGGACAGCAGGCCGGGGCGCGTGGTGGCCGCAACGAACGTGAAGGGGTCGATGCGCATGACGTGCGTGCGGGCCGAGGGGCCGGTGCCGATCATGATGTCGAGCTGGTAGTCCTCGAGCGCGGTGTAGAGCTTCTCTTCCATGACGGGCTGCAGGCGGTGGATCTCGTCGAGGAAGAGGACCTGCTTGGGCTTGAGGTTGGTGAGGATGGCGGCCATGTCTCCCTGCACTTGCAGCGCGGGGCCGCTGGTCTGCTGGAAGCCGACGTCGAGCTCGTTCGCGATGATGGTTGCGAGGGTGGTCTTGCCGAGGCCGGGAGGACCGAAGAGGAGGACGTGGTCGAGCGCCTCGCCGCGGGACTTGGCGGCTTCGAGGGCGATTTTCAACTGCTCCTTGGCCTTGGTCTGGCCGATGAATTCGGCGAGGCGTTTGGGGCGCAGCTTGAGTTCGACGGCGTCTTCGTCGTCGAGCCGGCCGGCGGAGACCAGGCGGTCGGCGTCCGGGCTGGTGTTGCGGGGCGCGGCGCTGCCGAGGCCCATCTTTCGCTTTTGCTCGAAGTCCATCCTGAGGCGAGGATAAGGCGAAGCTCGCGCCGAAGCAATCTGTGGAAGCTTGCAGCGGACACTTGCGGCGGGCGTTCCCGGGCGGCGAGGAACGTTGTGCAGGAGAGACCAAGGCCTACCCGCGTCGATTTGGCGAACAAATCGCGGCCTGGTCGAAACAGGGGATATAGTTGGTTTGCATCGAATAGCTGCAGAGGCTGCGGTCCGCGACCGACCGGAGCTGGGGGAGGGTCCATGTCCGTTGCATCACGTCTGGCGTTGCCGTTGGTGGCTGTCCTGGTATTGGGTGGCGGAACCGGAAGAGCGCAGGAGGGTGCATCGAATGCGCTGCATGCGAGGCAGGGACCGCCTTCACGGACCATCCATCTGGATGTGGTGGTGACACGCAAGGATGGTGAGGCGGTCGCGGGGCTGAAGGCTTCGGACTTCACGCTACTGGACGACAAGAAGCCCACGGCGATTGCCTCGTTTGAGGAGGCGGACACGGCCAAGCAGCCCGTCGAGGCGATCCTGCTGATCGACTCCGTGAACACGCCGTACACGGCCATCTCGCAGGTGCGGATCCAGGTGGACAAGTTTTTACACGCTAATGGAGGGAAGCTGCCGCTGCCGCTATCGATCGCAGTGCTGGGCGACGCCGGGGTGAAGATGCAGCATGGTTACAGTCGCGACGGGAATGCGCTGTCCGCGTCGCTTGCCGGCTATACGATCGGGCTGCGCGCGATCGGGCGGTCGGCAGGGTTCGAAGGAGCGGCGGAGCGGCTGGACGATTCGCTGAAGGCGCTGCGGTTGCTCACGCAGTATGAGTCGCAGCGTCCGGGGCGGAAGATCATCCTGTGGGTGTCGCCGGGCTGGCCGCTGCTCTCCGGCCCTGGCGTGGACCTGTCGGGCTCGCAGGAGGACCAGTTCTTCAACGAGATCACGTGGCTTTCGACTGAGTTGCGCGAGGGGCAGACGACGCTCTACGCCATCGACCCGTGGGGAGTCGCGGAGCCGGTGTCTCAGGCCTTCTATTACGAACAGTTCATCAGTCCTGTAAAGAGGCCGTCGCAGGTGAATATCGGGAACCTGGGGCTGCAGGTGCTCGCCACCCAAACCGGGGGCGAGGTGGTGAACACGGGCGACATCTCCGGGCCGCTGGAGCAGTACTTGAAAGAGAATCTGGCCTACTACCGGATCTCCTTTGAGCCGCCGCCGACGGAGCATCGGGATGTCTACCATGACCTGAAGGTGGAGATGACAGACCGTGCCCTGGTCGCCCACACCAGCACGGGGTACTACGCACAGCCCTGATTCCATGTAACTTAGGTGGATATTCCCTATTTGGGACAGGGCGCATCAAAACAATACACAAGTTTGAGTCTTGGGACGAGAAAGATACGTCTCACAGATGCGAGTAACAGTGTCGTCATCTTGCAACCTCCGGCAGGATTTGGGGTTGGAGCAAATTGCCATTCAAAGTGCGCCGGGTCACCGACGGGTGAGTTGGCGGAGGAATTTTATATCTAGACGGGTGAGCGTAGCGTTGAGGCGCGAACCAGATGGGACGTTCATGAAGCGCTTGATCTCTGTCTCCCTTACGATTTTTTTCTGTGCCTGTCTGTTGTTGGCGACTGAGCGCCGCGCGATGGCTTATGTCGATCCGGGAACCGGGCTGCTGGCGTTGCAGTCGCTTGGATCGATGCTGGCGGCGGCGGCTTTCTTCCTTCGGCGGCGTATTATGGGGATATTCAATAAGAAAAAGCCCCTCGCCAGCGATTCCTCGCCGGTAGCGGTGCGGAAAGAAGACTCTCGCAACGCCGCATGACCTCTGGAACACCGACTGCCACATTCCGTGACCCTGCCGGATCTCTCAGCCTGGAAGGCGACCTCGCTGTCCGCACCATCCATCCCTCCGCGCGCGAGGAGGTAATGGAGTTTGTCACCTCTCCGTTCTGCGCCCGCCTGCAGGACCGCGGGGACATGGTGGCGACTACGGTTAACGACACGCCCACCGGGCTGCAACTGCTGCATCCTAAGGTCCCTGTGCCCACGTACCCTTGGGAGTGGACGCCTTCGCAGTGGCTGCTGGCCGCGCAACTTACGCTGACGCTGTGCGCTGAGGCGCTCAACGAGGGCTGGGTGCTCAAGGACGCTACGCCGCTGAATATTCTCTTTGTGGGCTCGCGACCGGTGCTGGTGGACGTGCTCTCGTTTGAGCGCTGGGACCCCGCACCCAAGGACCATCCTTCGCACATCTGGTTGGCGTACGGGCAGTACATTCGAACCTTTCTTCTGCCGCTGCTGATGAACCGCATGCTGAGTTGGCCGCTGGAGATGTCCATCTTTAAGCGCGACGGATATGAGCCGGCGGAACTTTACCGGGCGCTGAGCTGGAGCCAGAGGCTCTCGCGCGAGGCCTTTTGGCCGGTGACACTGCCGGCGCGGCTGGACGCCAAGGGTGGAGAGAAGAAGCCGGCGACGACAGCTCCGCGGCATAAGTCGCCGGAGCTCGCCCTGCATCTGTTGAAGCGCACGCTGGCCGACCTGGGCAAGCGTACACGGCGTGCCATGCCGGAGCACGCGGGCTCGGAGTGGTCCGACTATACTGCGACGCTGACCCACTACTCCGCGCAGGAGAGCGCGCAAAAGATGGACTGGGTGAAGCAGGTGCTGGAGGAGCTGAAGCCGGCACGAGTGCTGGACATCGGAGCGAATACGGGCGTCTTCAGCGCACTGGCCGCCGAGCATGGAGCGCAGGTAGTGGCGCTGGAACGCGATGCCGCCGCTGCCGAAAGCCTGTTCAGGATGAGCCGCACCAGCCGGCTTCCCCTCCAGACGATTCACGCGGATCTGGCTCGCCCCACACCTGCCGTGGGTTGGGAGAATCGCGAGACCAGCACGCTGCTGCACCGGCTGGAGGCGCAGTCGGAGATGGTGCTGATGCTGGCTGTCATCCACCACCTGATCCTGATGGAACAGATTCCTATCAGCGCCATTCTGAATCTGGCGTACAAGCTGAGCTCGCAGTACCTGGTCTTGGAGTGGGTGCCCCCAAGCGATCCCATGTTCCAGAGCCTGATGCGCGGGCGCGATGACCTTTACGGCTCCCTCACCGAAGACGATCTGCTGAAGGCGTGCGAGAATCGCTTCCATACGCTGCGCAGACAACCCCTGGAAAACGGGCGGGTTCTATTTCTTTTTGCAAAGGATTAACGGTGCGGAGCGCGCGGCTGGCCTGCAATGATTGAGCAGAGCTGTTCAGAGGGACCGCGCACGGAGCGTAAGAAAAGGACAAGATGTTGAAGAAGCTCGGCCAGTGCTTCGGCCTCGCCTCCCTGATTCTCGTGATGAGCTACGGTGACCTGCTGGGCGGCGGATACGACGTGCGTATGCATACGCCGTTTGCGCTCCATGCGATCGTGTGGGCACAGCTTACGGACATCGCAATTCTGGGGCTGGGGTTGTTTGCGATCCTCTGGCCACTCTCGCGCACGAGGTTCTATCCCTGGGTGCGGCTGCTGCTGGCGATCTTCGTGCCGCCCTTGCTGATCTACCTCACACGCTACGAGATCTCTCTGGCTCTCACCCGGAGTGAGGTCTTGCTGATTGGCATTGCGTGGGCCGCCATCGTGCTGCTCCTGCTCTTGAAGTACAAAAAGGCCTACCAGATGCTCATGCAGGTGGGCGTCTTCGCGGGCGTCTTCTTTGCCGTTTTCTGCCTGTGCAGTATGCTGCAGCTCTTGTGGGTGCTGCACTGGAAGCCAGGACCACATCAGGAATCGGCGGCGTGGGTGAATGCGGTACAGGGGCCTCGCGATCATGCGCGCCTGGTATGGATCCTCTTCGACGAGCTCTCATACGACCAGGTCTACGGTCACCGCGCCGATGACCTCGCGTTGCCGAACTTCGATGCGCTGCGCAACGAGAGCACCGTCTACACGGATGCGCAGCCGATCGGCGACAAGACCGTCAAGATCATCCCTTCGCTGCTCTCAGGACATGTGATCACGGCGTACAAGTTTAACTTCGCCAACCAATTCCTGGTTCATGACCGCGGATCGCACGGCTTCATGGATTTGGTGGGAGCGGATACTGTCTTTGCCGACGCGCACAAGAGCGGCTGGCGCACTGCGGCGGTAGGCTGGTACAACCCATACTGCACCATCTACGACAGCACCATCGATGATTGTTATTGGATGAACCATGATCGGCTGGACGGCCCCATGGCGCAGGACGCGAGCTTCTGGAGCAATGTGTGGTCGCCACTGAAGCAGACCGCCGAACAGGTGGTGATGCCCGCTCGCGCCGACCAAAGTATCTGCACCTACAGCGTGCGGCAGCGCTACAAGACGTACGTGGACCTGGAGCAGCATGCGTCGAGTGTGCTGCGGGCCGACCAGGCGGACTTCATCTTTCTGCATCTGCCCGTACCGCATAGTCCGAACATCTGGAACCGCATGCGGGGACGTTATACGCAGCGTTGTGGAAGCTCCTACCTCGACAACCTTGCGCTCGCGGATCAGGAGTTGGGCAAGATCATGGCCACGCTGAAGAGTTCGCCACGCTGGAAGGACACAACGGTGATCGTTGAGGGAGACCACTCCTGGCGCATCTATCTGTGGAAGGGTCAGCCGGCCTGGACCGCCGAGGATGCGCAGGCCTCGCGCACGGGGTTCGATCCGCGGCCAGCGGTGATCGTGCACCATGCGGGCCAAACGAGCGGCGATTTAAACGCCACGCCGTGGAGCCTGATCAACGTGCATTCGGTGGTTGAACAGGTGCTCCACGGCAACGCGACACAGCCTTAGCTAATACTTGAAGTGGTACCGCAACTCCCCGAAGATCTCGCGCGGATCGTTGTAATGGAAGCCGCCGAAGGTGAGGCTGTTGTCCAACAACACGCGCCGGTTGGCCACGTTGGTCGCCGTGATCGATCCGCTGAACCTGGCGTTGAAGGTTTTGCCCACGGCGAGATCGAAGGTGGTGTGCTGCGGCAGGTAGCCGTTGGGATACGGCGTGGTGGGATCAGGGTCGCCGTTCACGAAGCCCGAACCGTAGTACACATTTGTGGACGCGTAAGCCCGCCCCGGCAACGCCGCGTTGAAGCCCGCGTTCAGCGTGTTGCGCTGATCATGATCCACAGGCGTGTAGCCCGGCGCGACGTCGCACTGACCGGTATTCTGCGGGTCGTAACAGATGAGGCCGCCGGTGATGGCGCCACGCTGTTCAGCAATCTGATTGGAGTAAGCCACGTGCGCCTGCCCAAACCTCCATAGCCGCGGCGAGCGCAGCGTCAGCTCCCAGGCGCGAACGAGAGCACCATCGACTGTCACCGGAAAATAGATACTCGACTCACCGATGTTGGAGTGATCAAGGAAGTTGTTGACGCGGTTCTTGAAGGTGTCCGCGTCGAGCAACCAACCCTTGAAGGGTATTTGCACGCCGAACTGGTGCTCCTCGTCGCGCTCGCCATGCAGGGGCGCGAAGCTCACACCACTGCTCTGTGCCACCGTCAGCACGCTGCAGCCGCCGTTGGTCGACGACGCACCGTTCGCGCAACCTACAGTGACCAGGGGCGGCGGTTGGTAGAACCGGCCGTAGAATCCGCGGAAGACCCAGTTGAGCTTCGGCACTTTGACAGCGACGCCGAAGCGCGGATCGATCTCATTCTCTACAAACTCCGCGCGGAACTGCGACGCGCGCACCCCTGCGATCAACGTGAGCCAGGGTGTCGCCTTGTAGTTGTCGGAGACATACTCTTCGACCACGCCACCATTGGCTGGGTTGGTCTCGTTCACCGGCGCTGAACCACTGCCATCGTTGAAGAGGAGGCCGTAAAGATAGTGATCGTGCTGACCGAAAGAGTAGAGACCGGCCTGCAGGCTGTTGCGCTTCACCACGGTGTCGATGGAGGCTTGCGCGCCGCCGTAGGTGGATGCGCGATCATACGTGGTCGCCACGGGAACATCGTTGGGGTTCGAGTTGTAGTCCACCTTGTTGTAGTGATAGAAGGGCGAGATCTGCAGCACGGTGGAGGTGTTAAACGAGTGCAGGTAAGAGAAGGCGTCGGCGAGATCGGTCTCGTGCTGACCGTCGCGCATGCCGCTGGAGTCGTACTGCTGGTTCTCGAAGTCGTTGGGGTTGGGGTCGTACGGAATCTGAAAGTAATCTTCGCGCGCCATGGAGATATTGCGCAGTTGGTCCTTCGCCGTGCGGTTGTAGATGAGCGACGCAAAGCCGCCGTAGCCATTGTCGGCGTCGTGAAACACCTGGCCGATCGGCGGAGCGAGGCCATAGTCGCTGCGGTTGCCACTCACGCTCCCGTAGTACGCAAACTTCTCCGTGTGGTCACCGAAGTTAAGCTGGTCATTGGTCTGAAGGAAGTTTCCTGCGTTGAGCACGAGCTCAGCCTCGCGGTTGCGCTCAAAGCCGCTGCGTGGAACCACGTTGAAGACGCCGTAGGTTCGGTCACCGACGTCGGCCGTATAGCTGCCGCGTTGAATCTCAATGTAGTCGATGTCCTTGGGGTCAATCTGGGCGGCGAGGTTGGAGGCGATGTTGGTGTTTGGGATTTCGACGCCGTCGATCTGCCAGTTCAGTTGATGGCCCCCGCGCATGTGGAGCATGTCATGCGTCATGTATGCGCCCGGCGTGTAGTCGGTGATCATCGCCATGCTGTTGGTGCGGTCCGCGCCCGGCGTCTCCGCGATGTCCTGGCGATCCACCAGCGTCGTTGGCGTCACGCTGTTTACATTCACCGTCGCGGCAATACCGCGCACCGACACGGTCTGCTGCAAGGTTCCAATATGCAGCGCGAAGTGCAGGACAGGAGTGGTGTCGGAGGCAAGGGTGATGGTCTGCGCTTCCCTGGCGAATCCTTCCTTGGTGACCACGATGCGATAGTCGCCGAGCGCAACCGACGGGATGGAAAACGCGCCGTCCTGATTGCTCGTCGCGTGCAGCACGAGGTCTGAATGCAGCGCGTGGAGCTCAATGTGTGCGCCGGCAATAGGGCGGTGTTCCGGATCATGCACGATGCCCTGCACCGTGCCGAAGATCGAGGCCCAGGCGCCCGAAGCAGGTACAAGAAGAGCGAGGAGGCAAAGAAGCATGCGACGCGCAAGGCGCATGCGTCCCTGCATGGCAAAGTGATACATAAAGTCTCTCCAGCGTCACAGACGTGACGAATCAGAATGGCAGTGTTGCGGAGGAGCATCGCGGAGACTCACCGCTGCAGTGCAGCAGGAATCCACACGCGTCGCAGTCTTAGCTGAGGAGAGACGGAGGGCCGCGCTTCTGGCGGGAACGATCGAACGAGATGCGCCGCAGGCATTCGGCCTGGGCTGCAGCCGACGGCGCGCGCAGCAGGAACGCCGCGTGCGTCGTGCAACCAGCTACGGTGAAGACTTGAAGGTGTGCGGGAGCCAGCGAGCGCTGGCGATACGGGCACTGCATCGGCGGCGCGCCAACGCGAATCTGGTCGCCGAACTCACGGAGGATCCGCGCCTGCTCTTCCGCAGACATGCTGCAGTGATGCTTTCCACCGCGTCGGCAGCAGGCAGGCAGCATCGATTGGCCCATCGCTCCAGTGGAGAGCGCGGACGCAACCATGGGGAACAGAGTCGCCCAGAATAGCAGGATGGCGAGGACGCGTCGCATGCGTGAGGATTCCATCTTCGCACACCTGCGCCAGCCTTGGATAGAACCCGCTACTCGTGCAGCATAAGCAGCACGCACGCATGCGGCGCAAGCTGCGTGGAGACGCCGCGCTCGAGGCCAAGGTTTTTTCCTTCCCACACATCGCGCACCCTCCACGGATGCGCGCCGAGCGCAGGGTTGAAGTCCGCAAACTTGCGGTCCAGCTTCAGCGGCGCGTTGCCGGTGTTGAAGACCGCGAGCGCAACCTTGCCGCCGGGCAGTTCCGCCTGCCATGCGATGAGGTCACCCTCATGCAGCGACTGGAAGCTCTTCGTCGCCGTCTGGTTGATGGCCAGCACTTCGCGGTTGGTCAACAACGCTAGCGTCGGCTCATCGAGCAGCGTCAAGTTCGCGCCCACAATCAGCGGGCTGCGCGCGATCGACCACAACGTGAGTTGCGTGCGTTGCTCATCGGGCGTCAGCCGCGATGCACGCGGCTCGCCTTCTCCTGGCACAGGCCGAAGCTGACCGACAGGCAGCATGTCGGCGTCCGGCCAGTGGCCAGGCCCCGCGTACGGCGCCCATGCGGCAGTGCGCGCAAACTGGTCAGCCACTCCCTGCGGAAACGGAGCGCTGGGCGACGAGGACCACACATCCCACAAATCATCCGCGATGCGCCACATATTCGACAGGCGCGTGACCTCCGCCGCATGCGTGAGCGAAGTGGGCCCGGGCGAGAGACTGAGCACCATTGGGCGGCCCGTCTTGTCGATCGCGCGGCGGATCATCTCGATCTCGTCCAGCTTGAAGGGATGGTCGGAGATGCAATCGACCTTGAGGAAGTCGACGCCCCATGCGGCGTATTGGCTCAACAGCGAGTCGTACCAGGCCTGCCCCGCCGCGTTGTCGCGGACGCCCCAGTTGGTGGGATCCCACGGGCACGCGTCGGACTGGTCGGCCGCGTCCTGCGCGTGAAAGCTGCTGCCTTCGATGGGAAGATTGCGCTCCACCGCAGCGCGAGGTATGCCGCGCACGATGTGGATGCCGAACTTCAGGCCCTGCGCATGTACCCAGCGCCCCAGCGCAGCGAAGCTGGTGTCTTCAATCGTCGCCGACATTTTATGATCCCCCGCGGCCAGGCTCATCCTCGGCGGCGGCGCGTTCGCAATGAAAGCCGAGGGAAAACGCGCGGGCACGGGCACATAGCGGCCATAACTGTCGATCGCGTAATGCAGCTTCTCGGGCGTCGGGCGGTCTTGCGGGTTTTCAAAGAACCAGCCTTCGTCGATTACGGCGTAGTCGAATCCAAAAGGGAGCAGCTTTTGTTTGAGCACATGAACGTTGGCGCGAAATTGCGGCTCGGTAATGGTGAGACCGTAGGCGTCCCAACTGTTCCAGCCCAGCGGCGGCGTCTGTGCGACGTTTGCCTGTTGCGCGTTTCCCGTTTGCGATCCGGCTGCCATGACCAAACACATCCCCACCCATGCGATCCAGCGCTGAAGAGAGCTCATGGGCAAAACGATAGCATCTCGTGCGGGCGCAGCGCACATGCACGACAAATTGAGGCCGTTAGCTTAACTGGATGAGCACTGCGCTGAGCGCAGGGACATAGCACGAGAGTTGGGTTCCAGCGAGCGTGAGCGGATACGGCGGGGCGGGCGCGAAGATGCCGTTGGCTAATACACTTGCACTCTGCAGCGTCACGCCGTCCAGCGCGGAGAGGCTCGGCGCGGACGCGCCTGCGGAGAGCTGCGCCATCTGCTGCAGCGACGCGGCGGTCATCTGCTGCGGCAGCGTGACGCTGAGGTCTAGGTTTTGCGTTGCGTCCTTGTTCACGATCACCACGCTCATACCGCCGGCCGCCGATTGGACTGCGTACGCCGTGACGTTGAGCGACGCCGCCGAGAGTTGCGTCGCAAGCATGGTTCCATCGCCGGCGAGCGAAGAGAGCAGGAGGCCGTAGAAGATCGGCGTCGGACCAATCACTGCGCCGTGGTTGTCTGCGATAGGCGTGCAGGGCTGCTGCCCGCCAGCCTTGAAGTGGACTCCAGAGGCGCCGCCCAGCGCACTTTGGAAGAGCGTGTCGATGGCCCATAGCGCCGACGCGTATGCGTCGCTGACACCGGCCACGCCGCCGTCTTCATACGCTGCGCAGCCATCCAGGCGGAACGGCACGTCGATCGACTGCGCGCCATAGTGCAACTCCAGCAACTCAGTGGCGAGCGCAGGATCTGGCGCGACGAGACCGTCGACGGATGCATCGGCTGCGGCGCCGGTGGTGTACTCCTGGGTCAGCAGGTTGATTTCGCTGCGCGTCACATACTCGCCGAAGGGCAGCGTCCAACCGTATACATTGCTGGCGGCCGCTGGACCGGCAAACGAAACCGAGGGCGCGGCGGCGACGATGGCCGCGCGGAACTGCTGCCAGAGAGACTCGAAGATCTCCACCGACCAGTTGCCGGCGAAGAAGCTGCTGCCGTAGGTCTCGCACGCATTGCCTAGCTGGACGTCGAGCAGGGCGTCGCCCAACTGCTGTGCCACGTACGCGACCTCCGCCGCAGCCAGCGCCGGCGAGGTCGCTCCCGTTGCAGCTCCGCCGAGATTGACGCCGTAGATGCAGCTCCAGCCCGTGACGCGCAGAAAGGCCGCAAGCGCATCCACGTCAGCAGGCGCGATCTGGCCCGGCGTCAGGCCTGCGCCGTTGGCGGTCCAAACGCACTGGTCCACCGACGCGCCGCCGACCTGCAGCACGCATGGACCAAGACGCTGAAACAAGCCGACGAGGTCTGCGTTGGACGCGGAGAAGAGCGGCGTCGTCAACGACTGCTTCTCATAGGCGAAGCCGAGGAAGTTCGGCGCGAGCGTTGCCACAACGTTGGAGGCGATGGCGAGCGTCGCTGGCGTGAGCGCGCCCGACGGCACGGGCTGCGGTGTCGAGGTCACCGTTTTGGGCATCGGGCGCGAGGGTATCTGCGGCGGCGAGGCCAGCGTCGCAGTCGCTGCAGCGGCGCTGATGGAGCGTGTGAGCGACGCTCCGCAACCAGTGAGCGCTGCACTGGCCGCCATGGCCGCAACACCGGAGAGCAGATGACGGCGCGAGAGGCTGCGCGGAATGTCGCTTGAAGCGAGGTCAGCGGGTTGCGTGATGGAGTGTTTCGGAAGGGCCATAGGATTTCCTGCGGAAGCGCAGCGGCGCGGAGCAACAATGAGGAAAGTCTAAGGATTCGATTCTGGACATGGGTAACTTCTCATCCGCTAAGAGGTACTGTCGCGAAACAGCTCATAAACATTAGGTTTTCTAATCTTTCATCACGTTTCAGCCACTATCTATCCCGAGCTGGACGACGTCTGGCGGCGCGTCCCTCGCCATGCCGGGCTGGGGGACTGTATCCTGATCGAAGGCTGATTTCTCCTGCTGCGACTTTGCGTGCTCCGGGGCCGGACGGCCGGAAGTTTTGGAAGGAACCGCAATGCCGCTTTACGAGTACGAGTGCACCTCCTGCCATCGCCGCACGGAGAAGATCCAGAAGTTCTCCGACCCCGAGTTGACGGTCTGTCCGCACTGCGGCGGCCCGCTGGAGCGTACGATTACGGCCGCGGCGGTATCGTTCAAGGGCGGCGGCTGGTACAAGGATCTCTACTCCTCTGCCAAGCCTGCGGCCGCATCGAAGGAGGGCGGCGGTGGCGACTCCACGTCGGGCGGAAAGGTGGATTCGGTCTCCGCCTCGGCCAGCTCCGGAGACGGAGCGAAGGCCAGTGAGCCCGCCAAGCCCGCCTCTCCGAGCCCCGCGCCTGCGAGCCCGGCCCCAAGCGCCTCCAGCAGCTCCAAGGACTGACGCGGCGCTCGTGCGGAGGCAGCGGGCGAAGGCCTGTGGTGACGTTGGGAACCTGATTTGTCATCGTCTGTTAACTCGGATGCTGATAGCAACCGGGCTTCCCTGCTACACAAGTACCCAAGCCACAAGCGATTGATTTATCATCCAACCCATGAAGGTCTCGCGATCACTTCGCAAGCTTAGCAACCAGATGGAAGATGCCGTGGACAATCTCACGGACGACGGAGGCTCGTTCCTGCGCAAGGTAGGCTGGGTCTCGGCAGGGGTGGCCGCACTGACCGTGGGTGTGGTGGTGGGGCGCGAACTGCGTCAGCGGTACAAGTTCAACCGCCGGACGCCGTATGATTTTTACGCGCACTCGGGCGACCAGGCGCAGGATGTCGAGTTCGGGGTAGGCATTTAGAGATTCGACGCAAGAATCTCGTTCTGCCGGGAATCCGGGCAGGCAAACTTATAATCCAATGAACGAAAGTGCGCTGGCGTGCGTAGAAGAGAGTGCGTCGGCTGCGGCCAGACAACAAACGTTGCCGTTTGCCGCCGCAGATCAATGTTACGCCGGAACGTCGCGGTCGTATTGGCTGCCAGCGCGCTGATCAGCATGTATTGTGAGGTATGGCTATCTCCCTGCCACCCATCCTCGATTCGGAAGTTGCGGGCGCGGCCAACCTGGTCGAGCGCATTCACCGCAACGAGGACGTGCGCCTGCGCGATGGCCACGGGCGCGCGCTGACCGACCTCCGCATCTCCGTTACCGACCGCTGCAACTACCGATGTGTCTACTGCCGCACCGGCAATGACGGCGCGCAGTTCTCCGAGCTACCGAATGCGCAGTACGCGCGCATGCTGCGGGTGCTGGTCTCGCTGGGGATTGAGAAGGTGCGATTCACGGGCGGCGAACCGCTGCTGCGTCATGGACTCCTCGACTTAATTCGCGAAACCGCGCAGATGCACCCGGCTTTCTCCGACGAGCCGCTGGACATTGCGATGACCACCAACGGGCACCTGCTGGCGCCTATGGCGAAAGACCTGAAGGCCGCCGGCCTCTCGCGCATTACGGTGAGCATGGACGCGGTGGACCCCGAGACGTTTACGCGCATCACACGTGTTCCCGGCAGCTTCCAGCGCGTGCGAGACGGCATTCGCGCGGCGCAGGACGCAGGCCTGGGACCGGTGAAGGTGAACTGCGTGCTGCTGCGGGGTTTCAATGAGGCGCAGATTGAGGCCTTCGCGGAGTTCTCAAGAACTGAGCAGGTCATCGTGCGATTTATTGAGTGCATGCCGCTGGAGGAGGACCGTACCTGGTCGCCCGAGACGGTTGTGCCGATGCGCGAGATCATCGCGCGGCTGAACGCGGTGCGGCCACTTGTCCCACTTCCGGCCAACCACGCATCCGAGACTGCCCGGCGCTTCACCTTCGACGACGGTTTGGGAGAGATTGGCATTATTGCGCCCGTATCCGAGGCATTTTGTGGGCACTGCAGCCGCGTTCGCATCACCTCCGACGGCAAGCTGCGGACGTGTTTGTTCTCGCAATCGGATCACGATCTCATTGGACTCATGCTCCGCGGCGCAACGGACGATGAGATGGCTAACTGGATTCGCGGGATCGTCCAGCAGAAGGAGGCTCGGCATCACATTGGAGAGCCAGGATTTCTTAAGCCGTCGCGGAGTATGGTGCATATCGGAGGCTGAAGCCTCCACCGATCTGTGTGAGCAGTGTCACGCGTGCTGCGGATTGTCAGGCAGGACGTGGAATTGAAGCCCTTTCTCAGCTATGCTAGCGGAACCGTTCGGAACCCACTGAGCTCGACCAACAGTTCCGCAAAAGACATTGCAGCAGGGGAGACACCGCTCGGAAGGGGTAAGCGGCAACACTCGCCGAACATCATGAGCGATCTACGCAAGCACGACCGTCGACAACTGGCATCGATCGATTCGCGCCAGATGGACAGCCTGCGCGTATTTCACGAGGTAGCGCGTGCGCTAACCTCGAACCTGAAACTGGATTCCCTGCTGCGCTCCATCATGGCCAAGATGGAGGAGTTCTTCGGCCCGGAGCACTGGTCGCTGCTGCTGGTGGAAGAAGATACCAGCGAGCTCTACTACGTGCTTTCGACAGGCCTCGACGAGTCGTTGCTGCGCGATCTGCGGCTGAAGCCCGGCGAAGGTATCGCAGGCTACGTTGCGTCCACGGGCAATCCGCTGGTGGTGGCTGACGTTAGCGCGGACGCAGACTGGTCACGCTACGCACAGGCGCATCCGGAGTTGAACCTGCGCTCGATTGCCTGCCTGCCGATTCGCCATGGCGACCGCACAGTGGGTGTGCTGCAGTTGAACAATAGCAAGCTGGACCTGCTGCCTGAGTCGTCCATTGCGTTCCTGCGCGTGCTCTGCGACTACGCTGCCATCGCCCTGGAGAATTCGCGCCACGTAAAGCTCATTCATCACCTCAGCATCACCGACGACTGCACCGGGCTCTTCAATGCGCGGCACCTCTACACGCTTCTGGAGCAAGAGATCAGCGAGCAGGTGAGCCGAAGCGCGTTTCGCGTGGTGCCCATCACCAAGCCGCACTTCAGCCTGCTGTTTCTCGATCTCGACTACTTCAAACGCGTGAACGACCGCCATGGCCACCTGGTGGGGTCGCGGCTCCTCGGCGAAGTGGGTAACTTGTTGAAGCGCGTGATCGGCCCGGACCACGCGGCGTTTCGCTACGGCGGCGACGAATTTGTGGCACTGCTGCGCGGGCTCGACAAGCCGGCAGCAAGCGAGCTCTCCAAGCGGGTTCTCGAACAGCTCGCACAGACGCGCTTTCTTACCGGCGAGGGACTCTCGCTCTCCGTCACTGCAAGTCTCGGCCTGGCCACGTTCCCGCAGGATGGCCATACCCTGCACGAGCTCATCCGCTCTGCTGACACGATGATGTACACCGCCAAGGAAAACGGGCGCAACCAACTGGTGGTGGCCAATGGAGCAGCCGCCGGGCCGCATCCCGCCCCCGAGCTCTCGCGACATAGCTGAGGTGCTGCGGCGCCGAGCGGTTACAGTTAGATGTGCCCTCGGTTGAACTCCCACAACCCGTAGACGGAGCCCGGCTCTTTCGCAAGATCGCCTGGCGGCTGATTCCCTACCTCTTCCTGCTCTACATTCTGGCGTATCTCGACCGAGTCAATGTTGGATTTGCGGCGCTGGAGATGAAGCACGACCTGCGCCTCAGCAACACGGTCTACGGCACTGGCGCGGGCATCTTCTTCCTCGGCTCCGCGCTCTTCGACCTGCCCAGCAACCTGATGCTGGTGAAGATTGGTCCGCGCAAGTGGATTGCGCGCATCATGATCAGTTGGGGCGTCATCGCGACGTGCATGATGTTTGTGCGCGGGCCGGTGTCATTCTACGTGCTGCGCTTTCTGCTCGGCGTCTGCGAAGCCGGATTCTTTCCCGGCATGATCCTGTACCTCACCTACTGGTTTCCGTCGCGGCAACGAGCAGGCGCCATCGCGAAGTTCATGACCGCGACGTCGATCGCGGGAGTGGTCGGCGCGCCCATCTCCGGCTCGCTGCTGAATCTCGAAGGCTTCATGCATATGCACGGATGGCAGTGGCTCTTCCTCGCCGAAGGAATCCCCAGCTTCCTCATGGGTTTCAGCGTTCTTTCGCTTTTGAAGGACAAGCCCGACGATGCCGCATGGCTTACGCAAGATGAAAAACTGTGGCTTGATGCGGAGTTGGAAGCTGACCGCCAGCAAGGCGGCGCCGCAGAGAAACACAACCTCATCGACGCCTTCAAAGAGCCCATCATCTGGCTGCTCGCGATCATCTGCTTCGTCGACCAGGTCGGCGTTTACACCGTGAATCTCTGGATGCCGCTGATCCTCACTAGCTTTCTGCACCCCGGCCACGCCGTATCCGTCATCTCACCCGAAGACGCAAGCCGCATCTCGACGTACTCGATGTTTCCGTACCTCGCCGCGGCCATCTGCACCGTTGCTATCGGTTACAACAGCGACCGCACCGACGAACGCCGCGCGCACATTGCTGGCTGCCTGATCCTGAGTGCGATCGGCTTCGCCTGGGCTGGCACTACGCACTCGCTCTTCGCAGCGCTGATCGCTTTCACGCTTGGCGCCGTGGGTTACTGGAGCATCATGGGGCCGTTCTGGGCGCTGCCCACCAGCATGCTCGGAGGGCGTGCCGCGGCCGGCGGCGTGGCCCTGATCATGATCATCTCCGGCGCCGGCGGCTTCGTCGGCCCCTACCTCACCGGCCGCCTGCGCGATCTGACGCACAGCTTCTCCGGCGGCCTCTACACCATCGCAGCGATGACGCTCGCCGCCGCCGCGATGTGCGCGCTTCTCCCGCGACGGAGAAGAGAACTCTCCGCTTAAGACATACCGATAATTTCGCCGTCGTCATCGACGTCGATCTCAAGCGCGCGCGATGCTTTGGGCAACCCAGGCATCAGCATCATTGCGCCGGCGATCGCGACCAGGAACCCCGCACCAGCCGAGAGCGCGATGTCGGTCACATGCAGCGTCCAGCCGGTCGGTACGCCAAGGCGCTTCGGGTCGTCCGAGAGCGAGTATTGCGTCTTGGCGATGCACACCGGCAGGTTGCCAAAACCCCAGCGCTCGAAGCGTGCAAGCTTCTCCTGCGCGCGTGCGCTGAGCTCGACACCCTCTGCGCCATACACGGAGCGCGCAACCTTCGTGATCTTCTCCACCACCGAATCCTGCGTCGTGTAGGTGCTCACCGGCGCAACGTTCGGATGCGCCTCGATGACCTCGACCACGGTCTTGGCAAGCTCCACCGCTCCTTCGCCACCCTTCGCAAACGCTTCGGAGAGTGCGAATGCGGCACCGTGGTTTTCGCAAAACTGCCGCAGCGTATCGAGTTCACTCTCCGTGTCCTTGGGAAAACGATTGATCGCCACCACCACTGGAAGCTGAAAGCCGCGCACGATTTGAATGTGCTTCTCCAGATGCGCGGAGCCGCGTTCAAGATCGCCCTCGCCCTGGTTGCGCAGACTCTGCACCGTCGTCACCAGGACCACCACGGCTGGCTGAATCCCCGACGTCGGCATCACGAGATCCATATACTTCTCAAATCCGAGATCAGACGCGAAGCCAGTTTCGTTCACCACGTAATCCGCAAGTCGCAGCCCAATCTCATGCGAGACGACCGAGCTGGTTCCGTGCGCAATATTTGCGAACGGCCCACAGTGGACCATCGCCGGCGTTCCTTCCGTCGTCTGCGCAAGGTTCGGCAGCAGTGCCTCGCTGAGCAGCGCGAGCATCGGCCCCGTCGCGCGCAGGTCCGCAGCCGTTACCGGCTCGCCCTTGCGGTTTTGCCCAAGGATGATGCGCCCGATGCGACGTCGAAGGTCCTCGCGTCCGGAGGCCAGCGACAAGATCGCCATGATCTCCGACGCGGCCGTAATCAAAAATCCGCCCGCGCGATTGCTGCCGTCGCGCTGCCGCTTTCCGGGCTCCGTAACGCTCACAACAATGTTGCGCAGCGCGCGATCATTCATATCCACCGCGCGCGGCCACGTCACCGCATCGGGATCGATGTCCAACTCGTTGCCGTGAAACAGGTGCGAATCAATCAGCGCAGACAACAAGCTGTGCGCCGACGTGATTGCGTGGAAGTCGCCATGGAAGTGAAGATTGATCTTCTCCGCCGGCTCAATCTGCGAGCGCCCGCCGCCAGCAGCTCCGCCCTTCATACCGAACACCGGCCCCAGCGACGGCTCGCGCGAGGTAATGATCGCGCTCTTGCCGATACGCTCCAACCCTTGCACCAGGCCGATGGACGTGACCGTTTTTCCCTCGCCGGATGCCGTCGGCGAGGTCGCCGTGACAAGAATGAACTTGCCACGACGATCTCCGCGCGGAGAGCTTTTTAGCAGATCAAGGCTGAGCTTGGCGCTTATGGGAGTGCGTCGTTCGTAGAGAGTTTCGGGTAGGTTGAGCTTGGCGGCGATGGCTTCAATGGGCAGCAGATTCTTCTTCACGAAATCCTCAAGAGCGCTATGCGCGGTCGCTCTCTTCGCATGGCGGAAGAGGCGCAACACACTTCAGCATAGCGCCGTCGCTTGAGGACAACGCCCGGCCATTCTGAATTCAATGCGGAGACCGGCTAGAAGCGCTGCGTCTTCAGCCACTCCCGGAAGGACGGCCCAACGGCGTCGTGCTGCAGCGCAAAATTAATCGTGGCCTTCAAAAATCCGAGCTTGTCGCCCGCGTCGTAGCGTCGCCCCTCGTAGTGAAACCCGTAGACCTTCTCGTACCTCAGCAAAGCACGGATCGCATCGGTCAACTGCAACTCGCCACCCGCACCCGGCTTCACCTGCTCGATCATCTCGAAGATGCGCGGCGTAAGAATGTAGCGTCCGATAATGGCGTTCTGGCTCGGCGCCTCGCTGGGCTTAGGCTTCTCCACCAGGTTTTTGACCGCCACCAGTCGCGGATTTGTTGGGTGCGGATCGCAATCCAGGCAGCCGTAGAGCGAGATTGCGTCGCCCTCCACGACCTCGGTGCCGAGGATCGTCGCCTGCGTCTCTTCAAACGCGCCGACCATCTGCGCCAGGCATCCACCCTCCGCATCCACAATGTCATCCGGCAAAATTACCGCGAACGGCTCGTTGCCTACCAGCTCCTTGGCCATTAACACCGCATGGCCCAGGCCCAACGCGTCGGGCTGCCGCACGTAGCTGATGCGGGCCAGCTTCGCAATCGACTGCACCAGCTCCAGCAATTGCGTCTTCCCGCGCGTGCACAGCGCCGCTTCCAGCTCAGGCGAACGATCGAAGTGGTCTTCCATCGTCGTCTTGCCGCGCCCGGTCACGATGATGATGTCCGTGCAACCGGCCGCTACCGCCTCCTCCACGCCATACTGGATGAGCGGCTTATCGACCAGCGGAAGCATCTCCTTGGGAGTAGCCTTTGTGGCGGGAAGAAATCGAGTACCGAAACCTGCTGCTGGAATGACTGCCTTGCGGATCGTCTGGCTCATGAAAGGAAAATTATCTCTTTACTGTTTTACCTCTTCGCCGCCCTCCGGTCGAGGTCATCGATTGAAGGCGCCATGAGGTTATGCCGCGTTCGTGGTACAACCCAGAAGAAGCAGCAATACGGAACGTCATCGCTGAGATGTCCAAACGATTCTGTCAGGTTGCAGGACCCCGTGCAAGGGATATAGGTATGCAAACGATTGCGCTTGGAAACGCCGGCATGCGCAGCTCGATACTCGGCTTTGGCTGCTCCGCCGTGATGGGTCGCGTGGGACGGAGGGCCTCGGTCGCAGCGCTCAGCGCCGCATATGACGCCGGCGTCACCTTCTTCGACACCGCACGCTCTTACGGCTACGGCGAGTCCGAAGCCCTGCTCGGAGAGTTCCTCCACGGCCGCCGTTCTTCCGCCCTCATCGCTACGAAGTTCGGCATCCTCCCAACCCCGCCCAGCCGCTTGAAGCAGACGCTCAAGCCTGTCGCGCGCAGCATTCTGCAACTTGCTCCCGCAACCCGCAAAGCGATTCACAACCAGCTATCCGCACAATCTTCCTCGGGACACTTCAGCCTCGACGCGCTGCATACGAGCCTCCACGCCAGCCTTCGTGCGCTTCGCACCGACTACGTCGACTTCCTCTTCCTCCACGAACCTCCCGCAACCGTACTCCAGCAGGACGACCTCTTCGCCGCGCTCAATCGACTCATCGCGGCTGGCAAGGTTCGCTGCGTTGGTGTCGCGGCACAGCCCGAGATGGTGGAATTGGCACTCACCTGCGACTTGCCGACAGTCCAAAGCGTTCAGGTTCCCTGCGATCTTTTGCACATCGACGCCGCAGAAAGAGCCATCGCTTCACACACTGGGCTCGCCATCATCGGCAATCATCCCTTCGGAGGCGCCGCCGGAATCGATACACTCAAGACCCAACTGCGCTCCCTCGCTGCCAACCCGAATACACCCGGAAACCTGCGCGAGAAGCTGCAACCGCAAGAAGACTCTCTCCTCGCCGACGCTGTCCTGAACGTGATTGCACACGCGTCGCCAGTGCAGATCATCGTTCCCTCGATGTTGCAGTTGAATCATCTCCGCGCAAACATCGCCGCCATCGAACACAGTCGCTTCTCCAGCGAAGAGCTTCACTATCTCGGCACAACGCTGTGTTCCGCAGAGACACCAAAGGCTACGCAAAGTGCTTAGCCTTTGATCTGCATGCCGGCTTCGAATCACAACACCGGGCTGTCGTTATGCAGCATCGCCTTGCGGATCACCTTGATTGGCGCAAAACCCTGGCGCATGAAATTATCGTGAAACTGCTGCAGGTTGAACGCCGCGCCCTCTTTCTTCTGCACGTCCGCACGCAGCTTCATGATCTCCAACTTGCCCAGCGTGTAATAGAGATACAGCGCGTCAGCGGTTCCACGCTTGGTCTCCACTTCCGCAATCGGTCGCGACTGATATCCCTGTTCCACGAAGAAGTCCTCGGCTTCGGGAATCGTCAGCGCTCCGCCGACGCCCGTATGCATGCGGATGCACACGATAAATCGCGCATCGCGTAGCAGCGCATCCTGCAACTGCCCGAGCCGGATCAACTTCGCCTCGCGCTCACTCGTTGCCCCAGCGCCCGGCTGGCCATAGCCCTCGTCGAGCATCATCTGCTCGCAGTAATGCGCCCAGCCTTCGATATCGGTGTTCGCGCCCAGCACCTTGCGAATCGTCGACGGAAACTGCGACTGCCAAAGGAACTGCACATAATGCCCGGGGTAGGCCTCATGCACGCTCGTCGAAACAATCGTGCCCACGTTGAACGCCGCCATATACTGCGCCGTCCGCTCCGCCGACCAACTCGGCTCCGGCAACGTCACATTGAAGTACGCTCTATTCGAGTTCTTCTCGAACGGTCCCGGCGGATCCATCGAAGCCTGCGTCGTCGCGCGCATAAACGGCGGCGTCTCCTCCAGCGTCGGCTGCACATCGCTCGGAATCGTAATGATGTGGTGCGAGCGAATAAAGCCAACCTCCGAGTTGAACCGATCATGGAACGCCTGCAGCAGCTTGTCTGGAGCCGGATGCATCGTCGCCAGCTCCGCGAGCTCCTGCTGCGGCGTCTTGGTAGGATCAATCTCCTTCGCCACCTTTGCAAACTCCGCCTGGTTCTTGTGCAGATCCGCGTAGCCGATCTCCAGCAGCCGAGGCAGTGGGATATCGACCATCTCGTTATACGAAAGGGCCTTCGAGAACGTGTCGGCGCCCCAGCGGAAGTCGCCGTTTGAGCGCCCCAATAGATCGCTCTTCATCCACGCACCATAGCTCTTCAGCGCCTCGATCACGGCAGCATTGCTCTTCGCAAACTCCGCCTTCGCATCCGCGTCGGTAGCGCTTGCAAACGCCTCCGGCACATCGTTCTGGAAGAAGCTAACGTCATCGCCAATCTGCTCCAGCGCAATCTCGGTATAGATGTGCGGCGGGTTTTTCAGATTCGCGCGCGCATACTCCAGCGCCTGCGGAATCTGTTTCTCGCGATCAATCGCCGCGCGCAGCCGCACATCCACCGGCGCATACGGCCGTTCCATAATCACGAAGATCGAGTTCGTCACGCCGCTTGAATACGTATCCGGATTCTTCTCCCACCCACGCACCACCTCCAACTGCAACAGCTGCCCGCGAACGTTGTTGAGCAGAATCTGATAGTCCGCGGCAGGCTCCGCATCGAGCGCGCTGGGGTCAATCCCCTCCAGCTTCTTCTCGAAATCATGCAGCGCTGCAACCTCCTTCTGCACGCCCGCAGCCGAATAATCTTCCAACTCCGAGTCATACTGATGCAGGCCCGCGCTGGTTCCCGCCGTCGGCGCAAACTTGAAGTAAATGTCCTGGAAGTATTGGGCGCTCAGATAATTAAACGTCTGGTTGCCACCATCGGCAGCAAGGTTCTGCGCGGGTGTAGAGGAGATCAACATAAGGCTGGCAACAAACGGGAGTGCGAGCAGGTAGCGAAATTTCATGATGCGCAAAGTGTAGCGCAGATCGTCCTTAGCTTCGCAAGTCTTCGCGCGTTCACTAGGTTGCCGCGCCTTGCGGCCGCAGCATCTCCAGCAACTCCCTCGTCTCGGCCAGCACGACATCCGCCTGCGCGCTGGAGAGCGGCCAGCGCAGCGTTCCCTGCGGCGTCAACTGCGCTCCATTCTTCGCATTGCGCGCCACCAGCTTCATCAGCGCTCCCACGTTGATCCCCTTGCCCTCCTCCTGCGGCGCCGCGTGCAGCTTTTCGCTGAAGGTCACATACAGCATCTCGCGCATCGGCTTCAACTTCCCAGCCTGCGCTCCCGGAGCATTCGCCGGCCGTACCGCCGCAGTCTCGCGCATGGCCACGGTCGCATTCGTCACCGGCCGGCTCGCAACCGTGCGATTCGAAAACTGCAAGCTAGCAATCTGCGGCGCCTGCCCATGTCGCCCCGCCAACGGCGGCCTTTGCGCTAGTGAAGACCAACTCCCGAACCCCGGCCGCTGCACATTCGGCCTCGCCGGCGCCGGCGCTGCAGCTTTCTTCGGTTCCTCGACCACCGTGCGCTTGCGCTCAATCTGCGCAATGCCCAGCGCCTCGCACGTCAGCCGAATCTCGCCCGCGATCAGAAGGTGCAGCACACTCTCAGGCGGCTTGCCATAGCGGTCTTCCAGCTCCGCGCGCACCTCGGTCAGCGCACTCATCGACTCCGCGCCCGCGATCCGCTTATACATCCGCAGCCGCTGGCCCTCCTCCGCAATGTACGCGTCATCGATTCGCAGCGAGATCCCAAGGTTGACCGTAACCTGCGGCCGCTCCTCTTGCCCTTCGCCCTTCAGCCGGCTAACGGCCTCCTCGAGCATCGTCGTATACATCTCGAACCCAATCGCCTCGATATGCCCCGACTGCTCACCGCCGAGCATGTTCCCCGCGCCACGCAACTCCAGATCCAGCGCCGCAATCTTGAACCCTGCACCCAGATCCGAGAACTCCTTCAACGCCGCCAATCGTCTCCGCGCAATCTCCGTCAACTGTTGCTCCGGCGGAATCAGCAAGTACGCATACGCGCGCCGATTCGATCGCCCCACGCGCCCGCGCAGTTGATAGAGCTCGCTCAACCCATGCCGATCCGCGCGGTTGATAATGATCGTGTTCGCGCGCGGAATGTCCAGCCCGTTCTCAATAATCGATGTAGCGCACAGCACGTCATACTCTCCGTCCATGAACGCAAGCATCGTGCGTTCCAGCTCCGCCTCTGGCATCTGTCCATGCCCCACCACCACGCGCGCCTGCGGCACCAACTCGCGGATCTTCGACGCCAGATCATAGATCGTCTCCACGCGGTTATGCACGAAGTACACCTGCCCGCCGCGCTCCAGCTCCACTTCGACCGCCGTGCGAATCAGTTTCTCATCGAACTTCGCAACGATCGTCTGAATCGCCATGCGGTCCTTCGGCGGCGTCTCAATCAAGCTCATGTCGCGCAGCCCCACCAGCGACATGTGCAGCGTGCGCGGAATCGGCGTCGCGCTCATGCTCAGTACATCAATGGCGGCGCGCATCTGCTTCAGCCGCTCCTTGTGCCGCACGCCAAAGCGCTGCTCCTCGTCCACCACCAGCAGCCCGAGGTCCTGAAACTTCAACCCCTGCGACAGCAGCGCATGCGTTCCAATCAGGATGTCCACCTTGCCCTGCTCCGCACGCTCCAGCACATCCTTCTTCTCCTTCGCAGTGCGAAACCGCGAGAGCATCTCCACGACGACGGGAAATTTGCTGAAGCGCCGTTTGAAACTTTCGAAGTGCTGGAAGCAGAGCACGGTTGTTGGCGTGAGTACAGCCACCTGTTTGCCGTCCTGCACGGCCTTGAACGCCGCGCGCATGGCCACTTCCGTTTTGCCGTAGCCAACGTCGCCGCACAGCAGCCGGTCCATCGGCTGCGTCGACTCCATGTCCTGCTTGATGTCCGCAATCGCGGTGATCTGGTCATCCGTCTCGTTGAAGTCGAACGCATCTTCGAACTCGCGCTGCATATTATTGTCCGGAGAAAACGCCGTGCCCAGCGCGGCCTTGCGCTGCGCGTACAACTTCAGCAGCTCCTCGGCCATATCCTGCATGGCCTTCTTCACGCGCGCCTTGGTCTTGGTCCACGCCGGGCTTCCCAGCCGGTTTAACTGCGGCGCAGGGCCGGTCTCCGTCGACCGATACTTTTGAATCAGATCCAGCCGCGTCAGCGGAATATATAACTTCGCGTCCTCCGCAAACGTCAGGATCATGAGCTCCAGATCCGACCCATCCGGCTGCTCAATCGTGCGCAGGCCGTCATAGCGCGCGATGCCATGCTCCACATGCACCACGAAATCGCCCACCGCAAGATCGCGGAAGTCCGAGACAAACGCCGCCGTCTTCGATCTCTTCCTCGCCGGCCGCGCCATCACATCCGCGTCGTCGTTGATATCATTTGCCCCGACGATCACCACCTGCCGCGCCGTCCGCCGATCCAGATCCAACACCTGCACGCCATTCGCAATCGCCGCGCGCACAATCACCGGCGTACTCAAATCCCCGGCCAGATAGCTCGACTCCGAGTACACTGTGGCCGACCCGCCCTGCTCCACCCGCGAGCCGATGCGATACGCGACGCCGTACTCCTGCATCAACCCCGCGAGCCGCTCCACTTCACCCTGGTTCGGCGCTGCAATCAACACGCGCGCCTCGCTCTCCATCAGCAGCTTCAACTGATCGATCAGCGCCGGAATCGATCCGTGAAATCGCATCGTTGGCCGCGTCGCAAACTCAATCTCACTCGCATCGCTGCGGTCGCCGTCGAGCACATCCACGGCTCCAAGCTGGTCGAGATCCAACCCCGCATAGCCGCGAATCGCATCCTGCAGCTCCCACGGCGTCAGGTACAAATCCGCGGGCCGCACCAGCGAACCAATGCCCGCGCGCTCATGCCGCTGCTCGACCTTGTCCCACCAGCGCTCGCCCTGGTTCTCCACCATCGCCGGCTCTTCCATCAGCACGCGCGTGCGCGGACCCATCAGCTCCAGCAGCGAAGACTTCGCCCCCGCCACCGCCGCATAAAACTCCCATCCTGGAAAAATCGTCGCCTCGCCCGTGCGCCCCGCCGCATGGCTCACCTTGTTCACCAACTCCGCGGGCTCTTCTCCACCTTCGAGCGCCGCACCCGCAGCTCCACTACGCGTCAGCCGCGCATTGATCGCTCCCAGCAGCGCCTCCGTCGCCGGCGTCTCCGTCAACGGCAACAGCAGCACCTCATCCACGGCAGAACTGGACCTCTGCGTCTCCGGATCGAACCTCCGCATGGACTCAATCTCATCGCCAAAGAAATCCACGCGCACCGGTCGCTCCATCTCCGGCCCATACACATCCAGAATCCCGCCGCGCATCGACACCTGCCCCGGCATCTCCACCACGTCCACGCGCGTGTATCCCACCGACAGCAGATGCTCCACCAGCATCTCCGGCAGATGCTCCTCGCCCACGCGCAACTGCAGCGCCAGCGCCGCATAGTAGTCGCGGCCAAACAGTCTCATGCACGCCGCTTCCACTGGCGCAATCACCAGCTTCGCCGCCCCGCCGTTCTGCGACCAGCTCGCCAGCTTCCACAGCGCCGAAGCCCTCTGCTCCTGGATCTCTCCATGCGGCGACAGATTCTCAAACGGCAACACGTCGTGCGCCGGCAGCCGCAACACTTCGTCGGCAACCAGCGCGCCTGTCAGCTCGCAGGCGGCGAGCACCGCAGCATGCAGCGCCTCCGCCGCCTTGTTATCTGAGACGACCACCAGCACCGGCACATGCTGCCCGCTCGCCCCCTGCGCTGCGCGCACAAAGTAAGGCAGATACAGAGCCCGGGCCGTCGCGGTCAATCCGGACACACGTCTCCGGCCCGTGCCGCCCGCCAGGTGGCGACGCGCACGCTCGAAAGCTTCGGAGTGCTCCAGGTCCGCGACCAACTCGCGGACGAAGGGAAGAATCATGCAGGCTTTATTTTACGGCCTCGCCGCGTCCCGCCCCACAACATCACAGCTCGGCTCTCCGCGGTTGTGGTTGTTGCGAGGGTCTTCGATCCACCGGCCTCCAGGTGATCTGCGAATCGGTAATGCTCTGCACCAGCAAGCTATTCACGCGAGTTACGTAGCGCAGCGACACGAACAGGCGCGCCAGCGTCCTTAGCGTGAATGCGCCGATCGAAGGCCGCCGAACGATCAAGTCCGTAGCCTCCTGCGGCACAAACGAGTTGCCCATCGAGTGAGGCGTCCCGCCGTAATACACCAATTTCCTTGCGCCGCTCTGCACCTCGTGCTCCAAAAAGTACGACCGCATGGCCGTGCCGATCGACAGCTTTTCAAAGCCGGATGCGTTCATCTGCCAGTACAGCACAGTGACGTCCCCCTGCCGCCAGCCTCCGATCAGGCTGAGCCACTGCCCGCGGTCGTCGCGAAGCCCCAGCAGAAATCCTCCAGGCAGCTTGCACGCGCTCTCGTACTGCAGGCGAAACTCGTCTGGCCGGACAGGATTCAGCGATCCTCGATTGACTGCGTCCAACTCTCCTTCGATCAACATGCCGCGCGCATCCGCGACGAACTCGCAGTTCATCGCTGCATTCAGCCGCCGGCGATAGTAGCCGAGATTGAAGCGCGTGGATTTGCCGAGCTTCGCCAGCGTGGCCTTCACCGTTGGCTCCAGCATCAGCGTCGTTGCCACAGGACGCGAGCGAAACGCCCAGCGGGAAGCATGCCGCATCGCAGGAACGAAGCCGCTCTCCGTTCCCACCGCGTGAAGGTACGAGATCAGCACGATCTGCGCGCCGGTCGCTATCAATGCGTCGGCTGCTATGGCGGCCATCGCGCCTCGCTCCGCGTCGGGCCCAACCACCGTCCGAAATCCGGCCCAGTCATCCGTGCAGAACGCGCCAGTCGGCAGCCCCATCACGCGATACTCAAACAGCAGCACCGCCGCGTACACCTGCTCAGGCCGCAACAACGAAGCCGTTTCCGCCGTCGCTGTCACCCCAGGCTCCAGGATCAGAACCAGGCAAGGCTTCTTCCCCTGAAAGCTCGATGCCCGAAGGAAAAAACTCAGCCAGTGCATCGCGCCGGCCTGATCCCAGCGCTCCGCTAAAGCCTCCAACAGCGGGGAAAGCTTGATCACATCGGTGTGTCCGCTAAGTACTACGGACTGGGGCAAAGTGACTCCAAAGGGTAGGCGTGGCGACTTCGTACGTTACGTCGGATGCAATGTCGTTGTGAGATACAACTTTACACGACCCGCCTGCGGGAAACTATTAGCGATCCTAGCCCTGTTCCGCCTCTGGTTCCTCCTCACTGCTTCGGCTCAGCACCGCCTGCCCGTACTCCAGTAGCGTGACCATCCCGACTCCACCGCAGATGTTACCCAGGACCGCCGGCCCAAACCAACGCGGATACGCCGCCCATGCAAGCTGATGCGTGAGCACCGCAGTCAGGATCTCGCCCGACGTCGCAATGCAGTGCGCAAAGTTCCCCAGCCCCACCACAAACGTCAGCGCCCAGATCACCATCACGGAGCCCGTAATGGAGTGCGACCCCGACACCAGCCACGCCGCCGTCGCGATGATCCATCCCGCGACCACGCCGCTCCAGAAGATTGTGCTAGTCGGCTGATGAACGGCCGCCAACCCCAGCCCCGCAATCGCCTGCACCACATCCGCCGGCATGGCGTGCGTCAGCCCAGCCAGCGCCGCAAACGCCAGCGCGCCCAGCATGTTCGAGGGCAATACCGTAGCCCACAGCCGCAGCGTGTTCCAAATCTGCCGAGGCTCCGTCAGCACCAGCGCCACCGGATACAGCGTGTTCTCTGTAAACAACTGCGACCGTCCCAGGATCACCACGATGAATCCCAGCGGATAAAACATGCGTGACACCACAAACGCATTGTGCGATCCGCCCAGCCGCGCCAGAGCCAGCCCCACTCCCAGTGCGGACAGCCCCATAAAAATCCCGCCCGTAAATCCCGAGATCGCCAGTGACAACGTCGACCGCTTCAGCTCCTCCTTGGCATTCTTCGCCACCTGCTGATAGATCTCGTGCGCGCTCGGTCGCGACAGATCCTTCTGCGGCGCAGTGGGCGCAACCTCCGGCTCCGCCGCCTGCGCTGGCTCCTCTGGCGAGGCCCAGCCGCTCTCCTGCTTCTCTTCGGGAGTTGCGTTCTTGTTCTCGTCTGCCATCGCTCGTACTCCGATCTTTTCCTGCCGCCAGCGACTCCATAAGATGCAGATCAACCTTCCAACTTCAAACTTCACGCAAAGAGTTTTCTCGAACCTCTCGCCTCAAGAACCTCATTCCAACGCCCCGCTCTACAATCACACTTAATGAACGGTGAAATCGCACAGCGCGTCGCCCTCGTCTGTTACGGGAACGCCGCTCTCTCTGGCCACGAGATCCCCGACCTTTTCAGCACCAACTCCACCAGCCAGTTCTGCGCGAGCATTCTCTTCAACGGAACCGCCGGCCCCATCGGCTCCAATCCCAACGAATGGTTCCACGCGCTCCTAGCCGAAGGCGTCCGTGGCCTCCGCCTCGCGCAGGCTCCGCGCAACAATCCAAAGCTTCCAGACCGCGTGACCGCAGGTTTCTCCGGCGGAGGAAGTTCCTGGGCCATCGAGGCCGCAAAGCCGGACGGCATGAGCGACTTCTACATCGCACGCTGGGCAGTCGGTGATCGCAAGGATCCCAACCGTCGCCTCTGGCTCGTCGAATACAAACTGGTCACGACCGTTCCGACCCCAACTCCCTCGACAACCTCACTGCAGTCCGCAGACGACGACCTAACCTCCGCGCTGCGGCAGATCCTTGCCTTCGCGATCAACATCCACGCCGACAACTTCGCCGCGCTCTTTGCCAACGCCCTCGACTCACTCGCCAATCCCTCCACACACCATGGGTATCACCAGGACCTCTTCCCCGCCGGCAGCCTCTCGCCGCAGGCCGCGGCCCTCCTCGACGCTTGCCAGGCCGGCTGGGTCTTCGGCGGCATGGGCTCCTGGAACGACATGGGCCTCACCGATGCCGAGTACGAGCGCGTCTCCGACAACCTCTACCGCGCCATCACCGAAGCCATCCCCGCCGCCGCCAACGACTCCTTCCCTCCGCCCTCCCCAACCCAATAGCCGCGCACCCTCCGCCGCAAGCCCGCGCCGCGCCAGCCTCTCTTTGCCAAGTTGCTAAAATTGAAGCAATGCCCGCAGCCCTAGCACTCTCGCCGGAAGTCCTCGCCAAATACCAGCCCGTCATCGGCCTGGAGGTTCACGTCCAGCTCCTCACGCGCACCAAGGCCTTCTGCGGCTGCATCAACGAGTACGGCGGCGAGCCCAACACCCACGTCTGCCCCGTCTGCCTCGGCCTTCCCGGCGCCCTCCCCGTCCTCAACAAGCAGGCCGTCGAGTACGCCGTCCTCGCGGCCAAAGCCATCGGCTGCCAGATCCGCGAGACCAGCATCTTCTCCCGCAAGAACTACTTCTACCCCGACAGCCCCAAGGGCTACCAGATCTCCCAGTTCGATAAGCCCATCGCCGAGCACGGCCAGATCATCGTCCCCGACGCCGCCGGCAATCCCAAGCCCATCGGCGTCACCCGCCTGCACATGGAAGAGGACGCCGGCAAGAGCCTCCACGACGGTTTCCCGGACTCCGCCACGCGCACCTACATCGACCTAAACCGCTGCGGCACGCCGCTGGTCGAAATCGTCTCCGAGCCCGATCTCCGCACTCCCGACGAAGCCTTCGAATATCTCACCAAGCTAAAAGAGATCCTCCTCTACACCGGCGTCTCCGACTGCAACATGGAGGAAGGCTCCCTCCGCTGCGACGCCAACGTAAGCGTCATGCTCAAGTCCGACTGGGAGGCTCGCGGCGCCGAAGCCTACGGCACCAAGGCCGAAGTCAAAAACGTAAACTCCTTCCGCTACATCCGCGCCGCGCTCGAGTACGAAATCATCCGCCAGATCGGCGTGATCGAAGACGGCGGCCGCGTCGTTCAGGAGTCGCGCCTCTGGAACAACGCCGAGGGCCGCACCTTCTCCATGCGCAGCAAGGAGCAGGCCCACGACTACCGCTACTTCCCCGAGCCCGACCTCCCGCCACTAGTCGTAGGCGAAGCCTGGCAAAGACAAATTCTCTCCGCCATGCCTGAGCTCCCCGAACCGCGCCGCGCGCGCCTCGCCAGCGAGTTCGGCCTCTCCACCCAAGACGCCGCAACTCTCACCACCGACCGCGCCCTCGGAGACTTCTTCGAGGCCGCCGCCAAATCCGCCAAGTCCCCCAAGCGCGTAGCCGCCATCCTCCTCAGCGAGCTCACCATGCGCCTCCGCGCCGCCGACATCACCCTCGACCACAGCCCCATCTCGCTAGACGGTCTCGTCCTCGCCGCCGACCTCGCGGAGGCCGGCGCTATCTCCTCTAAGCAGCTAAAGCAGCTCCTCGACACCGCCTTCACCGAAGGCCGCGACTTCCCGTACATCTACGACCGCGACAAGCCGCAACAAATCAGCGACTCCGCGCTTCTCGAAACATTGCTTGACGAAGTCATCGCCGCCAACCCCAACCAGGTAGCCCAGTTCAAAGGAGGCAAGCGCACCGTCAGCGCCTTCTTCGTAGGCCAGGTCATGCGCCTAAGCAAAGGCCAGGCCAACCCCGCCCTGCTCAACGAACTCGTCATCAAGAAACTCGACGCCTGAGCATGAGACGAGCACCCTTCGCGCTGCTAGGCATTCTCGTCATCGCCTGCATCGTCTTTGCCGCCATGCCCCACCTCGCCGCGCCCGATTGGACAGTCACAGTCATTGACCCAACTGGCAGGCCAATGACCGGAACGCGCGTGCACGAGGTTTACCGAAACTTTCACTGCGACTCCAGCGACCACGAAAGCACCGCTTCCACCAACGATCTCGGAGTCGTTCACTTTCCGGCGCAGTATGAACACCGCAACCCGCTGGAATGCATCATGGTGACCATCTCAAACGCGCAGGCACCAGCTCACGCAAGCTCTGCAAGCATCGCCTCCGTCTTCGCCTTCGGTCCCGGAGGCGAAGCGTCCCCCACCGACGCTCACGGCAACACCCAGCAATGGACCGGCTCACCACCCCGCATAAAATCCCAAATCATGATCAAGTACTAACCCGCCACGCGCCGCCACTCCACGCCGGACCCCATGTCTCGCTCTTGAGACATGGGCTAGCAGCGCACATACCCACGTCCAGTTTTGGCCTGGACAGACTTCACCACGCCCGCTTTGCGCTTCGGCTCGGTGGTCTTCACCACCACGCCCAAATCCATCCGCACCGCAAACTGAATCAGCGTCCCCACACTGAACTTCGACAACCGGCCTGCCAACAAATGGCTCACCTCCGGCTGATGCACCCCCAGCCGCGCCGCAAGCTCCTTCTGCGTCAGCGCAAGCGGCTTAATCCGCGCCACCAGGTCGCGCCACAGATCCATCTTAACCTTCAACTCCACAATTTCTTCGCGCGACAGCCCAAGATCCTCAAGCACATCGCCCTTCGCCACATGACCTGCCTTGTTAGCCTTTGCGCTTTTCATCTCTCCGCTCCTCCATCAATCTCCGCTGCACGTTCTTCAGTCGCGCTGTTGCCGTCTTGATGTCCTTCTTCTCTGTCTTGCGCGTGTCCTTCTCGAAGCAGTCCAGCACATAAATCACATCGTCGATCCGCGCCAGATACACCAGCCGATACCACGCCCGCTCGTCGTCTGTCTTCAACTCAAAGACGCCCTTCGCAATCGATGGCATGGGCCGCACATCGAGCGTCGCCGGCCGTCCGTTCTGCATCTCTTGCAGCGCAAGGCCGAAGTCGCCGCGTATCTTTGCAGGCCATCCACAGATCACCTCTCGGGTATCACCTTCCCACGAGATGAGGGCTTGCTTCGAGTCCGAACCAGCGACGGCTTCTCCGACTCTGCGCACCTTCGCCACACCATCAAGTTATAGAAATACTTCTATTTTGACAAGTTCGTCAACGATGAGCGACCACTCCAACGAACTAATGCGCTTTAATATGGCTTTTCGTCCATCCACTATGCTCTAATGTCGCGGTGAAGCTCCCCATCTTAATCCTCGCTCTCACCACCATCGCCGCCGCCGCACAAGCCCCGCTCACCACCATCCCCAGCTTCCCCGGCGACGGCTCGGGAGCCTTCGCCACCCACCGCTACCGCGACCTCTTCGCCGAAGCCGGCCACTCCCCCGCCGACACCCAGGCCAAGATCGACCGCGCCTTCCAGCAGCTCTTCCACGGCGATCCCCTCACCGAGCGTGTCTACTTCGAAGCCGGCGCCAACGCCAACGGCCCCCTAGCCTTCATCACCGATTGGGCCAACAACGACGCCCGCACCGAGGGCATGAGCTACGGCATGATGATCGCCGCCCAACTCAACCACAAGCGCGAGTTCGACGCCCTCTGGAACTGGTCAAACACGTACATGCTTATCACCGACCCCCAGAACCCCAACCACGGCTACTTCGCCTGGTCGATGAACACGGACGGCACCCCGCGCTCGACGGGTCCCGCGCCCGACGGCGAAGAATACTACGCCATGGCGCTCCTCTTCGCCGCCCGCCGCTGGGGCAACGGCCAAGGCATCTACGACTACCAAACCCAGGCCGACCGCATCCTCCACCTCATGCGCCACCACGCCGAAGACACCGCCACCGGCCCCTTCCGCATCCACCCCAACGACCCCCCGTTCCTCTTCGACCCCGCCAAGCTAACCAGCCCCAACATCACCGAACAAAAACAAGCGCACACTGACACCGACATCGAATTAAAAGCCGCAGGCAAAACTCCACCACCCCCGCCCCACTCCCCCATGCACGCGTCCCGTCCCGAAACCAGCGGCCCCATGATGAACGCGCAGTACGCCGAGGTCCAATTCGTCCCCGGCCCCTACGGCAACTTCACCGACGCCAGCTATCACCTTCCCGCCTTCTACGAGCTCTTCGCCCGCTGGGGCCCCGCCGAAGACAGCGCGTTCTGGCTCCACGCCGCCGACGTCAGCCGCGAGCTCTTCGCCCGCGTCACCAACCCCACCACCGGCCTGGCCCCCGACCGCAGCCACCTCGACTTCTCCCCCATGATCGAGACCTACGGCCCCGACCGCGGCCAGCCCGTCCCCTTCAGCTACGACTCCTGGCGCACCGCCAGCAACTGGGCCGTCGACTACTCCTGGTGGCACAAAGACCCGCGCGAAACCACGCTCTCCAACCGCATCCAAACCTTCCTCCTCTCGCAGGGAATCACAACGTTTGTAGACCGCTACACCCTCGAAGGCCGGCCGCTCTCCGTCCGCCACTCCATCGGCCTGCTCTCCACCACCACCGTCGCCGGCCTCGCCGCCACGCCCGGCCCCAACGAGCGCGCCTTCGTCAACGCCCTCTGGGACACGCCCATCCCCAACGGCGAGCAGCGCTACTTCGACGGCATGCTCTACCTCATGAGCCTGCTCCACGCCAGCGGCCACTTCCGCCTCTCCGACTGGGACACGAACCTGCCCGCCGCCCAACCCACCATCACCCGCGGCCCCGACCATCCGTAATTCGCCCGCCCGCTAGCCACCGAACAGGCGTCTAATCTCCCAATGCGCCTAACCCGCAAGCTCGCGCTCTTCCTCACACTCTTCACCCTCTCCGGATGCCATAGCCACTACGTCGTCCCCGAGGCGCCGATGCCGCCCAACACCATCCTGCTCTCGCAGATGTTGCGCCAACTCTCCGCGCAGCCCGGCTTCACCGACAAGCTCCTCGCCGAGATCGACAAGGGCGGCAAACAAGGCCCCGCACTCCTCACCCCCAAACTCTTCACCGAACTCCGCAAGCGCATCCTGGGCAGCGACTGGCAGGGCCTCGACCGCTTCCCCGGCTGGACCATGCGCGAAATCAACCCGACCGTCCGCGTAGTGGGCCACCTCGCCGGCAAAGACCAAAAACTCGAAGACGCCTCCGCCGTTCACCCCGGCACGCCTCTATCGGAAGCCCAAGCGAAACAGTACCTAGACCTCGGCCCCTACGCGCTCGACAAAGCCGAAACCGTCTCGCTCGACAAGCCCTCACCCTTCCCGCCGTTCACCACCGAAGGCATCGTCACCAACCTCGGCGACGGCGTCACCCGCGGCGATGGCCCGAATGCCCTCGCTCGCGAGCACTCCGAATCCCAACAACTCGCCGACATTCTCAACCGTCTAGCAGCGAACAAGCTGGACGGTGCGCAAACCTTCACTGCAACCTGGTACGGCAAATCCGCGACCACTCCGCAAGCCCTCGTCCAGCTGCTTGCCGAATCAGGCGCAACCATCACCGTCGACGACGCCCGCTACTTCGCCAACTTTGCCCACCTCCACTACAACGGCCAGGACGTAATGGCGCCCTTCTGGATCGACACCCAGATCATCATCCCGCACAGCGCCGGCCGTCACCTCCTCATCCCCGCCTCCCACGCCGAATACGAATGGCACATCCATTCCTCCAACACCACCGGTCCGCAAATCAACGCCGACATCAGCTACTACTTCGGCATCGACGGCAAAGCCGAGTGGCGCACCATGGACACGCTCGACCAAGCCTGGGTCCTCAAACGCAACGCCCACACCTACACCGGCGCGCAAGCCATCGAAGTCACGCGCCTCGCCGGCCTCATGACGATCGCCTACATGCACCTCCACGCCGCGCATCCTGCGCTTCCCTTCGGCGGCTACTACGCGCTCGGCGTCTGCCAGGACGGCGTCTCCGCCATCGAGTACGCGCTCACCGGCCACGTCACCCTCTTCCCCAACACCGCCGACACCGCCCTCTTCAACGACCCGCGCGACGCCGAGATCAACCGCCTCTTCGCCGCCATCCCCAAGGACCGCGACGGCACGCCGCCCACCCCCGAGCGCGTCTTCGGATCATTACCCGTCGCCCCCGCAGCCAACATCAACGAAGCCTTCAACGCCGTCACCATCCCCGGCCTCGCCTCTGACCTCAACGCCACCTACGCCGCCTGGCGCAACGGAAATCTTCGCCGCTCGCACAGTCCCATCTTCTATATCGCACTCGCTATCAGTCTGCTCCTCGCCGCGTACATCATCCTGCGCAAACCGCGCACTCCTTGACGCGACCTGATGCAACGCAGTTCGCACGCATGCCCTCCAACCACACGGGAGGTTTCACCCAAATGGCAACCAAAAAGGCAAGCAAGAAGGCAACAACAAAATCCGCAACGAGAAAATCCGCAGCGAAAAAATCGTCGATCAAAAAATCCACCGCAAAGAAAGCTCCGGCAAAGAAGTCCGCAGCGAAGAAGTCCGCAGCAAAAAAATCATCCGCAAAGAAATCATCCAGTCGCAAATACAGCCCGAAAGCAGGCAAGCAGGTTGAGACCGAGATGCGCGAGATGAAGCAAGGCAAGCTCAAGAGTGGCCGCAGTGGGAAGAAGGTCACCAATCCCAAGCAGGCCATCGCCATCGGACTCTCCGAAGCCCGCAAGAAGGGCGAGAAGGTTCCGGACAACCCGAACAAGTAAGCAAAAAATGGGGCGGTCGCATCACTGCGCCGCCCTCTCCCAATACACTTGCTCGAATTCTTTCGCTACTGCTCCATATCTGCCTGCGACACCGCAGCCTGTGCAAACTCGCTGCGCACGCGCCGCCGTATCGGAAGATCCGGTGCATAGCTGCGATACACGCTGATGTGGAAGCACGCCTGCTGAAACTCTTCCTCAACGTCCAGCTTGCCATCCTGCATCAATGGCCGCAGATACGCGCGCATCCACGCAATCTGCGCGATGCTCATGCCATGCTTGCCAAAGTCGATCGCCTCGCCCGTCAAATGCGGCGAAGCCAGATCGCCATCAATCCCCGCGGCATTTCCATTCACCCTGCGCAGCCGAACCTGGTATGCCACGGTCCGCACCGCCGAGTTCAACTGCAGCGGCTCACGAAACCGCTCATAGTATGCCCGCGCAATATTCGTCGCAAACCGCACCGCCCACGGCCGCGCACATCTGCGGTCGGCTCCCATCTCCGGATTCACATGCAGCGCCGCGCTCTCGGGAAAATCCACCAGCATCTTCTCCGCACGCATCCGCCGCAAATCTTCATCATCCTGAACGCGGCTCAAACCTTCTTCATCGGCCATCAGATTCTGATGGATCAAAATCTCCCGGGTGCCGCGCATCGGGCGAGGAACCACTAGCCGTCCATACCGATACAGCCCCGGCAACACCACCGGCTGCTCCACGGCCTCAGCCATCTCCATGTGCGATGCGGGCGGAACCTCGGCCGCAACCAGCCTCTCATCCCGGCTCGCCGCGCGCACTTCGTCACGGTGCGGCGCGCGAACCTCAGCGATCACCGGAGCACCTACACCCTCCGCCCGCGCACTCGCCTGCGACACACTCGCACTCTCATCCGGACGCGATACGCCGCTCGCGTAACTCCCACTCTGCTTCGCCTGCGCCGCACGGTTGAAATCATCCGACATCAGAGCGTCATCGCGCAGAACCTCTGCAGCATCTGTTCTCGATCCGTCGCGCGATGCAGCCTCCGCACCCGGATCTCCTCTCTTCGCGCTTGCCACCACCTCAATCTGATCTCTGCGATGCCGCGCCGCGCCGCGCCTGCGCCGGCTGCTCACGCGCCGCAACTCGGG
>JBAULP010000033.1:0-115329 GCA_049578265.1 Acidobacteriaceae bacterium
CACCTGCGCAGGCCCCATCCGCGGGCCCCATCCGCGCAGGCCCGACGCCAGGTACCCCGGCGCTTTAGCGTCGGGTCTCATTCGCTCTCCCGAACGTGGGCTTTAGCCCCAAGGCATGCTTTCGCCCGCCGCACCGATAATTCCATATGAGACTCTAATCTCCATGAAGCCAACCGCGCCGCTCGCCCTGGCACTTTGCCTCAACCTGCCGCTCGTCGCACTCTCCCAGCAAACCCTCGCCAAACTCGCGCGCTTCACCGACCCCGCCAACCTCGCCGGCGAGCGCGTCACCCCGCTCAACGGCCACGAGCTCCCCATCGACAAGGGCGCCCTCGGCCTCGCCGAGCTCCTCCGCAAGCTCAACACCCGAGCCTCCATCCTCAACATCGTCGCCCACCCCGACGACGAAGACGGTGGCATGCTCACCCTCTACGCCCGCGGCCTCGGCGCCCGCGTCACCGACCTCTCCCTCACCCGCGGCGAAGGTGGCCAGAACTTCGTCACCGGCGACTTCGAAGACGCGCTCGGCCTCATCCGCACCCAGGAGCTCCTCGCCAACGACCGCTACACCGGCGTCACCCAGCTCTTTGGCACCGAGGTCGACTTCGGCTTCTCCAAGACCCGCGAAGAGGCCTTCCAGAAGTGGACCCACGAACGCGTCCTCTACGACGCAGTCCGCGCCATCCGCATCATTCGCCCCCTCGTCATCACCGCCACCTTCATCGGCAACGTCACCGACGGCCACGGCCAGCACCAGGTCTCCGGCGAGATCGCGCAGGAAGCCTTCAAAGCCGCCGCCGACCCCAACGTCTTCCCCGAGCTCACCGCCGAAGGCATCCTCCCCTGGCAGGCCCTCAAGGTCTACGCCCGCGTCCCCTTCGCCAGCATCGACAGCAAAGGTGTCTACGACTACGCCACCAACGAATACGTCCCCGCCCGCTTCACCAACTACGTCACCGGCGCAGTAACCACCACCAAGCCTCCAGCCAACATCACCGTCCCCGAAGGCGACACCGATCCCCTCCTGACCGCCGCCGCAGCCAACGCATCCGACATACCAGCCACACTAGCCGCCGCGCCCACCACCCCACTTTCGTACATGCAATTCGCCCGCATAGGCCTAAGCCTGCAGCGCAGCCAGATCAGCCGCAACATGACCCTCCCCACCTCCGGCGCCCACAACTCCGGCTACACCCTCTACGGCAGCGTCCTCTGCAACGCCCCCACCAACGCCCGAGACCCCAACATCACCTACAGCCCCACCAGCGCCGCAACCTCCACCTCCCAAACCTGTCACCCTGAGCAAGCGCAGCGCGCCGCAGGACCCACCACCAAACTTGAACCCACCCTAAGCGCCAACGGCGCGCCTCATACCAGCCTAGGGCGTACCGAGCTCCCCATCGGGCGCTCTGCGCTCGACGGGGCGAGTAGCCCTGGGGAAGATTCCCCAGTAAAGGTTCAAGGGCTGAAAGCCCGTCTCATAGCCGTCTCCTACGCTACACCCCAACCCACCACCAACCCCGCACCATCAAAAACCTCTGTCATCCTGAGCGGAGCTGATCGCGCTTTTGCGAGCAGCGCAGTCGAAGGACCCCGAACCAGTCCCGTACCCACACTACTGCTAACCAATTTCCACCCCACAAGCCCCGCCCCTGCTGAAAACCTGTCATCTCGACCGGAGCGGAGCGAAGTGGAGAGACCCCTGTATTTAACGGCCGCCTATACACCCACCAACTCATCCGCTCAACCGGCATCCGGCTCAGGCACAAACAGGTACCCCGAGGCTGGTAGCCCCATGCTTCAGCGTGGGGTCTCTTCGGGTCTCACAAGCTCAGGCACGAACAGGTACCCCGAGCCTTCAGGCTCGGGTCTCATAGCCACAGAAGAAACGGGGGTTTTAACCCCCGGGTATGCCCCCACCGACCTGACCTCCCAACCAACCTTCTTCACCGGCATCGACACCTCCATCGAAGCCATCGCCACGCTAGCCCCCAACGCCCCACCAACCCTCCGCACCCAACTAGCCACCATCGCGACCAACATCGCGAAAGCCACACAAGACTTCAACCCCAACAACCCCTCCGCCATAGCCCCCCCAATAGCCGAGGCCCTGAAAACCGACGACACCCTCATCGGCCAACTCGCCCAATCTCCGCTCGACCCCATCCAAAAAGAAAACGTCCTCCACGAACTCCGCATCAAGCGCGTCCAGCTAAACGACGCCCTCACCCTCGCCCTCGGCCTGCACCTCGACGCCACGGCGACCTCAAGTGACGTTGTCGAGAATTCAACTCCCGAAGCCGAGACGCATCTCGCCGAAGACTCACAAGTGCCAGTCTCTTACGAAAAGGTCGACATCTGTGCAGATGCATGCGGAAATGGCCAGAGCTTCTTCGATTCCGTGAAGCCGCAAATCTCCTCGTCACACCCTCTCGACCACGATTGGCAGATCCTCTCGCAAAACACGCAGACCATCACCCAGCCCTACTTCTACCGCGACAACATCGAACAGCCCGTCTACAAGCTCCGCGACCCATCCCTCCGCAGCGCCCCGCAAACCCCCGCACCCTTAACCGCTTGGGCCACCGTCACCTATCAGGGCACCGACATCACCCTCGCCCGCATCGTCCACGCAGGCCCCCAACCCATCTCCATCATCCCGCCCGTCTCCATCGCCAGCGCCCCCTCCAACACCGTCCTTCCCCACGTCCAACGCAACGCCCAACTCATCGCAACCCTCACCACCGAAGACCACACGTCCGCCAACATCAACGTCCAATCCCCCAAGGGCTGGGCCATCCAGGCCAAAGCGATTCCAGCGCCGCCCAACGACCCAACTCATGCGATAGCCTTCTACCCCCGCCCACTCGCCCCCTTCACCGACCCCGCCATCTTCCGCCTCAGCGCCACCACGCCCGACCACCACACCTACACCGAAGGCTGGCGCGCCGTAGGCTATCCCGGCCTCATCCTCACCAACGACTACACCCCCGCCACCACCCGCGTAGTCCCCGTAGACCTCAAGCTTCCCGATCATGACCGCATCGCCTACCTCCCCGGCACCGGCGACGCCGTCCCCCAGGCCCTGACCTCCATCGGCCTCACCCCCACCCTCGTCACCGTAGCCGGCCTGACCCTCTCCAACCTCGCGAACTACGACACGGTAGTCCTCGGCGTCCGAGCCTACACCGCTCACCCCGACCTGCAAGGCGCCCCCACCAAGGCCCTCCTGGCCTTCGCCCGCAACGGCGGCAACGTAGTCGTCCAATACCAGACCTCCGACTTCACCTCCGCCGACGCCCCCTACCCCCTCGACCTCGGCCCCGGCGCAAAAGTAGTAGTAGAAACCGACCCCGTCCAACTCCTGGACCCCGCCACGCACAGGTACGCCGACTCCGCCCCTGGCATGATCGACCACTCGAGTCCCGGCGCAGCAACAAACAGGTACCCCGAGCCTTCAGGCTCGGGTCTCATAGCCACAGAAGGAAAGGGGGTTTCAACCCCCGGGTATGCCCTTCTAAATGTCCCCAACAAGATCACGACTGCCGACTTCAACAACTGGATCGAAGAGCGCGGCCACGGCTTCCTCGAAACCTGGGACCCCCACTACACCGCCCTCACCGAAACCCACGACCCCGGCGGCGACGGCACCCTCCCCCAACCCCCTCAGCGCGGCGGCCTCATCACCGCCCAGGTCGGCAAGGGCCGCTGGACCTACGTGGCCTTCGCCCTCTACCGCCAGCTCCCCCAGGCCGTCCCCGGAGCCTTCCGCATCTTCGTCAACCTCGTCACCCCGCCCACCCGCTGAGCGCACCCGGCACCTATCTGCAAGATAGGTGCCCCCTTCCAATCTGCGCAACACAGAACCGCGTTCGGACCGCCATCGCGCAACACAGAACCCAGCTCGCAACGCACTGAAACTCACACAAAAAGGCCCCCTTGCGGGGGCCTTTTTGATCAGATCAAATCACCAGGCTTCCAAGACTACCGATGCGCCGGACGACGGTGATGCACCGGCTCCGCCTTGTGGGGCGTGACAACCGAACCACCGGTCATCGTAATCATCAGCGGGTTTGCCGTATACGAATCATACGTTCCAACGACCGTAACCTTATCACCTGGTTGGGGAACCGTCTTCAAAGGCTCCTTCATCGTGAAGGTGAAATCAGGCGTCTTGCTGGCCACGGCGTCGTCAGAAACCTCCAGCACCAACTGCTGCGGCGTAGCCGAAACCACCGTAGCCCCAGGGAACTGAACTTCCTTACCTTTCACAGAATCAAAAACCTTCTGCGCATCCTCCGGCTTCCCATATTGCAGCGCAGTCTCCTTATCCCCCAACGCCAGCGTCGCGAGATCTGGGGTAGTTGCAACCAGGTTAGCAACGAGGTCTGCCGGTTTCGGTGCAGGCGTGACAGTAAAACCCGCAGGCGGGTTCAGGCTTGTTTGCACAGCCGTTTGCATCGCAGCATATCCGTCGGCACTACCGTGATACTTCTTGTAGCAGTAAGTTGCCAGCGGCTCGATGGTGGTCTTAACTGCCGCAGGAGCGAAGGCGGCCGCACGCGTCGCATACCACGCGCAGTTTAGATAATCCGGGGGCGTCGAGGTGTAGTAGGCCTGTGCCAAGACGTACACGTCCTGGAGAGTAGGACTGGGAATCTTTGTGTCCGCCTCATCACTATCGATCTCTTTCTTCAGAGTCGTGATGGCAGCGGCGTTATCTTTCTTGGCCATATCATCGTCGGCGATCGCACTCATGAAGGTTGGGTCGGTCTTCGACTTCAATGCAGCAAAGTCGGCGTCAGACATATCCTTGGGTTTTGCAGCATCCAACCCCTGTTGGGCATACTTCGCGACAGCATCAAGTGCCGTCTGTTTCGCCGCGGGGTCCGTCAACTTGTCCGCGTCAATTCGGCGGTAGTACACCTCGAACGTGAGGGCCCGAAGGTTGTTCGGATCGATGGCTAATAGACGATCGGCTGCATTCAAGGTAGCCGCCTGATCTCCGGTCTGGCTGTCCTCGTACAAAATCTGGCCGAGCACGTCCTGTTTGACCGCAGAGTTCGGATACGCCTTGAGGTATGCTTCGAACGCTGCAGCCTTTCCTGCGGCGGTGGTCTCTGTATTGGCCTTGTTGTAGGCAGCGTACTCAGCCTGCGACATCTGGATGCCACTGGAGGACGCCTGCTGGGCGTACATGAGGGACGCTGAAAATACCGCACCGGCCACAGCCAGCAGCGCAGGAAGAACGACCTTCTTCATAAAGAGAACTCCTCGGAGAGATGCATCAGTTTCAAAATCGGTGACTCAAGATTAGCGCAAACTAGGGCTTTCGATAAAACCCACCCCGCACCAACGGGATAAAGGGGATGATGCGCATTATAGAAACGGTGTTGCCCATACGCAACTTCGAGGGCCTTTCGCCACCAAAAAGGGATTCCGACTCCCTTATCCACAACATCCTTCCGCTGGTGCCCGTTTACGCGTTGATTCCGTCATTCATGCCGCTTAGATTCGACCTAGCGATGTAACTCGAGATGGCAACGTACTCGGGAGATGCGCGAGAAACCCATTCTGGAAGAGGTTTTGTTCCTTGCTCAAGCTCAAAAAAGTGCAGATTCTCGGCTTTAAGTCCTTCTGTGACCGCACTGAGGTGCAGCTTACCGGTCAAGGTATCGCCGCAATTGTTGGGCCTAACGGCTGCGGCAAATCGAACATCTCTGACGCCATTAATTGGGTGCTGGGCGAGCAATCCGCAAAGAGCCTCCGCGGTATCAAGATGGAGGACGTTATCTTTGCCGGCACCCGCGATCGGAAGCCGACTGGTATGGCTGAAGTGTCGCTGACGCTTGTTGATCCGGAGGTCTATGACGGAAATACGCTGGCGGACGGGGAGGCCGAGATTTTGGGCGCGGGTGGAAGCAACGACGCTGATGCCGACCAACATGTCACAGCAATCAATTCCCTGAGTGACTGGGATGAGTCTGCTCTGCGGGCTGAAGCAGCGATGGAAACCGAAGAGGCCGTAACCGATGCTCAACCGGGCACGACCTACGAAGCGGATGTATCTGCGAAGAAGAACGCGGAGAACACGTCGCCAGAACTAGCGGATGCAGGCGTAGATGGTGCTGGCGGCAATAATGTGGTGCTCAAGATTCGCCGGAGAAAGTTCGGGCGCACTCCTGTTCGCGCAGGTGAGATCACAGTGACCCGCCGCTTGTTTCGGTCCGGCGATTCCGAGTATCTGCTCAATGGCAAGATCTGCCGCTTGCGCGACATTCAGGACATCTTTATGGGGACTGGTCTGGGAGGCGAGAGCTACGCCATGATCAGCCAGGAGCGCATTGGCAGCATTCTCTCCGCGAAGCCTCTTGACCGCCGCGCCATCATTGAAGAAGCCGCGGGCATCACGCGATTCAAGACCAAGAAGCGTTTGGCGGAGCTGCGCCTGGAGTCAGCAAAACAAAATCTTTCGCGCGTAAACGACATCTTTGAAGAGGTCACGCGGCAGATGGGCGTACTCAAGCGCCAGGCCTCCAAAGCGGAACGGTACGGCGCGTTGCGTGAGGAACTGCGCGGCAAGTTGCGGGTGGTGTTGGCAAGTCGGCTTGCGCAGATGGATGCGGAGCAAATGTCGACTTCAGCGGAGATCACCAGGCTTGGCCTGCTCATCGATGAACAAGCAGCAAGCCTGGAAACGATGGACGCCGAACACTCCGCTGGCATGGAGCGCGGGTACGCCCTGGACGGACAGATTCGTGAAGCTGGAGCCCAGGCCAATTCGAACGCGGTGGAGCTTGAACGGATAGCGGCTCGCACCGCTGCCAATGCTGATCGAATTGCGGACCTCTCGCAAAGGATGAGCAGCGAGAACGAAGATCTCGAGCAGGCTCGAGGTCAGCTTGAGTCGCTGTCGGGCGAATTGGAGCAGCATCGAAGCTTTCTTGAGAATGCAACGACGGAGGCGGGCGCCTCGCGCGAAGCGGCAAACGCGCAGCAGAGCCAGGCCCAGGAAGCAACCCGCAGTGTTCTTGCTGCAGAGGCGTTGAGTGAGAACCAGCGACGCAATGCGATGCAGTCGATGCAACGCGCGGCGCAAGCGCAGAACGAGATCGCGCAGGCCGAAGCTGCTCTAGCAGGGCTTGACCGTGAAAACGAGCGACTAGAGTCTGAATCTCAGACGGCCCGCGCGGAACTCGAGTCGCTCAATCTGCAGCGTGGCAACGCGAAGCTTTCCTTCGAGAGCGTGACGGATCGATTGAAGCGGTTGGAGGCCGAGATTCTCGAGCTTCGCCACACTCTCGAAACCAAGCGTATGGAAGAGATGCAGTCTCGCAGGCTGGGAGATGAACTACGCGCGCAGGCTGCGACGCTCAATGGTCGTCGCAGTTCCCTGGAAGCTCTCATACGCGAGCACAGCTACTCGACCGATACGGTGCGAAATATCTTTCGCGCGAATGCAAAGCACGCTGATGGTTCGGCACCGCTCGGAACGCTGGCTGACTTTCTCGAAGTCGATGGACGCTATGAGACCGTAGTTGATGAATTTTTGCGTGACGAACTCAACTACATCGTCGTTCGCAGCTGGGACGCCGCGGATGCTGGCGTGCGGCTTCTTCAAACCGACGTCGCGGGACGCGCGACGTTCCTTGTACATGGCGAAGGCGCGGCGTCGATGGAGTCAGTCCAAGGCGCCCCCAACCCAGGTGATGGCGTGGTGGCGCTGAGGGAATGCGTGAAAGTGCTGAACGGGTTTGGGGATTCGCTCCAGACAATTCTTCCCAAGCTGCGCAACGGTTTTGTAACTCCTGATGCGGAAACAGCGAAGCGCCTGGCAACAGAGTATCCTCAGTCCTATTTTCTCGCGCCGACCGGGGAGACCTTTCACAACGTAACAGTGACAGGGGGCAAGCAGCGGGAGCAGGGGCCCCTGGCACTGAAGCGCGAATTAGCTGAACTGCAAGGCAGACTGGCGAAGGTCGAAGAAGATTTCGCACAAAATGAGCTCGGCACAGGAGCTCTAGGCAGAGAGATCTCCGACCTTTCGATCTCTCTGGATGCGAGCAACCATGAGCGCCGAGATGCAGAGCGTGAGAGTGCTAACTCTGGGGCGGCGCTGCGCCAGATGGAGCAGGAGGCAACTCGCCTCGAGAATCGCCTGCAACAGTGGCAGATTGTAAGAGACAGGAACAAGGACCAACGTCAGCAGCGCCAGGATTTTATCGCGCGCAAGCGAGAGGAATCGGACAGGTTCGAGGCGGAGCGAGTAAGCATCGAACAACAAGTCTCTGATCTAACGGAGAAAATTCTTTCACTCCGTGCGACGCGCGAAGATCTGCAGGCAGCCGCGGCGGCGGCGGCTGCGTCGCTTGCCGGTCTTGAAGAGAGACGACGCAATGCGAGCGCGAACTTCGAACAGACGAATCGTCTGTATGAAAGTCAGTCGCATCGCATAGGGCAGTTGCAATCTCAACTTTCCAACGCCGCGGCCGAAACGCAGCGACGTGAAGAGGAGAACTCCGAGCTCTCGCGTAAGCATGCCGAGCTTCTTGCACTTCGGGCAGAGGCTCTCGCAAGGAGCGAGACGCTCTCGGCTGAGGCTGGCGCACTCCGTGCATCCGTGTCCGAACTGGATTCTCGCCTTCGTACACTTCGCCACGAAACGGAGGCGCTGCGCGAACAGCGCTCGGTGCTGAGCGCTCGGGCGGCGAAACTCTCGTCTGACCTGGAGCATATCGAGGCAACATGCATCAATGATCTGTCGGTTGAAGCAGGCGCACTTAGGGAAGATAGCGGGATTGAGCGAATTGAGGCCGACGCCCTAACAGCGGAAGAAGAGGCTGCGCGCGCGTTGAAGGGGCGTCTCGAGGCGATGGGACCGGTAAACATGATGGCACTGGAAGAGTTCCACGAGACCTCAGAGAGGCATGCTTTCCTGGAGACGCAGCGAAAGGACCTTCTGGAATCCATTGAGAACACGCAAGCATCGATCAAGGAGATCGATGATGTCTCCAGGGTTAAATTCGATGAGGCTTACAAGATCATCAATGAGAACTTTTCGGCAACCTTCACGAAGCTGTTCGGGGGCGGACAGGCGTTTATGCGCCTCACCGACCCTGAAATGGGCGGGAAGAGTTCTGACCTTAGCGGGATCGACATTATCGCATCGCCTCCTGGGAAGAAGCAGCAAAACGTGCTGCTCCTGTCAGGCGGGGAGAAAGCCCTCACAGCGCTTTCGCTCTTAGTCGGAATCTTCCAATTCCAACCGGCTCCGTTCTGCATGCTTGATGAGGTCGACGCTCCGCTTGATGAAACCAACGTGGGACGATTTGCCAACCTGCTATCCGACGTGGCAACGAACACGCAGGTAATCATCATCACTCACACCAAACGAACGATGGAGCAGGCTGACGTTATGTACGGTGTGACGATGCAGGAGCCGGGAGTTTCCAAGATCGTAAGCGTCTCGCTCAGCGGCCGCAGCAAGGGTCGTGAGGCCCGGAACGCGGCGTAACGGATGACATCCCTGAGCGCATGAATCCTCTCGATTGGATCCTCGCCCTCCTCCTGGCCTATTCGGTCATTCGGGGGTTGATCCGCGGGTTTTTTCAGGAGGCATTCGCTCTGGGGGGAGTGGTCGCAGGATTTCTTCTAGCCTGCTGGTTTTATCTTCCACTCGCCGCGAAAATCAAAGGGCTGCTTCCCTCGCCAGTAGCCTCAGAATTGGCGGCCTTCCTCCTTATTCTGGCGGGAAGCATGATCGTTGCCACACTGATTGGCAAGCTCCTGCGACATACGGCATCCGCGATAGGGCTCGGATTGGTCGACCGATTGCTTGGGGGAGTTTTTGGGCTGATTCGGGGTTCACTGCTTGTGGTGACGATCCTGCTGGCCCTGACAGCATTTCTGCCCAATTCGGCCTGGCTCAAAAATTCTCATCTCGCACCGTATTTTCTTCAAGCCGCTCATGCTGTATCCTTCCTCATGCCTTCCTATCTCAGACTGCGCCTGCTTGAAGGGTTGAAGACCCTCAAGCACACGACACCGGATTGGATCAAGCAAGGCCTTTAGCTACAAACTAGAAAGTAACGCCACACCGCCCGACCTCAAACAGGGTCCGATCAATTCGATAAAGGAAGAACCCGCGATTGAAACGCGAACTCGACAACCTCGTTCTCCAGATGCACGCCGCTGGTATCGCCTACTCCGAGGCAGTGCGCGAGTTTAAGAAGCAATACATCCTTGAGGTTCTTGCGCGTCATCGTGGAAACCAGTGCAAGGCGGCGGAGGAACTTGGGATGCATCGTAATACCCTCAGCCGGACGCTGAGTGAGTTAGGGATGGATTCGACGCAGATCCGGCAGGGGATGCGGCGGCCGCCCTCTTCCGTCCGCCCAGGACGCACAGCGCGTCCCGGGCTGCAGATTGTATCTGGCGGACGTTAGTTGCGCTCGCCCGTCTAACCATCCATAGCATGGTTCAATTTTCCCAATCGCGCGAGACGCGTAGACGCGGAAGCAGGCATCGAATTGTGACGTCGAGCTGCTTACTGCTGGCCTTCGCTTCCCTGCAAGGATGGACGGCTTTGGCTCAGTCATCGGGCTCGGCCGATAATCCCGCTAGCATTCCAGCGGGCGCAATCGCAGCGCGTCCGAAGTTGCCGTCAAGTAATGCGGCCAACTCAGAACATTCTCGAATCGTTTCTCCAAGGCAAGCTCGTGAAGCCGATAATGCATATCTCGAGGGCGCAAAGCATGTGCAACACCGCGAACTTAGGGCCGCCATTCTCTGCTTTCAAACGGCCTCTCGTCTCAATCCCGATGATCCTGACTACTCGCTTGCGCTCATCGTCACACGCGAGAATTTTGTAACGGAACTTGTACAAGAGGCGGCCAAGGCGCGCGCTACTGGCAACGTCACACAAGCCGACGCTTTGCTCGCGCAAGCTCGGACTGTCGATCCAAACAATCGCGAGGTCACTCAGCACTTCGGAACAGCATATGCATTGGCCCATTCGGAGCAGGTTCGAAAAGGGCCGGGGCTGTTTTACTCAAGCATCGATCCGTCTAAGTTTCCAGCGCAGGATATTGCCTCTACGCTGCAAGGTCCTGTAAGACTGCAGCCGTTGCCGGGTACGAGAGACGTGCATCTGCACGGTGACTTCGAGACCGTTGCCCGCAATCTTTATGGTCAGTTTGGAATTAACGTCAGCTTCGATCCGTCAATAAGGTCCGGGCCTCGGATTGACCTCGACATGAACCGCGTCGGATTTAAGGGGGCAACGCGAGCGCTCGATCTCGCGGGAGGAATCTTCGACGTGCCGATTGAGTCAAAGTTAGTCTTAATCGCAAAAGACACCGAGGAAAACCGCGACGCACTCATGCCGCAGGTTGAAGAAACGATCTATCTTCCTGGCCGAACGAATGACGAGATGCAGGAGTTGGCGAATGTAGCGCGTAATGTCTTCGATGTGAAGGAGGTGACCGCGAGTTCTACCGGCGGCTTCATGCTGATCCGTGGCGATGATCGCGTGTTGCGGGAGCTGAATGCGGTTTACGATGACATGCTGGACGGAAACCCTGAGGTCCTCTTCGACGTTTCGCTCTATGAGGTCGATAAGACGCGCGAAAATAATGTTGGAGCTGTTCTTCCCAGCTCCGCCGGTGTCTTCAGTATCGCTGCCGAGGCGCAGTCACTGGTGAGCGCGAACCAATCGATTATTAACCAAGCGGTCGCAGCAGGTTTACTCAAGCTGAATGGAACGCCGCTCCAAAACCTCATCACGGAGGTGGGTTTTCTGGTGGCTTCCGGGACCGTGACTGCAACGCAGTACACGAATCTCCTGGGGATTTTTGGTGGAGGTCTCACGTTCGCGGGACTGTATCTTGGCTCAAACTCGAGCTTTGATCTCGCACTCAACTCATCGGACGTCAGCATCCTTGATGCCGCTCAAATTCTGGCGCTGAATCATCAGCCTGCAACGTTTCGCATCGGATCGCGGTACCCTGTGGTTACAGGAACTTACAACTCCGGTGTGAGTAGTTCGCTGGCTTCTTCGCTTTCAGGGTTGAATATTAATGGAACTAGCGTGAGTTCGCTGTTGTCACAGTACCTGGGCACGAACTCGGTGTCGGTACCTGAATTTCAATATGAAGATCTTGGTATTACGTTGAACTTGACGCCGCAAGTTCTTCGTAATGATGCAGTTTCGGTGACCCTCGATATGAAAGTGGAGGCGCTCGCGGGGAGCAGTCTCGACAACATTCCGATCCTGAATAATCGGGCGCTGAAGTCAACAATTACAGTGCCGGTGGGCAAGACGGCGATGTTGGCGACGTTGGTGAGTTCCACCGAAATGAAGACGCTCACGGGGCTTCCTGGGCTGAGTGAATTGCCTGGATTTCAAGGGACGGATCAGGACCGGACGAAGGACTCAACTGAACTGTTGATTACAGTTACGCCCCACATCGTGCGGACCGGACGATTGCAAATTGTGAGCCGTCGAATTGATACGGTGAAGACAAAAGGAGGGGTGGAATAGGTCGTTGCAAAAGGGCTTTGGGGTGTCTATACTTGTTGATGGCAGGGCGGGAGTAGCTCAGTGGTAGAGTGCTTCCTTGCCAAGGAAGATGTCGCCGGTTCGACCCCGGTCTCCCGCTCCAACGACCTCAATCTCAACCACTTACGGCTCGGAAACGGTAGACTGCGGACATCGGTCTGAGGGATTTGGCCGGGGGATTTTGAGTTAAGGGCGCGGTACCCAAGTGGTAAGGGAGAGGTCTGCAAAACCTTTATGCGTCGGTTCGATCCCGACCCGCGCCTCCAACATTTTATTGGACTTGAGCCCCTGGATAGGGGCTTTTCGTGTTTCGTGGGGGATGTGAGTTTCGTGCAGCGCGCAACTGGGTTTTGTGTTGCGCGGAGGCAGTTTTAGCCCCGATTTGGGCGTCGCGATTGGGAAAATTGGGGGGAAATGTAAAGCTTCCTTTACACCGATGTAAAGGAAGCTTTACATCGGTGTTTAGGCGGGTGTTTAGGCGGGGGTTTGGGCGGGGGTTGGGGGCTGATTTGGGTGGAGGTGGGTGGGTGGAGCAGGGGTTAGTCGGCGACCATGGACTCGCCGGGGAGGATGGGGCGGGTTCGGGGGAGGAGGCCTCGGTGGGCGGCGAGGCCGACGAGGATTAAAACGGCGATGAAGACGAGGAGCTTGGTGAGGTCGGCGGAGCGGGTGTGGGGGAGGAGCTTCCAGAGGATGAGGAGGATGGTCTGGGCGATGGTGACGGCCCAGACGGAGCCGTAGAAGTAGCGGCGCTCGGTTCCGTCGCCCAAGGTGGAGCGCTTGACGCGGGGGAGTTGGCCGATGGCTCCGAGGAAGAGGATGAGGAGGCAGAGTGGAGCGTAGGCGTCGCGGTAGATCTGCTTGAGGTACCAGGTGCCGGTGATGACGGCGATGGTGAGGCCGGCGAGGTTGAGGAGGGCGAAGCTTAGGACGGCGTTCCAGGCGAAGGTGTAGCAGACGCGGCGGTAGAGGGGGTTGGGCTTGTCTTCGTCGAAGCGAAGGATGTAGGGGCGTGGCTCGGCGCCGGGGAGGCTACCGCGGAGGGCGGCGATGCCGGTGGCGATGAAGACGAGGGCGAGCCAGATGAGGTTGCCGCGGTGGAGGCCTCGGGCGAAGAGGCTGAAGGTGAGGGGGCCGGGGGCAAGGAAGAAGACCCAGATCCAGATGGGCCAATGGGCTGCTCGGTAGAGAGGGGTGTTGCTGGCGCGGAGCTTTCGCTCGGCGGCGAGCTCCACTTTTCCACTGTAGCGCATAGGTGCGAGTCTCGCAGAGGGGCTAGGGTGAGTCAACGGTCCTGCGCGGACGGCGGGGGGCTTCGCGTGGTTGGTGGGGATGGGGGTTTGGGGGGTGGGGGTTTGGTGGCGGGGTGGAGGAAGGCAATTTGATCGTTCCGCCTGCGGCTCCACTCCGATCTACCACCCATACAAGCAAAGAACGCTTGTCTGGGGCCCGGGCCTTCGGCAGAGCGGTTGCGTCTGCGACGCGGCGGTTTATGGCCCGACTGAAGTCCCTTCCGGAGGTTGGGGTTGGATGTCTGGGTGGTTTGATCGGTCTGGGGTTGGTGGTGGTGCTCGGCGTCCTTTTTCCCACCGATGCGCCAAGTGCGAGCGCATGGATGGGGCACCCGTTATGGCGGTGGGCCACCCGCCGTTTGTTAAGTTGGCCTATCAGCTTCTCGCTACTACGGTGCTGCCGGCAGGCTGTCTACTGCAGAGACCGGGACCTCTAGAGTTCCTACTCGGTCGGAGTTCAGGTCGTGGATGCCGAGGCGTAGAAAATAATCTCCTTTTATGGGGACGCTGATCTCTTGCCGATACTGAAATCCGGGCACGAGGCCGGGTTGGTGCATTGCCGCGTAGTACGAAGCTTTGATGGTCGCTCGCAGCTCATTCGCTTGTGAATTCACTAAGGCTCCGCTGGAGTTGTACACAAATGCAAAGATCTCAAGAGAACACGCAACGGCGCTGGAGGAGATTGCAGGACATTCGATGTCGCGCAGATGTGCGATGTAATGAACGCTATAGAGTCGATAGGGACCTCGGGTCTTCGGACCGGGCTGATTGCCCTTCGCCACAGACGGCGTAGTGTTTGTCGTTACAGGTCGAATGTTGGTTTGCAAGCTAATCTGTGTCGGCTCAGGACTGCCGTAGACCATGGCGGCGCGCATGGCGCTATATGCGACCGGGGCTGTGGGGTTGATGCTTTCTTCTGTACGTGGAGTGCTCTTTGCGGGGTTCGCCTCGTAGTAGCCGCGACGATAGGAAAGGTTTGATCCTGGCAGGTTCACTTGGACGTTGATCTTTCGATATTGCTTGTTTTCGCGAGGGTCGGACGGCGAATAGGTAAGCGTGTAGTAGTCCGAGCCCTCTTCGATTGCCTTTCCCACTGCGCCCTTAAGGTCGTTCGTATTCATGAATGCATTGCCGCCGGTGGGTGCTGCGATATCTGCCATCGCGAACGCACGTGCGGCTTCATGAGCGAAAAATGCTTGGTCACTGCTTGAGAGTGCGCTGATCGATGCGCTCATGTTATTCGCGCCAGGATTGGATGCGGCGAAATACGACTGGCTCACCAAACCTCTGGCATCGACGGGATAAACGGCGACTCGATTAAACGCGAGTAGATTGACGGTGTCTCTGAATTCATCGTCCAGGACCTGCGAATGGGCGAAGCCCCCGTCCTCGGCCGGATCGATGCCAATAGGAAACGATGCGGAGAGCCAGATGAGATTCTTGCGGCCCGGAAATCCGCTGAGATAGCGAGCCAGCTGATTTAGCGCGCCAAGGGTCAGTTCCCTTCGAACTCTGGCCTTCAGACGCGATCCAACTGCTTTTCTCGAGCGACCGGATACAGGATTGTTTGCCAATAATGAGGCCTTCATTCCAACATTGGTGTTCTTCGTTGCTCCGCGGAGCATTCGCGGGTCCGAGGTAAAACCTTGCAGCAAAAACATTCCGGATGATGTAAGGGTGACGACGGCGATATCAGTTCCCGCGGGAGCGCTTGTGAGGTAGTTCGCGACCTGGTCAACGCAATAGGTCTGGTCCTGCATCGGCGTATTGAGCTTGTCTAACAAGATCAGATTCAGAGAGCGGTTTGGAGAAGTCAGAGAATTATTTGTGAATTGACCTGGTGCGAGTTCGGAGGGGTTTATGGGTTGACCGCTTTGAGCCACATTGGTTGCGGTGTGTTCTTCAAAGGTCTTGATCGTTTGCAGGTGTCCGTTTTCCCGGACGCTGAAGTTTCTGGCGTTGAGCCTGTGAACAGGATTACTTTTGTCGTCCCTGACAACTACGTCAACGACGACAAGGTTTGCGTTCAACTGAAGGCTGGGGATGTCTTGCTTTGGAGGAGCCTGCGCGACTGCGGCACATCCGGCGCAGAGAAATATGGCGGCGCACTCGATTGAAATAATACGGGTCACGAATACGGTGCCCTCCTCGAATCATCGCGCTCTTCCGACTCGCTCTCGTGGGTGGTGAGAACGAGGGGTTCGATCAATCTGAGGATGATACTTTATCTCGAGGGTTAGGGGGTTTCGTTGGGGAGAGATGGGGGGGCGTCTGCTGGAGTTGCGCCCCATTGGTGGTTGGGGTTGGGGCTGGTGGTTAGGTGGAGGGTGCCGCCGGTGGTTATGGACTGGAAGTCGATCCAGTTTTGATGGTGAGGCTGGTTGTTTAAGGTTGCGCTTTGGATGTACGGGGAGTTGGCGGCGGCGTTGGTGGTGGAGATGGTGAAGGTTTTGCCGGCGTAGGGTTCGCGTAGGTGGATGGTGACTTTGGAGAAGGTGGGGGCTACCAGTTCGTAGGCGAGGCTGGCGGGGTCTACGGTGTATACGCCCATCATGCTGAGGACGGCCCAGGAGCTCATGGCGCCGCAGTCGTCGTTGCCGGGAATGCCGTCGGGGGCGGTGGTGTAGTTTTCGCGGAGGACGCGGCGGACGACGCGCTGCGATTGCCAGGGTTGGCCGGAGAAGTTGAATTCGAAGGGCGCTTCGAGGTCGGTCTCGTTGTAGGGGTTGTAGAACTGCGCGTACCAGCCGGGCGCGGGGTAGTTGAAGAACTCGGCTAGGCGCTTGTTGAAGAGGTCGCGGCCGGTGGCGTGGATGAGCCAGGACATGTCGGCGGGGGCAAACCATTGATAGTGCCAGCCGGTGCCTTCGATGAAGCCGTGGCTGTCCTGGGAGGGATTGAAGTTGGGGACCCACTGGCCGTCGGCGTTGCGAGGGCGGAAGAAGTGGTCGTCGGAGTTGAAGACGTTGCGGACGTACTGCGCGCGGGTGAGGAACATCTTTGCGTCAGCGGGTTTGTTGAGCGCGAGGGCGAGGCGATAGAGCGAGGCGTAGGCGATGGCGTCTTCCTGAAGCTGAGAGACGGAGCCGTAGCCGACTTTGTCGTCGGGAACGTAGTGGAGCTTGTTGATCCATTCGATGCCGACTTCGCCCTGGTAGGGACGGCCGGGGGGTGGGGCCTGGGTGGCGTCTTGGAGCATGGCGTCGTAGGCGGCGTTGATGTCGAAGTGGTGGAGGCCGTCGAGCCAGGTGGTGGCGAGGGCGACGGTGAGAGGGCTGCCGGCCATGACGTTGGTGTAGTCGTTGATCTGCGGCCAGCGACCGATCCAGCCGCCCTGCTGCGCCATGAGGACGATGGAGCGGGCCATGTCTTCGGTGCGGTGCGGGGCGACGAGGGCGAGGAGCGGGACCTCGTCGCGGTAGATGTCCCAGCCGGAGTAGTTGGCGTAGAGGTGATGGCCGGGGGGGACGGTGTGGATCTGGTTGTCGAAGCCCATGTAGCGGCCGTCGGCGTCGTCGAAGAGAGAGGGCATGAGGAGGCTGTGATAGAGGGCGGTGTAGAAGATTTTGCGGTCGGCGGGCGTGCCTCCGGAGACGGCGATTGCGCTGAGGGATTTGTTCCAGGCGGCGCGGGCTTCGGTGCGGATGGTGGAGAAGTCTTTGGTGTCGGCTTCGGATTTGAGGTTGTTTTCGGCGCCGGCTTGGTCGACGTAGGAGATGCCAATTTTGGCGGTGATGGTTTGCGGCTGAGGTTGGGAGGGCCAGGTGGCGTAGGCGCCTAGCCATTCTTTGTGGCCGGTCTGCTCGGCGGTGCGGGTGTTGGGGGCGATGGTGCCGGGGCCACCGTAGTTGGCGCCGGTCCAGGTGCCGTAGGTGGTGAAGGGGCGGCTGAACTGCATGACGAAGTAGACCTTGTAGGTGTTCTTGCTGCCGCAGAAGGCGTGGTTTTCTACGTAGCCTTCGATCTCATGGTCGCCGATGAGGTGGACGGAGGCGCCGGCGGTGTCGTCGAGTGTGTGGCTGAGAGGGAGGAGAATGTTGGCGGGCTGGTTGGCGGGGAAGGTGAAGCGCGCGATGCCGGTGTGGTCGGTGGCGGTGAGCTCGGCGTTGATGTTCCACTGCAGGAGCTGCACCTGGTAGTAGCCGGGGGAGGCGGATTCCATCTTGTGGGAGTAGGGGGATTGGAAGTCCTGGCCCTGGGTGACGATGGGGCCGGTGGTGGGGGTGAAGAAGACGTCGCCTTCGTTGGGGCAGCCGACGCCGCTCATGTGGGTCATGCTGAAGCCTTCGATGTCGGTGTCGGTGTAGTGGTAGCCGAAGCCGCGGTCTTCGGTGTCGGGACTGAGCTGGACCATGCCGAAGGGGGTGGTGGCTCCGGGAAAGAGATTGATGCCGCCACCGGGGCCGGCGCCGGTGCCGATGATGGGGTCTACGCTGGCGGCTGGGTCTGTGGTGGTCTGCGCGATGGCGTAGCCGGTCAGGGCCAGGAGCGCTGCGCAGGCTGCGATGTGTCTTCGGATGGAGTTGCTGATGGCCTTTGGTTTGCGGTTACGCGGTGCTGGTTTTGAACGAATTCCCATCGCAGTTCCCTCCCCGGTTTTTCAGTCGCTCGAATTATATCGCCTTCAGATATTTGCCACCTGAGAATGCCGGTTTGTTGCATGATGCTCGGTGTGGCCGGAACGGTTCGTATGGATGGGGCACCCGTTGTGGCGGCGGTCCGCTGGTCGATCTTTTGTGGTGGTTCCAGGCTGTATGCGATCCCACTCATGCCCCAAGTGCGAGGGCATGAATGGGGCACCCGTTGTGGTGAGGGGTTAGGGGTCGCGTATGATTTTGTGTTGGGAAAAGGAGATGTTATGCGGATTGGGATGCTTACGGGTGGTGGGGATTGTCCTGGGTTGAATGCGGTGATTCGGGCCGTGGTGCGCAAGGGTGTGAACTTTTATGGCGATGAGTTTGTCGGGTTCATGGAGGGTTGGCGGGGGGTGATTGAGGATCGGACGATGGTGCTCGATCTGCAGACGACGAGTGGAATTTTGCAGAAGGGTGGGACGATTCTGCGGTCGTCGCGGACGAATGTTAAGAAGATTGAGGGCGGGTTTGAGAAGTGCCTGGCAGCCGTTGCGCACCACAAGCTGGATGCGCTGATTGCAATGGGTGGGGATGATACGCAATCGATCTCGGTGGAGCTGGTGAAGCGCGGCGTGCATTGCGTGGGCGTGCCGAAGACGATTGATAACGATTTGAGTGGGACCGATGTTTGCTTTGGGTTCGATACGGCGGTGACGATTGCTACGGAGGCGGTGGACCGGTTGCACTCGACGACGGAGGCGCATAGCCGGGTGCAGGTGGTGGAGGTGATGGGGCGCGATGCGGGATGGATTGCGGTGACCGCGGGAATTGCGGGCGGGGCCGATGTGATTCTGGCTCCAGAGAAGCCGATCGATATGGATGAGGTGGTGCGGCTGCTGCGGGCGAGGTGGGAGAGTGGGAAGCGGTTTGCGATTGTGGTGGTGGCTGAGGGTGCGAAGCTGCCGCAGCATGAGGGGCAGCATGCGGTGGGGACGAAGGTGGATTCGTTTGGGCATGTGCGGCTGAGCGGCATTGGGCAGGCGCTGGCGGAGGAGATTGAGAAGCGCACGGGGTATGAGACGCGGAGTGTGAATTTGGGACATACGCAGAGAGGTGGGACTCCTACGGCTTATGACCGGATGCTGGCTACGAGGTATGGCGTGGCCGCGATTGATTTAGTGCATGCGGGGAAGACGGGGAGGCTGGTGGTGCTGCATGGGACGAAGATTACGGATATTGCGATCGAGGATGCGATCGCGAAGACTCGGACGGTGGGCGAGGATTTGTTTGCGGTGGTGAGGGGGTTGCAGCCTAAGGGGTGATGGCGGTGCGCGCGTGCGCGGAGGTTTGCCTGATGATGTGGGGCGCTGTGAGCGGAACTGCGGGTCTCTCCACTGCGCAGGACGATGGAACCGTCCTGCTCCGGTCGAGATGACAATTCAGCGGTACTACGTTCTCGATGACAATTCAGTGGTGATACGTTCTCCATGACAATTCAGCGGTGATACGTTCTCGATGATGGATCGGTGGCTTGCCGGAGTTGTCGCTAGTTGGTGAGGAGGACGGTGACCTCGGATTGTGGGGGCATGGTGATGCCCTGGGTGGTGTAGGCGCCGATGGGGTTCCAGCGCTCGGCGCCGGCGGTGGTGATGGGCGTGGCGAAAGAGCTGCGGAACATTTGCGATGTGGTGTAGGTGATGTTGGAGAGGGTGAGGCCTACGGTGTCGGTGGCGGTGGTGGAGGTGTTGAGGAGGACGATGACGGTGGTCTTGGTGTCGGGGCTCTGGTAGACGGAGATGTCTTCGTCGGGATTGCTGGAGGTGGCGTTGTAGCGGATGTATCCGGGACGGATGTAGAGGCTGTAGCCCTTGAGCGCGTAGTAGGCGTCGTTGTAGGTCCAGCCAGAGGGATAGGCCCAGGTGGATTGGGAGTTGAAGGGGTTGTCGATGTAGAGGAGGCCCTGCTGGTCGGTGGAGATGCCGTTGGCGAGCGTGGAGGGCCAGGCTAGCGCCCAGTAGAGATAGACGTTGTCGTTGGCTACGGTGAGGGCGTTGTGGATGTCGATGGCGTTGTAGAAGCCGGGGGTCTGGAAGTATTCGGTGGCCCACTTTTGCTGGGGGTTGGGGTAGTCGGAGGCGAAGGTGGTCATGGGAGTGATTTGACCGGTGGGACTGCCGCCGTAGGAGCTGACGTTGTAGAGATGGCTGGCTACCACCGCTAGCTCGTTGGTGGGGACTTGCGTGAGGAGAGCCTGCGCGTTGTAGAGGGAGAACGATTCGGGGCCGATCATCTGCGGGATGGAGGCGAGGGGGCTGCCGTTGATGGCCTGGTAGGTGGCGTCGAAGGCTTTGCCGTAGCTGGCGTAGATGGAGTTTTGCTGGTAGAGCTCGGCGGGGGTGGTGTCGGTGGGATTGAAGAGGCAGGCGACGTAGGTGGCTGGGAAGTCAGGCTCGTTCTGGATGGAGATGTAGTTGGGAGAGACGCCGAGGGCTGCGTAGGCTTCGAGCGAGCTGAGCCAGTATTGGCCGAAGCCGGCGTAGTTGTAGGCTCCGCCGACCTGGGCGAGGGTTCCGAAGCCGCTGGTGCAGTTGCCGTTGGTGACTCCGGTGCAGCCGTCGAGAGAGTTGTTGCTCTTGAGGTTGGCGGGCGGCGTCCAGGAGCTCATGAGGACGGTGGGCTTGGCGCCGAGAGCGGTGGTGGCGGCGGTGAAGATGGCGGGGTCGTCGGGATCGAAGGTGGTGGCGTTGGTACCGGTGTAGTTGTAGTAGTTGTTGGCGAGGCGGAGGAAGGTGATGCCGAGGCCGTTGACGGGGTCGTAGAGGGCGGACATGATCTGCGACTCGTTGGGATGGTTGTCGAGGTAGTTGGCGTAGAAGGCTTCAGCGCCACCGAAGCCGAGGATGGTTTGGTTGGGCGAGGTGAAGCTGAAGGTCGCGTTGTTATTGATGGCGGAGTTGACGACGAGCGAGACGGTGGACGAGGTGCTGGTGAGGAAGGTGGTGTCGCCGGGATAGGTGGCGGTGAGGCTGTGGGTGGCGGCGGAGAGGGTGGTGGTGGTGTAGGTGGCGGTTGCGGTGTCGGTGGACGAGGCGCCCAGGGCGACCGTGCCGAGGAGGGTTGTGCCGTCTTTGAAGTTGACGGAGCCGGTGGGAGTTTCGGTGGTGTTGGAGGAGGTGACGGTGGCGGTAAGAGTGACAGTTGCGCCGGCGGTTGCGGGGTTGGGGCTGGCGGTGAGTGCGGTGGTGGTGGGGATGTTGGTGGCGGCGTTGATGACCTCGGAGATGGTGTTGGAGGTGCTGGCGGCGTAGCTGCTGGTGCCGGTGTAGGACGCGGTGAGCGATTGCGTGGTGCCAGCGGTGAGGGTGCTGGTGGTGAGCGTCGCGATGCCGTTTGTGAGCGAGGCTGTGCCTAGGGTGGAGGCGCCGTCGAGGAAGGTGATGGTGCCGGTGGGTGTGCCTGCGGAGGAGGTGACCGTGGCGGTGAGAGTGACGGTGGCTCCGGCGGCTGCGGGGTTGGGGCTGGCGGTGAGTGCGGTGGTGGTGGGCGAGGGTGCGGGCGCGTTGATGACGAGGGCTACAGCGGAGGAGGTGCTGGCGGGCAGGGTGGAGGTGCCGGCGTAGGAGGCGGTGAGGGTGTGAGTGGTACTGGCGGCGAGGGTGCTGGTGGTGTAGACGGCGGCGGCTGTGGCTCCGGAGCCCGAGGTGAGGGTTGCGGTGCCGAGGAGGGTGGTGCCGTCGTAGAAGGAGACGGCGCCCGAAGGAACGATGACGGGAACTTGAGCGGAGCCGGAAGCAGCGGCGGTGACGGCGGCGGTGAGGGTGACGGTGGCACCGGCGGCGGCGGGGTTGGGGCTGGCGGTGAGCGCGGTGGTGGTGGAGTAGGTCGTGGTCGGCGGCGTGGAGTGTGTGGGAGAGCCGCCGCAGCCGATGAGGAGAGAGAAGCAAGCCAGGAACGAGAGCCCAAACGCGGTCCGCATGAATGTGTCCTTTTAAAGCGATGTAATACGCTCACGAACGATAGCCGCATTGGGTTGAGTTGGTCAATGAGATTGTTTTGGGGAGGGGAGATCGTTGGCGCGGTGAAGGTGCGGGCCTTGGGAGTTGATTGGATGAAAGCTGGGGTTGGATGGGGTGCGGTGCTATTCCCTGCTTCGCGGGAGGGTGCGGAGCATGAGCGGGCGGAGCTTGCGGTTCCAGTACATGAGGAGGCCGGTTACGCCTAATAGGGCGGGGAGGATTCCAAGGAGGACCCAGAGGATTTTGATGAAGAGGCCTACGAGGCCGGGGCCTCCGAAGAGGCCGAAGTGGAGGGCTACGGAGTATTGCTGGGCGCGGGCGGCGAGGTCTTGATCGCGGGTGTTGGTGGTGGAGAGGGGAGCTCCGGTGTGGGGGTCGAGGAGCATGCGGACTAGTTGCGAGTAGGGGGCGGCTTGCTGGTAGTAGCCGATGACGAAGTAGGGAGAGGTGGGTTTGGTGGGAAGAGCGAGGTAGCCGGGTGGGGCGTCGGGGGGGAGGATGCGGCGGGCGGCGGTGAGGGCCTCGTCGATGGTTAGGGTTGGGGCTTGCGGGGATGTGAGTGCGGGTTTGGCTGCGGGGGGTTCGGCGGGTTGGTGGTAGCCGTGGCCGGTGGCAAGTTGGAGGAGATTGCCGAAGGGCGTGGGGAAACAGAGTTCGATGCCGGTGAGGATGATGAGGAGGAGGCCGATGCTTGACCAGAAGCCGAGGACGGTGTGGAGGTCGAAGTTGATGCGACGCCAGCTTGTGCGGCGGTGAAGGAGAAGCGCGGAGGCCCAGCGCGGGACTCCTGGCCACCAGAGAATGATGCCGGTGAGCGCGAGGATGAGGAGGCCGATGGCCATCCAGCCGCTGATGATAAGGCCGGGTTCGCCGGTGAGGAGATAGACGTGGAGGTTGGTGAGGAAGCCGAGGAGGCCGGCGTAACGCGGGGCGTCGGAGAGGATTTGGCCGGTGTAGGGGTTGAAGGCTACTACGCGGTAGTTGGGGGTGGGCGCGCCGTGGGTGCGGCGAAGGAGGAGGGTTGTGGCCTCGGTGGGTTGGTTGAGGTCTTCGAGGCCGAAGGCGGTCCAGCCGGGGCGAATAGCTTCGATGTGGCGGACTGCGGCGTCGATGGTGGAGGTGCGCGGAGTTGGGTGGAGGTTGTAGAGCGCGGGGTGGAAGTGTTGCGTGAGTTCGGGGGCGAAGACGAGGGCGCTGCCGGTTAGGCCGATGACGATGGCGTAGGCGGTGATGAGGATGCCGGTCCAGAGATGGATTTGGAAGAGGGCTCGGCGAAGGTAGACGCGCTGGGGGGAGTGCAGCCACGTGGGTGGCCTTGGGGTGGGCGCGGTTCGCTTGTCGAGGGTGGGGGTCATGGGTCGTGGGTGGTGGGTTGCGCTCTGCCCTGGTGAGAGCAGAGGGCGGTTGGAGTCGGGGATGCTTTGATGGTGTCCTTGCATTCCCTCAGCGGCTAAAGCCTTATTACAACATTGGGCTGACAACGGGACCAGGTAGTGTCCGACGAATCGATTTTGGGCTCTGCGCCTGACAAAAAGAAGGCATACCCCGGGGCTGAAGCCCCGTATTTCCGCCGCCCTATGAGACCCAAGGCTAAAGCCTTGGGGTACCTGGAAGCAGGATGGCGATTCATCAGACACTACCTAAAGTCCCGCGCTTTCAGAGCGTGAACTGATTGAGGCCTTCGTTAGAAGTGGAGCTTGAGGGCTACTTGCATGGAGCGTGGGCCGCCTACTTGATAGAGGCTGGAGAGGCCGCCGAGCTGGGTGCTCTCGGTGTCGTAGGCCTGCCCGAAGAGGGCGGAGCCGTCGGAGAGTTGGTTGTAGATGTCGCCGAAGTCGGGATGGTTGAAGAGATTGTAGGCTTCGACGCGGAACTGGAGGCCGACACGTTGGGTGAAGGGGAAGTCGCGACGGAGGGTGAGGTCGGCCTGCACGGCGTCGAAACCGCGCGCGGCGTTACGGCCTAGATCGCCGTCGGTATTGCCGCTTTCGGGGCCGGGGGTGAAGGCGTTGAAGTTGATGACGCGGCCGCCTACGCTGCTGTATTGCGAGCCGTAGAGATAGAGAGGCGCGCCGGCGACGCGGTCGGGGTGGTAGTTGGTGGTGGCGCCGGAGGAGGCGTTGACTAAGCTGGCACCATCGAGGATGTCGACGGGGAGGCCGGAGCGGGCGGAGACGCGGGCGTCAAAGGCCCAGTGGGTGAGCGCGTAGTTGAGGACGGGGTTGGAGTAGTGGCCGCCTACGTTGTAGCTGAGAGCGGTCTGGAAGTTGTTGCGGATGTCGTAGTCGGAGCTGGCGCGCTCGAGTTGGAAGATGGTGAAGTTGGTGGTGGCGTTATCGATGGCGTGCGACCAGGTGTAGCTGGCGAGGAACTGGAGGCCGTGGGAGAGTTTGCGCTCGAATTTAACTTGCAGGGAGTTGTAGTCGGAGGCTGCGGCGTTGGTGGTGATGTAGAGGCCAGAGCCGCCGCTGAAGTTGAGGTTGGGTGTGGGGAGATCCTGCGGCTCGTAGAAGAACTGCGAGAGGAGACGACGGCCGGCAGAGGCTACGTAGTTAAGCGTGAGAGATTGTTGCGTGCCAAGGGATTGCTCGACGGCTACGTTCCACTCGCCGGTGTAGGGGAGCTTGAGGTTAGGGTCGAAGGCAAAGACGGGAGCGTTGTAGGGCGAGGCGGCGCTGGGTGCGGGCGTGGTCTGCACCTGCTGCAGGGTTGCGGGGAATGGGCCCTCGCCGGTGTAGTTTCCAAAGCCAGTGGTGCCTACGCCGTAGTAGCCTTCGGCGCTGAGGGTGGTGCCGGTGTCGTAGAAGAGACCGCCGCCAGCGCGGAGAACCGTTTCCATGCCGGGCTTGGTGTGGAGTTGATAGGCGATGCCTACGCGCGGAGCGAAGTTGCCGTAGGTGGTCTTCCAGAGCGGCGTGTTCTTTGGCGCGATGACGGCGGTGGAGAGATCGGTGATCTGGTTGAGGGTGTAGGGGGTGTTGCCGTTGGCGTCGAAGGGCGGCGGGTTGACGTCCCAACGAACGCCGTAGGAGACGCTGAGGCGCGGCGTGGCCTTCCACTCATCCTGCGCGTAGAGCGAGAAGTTCATGCTGTGCGCCTTCATGTCGATGGACTGGGTGTAGACGTAGAGGCCTGCCGGATCGTTGGCCAGGACAGAGGCTTCGTCGAAGTAGTAGCCGACCTCCCAGAGTGGCGGAAGTTCTTCAGAGGTGACGAGGCGGCGGTAGTCGACACCGTACTTGAAGTTGTGGCGGCCTACGTTCCAGGTGAGCGCGTCGACTACGTTGACCTGACGCTGGCGATTGGATTGCGGCTCGATGAGGTAGTAGGGGTAGAGGCCGTAGAAGAGGAAGAACGTTAGCCAACTGCCGTTGCTGAGGCCGGGAACGTTGCTGATGGCGAAGGGCGTGGCTCCGCCGAAGTTGTCGAGATAGCGATTGGATTTGTAGTCGTTGCCGGTGAGGCCGAAGCGGAACTCGTCGGCGATGTTGGAAGTGATGAGGCTGTCGGCACCGAAGACGAAGGTCTTGATGTTGCGCGTGGTCTCGTTGACCTGCGCGAGGTCGGTGGGCTGGCGCGATTCGCTCTGCGAGGGGACGTCGCTGTAGCGGCCGAAGATTTTTAAGTGCTGGTTGAAGGTGTGGTCGATGCGAACGCTGGTGGTGTCGAGACGGCTGGGCGCGGAGTAGCCAACGGTGAGGTCGGCGAGACCGTCGCCTAGGTCAGGATTGGTGGTGGTGGGGAAGGCGTCGAGGAAGGGTTGCAGCGCTATGGGCGCGATTTGGCGGAGAGTATTGCTGGGGACTTGATAGAGCTGCGCGGCTTGCGGCTGCTGCAGGCGAAGGCCTTCGTAGGAGAAGAAGAAGAAGGATTTGTCGCGGCCATCGTAGAGGTGCGGGATGCGGATGGCGCCGCCGATGGTGCCACCGAAGTCGTTCTGGCGCTCGGGGAGTTTGGTGATGTCGAAGTAGTTCTTGGCGTCGAGGGCGTCGTTGCGGAGGTAGTCGAATGCGGTGCCGTGATAGAGGTTGGTGCCGGAGCGGGTGGAGAAGCTGAACTGGCCGCCGGGGGTGCGACCGTACTCGGCAGAGTAGGAGGAGGTGGACTCGCGGAACTCCTGGAGGGCGTCGATGGAGACGATGCTTTGGGTGGTACCGAGCGCGCTCTCTTGAGGTGTGGCTCCGGAGAAGCCGCCGCCGGGATAGCCGGAGGAGGAGACGGACGCGCCGGTGTTGGCGCTGATGCCGTCGATGGTGTAGTAGTTGGCCTCGGTGCGCTGGCCGTTGACGCTGATTTCTCCGCTGGAGCCGGGGCCTGCGGAGGGAACGACGATGACGCCGGGCGAGAGCGTGATGAGCGACTGGAAGCTGCGACCGTTGAGCGGAAGGTTCTCGACGAAGTTGCGATTGACGACGGTAGAGACGCTGGCGTCGGTGGTGTTGAGCTCTTCCCCGCTGCCGTCGACGGTGACTTGCTCGGTCTGGGCGCCGATTTTGAGGGTGAAGTTGAGCGTGACCTTGGCGCCGATGGTGACGGTGACGTCGGTGAGGGTTTCGGTTTGGAAGCCGGAGCCTTTGACGGTGACCACGTATTGGCCGGGAGCCACGTTAGGGATGGAGTAGAAGCCGGAGCTGTTGGTGACCGCGGTCTGCTTGGTTTGCGTGGAGGGATTGAGGAGATCTACGGTGACCTTGGGGACAACCGCCTTGGTGGAGTCGGTGACGAGGCCGTCAACTGAGGCGCTTTGCGCGGCGGCGGGAAGGCTGGCGAGGGCGAGAAGAAAGAGCGCGGCTGGGATGAGGGTGGCCTTGCGGAAGAGGCGGCGGGTGCTGAGCATGAGGGTCTCCCTTGGGTGGTGCAAATGAATTCACGTGAAGCAGATGAGGCTGTGCTTGCGCTTCGGCCGAAGCCGGAGACGAAAGAGAACGGGCCCGGGCAGGGTGGAGCTTTGCGGACTGATACTTTTGGGACTGTACCACAATATACGACTAGTTCGGTCCTATATCGTTCCTGCCGTAATCTTCGGAGTGTTTTCGCCGGAAGAGGGTTGCGGGTCGTACGTGTGTGAATCGAGGATGAATTGTTTCGTGTTAGAACAACCATAGGCAGGAGCTTGGTTCCGGTAAAGAGCCAGTTTTGGGTGATCCGATGAGTCCAGATGCGAAGCAGGCGAAGCGACGGCAGATTTTGTTCCTGACGCGGACGAGTGATGTATCGCTGCAGGTGCAACTGGCGGCGCAGTTGAAGGACCTGATACAGAGTGGGCAGTTGGGAGCGGGCGATCCCCTGCCCTCGAGCCGCGAGCTGGCGGCGGAGTTGAAGGTTTCGCGCAACACGGTGGTGTATGCGTATGAGCGGCTGATCAGCGAGGGATATTTAAATAGTCGTCGGCGATCGAAGGTGTATGTGTCGGACACGGCGAATGAGCTGCGGTCGGCGGCGATGCGATCGGCGGCGCAGAGAGTGAAGAGACCGCAGACGGCGCCGGCGGTGCATGTGCCGAAGAGAAGTTACACGGATGGGCCGAAACCGTTTCGGCCTTGTCAGCCGGATGTGCAACTGTTCCCTCTGGCGCTGTGGAATCGGCTGCGTGGGCGGGCGTTGCGGAGTACGAATCGGAGTTTGTTGCACTACAACTCGGAGGCGGTGCTGGGGTTTCGGCCGCTGCGAGAAAATCTTGCGGCGTATCTGCGGGACAGTCGTGGGGTGGTGTGCGAGTGGTGGCAGATTGCGATTACTACAGGGTCGCAGCAGGCGCTGTATCTGCTGGCGAATCTGCTGCTGAAGCAGGGCGATCGGGTGTATATGGAGAACCCGGGTTATAGCGGCGCGGTGAGGGCTTGGCGCGCGGCTGGAGCGACGATTGAGCATCTGCCGATTGATGCGCAGGGGATGGTGTTTCCTTCACTGGAGACGGCGGGCGCGGCGCTGGTGTATGTGACGCCGTCGCGGCAGTTCCCTACCGGGGCTTCGCTGTCGTTGGCGCGCAGGTTGGCGCTGGTGAATGGAGCGGTGAAGGCGAAGACCTGGATTGTGGAGGACGATTACGACTCGGAGTTTCGGTATGAGGCTCCGCCGCTGCCGAGCATGCAGAGCCTGGACTCGGGTAACCGGGTGATCTATGTGGGGACGTTCAGCAAGCTGCTGTTTCCGTCGCTGCGATTGGGATATGCGGTACTGCCAAAGGCGCTGGTGGAACCGTTTGCGGAGTTGAAGACGGTGGCGGAAGACCATGGGCCGATGATTGATCAGGCTACGCTGGCGGCGTTCCTGGATAGCGGTGCGTTCTATTCGCATATACGGCGGTGTAGAAAAAATTACGCGGAGAGGCAACAGGCGTTTCTGGATGCGATTGCGAAGGGGAGTCTGCCGCTGGATTTTCGGTATCGCGATGGGGGGATGAATCTGACGGGATTTTTGCCGGCGAGGTGCGAGGACCTGGTGTGGTCGGCGCGACTGAAGCGGGCGGGACTGGATGTGCCGGCGCTGTCGCAGTACGCCAGTGCGGCGACGGAGCGGGGACTGGTGTTTGGATTTACCGCATTTACGCCGACGCAGATTCGGCGCGGGGTGGATAAGTTGCTGAGTTTGCGGCTGGATAGGCCGGTGTTGTGATCTGGCACCTTCGCTGGACGCAAATCTGGACCTTTACTGGCACCAGGGGTTGCTGGAGACTTAAGACATCTCATGGCGGCTGACGTGCGCTGGTTCCGCGGAAGATTGCGAGACTGGATTGATGCTGAGCGGCTGCACTTTTTTCTCGAAGATTTCTGGTGACTCAATGTTTGTAAGACAGAGCTGGCTGCCGCAGACGCGGCAGGATGTATACGACATCATCGTGCAGAACCCTTGGGGGTTGCTGGTATCGAATGGCGCGGACGGGCCGGAGGTGACGAACCTGGCGTTTGTGCTGGATGCGAAGCGCGGCGAGAAGGGCGTATTGACGAGTCACCTGGCGCGGGCGAATGCACAGTCGCTGGCGCTCGGAGAGCTGACGGAGCCGGCGCTGGCGGTGTTTCATGGGCCTAGTAGTTATGTGACGGCGAGTTGGTATCCAGGACGGGACATGCCACCTACGGTGTACTACTGCGCGGTGCACTGCTATGGACCGCTGGTGTTGCAGGATCAGGACGCGCTGCGCGAGTCGGTGGAGATGCTGACGGTGCAGAGCGAGCGGAATGTTTCTGGTGGATGGAAGACGAGCGAGATTTCGGATGCGGATGTTGTGCGGAGGCTGCCTGCGATCCTCGGGTTCGAGATGGAGATTGAGCGGCTGGAGGCGAAGTTCAAGCTGGGACAGGATGAGCCAAAGCGCGATGCGATGGCGGTGGCGGAGAGGCTGCTGGCTTCAGATAACCCGCAGGACAGAGTGCTGGGCGCGATGGTGTACAGATATAACGAAGCGCGACCGTAAGGTTCTCACGGGCCGCGTAGTAAGAATGCCAACTTGATTGCCGGAGGTGCGGGATGGACTTGCGCGGATTTGGTTTGCGGCGGCTGAGCTTGATGGTGGCAGCGATGGGATTGGCTGCGGCAGGCTTGCGGGCGCAGGGGCCTGTGATGGGCGGAGCGGACCTGGTGCTGGTGGGCGGCAAGGTGTGGACCGGCGTGGCGAGCGATCCGATGACGCAGGCGGTGGCGATTGAGGGAACGCATATTCTTGCGACAGGAACGGACGCCGCGATGATGAAGCTCGCGGTGCCGGGGGCGAAGGTGATTGCGCTGCATGGGCGGCTGGTGCTGCCAGGATTTAATGATGCGCATGTGCACATCCAGATTGGTGGTGCGAATCTGGTGGGCGTGCATTTGACGGACTGCAAGAGTCCGCAGGAGTTTCGCGCGCGGATTGCGGCGTATGCGAAGACGATTCCGAAGGGCAAGTGGATTCTGAATGGGCTGTGGGATGAGCAGCGATGGAATCCGGTGGCGCTGCCTACGCACCAGTTGATCGATGAGGTGACACCGGATAATCCGGTAGCGGTTGCGCGGACGGACCTGCATATGATTCTGGCGAATGCGTATGCGATGAAGCTTGCGGGCGTCGACCGAAATACGAAGGACGTTCCGGGCGGCGTGATTATGCGAGACGCTGAGGGAAATCCTACGGGGATATTTAAGGATGCGGCGAAGGATTTAATTTTGTCGAAGATTCCGCCGGACACGGAAGCGGATATGGAGACGTATATTCTGGCAACGCAGAGGCTGGCTGCGTCGAATGGCGTGACGAGCGTGCAGGATATGGCGATCAGCGCGAACGATCCGGCGGGGCCGCTGAAGCTGGAGGCGCTGCAGAGGCTGGCGAAGGAAGGGCGGCTGAAGCTTCGAGTGGCGGAGTGTTTGGGACTGGATTTCGGGAAGCAGATGTCGGTGCTGGGGATTGAGGTGCCATTTGGGAATGACCTTTACCACATTGGGTGTTTGAAGAGTTTTGCGGATGGCGGGCTGGGGGCTTCGACGGCGTGGTTTACGAAACCGTATACGGATAATCCGTCGAACTATGGGATTGCGAGCGATACGATGCAGCACCCGGCGGAGATGTATGCGGAGATGAAGCTTGCCGATGAGGCGGGGCTGCAGTTGATTACGCACGCGATTGGCGATCGTGCGAATCATACGATTCTGGATTTTTATGAGCGGTTGGAGAAGGAAGATGGGCCGCGGGATCGGAGAGACAGGATTGAGCATGCGCAGACGCTGCTGCCGGAGGATATTGCGCGGTTTGCGAAGCTGCATGTAATTGCGTCGGTGCAGCCGTACCACGCGATTGATGATGGCCGGTGGGCGGAGAAACGGATTGGGCCGGAGCGGGTGAAGTATACGTATGCGTTTAAGTCGCTGATGGATTCGGGTGCGGTGGTGGCGTTCGGGTCGGATTGGCCGGTGGCTCCGCTGCGGCCGATTACGGGGATCTATGCGGCGGTGACGCGGAGGACGATTGATGGGAAGAATCCGATGGGGTGGGAGCCGCAACAGAAGGTGACGGTGGCGCAGTCGGTAAAGGCTTATACGTATAACGCTGCGTATGCGGAGTTTGAGGAGAAGATCAAGGGCACGATTGCGCCGGGGATGCTCGCGGATTTAATTGTGCTGTCGGATGATATTTTTCGAATCGATCCAGTGAAGATCGATGATGTAAACGTGGAGATGACCGTGTTTGGTGGGCAGGTGATTTATACGCGGGGTGGGGACACAGTTGGGCGACCCATTGGGGATGGCGTGGGGCCGGAATGAGTTTGAGGGAGTTGAGTTGAAGAGAGAGGGCAGCTTCGCGCTGCCCTGTCTGATCTCTCGCTTTGGTTAATGGAAGAACGTCTCTTCGATGGAAGGTCTATCTGTTGTTGCCACCCGAGTGAGAGCGTTCGCCGCCTTTGACCGATGCTTCGTGGCTGGGCTGGTTATGGGATCCTGTCGATGGTGTACCGGACGAGTTGCCCATATTGTTTGAGTTCATGTTGTTGCTTGAGTGAGAGTTTTGGCCGCCCTTCACCTGGGCATCGTGGCTCGGTTGGTTGTGAGTACGGTTATCAGTGGTGTTCGCCATGGTTGACTCCTTGTTGCCGCGCTGCACTTCGCACGTGATCGAACGCTGACTCAAAGTGAGAGTGCTGGGAGTGGAGGTGCGTTGCCTGTGTGGGAGGCGTCGCAGAATGAGGTGTTGGAGGGATGGTTGCCTCGATTTACCGTTGAGATGGCGAGCGCGGCTGCTCTGAGTGAGAAGTCACTTGCGAGGTGTGAGTTAGGGGTTTCAGTAGTTTTACCGGGGCTCGAACCCGGAGTGTCCGCGCATACAGCCAGTTTATTGCTGCAGGCGGTTTCTAATACCTTCGTCACTTCGAATCTCGAAGCCCTTTGCGTCTTGACTGAAGTAACGCTTCTTTATCCAGAAGGTTACGTTCACGAGGCTGATGAGGGCCGGCACTTCAATGAGGGGGCCCACTACGCCGACGAATGCCTCGCCGGAGTTGAGACCGAAGACGGCGACGGCGACAGCGATCGCCAGTTCGAAGTTGTTTCCGGCCGCCGTGAAGGACAAGGTAGCGGATTGCGCGTAGTTCGCTCCCAGCTTTCTGCCCATCCAAAAGCTCACCAAAAACATGATGACGAAGTAGATCACTAGAGGGAGAGCGATCTTCAGCACGTCGAAAGGCAAGCGAACGATCAAATCGCCCTTGAGCGAAAACATCACCAGGATGGTGAACAGCAGTGCGACGAGCGTTAACGGACTGATGCGCGGGATGAATTTGGTGCGATACCACTCTTCGCTCTTGACACGAATCAGGACATATCGCGTGATGAAACCGGCAGCGAACGGCACCCCGAGGTAGATACCAACACTCTTCGCTATCTGCGCGATCCCAATGTTCACGACACTTCCCTGGAGGCCAAACCACCGTGGGAGCACTGTGATGAATGCCCAGGCGTAGACGCTGTAGAAGAGAACCTGAAAGACGCTATTGAGGGCCACGAGTCCGGCCACATAGTCCGAATCCCCTTCCGCCTGTTCATTCCAGACCAGGACCATTGCGATACAACGAGCGATGCCGATGAGGATGAGGCCGCGCATGTAAGCTGGCTCGGAGCGCAAGAAAAGCAGAGCCAGCGCGAACATCAACGCAGGCCCGACAATCCAGTTCTGGATCAGCGAGAGACTGAGCACTTTCTTGTTGCGGAAGACCTCTCCCAACTTCTCGTAGCGTACTTTCGCCAATGGAGGATACATCATGATGATGAGTCCAATGGCAATGGGAATGTTTGTGGTGCCCGTATGGAAGTGATTCACAATGCCCGCGGTGCCGGGAACAAAATGTCCTATCCCAACGCCAATCGCCATGGCGAGAAAGATCCAGAGCGTGAGGAAGCGATCCAGGAAGAAGAGCTGCTTCCGCTGCAGAAGAGCGCAGGTCTGACCCTGCGTGTAAGGAGTGGCCACGGCTATTTTGCCCTGTTGCTACTGGGCGGTTGAATGGGGATTGGGAGCGGTGCGCCTTGCAGGGCGACAAACTTTGCAGGAGTGCAACAGGCCTTGGATAGACGTGCGCGATCCGCCTGCATCGTTTTCTCCTCACTGAGCCACGTGAGGGTTTGCCGCAACACCTGCGCGGCGCCAATGTTTGGCGGCATGACGATTCGATAGTGCATCCACTTCCCTTCACGTCGTGCTTCCACGATTCCTGCGTTCCTCAAATAAGCGAGGTGCCGGGAGATCTTCGGCTGGGCCTGGTCGAGGATCTCCACGAAGTAGCAGACGCAGATCTCCTGATCCCCCATGAGATTGAGAAGTCGTAGCCGCGTGTTATCTCCCAAAGCCTGAAAGAAACGTTCCATGTTGAAGGCCGGTGCTTTTATCGCCATAGATTTACTTATACGCCTTGACGAATGTGTTCGCAACCCATATAGTCGCTTTTGCAGATATGTTTCAGGAGGCGCAAGCATGACAGAGCAGGTGTTGGATTCAGTGAAGTCGAAGTATGGCGCGGTTGCGGAGAGTCGGCTTTCCAATGATGATGCTGGGGTTCAGGCTGTAGCGACAGCCTTTGGCTACTCCGTGGAGGAGCTTACGTCGATTCCGGCAGACGCAAATATGGGATTGTCGTGCGGCAATCCTACCGCGACGGCCCATCTGCGGCCGGGAGAGGTGGTGGTTGATCTTGGCTCCGGCGGTGGGCTCGATGTGTTCTTGGCGTCGAAGCTGGTTGGCCCCGAAGGGCGCGCCATCGGCATTGATATGACCCCTGCGATGATCGAGAGAGCACGCGCGAACGCGAAATCTGGCGGGTACGAGAACGTTGCGTTCTATCAGTCCACCATTGACCAGATCCCACTTCCTGATGCTTCTGTAGACTGCGTGATTTCCAACTGCGTCATCAATCTGGCTCCCGATAAGCCTGCCGTGTTCCGTGAGATTGCCCGTGTATTGAAGCCGGGCGGACGGCTTGCGGTAAGCGATATCGCGCTCAAGAGCGAATTGCCCGAGGCTGTAGCGAAGAGTATGGCGGCCTACGTTGGGTGTATCGCGGGAGCGATGCTGATTGAGGATTACCGCAAGGACCTGCTGGCGGCAGGCTTCGCCCATGTCGAGATCGTAGATAGCGGCTCTGATCTGAACGCGTATGCGAAGGTTGAGAATCAGGCAGGCTGCTGCTCGCCCGCCATGGAAGAGACTGCGCCAGTTTCTTCTTCGTGCTGCACCCCGACAGCCATCTCTCCGACGCTTCACGAGGAGTTGAGCGCACTGCTTTCTCAGTACGATGTCAACGCAGCCGCGGCGAGCGTGAAGGTCTATGCCGTGAAACCGGGGCCGGGGGCAACTGAGTCTCGTCCGCAGGCGTGTTGCGGGCCCACCTGCTGCTAATAAATTTAGTCAGCATCCATAAACGCAAGAGAGAGGTCCACCTATGCCGCGTTATAACATCCTGTTCCTCTGTACCGGGAACTCCGCGCGCTCGATTATGGCTGAGGCCATCATGAATCAGCTTGGTGCAGCCAATTTCACGGCTTATAGCGCTGGCAGCCATCCTGCGGGTATCGTTCGGCCGGAGGTCTTGGAGATTCTGAAAAACGCACACATCGACACATCGAAGCTGAGGAGCAAATCGTGGGACGAATTTACGAAGCCTGACGCGCCGCATATGCACTTTGTGTTTACCGTGTGCGATCGAGCCGCCAGCGAGGTTTGCCCGCTATGGCCTGGTCAACCCATGACCGCTCATTGGGGTGTTCCCGATCCTGTGAGCGTGAAGGGGACGGAAGCGGAGATCGAGCAGGCCTATAGCCACGCGTTCGCCGCTCTGAGTCGACGCATCGGTCTCTTCCTCTGCTTGCCGATCTCCGGTCTGGAACCGTTCATCCTTCAGCAGAAGCTGAATGAGATTGGGACGAGCTGACGAGTGCGCGCATTCTCTTCGGACGTATGCATCGTGCAGAGCGTTCACAAATGGCGGGCATGTTGTTCCATTGCATCCGCGATCGAGCGAAGCTGAAAAGACTTCTGTGGCCGGTTGCCGGAAATGTGTCGGAAGCGGCTAACAATCTTCGAGCTGGTTGCAGGGTGATATGACACGCATTGGCATCAATGGTTTCGGGCGCATGGGAAGGTTGGCGTTCCGTGCGGCATGGGGGCGGGATGATCTCTCCGTCGTACACGTCAATGAGGTGAAGGGCGGTCCGCGTACAGCCGCGCATTTGCTCGAATTCGACAGCGTTCACGGACGATGGCCAAAGACGATCGTGTCGGATGAGTCAAGTTTTTCCGTGGAAGGCGCCAGGGTCTCATTTACTGAGTCACCTACGCCTGGGGGCGTGGCGTGGAATGAACATGGCGTGGATCTGGTGCTGGAGTGCAGTGGGAGGATGCTCACGCTCGAGAGGTTGAATCCCTATTTCACCAGGGGCGTGCAAAAGGTGGTTGTTGCTGCGCCGGTCAAACAGGGCGGTGCTCTGAATATCGTGATGGGGGTGAATGACCACCTGTATGATCCCGGCGTTCACCATCTTGTTACGGCAGCGTCTTGCACGACAAACTGCCTTGCACCGATTGTGAAGGTGATTCATGAAGGCCTTGGCATTCGCCACGGCGTTATCACGACGATTCATGATCTGACGAATACCCAGATGTTGGTGGACGCGCCGCACAAGGACCTGCGTCGCGCCCGATCGGCGCTTATGTCGCTCATACCAACGACGACAGGTTCCGCTACCGCGATCACGTTGATCTATCCGGAGCTCGAGGGAAAGCTGAATGGGGTGGCGATCCGCGTTCCTCTGCTGAATGCGTCGTTGACGGACTGCGTGTTCGAGGTCGAACGCGGCACGACCGTTGAGGAGGTGAACGAACTGCTGCAGTCGGCTGCGGAGTCTTCGCTGAAGGGCATCCTTGGTTACGAAGAGCGGCCCCTCGTCTCGATTGATTTCTTAAACGACCCGCGCTCTGCCATCGTTGACGCGCTGTCGACGATGGTCGTTGACGGGAGGCAGGTCAAGATTCTGGCATGGTATGACAACGAGTGGGGCTACGTGAATCGCATGGTCGAACTCGCAGCGAAGATAGCGGCCACGTTGCCATCGAAGTCCAAGGTCTGACATGAACGGCATTCGGAGTTACGCGTTGGTTACCGGTGCCTACTGGGGTTTTACGATCACAGACGGTGCGCTCCGCATGTTGGTCGTACTGCACTTTTACCGGCTCGGCTACAGCGACGTTGCCATTGCGTTTCTCTTCCTGTTCTATGAGTTTTTCGGCATCGTCACCAACCTGCTCGGTGGCTGGCTGGCAGCTCGCTCCGGACTGAGGACCACGCTCTATGCGGGGCTGGTCGTTCAGATCGGGGCGCTGCTCATGTTGGCGCTCCTGCAGCCAACCTGGGCGCGCGAATTATCCGTGGCCTACGTGATGGCGGCCCAGGCCCTCTCCGGAATTGCGAAAGACCTGACCAAGATGAGTGCGAAGAGCGCCATCAAAGTTGTCGTGCCCGACGATACGGATGGGGCGCTCTTCAAATGGGTCTCTCGCCTGACGGGTTCCAAGAATGCACTCAAAGGCGTGGGCTTCTTTGTGGGCGGAGTTCTGCTCTCCGTCCTTGGCTTCGTTGGGGCGCTTGTTGCGATGTCTGTGGGGTTGATCGCCGTGCTGATGGGAACGGTACTGGCTTTGCCCAGGGGGATCGGCAAGTCGAGGAAGAAGGTCAAGTTCAGCGCGCTCTTTTCAAAGAGCGAGGCGATCAACTGGCTCTCAGCCGCGAGAGTGTTCCTGTTCGCGGCGCGCGATGTCTGGTTTGTCGTCGGATTGCCGGTGTTCCTTACTCAGCTTGGTTGGAGCTTTGCCGGCGTGGGTGGTTTTATTGCTCTATGGTTCGTAGGCTACGGCATGATTCAGGCCTTCGTTCCGGACTTGCTGCGATCGATTGGCCGAGAAAAAGTGGACGGACCTGCAGCCCGGCACTGGGCCTTCATTTTATTAATTATTCCGCTCGTGCTCATCGGCGCTCTGCGCGCGGGACTCAATCCCAGTGTCTCTTTGATGATCGGGTTGGCGGCTTTTGCCGTTGTCTTCGCTATCAATTCGGCGGTGCATTCCTACCTCGTGCTGGCTTATACGTACGAAGACAGCGTCGCGCTGACCGTCGGCTTTTACTATATGGCGAATGCCGGAGGGCGTCTGCTCGGAACGTTGCTTTCAGGATTGATATTTCAACTGGCGGGGTTCACGGGATGCCTTTGGGGTTCGGTCGTGATGATTCTTTTGGCGGCAACGATCTCGCTGAAATTACCTCGCGGCAATCCCGTTCTACTTGGTGCTGTTGCTGACGCGGGGGAGTAGCGACGTATCGTGCTGCTGAGGTTCCGTTTGGCTTCGGAGCCGCATTCGACACTGAACGCTCAGAATTGCGCTTTACCGTTCCCGACGGGGCGGGACGGGGTTATGTGGGACTTAGAGGAGTCTTGAAAGGCGGTGCTTAACTCGTGTCATCTTCCTGTAACGTGACTTCTCTAGCGTGATCCTGAATTCTCGAAGCTCAGCCGGAGACCTCTCCACCAGCCAAGCAGAGGAGCATGACCATGAGTCGAAGTTTCGTCCCCAGAGTTCGCTGGGTGGCTTCTGTTGTTGTTCTCACAGCACTGTTCGCTGGCGCCCAGTCGACGCCCGTCACGCTCTCGGAGTCGGGATCGACGCTGATCTACCCGCTCTTTCGGACGTGGACGGAAGCCTATGTCAAAACCGATCCAAGCGTGCACATAACGGCGGCATCCACCGGCTCGGGTGCTGGGATTTCGGACGCAATCGGGCGGCGGGTACAGATTGGTGCTTCGGATGCGTATATGTCCGACGACCAGGCCATGGCGAACCCACACGTCCTTAACATTCCGCTAGTGATCTCGGCGCAGATCGTAGTTGTGAACCTGCCGGATCTGCGCGGACGCGCGCTGAAATTGAGTGGGCCGGTGCTGGCGGGGATCTACTCCGGCAAGATCCGCATGTGGGATGCGCAACCAATCGCGGACATGAATCGCGGGGTATCGCTGCCTCACCGCACGATTGTGCCCGTGCGCCGCGCCGATGGATCAGGCGACACCTTTATCTTCACGCAGTACCTCACCTTTTCCACGCAGACCGATGGCGGCGGTTCGCGCTCTTGGGGCGACACGCTTGGCTATGGCACCTCGGTGAACTGGCCACAGGTGCAAGGGGGGATGGCAGAACCGGGAACGGAGGGAGTGCTCCACACCATCGCGCGGACGCCCTATTCGTTGGGTTATATGGGCACAAGCTATGAGGATGACGTCGCGAAGGATGGCCTGATGGTCGCGATGCTGCAAAACCAGAACGGAAACTTCCTGTTGCCGAACGCGTCGACGATCAAAGCGGCAGCAGCCGAGTTGACGCCGCGGACGCCCGCCGACGAGCGGCTGTCGCTGGTGTTTGCGCCCGGCGCAAACTCCTACCCACTGATCAACTACGAGTATGCGTTGGTCACGGACCGCCAGCCGAACCAGGCGACTGCGCAAGAGTTGAGCAATTTTCTGCAGTGGTGCCTATCGCCGCAAGGAGGCAGCGCGCCAAGCTTCCTCGACCCCGTACATTTCATTCCGCTCCCCATCTCGATACGCGCTCGCAGTGAGATTCAAATCGCGAAGATCCAGTAGGCCGGCTATCAAGACTCGCCAACTCCCAGGAGGTCTCCATGTCAAGCGTACCGCCAAGCACACCCAATGCAACGCACGGCGTTCCCCGCACTGTGCAGGATTACATCGATGAACGACCCACATGGCCCGACGGCACTCATGTCCCCTCGGTGCCGATGACTTCCATGCAGCGCCGTATCTGGTCGCTGGCAGCGGCGGGAAAGTTCTTCGAAGGTTTTGTGGTCTTCATGACTGGCGTCGCGGTGCCCTTGATCGCGCGTGAGTTTCAGATCAGCCCGGCCCAGAAGGGCTTTGTCACGGCGGCGAGCCTCGCAGGTATTCTCGTGGGCGCGCTTGGCCTTGGTGGTCTTTCGGATTACTTCGGGCGCAAATCGATGTTCGTGGTGGAGATGATCATCTTCACGGCGTTTCTGGGAGCGGCAGTCTTCTGCACCAGCTTCGTCTCGCTGATCTTCTGCCTGTTCGGTTTGGGGCTGGCGCTCGGCTGCGACTACCCGACGGCACACATGATCATCTCCGAGAGCATACCCAGCACCAGCCGCGGGAAGCTTGTGTTGGGGGCGTTTGCTTTCCAGGCGGTAGGTGCGCTCGGCGGTGCGGCTGTCGGCTATTTTGTGCTGGTGGCGGTGCCGAACCTGAACGCCTGGCGCTGGATGTACGCGACGGCTGTGATCCCCGCCATTATCGTGACGGTGGGGCGCTTCTACATTACAGAGAGTGCCAACTGGCTGCACACGCGCGGACACGTCGAAAAGGCTACTCACGCTGCGCAACGCCTGTTGGTGCGCAAGCCGCAGTATCCGGCGAATATTGTGCTGGCGCCGAAGGCGGAGGCGAGCGGCCATGGCCACGGCGGTGGATCGATGCTGTCACTGTTTCAGAAGCGCTATCGCCGCGCCACCATCCTGGCATCGGTGCCATGGTTCCTGCAAGACCTTGGCACCTATGGGATCGGCATCTTCACACCGACGATTTTGGCGACAGCCCTCGGGCATCAGGCCGAGCATGTGCGCAGCATGAGCGACTTAGTCACAAACGCCACCCTTGCGGCGCGCGGCGACGCGATGATCACGCTGTTGCTGATCATCGGCATTGTCTTCGCCGTGATGCTCACGGATAAGCTGGGCCGTATTCGGCTGCAGATCATCGGATTTATCGGTTGCGCCATCGGGCTGTTCATCGCTTCGCTGTCGGTGGATTTTACGGGCAGCATCAAGATTGTGCTGATCTTCGCCGGCTTTATGCTGTTTGACTTCATGACCAACCTCGGTCCGAACGCGCAGACCTATTTGCTGGCCGGTGAAGTCTTTCCAACGGCGGTGCGCGGGCAGGGAGCGGGATTCGCTGCTGCCTTCGCCAAGATCGGCGCGGTCATGACTGCGTTTCTGTTCCCCATCCTGCTGGCGACGATCGGAACGCGTTGGTTGCTCTATGGCCTGATCGTTGCCTTCGTGCTTGGAGCCGTGGTGACCTGGTTCTTCCGCATCGAAACGAGAGGAAACCTCGATCGCGTCGGCGAAGAGGTTAGCGAATCCGGAACATCCATAGCAGCCTGAGGATCGTGAGCGAAGCTGGTGCCGAATGTGTCGAACGGCACGAACAGATCATCTCCTTCGATCGTTCTCTTACTGTGCGCGCTTCCAGGATTTCCATCAGCTTATCCGCTCCACCGTTAGCTTCATCAGGCCACTATTGTTGAAGTAGAACCACCACAAGTCGTTGGCGAAGCAGAACAGCTTCCCATCCTCGGTGGCCGTGTGGGTCGTTGGCCCCGTGCCGATGGCAAACGCCTTGCGATCGTCCATCGACAGCGCTCCCATCAGCAAGAACCAATTTCCCCTCGGGCTCCGCCTGAACCGCGCAGTGAGCCGGTGCCTCCATAGTTTGCTCGTGTACCCGTTGGCATCGCTCTTGATGGTTGCGTCATACCATTTCCCATCCGCCGTGAACGTGTAACTTTCGCCTTTGAGCACGTGCAAGGCTGTATCGTTCCATCGCAGCAACGCGAAGATGCCGAACTTCATCGTATCGCCCACGTTCAGCCTGATCTGCTCGGGGTCTGTCTCCAGGTCTGGGGCTGGTACATATTGCGCCGGCAGGTTCGGGGCTGTGTACTCTTTCAAAGCCGCCTTCCTCTTCAACACGCTCTCGTGGATCGTTGCTCCCTCGGGTACCACGCGACGCCGGAACAGGTTTGCCCGTAAAGACCCTTTGTAGACCGCCGGCTTAACGCATGGCGCCGAAAGCAGCCGCTTCACAGCCTTCGGCCAAAACTCCGCCAGGCTCCACAAGGGGCCATGCAGAGACTTATGGAGCATCGCGGTGTGTCGCGCCCTCGCGTGATACAAACTCCCGCCCAGCAGCGCCCACTTCTGACCTGGCACCAGCTTCAATCCAGCAGCCTCTGCTTCCTTCAGCATCCAACGCAGCGTAATGTTCGCCAACCCCGCTTCCGCCTCGGGATAACTGCCGCCCACATCCGAGTGCACACCTGCAAACCAAACCTGCTTCAAATCCCTCTTCGGATCTCCGGGGCAGTCCATCGCATCCACCAGGTTCTGTCGAAAGAACGAACGGCGCTCATCCAACAACACGGCATGGCGCACTACATTCACCTGGTCTAGCTTCGTCGTGTGTGGCATCGAACCTTTCTTCAACCCGCTCAGATCCAGGAACCATCCCACGGAACTCACCGTGTCCCAAAGCCCCGCGAAGTACGGGTTGCACTCGACGCTGAATGTAGCCTTGAAGCCTTTCGCAATGTAAAACTTGCTCGGAACGCCACGCACTGCGTCGAAACGTCCCCGCTGTCTCTTAAACAAACGCAGTGCGTAGGGAATCTGTCCCTCATTGCCGGGCCGGACCAATCCGCACATCTCCAGGAGCCCGCATAGCGCCCGCGCTGTATACGCACCCCGGCTGAATCCGAACACAAACACCCGATCTTCTGGTTGGTAGTTCTGCATCAGGAAGCCGTATGCATCCGCAATGTTCTCTGAGAGTCCGTAGCCGAACCCCAACCCAAGCCACTTCGTCCAGGTCTTGCCTGCAGCAGTCAGCGACTGTTGTGCCCCCATTGTTCCCACGCCAGGGTGGTAGTACACCACCTGTTGTGCGCTCTGCTCCATTGCGTGATACAGCTTGACCACATTTGAGTTGGCGTCACAATACTCGTTGCCGGTGCCGTCACAGCAAATCACGATATTCCGCATAGCCGTTCCTCACAGCTCTACTGGATTGATCTGGCCCGGAGACCGCCATCCTAAACCGCAAAGGCGACGTTAGCCAGTGAAATCGACGGCGCCGATCGAACCAGACAGCCCATCCGTGACAGCCTGGCGCCGTTGGGCTATCGGACGGCTCGGTGCCTTTGGACGGTTCTCGCCGGATTGCCCTCACAAAATATTGCGACCCCTTCCGGCAGGTTCGACGAGCCACTGTGCCACCGATTTTTGTATCGGGTTCAGCCGGCCAACGTCAACCCCTTATAGGAGAACTTCTTCCGGCATTGCCCAAAGGAATACGCGACTGATAGTCTCAAGCCAAATTCCCGTCTCGAGTAGGTCTTCATGTTTCGCAGCGTTGCGTTGCTCAGTGTCCTGATCGTTGCTTCGGTCGCGTCTCCTCTGCAGGCCCAGTCCACCGGAACCACGCCCTTCGACGGAGCTCCATTCACGCTCTCCGCCGCGGCCATGCGGACCGCCTCCACCAGCATCCCCGCTGACAAGCGATCCGATGTCACGATCCTCTACTCCGAGGCCGACTACCGGATGAGCGCGAAGGGCACGCTCGCCTACTCCTATCGCATGATCTATCGATTGGAGACGCAGCGGGCGCTCGAAGGCTGGGCCGAGATCTCCATGGATTGGGATCCCTGGTATCAAAATCAATCGCAACTGCAAGCGCGCGTTCTTCGGCTGGATGGAACCTTCTCCGAGCTGGACCCGAAGACTGTAACCGACGCGCCGCTGGACTCTGGCGAAGACGACACGTATACGCTGGGACGCGTGCGCAAGGCACCGCTTCCCGGTCTTGCCGTCGGCTCCATTGTGGAGGAGGTCGTCTCCGTGGACGAGAAGCGACCATACTTCGCCGGCGGTTCCGTCTTCCGCTACACCTTTGGGAACAACGCTCCCATGAACCACGAGAAGTTGGTCGTTGAGCTTCCGTCGTCGGTGCCGTTCAAGGACCATCTCTCCAACCTTTCGACGACCGACGTCACCCGGTCGGAGGCCGGTGGGATGCGGCGCGTCGTCTATGAGCTTGATCACGAGCCTGCGGATATCTATGGGGACATCGACCTAGCCAGCACGCTGAGCCTTCGCCCGCGGGTCGATTTCTCCACGGGCGCGTCCTGGGCATCGTTGGCGCACGACTACGCTGCGCTCGCGGAGCCGCACATTGCCCCCGGCGAAGTCACCAGCCTTCTGCCTTCGACTCCCGCGGTCACGCGCCTCGGCCTCATCCAGCAACTGGTTTCGCGTCTCCACCAGGAGGTTCGTTACACAGGCGTCGAGTTCAACGAGTCCGAGCTCACGCCCCAGTCTCCGGCCGTGGTCCTGAAGCGCCACTACGGCGACTGCAAGGACAAGGCCACGTTCCTCGTCGCGATGCTGCGCGCGTCGAAGATTCCAGCGGACCTCGCCCTGCTCTCCGCGGGAACAGGCCCCGATGTTGATCCCGATCTTCCCGGCATGAATCGCTTCAATCATGCCATCGTCTACGTTCCTGCAACCGCCACCGATCCTGCGCTATGGATCGATGCGACGGCCAACCTAAGCGCGGTGGGCAATCTACCGTTTGCGGATTCTAACCGTCTCGCTCTAGTCATCGCGCCGGACACCACCACACTGACCGCAACACCTACGGCCACCTCTGCGGACTCAAAGCTCATCGAGACCCGCGAGTTCACCCTCTCCGAAGTGGGGCCGTCGCACGTCCTTGAAACCTCCGAGACGCATGGCTACATCGACGCCCTGTACCGTTCGCTCTACGGCGGAACCAACACCACCAAGATCAAGGAAGACCTGGAGCAGTATGCGCAGAGTGCCTACGCGGCCAAGGGGCTAACCAGCTTTACGCACGGAAACGGCACCGACCTGGCGCAGCCGTTTCAATTGATGCTGAACGTCGACGGCGCGCGCCGCGGCTACACGTCGCTGGTGGATGCAAGCGTGGCGATCTTCCCCTACGGCATCCTGAACTCGCTGCCGGTATGGGTGCGCACCGCGCCGGTTGCGCTTCCCGACGACGCACCCGCGGACCAGAAGCAGATGCGCGCAGCGGAAGAAGCGCAGCGGGTGGCATCCTATGAGCTAAGCCCCTTCACCACCGAGCAGCGCTATCGCATCCATGTGCCCGCGGGCTTCACGGCGCGCGCCCTCCCTGCTGACCGCGCCACCAAGCTGGGCCCGGCTACACTCACCGAAGAGTATGCGCAGGAGTCTCCTTCGCTGGTCACCGCGACCCTGCGCTTTACCACGGACAAGCCTCAGCTCACCCTGCAGGAGGCGCTTGATCTCCGCCAGGCGGTTGCGCAGGTCTACCAGCGCGAACCGATCATGATCGGTTTCGATCAGACCGGTGTGAAGCTGCTCTCGGCTGGCCGCATTAAACAGGCGCTCGCCGCGGATGAGTCGGCGATCGCGCAGAATCCTAAGTCGGCGTTGCCTCACATCTGGCTTGCACGCGCTCTCGTCACTGTGGGTGTGGGCGGCATGGCGCGCGCGGAAGCAACGCGCGCCGCAGAGCTGGAACCAGACTCGCCTGCAGCGTGGGCTACCAAAGGATGGGTCTTCGAAAACGATCTTCTCGGCAGGTTCCTCAGCCCCGGCTTCGACCGCAACGCCGCCATTGCAGCCCTCCAGAAGACCAACGCCTTCCACTCCGAGGACTTCGACGCTCGCTTCGACCTCGCCATCCTGTTCGAGTTCGATGCTAATGGAGTTCGCTACAACTCCACCACGCTGCCAGAGGCCATCGCGCTCTATCGCCAGCTCATTGAGACTGAGCAGAAGAAGAACTCGTCGCAGGTCCCGCAGTACCGCGTCAACCTCGCCTATGCGCTGCTCTTCCACCATGATTATCAGCAGTTGGATGCGCTCCTGAAGGACATACCTCCGGGCATCAACCACGCGACGCTGGCTATCGCCTCTGCGGTTGCGCAGAAGGATGTTGCTGCGGGAATCGCCGCCGCCGACCACATCAACGTCAGCGCCGATGATCGTGGCAAAGGTCTGGTCTCTGCCGGCAACTATCTCGCGCAGCTTGGTCTGTATCCGCAGTCCGCGGACATTCTCTCCGCCGGTATCCAGGGGCAGAGCGACGCTCCCATGGTCGCTCGCCGAATCGAGATGTATCGCAACCTGCACCGCGTTCCGCTGGCGTCTCCTCCCGTCACGTCAGCCGAGGCAGTCGTCTTCGCCGAACTTAACACACAGATCAGCGGAACGTCCGATCGCAACGCCCTGGCGAGCCAACTCTCGACGCGTGCGTATCCTTCGCAGGCCGCGTTTGAACTGAACCTCGACAAGAACATGGAGAGTGCCGGCTTTCTGCATACGATGGCTGCAAACGCGGGCATGTCAGAGGTCGTTCTTCGCGACCTCATTCTCGGTGGCACCGTGATCAAGGCCACCGGCTCCGACGCTGAGGGCTACCGCGTGCTCACTCAGTTGTTTGGTCAAAACTCCCACTACTTCGTCGTCAAGGAAGGTGGCCAGTTCCGCATCGTTGCCGACGGCGATCATGACTTCAGCGAAGGCGGCTTCTACGCGCTCTACGCACTCGCCCACCATGAGCCTGCACTGTCCAAGTCCCTTCTTGATTGGAAGCGCGATCTGTTGCACAAGGGCGGTGGCGACGATCCACTCTCCGGCCCGCTGCTTCCGCTCTTCTGGACCGAAGGCGACACCCGCAGCGGTGCCGATTCGCCCGAGGCGCAGCGTGTCGCAGCGATCTCTCTCGCGGTTGGCGATATGAGCCTCAAGCCTTATCTCGACTCTCTGGTTCCGCTGCGCAACAAGGCGACCGGACTGGACCAGGTCAACCTCGATCTACTCCTCGCGAAGGGATACCTTGGCGCCGAGCAGCCCGCGCTCGCACTTCCCTACATCCAGAATCTGCTCAAGGCCCAGCCGGATTCGATCACCGCGATCTCGCTCGCAGGATCGGCTTACGCCATGAATGGCGATCAGAAGGCGTGGAAGCAGTTGCTCTCCGTGCGTCTCGCACGAAAGCCAACTGACGCCGACCTCCTACGCCAGAAGGCGTTCATGTTGACGGCAGCGCACGATTACGCGAGCGCGCGCGCAGCGGAGAAGTCTATCTTCGACTCCGGTCAGGCGATCGACTCAGACTACAACGGCTACGCATGGCTGGGTCTCTTCGACGATCATCTCGGCAACGATGTTACCGAGGCGGCACAGCAGGCCAATGTGCTCTCCAAGAACGGCAGCTTCGCCGACCTCCACACCATGGCCTGCGTCTATGCAGCACAAGGCAAGGTGACCGAAGCGCAACAGGTTCTCAAGGAAGCGATGACTGCGGGAAATCTGTCGCAGCCCAACGCAGCGACATGGTACGCCCTGGGTGTGCTCTACCAGGACTACGGTTTGCGCGAAGCAGCGCTCGCGGCGTACCACCGCGTGGATGCTCACGAGTTCAACGATCACAAGTTCATCGATGCAGAGAACACTTACCTTCTAGCGCAAAAAGGAATCGAAAGCCTGCTTCAACCCCAAACTACTGAACAGTCAACGTCAGAAGCTAAAAAATAACAAATTCTTTGTCCGAAGGAACTGTGCCGCCGGCTGACGAAGCCCTAAGGCGATATGAGCTTTGCACAATGCCTTGAAATTCCTTCGGTGAATTTTGAAAGGACGACCCATTACCGTTGCTCAATGAGGTCGACTCGAACGGTCACGGGTTTCAGCAGGCCCGAAGGAAGGAGCGGAGAGTTTCTTGAGTACGCGCGGACATTGGTATGGGTATATTGGACGGCGGCGGACGCCTGCAAATCGCCGATGATCCGATTGGGCCAGAGATTGGTCACCTGAATCTCGACGATGTTGTCTCCCTTGTGGAGTTGGCGATCGACACGCACAAGGAATGGCGCTCTCCACGTCGTCTGCACAGGGACGCCATTCACGACAACCGATGCGATTTCACGCACCTGGCCGAGATCGAGCCAGACCTGCTTTTGCGGCGTGATCGTTCCACTCGATACACGCAGAGTCGCGCGATAGGTTGCGGTCCCCGAGAAGTAACGGATGCCTGGGTCCTGCGACTTTGTCCAGGATTGGAATTGGTCCACCGGGATGGACGACGGCGCTCCCCAACCGGATGGAAACGAAAGAGTCCAAGACCCAAACGCTAGCGGCGCAGTACCTGGCGCGGACCGGTTTTCCGGTGGGACAACAAATGTTTGGTCGCTACCGCTTGAATCTGTCGTTCGATACTCACCAGGATCTGAGGCGACCCACCCCGACGCTCCGCCGGAAAAGACTCCTACACCGAGATACGGCGAGGGAAATACCTCACGTCCGTTCTTCCATATTCCGGTCAGGTGGCGAGATGGTGGCCGTCGAAAGATTAGGAAGACCGAGCCCTTTGCAGGAAAGGTAAGAGGAATTTCGGTGCGGCCATCGTTCGTTTCTCTGTAAACAAGCGCCGCCGTCATGGAACCATCATCGGCCATCCAAATTTCCGCTGCGCGGCTGTGGACCCGGAAGGATAGCGTTGCCGCCACGCTTTGGTCGAGAGTGTTGCGGACGAAGTAGATGTCCGTATCGGCCGCAGAGCGGTGTACGTAATCGAAGGCAGGCCCGGCGTTGGCCGTGGCGTCGTCGTTGCTCAGTCGATAGGAGAAGTCGGGAGCTAGGTGCAGGAAGGAGAGGACGGTCCTTGACTGCGTTGTGCAGAAGATGCGTCCGCTGCCGTAGTTGGATATGGTCGCTCCATGGTTGCAAGCCGACCACATCTCGTCAGCCAGGCGGGTGTAGAGGATCCTCTGATCTGCGGGGAGGATGCCAAGGGGGCCGAGGGGTTTCAGCCCGATGACGAGGCCGCCCTGATGAACGAAGCGGCTGATCCATTGGAGGTCTGGATAGGACAGAGCACGCGATGCGGGTAGGGCCAGCGCCCTGTAGTGCAGCCCCTCGGGCGTGTGCAGGTCTGCACCGGAGGCTTGCATACGGTGTAACAGGGCGTCTTCATTGGTGACGTCGTAGTCGTAGCCCGGAAGGACGTGTGCTGGGTCGTCAGACTTCAGGCGAGCGAAGTCCGGCACCTGATCGCCGTAGAAATACAGGACGTCAGAGACGGAACGGCCCTGCTGAAGGAGAAACTGCGCGCGATTGAAGGCCAGCAGGAGAGGGCCAGCCTGGCGCCACCAGGTAACCTTCGGGTTCAGATGCGTGCCGGCAAAGTACTCCTGGCCAGGCAGACCGTATTTGGCTGGCGACGAGGTGAACTCATGCCAGAAGAGACGATTCAAACCTTCCGTGAGGGCGTGATCGAAGGTGGGTTGGAGGTTTCTTCCGGGAGATTCAGACCATGCAGCCAGAGCCATGCTGGTGGGGCCTTCGGCGGCCACGAATGGCTTGCCGTAAATGTGCGCGGCACTCGACGCCTCCTTCACAAAGAAGCGCTCGCTGTCGGTGACACGATGATAGTCGGAGGTAACCCAGAACTCTGTTTGCGGGAAGGACGAGCTTCGGAACGTTTCCAGCGCGTCAATGGGTGCGCCATGTGGGCCGCCGGACTCGGGATGGGTTCCGAGTCCGTTCTGTCTCGCAAGGTCGGCGAAATGATCGTAGTAGTTTTCGGTGATGAGATCGGCCACGGTACGGCGCAGGTCAAAGAGGAATTGGTTCGTCACCTCGCGACTGGTGAGGATTCGTCCGGCAACGATGGGCAGGTACGGGATGGGGTCATAGCCGCGGCGGCGCATGAACTCTTCGCGGAAGGCATCGGTCCAGTTGGTCCCGCCGGCCTCCCAGCTATCTGTGACGAGATAGCGAAGGCTCTTGCCGATGTAGGGGCGGGCAGCATCGAGGAGCGGAGAGATGGCCTGCCGCCAGTAGTCGTCGAATGCGTGGGCGCTCAGAGCGTCCAATGGCAGCCCCAGCGGAGCTCCGCTGGCATCCACCAGATGCTTGGAGGTATCGGTGTAGCCGATGCGAAGCACTTCCCATGTGCCGGACGGAAATGTCCAGTCAAGTGTGCCGTTGGCATTCATGCGGGAGCTGAGGTCGACGACCTCGTCGAGGTTGGCATCCTGCTCGCCGGCGGTGGACGGAAGATCTCGCGCAACCCGGCTGGTCGTAGGCATGGAGATACCCGTCTCCACCGACGCGGTCTTATCGCGCAGATGGAGGATCGCCTGGCGTCCACTTGCCGGCGAACCCGCGAGCGCTGCACCGTGATGCAAAGGGTATGCAAGGATGGCGATGGGCCGATAGAAGCCGTTCTGAATCGGCGGAGCGGTCAGGTGTACGGACTTATCGCCGCTGCCTTCGACGATTTGTTGTGAGTAGGAGAGAAGCTTCAGCGCATCTTCGGGCGTTACGGTTGCACCGCCGATGATGCCAACATCCCATCGACTAGTGACATTGAGACTGATTTGAAGGCCGAGCGTCTGCGCTACGTCGAGTGCGTGAGTGAACAGAGCGATCCACTGCGGGCTGCCAATCTCCGGGCCGGAGGGCACTTCGAGATTGCCCTGCTGCCCGGAGCCATCGGCGTCCACAAGAATGGCTCCGGCGTATCCCTTCGCCTTCATGGCTTCGAGATCGCGTGTGATCGTGTCCGCCGTGGTGTTGCCGTTGAGCCACCACCAGTAGCAGCGGAGTTCCGCGGTCGTGGGTGGCTGCTCAAAACCGGCGCGCAGAGCATCCGATGACGTTTGCCCACACAACGCGCTGGTAAATGCCAGGGCCAATACCATCGGGAGGATGCGCTTTATCCATCCAGGAATTATCCTGCCTTGCACATTTACCCCCTCGTTGCTCTCCAAGAGCCCTCTTGCGATGCAATGGAACATAGCCTTCCTGAGTGAATGAATGACCTGCAAGTTGAAGAGAGGTGGACCAGGAAGGGATTGTCCCAGTCGGAGGTCCACCTTCAGGAAGGCTTCGCTTAGAAGTTCAATCGAGCCGTTAGCTGTCCGTAGCGGGGGTCGTTCGCCTGCGTCAACGAAACCACTCCGAAAGCGGTGCTACCGATTGATGTGTTGGGAGCACCGAAGATTGGCGAGTTCAGAATATTGAAGAATTCACCGCGGATTTCAAAGGTCATCCCCACGCGAATCGGGAACGTCTTGAACAGCGAGGCGTCCATCAGAGGGTGAAACTGCTGTCGAACACTGATGTACGGACTGTTGGTCTGGGTCGTGTAGGACAAGCGCTGTTGATAAGCGGGCGTGTCCGATGAACCGGTGCAGGCTCCTGTACCCACCACTAGCGCACCGCTCGTGTTCTCGTAGCAAGTGTTGATAAAGTGGCTGTACGTGCGGTTGGAAACTCCCGTTGGCCCGATGATATTCACACCGCCGGGCGCCGAAATCAGGTTGCCGTTGGCCATGCGCAGCACTCCGTTCAGCTTCCAGCCTCCAATCAACAACCGCTCCCAGATCGGCTGTTTTTCGAATCTCGGCAACTCGTACGTGCCGAAGATATTGGCCAGTAGGTTCGAGTTATTGTCCTGGTAGGACTCCAGTTTCGTGTCGATGCCGGAGTTCAGGTAACCGGTATGGAGCATCAGCTTGTCCCAGGTAAAGTTGCCCTGGATGGAGAAGTGCTGCGTCATGGGACGGCTGACCTGGATCTGAAGCGCATTGTAAGGCGAGCTGCCGATTGACGAGTTCTGCTCCGTCACCGAACCGAACTCAGGGAATGGCTGTAGCAGAAGATACTGCTGGATCGTACTGGCATTTAAGGTGGAGTTGTTGGCGAACGTGCTGGCAAAGAGACCCGCCATCGGATTGGGGACCTTGGTCGTGAGATACGTTACCTCGGCTGCGCCCTGGTTGTAATACTGGGCCGGCAAAGCGTTGATGTTCTTGCTCACCTCGAGGCGGGTGGGTCGGGATCCTACATAACCGACCTGCAGCGCAATGTGGTAGGGCAGCCGCTCTTGCACATTCAGCGTGTACTCGGCCGCCCGCGGCTGGACATGAGTCTGATCGTTGAAGCTGATGTTCTGTCCAATCCCGGTCTCCAACCCGAGACTGCTACCTGTGGGCAGCACAACACCGGTTGGGAATGGGTTGGTCGCTGCGTTGAGAGGAGCCGATTCCGTCCAGTTACTGTAGCTGGTGGACTGGCTATAACCAGTGGAGTAAGGCGATTCGATGGTGTTGAAGAAGATGATGCCGAAACCGCCGCGAACCACCGTATTCCCCGCCAACTGGTACGCGAACCCCAGGCGGGGAGCGAGGTTGTGCGTGTCGTGCGGCATCGGGAAACGACTTGCCGGCGTCACGAACTCAAGGCCGCCATTCAGCGTAATGCCAGAAGTCGAACCCTGCAAAGGATTGACGCACTGCGTGCAGAAGCCCGACACCATGCGATTGAAGCGCTCGGTAAGAGGCGACTCGTAGTCGTAGCGGGCACCCAGGTTTACCGTCAGCTTGTTGGTCACGCGCCAGTCGTCCTGGAAGAAGGGGGCGATGTAAATCTGCTGCAACGCATAGGCGATGGCGATGTTGTAGTTGGCCGTCGAGAAGGCTCCCAGCAGCATGGAAGCGATCGGATCGCCGGAACCGACGCCATTGGTCACCGGTGCTGCACCGGCTCCGTAGTTTACAGAGTTCGATTGCGTGAAACGCCGGTCGAACGCGAGTCCCGAGGTGCCGGAGCCATTTCCAAATCCGCTCATTGGATTCTGCACGTCATAACGCAGAATGTCTCCCTGGAATCCGAAGCGGAAGGAGTGGTGTCCCCACTCCTTGGCCAGGATCTCGTCGAGCGAACCGACCGTTGATGTGCTGATCTGGCCGCCGGCGCCAGGCGCCAATCCTGAATAACTATCGCTCGCGGTCTCTCCGGGGAAGGTGTTGTAGGGCAGGCCCGTTTGCGTCATCGCGATCTTGGTCAGATCGAAGTTCGAGTTGCCCGGATAGAGCAGTCCGAAGGGATGGTAGATAAGTCCAAAGCGCGAATCGAGGACCATGCTGGATGAGAACTGGTGAACCTCATCCACGCTGCCTCCGCGATTATTGCGGTACACCGAGTAGCCATATCCCGTCGGCCCTATGCCCTTGGTGTAGCCCTCCATCGGATAGCTCTGCGTCAAACCTGACCGGAACCCAATCACACTCAGCTTGTCGCTCTGTCCGAACTCCTGGTCGAAGCGCCCGATAAACGAGGGGTAGGTGCTGGGATAGGTGGTTTGGGTCGAGATGTAGTTGGGTTGAGATGCGGAACTGGCCGCTGTTGACCCTGCTACGTTCGGTGCAGGAAAGTATGATGCTAATGCAGCGCCGGTCGCGTTGATGGCCGACGATCCAGAAATCGTGCCGCCCGTGGTGAGACCAAATGTCGACGCCACGATGTTGTTGTTGATGAAGAATTCTGTACGGTTGTTGTTCGCATCCAGCGGGGAGTTTGGAACAAAGAGCTGCGTGCCACCGGTGGAATCGCAGAAGCCGGCCCCATTGAAGCCACCTGGACACAACCCCGAGAAATCGCCGTTCAACTCCGCCTGCGTTGGAACGCGTGTGCTGAAGTTCTGCGGCGTGTGCGTGGCATAGCGCTCAAACGAGAACATGAAGAACGTCTTGTCGTGGCCGTTATAGAGCTTCGGCAGCACCACCGGTCCGCTCAGCACGAGTCCGGTTTGGTTCACCTGATTGTTTGGACGCGCCTTTTGGGCAGCCACATTCTGGTAGTAGTTGGCGTCCAGATAGGTGTTCTCAAAGACGTAGTAGGCCGCGCCGTGCAGAGCGTTCGCGCCGCTTCGGACGACGACATTGGTCACAACGCCGTTGCCGTGGCCAACCTGTGCGTCCCAGATTCCGTCTTCAACCTTGACCTCCTGCACCGCTTCGGGGGAAGGAACGAAGTTGGTGTACGTATCTCCTGAAAAGCGCTCGGGCGCATCGTTAGGGATACCGTCCAAAGTGAGCCGATTGTGCCCGGCATTGCCAAACGCGGTAATTTGAACGGCAACACCGCTGTAGGGATTGGTGTACTGGCTTGCATGGCCATTGAAATAACCCCCTGAAGCTGTGTCAACCACGCCCGGAGTCATCGTCGCCAGCACGTAGGGGTTGCGGCCCTCGTTGGGCAGGTCGGTTACCTCCTGGTGGTCCATGGTCGTGGCAATGGTCGGAGAGGTGGTGTCGATCAGCGCCGCCGTATGCTCGACAACCTCGACGGACTGGCTGACACTGCCCGGCAGGAGTTTGAAGTCCACCTGAACGACCTGTCCAGCGGTCAGAACCACGTTGGCCCTTGTGATCGTCTCGAATCCCTTTTCTGTGACCGACACTCGATAGGTTCCAGGCGAAAGAGAGGGCATGGAAAAGGCGCCCACAGCGCTGGTGGAAACCTCAGTTTTAAATTGGGTGCTCCCCTCGACGGCGACCACTTGCGCGCCGGGAATGATTGCACCGGACTGGTCGGTAACGGTTCCACTCAATCCGCCGAGATACCGCTGTGCGTGTGCTGGCCGCAGCACCATCATGCTGAAGAGAACCGTAGCCAGGCACATCGCGATCCTGGTTACGGTTTTGGTCGTCGGGGTATTCGTCATGGTCTCTCCTGAACTGCCTTACTGTTCGCCTGCTGCATGCCAGATCAGGGTCTCAACCTCGGGGTTGCCGGATGCCAGTCTCCCAATCCGGTCCGATATCTCCCGGGTTCAGGTACTGGCCCAACTTCAGGCGCCTGCCTGACTTGGATCCAATCCCGCCCTGTTCGTTGATCCTGCAAAACCTTCCAGCTCAACTCAGGGCTGCCATTCTTCCCACTGGCAACCACGGGGCACAAGTTAATTCACGGGGAAAGGAGTCGATTTCTTAACGGTTAATAGTTGCGCAAGTCTATTCGCAACAATGCGATACGGGTCATCCGGAGACATGGCGAGTAGCGGGCGAACATCGCAGAGGGGTCTCCAGATGTACGCAAACCGTCCGCCGCTGGGACCATTTTCAGCCAAGAGAGTGGCGCGATCCGGGCAAGGCGTTTGCGGCATCTGCCATGCCGCCGGTCTTTCAAGTGCAGCCGTGGCCGGCGGTCGAGCGCATCGGAGCATCCGAGCATCCGAGGGCGTTCTCCAGCACCGAACAAGTCATCCGACGACGAGATATTTGTTTGCCGCTGAGCATCGAGACAGTCCGTCTACCGAGACCTTCCCTTTCGGTCGGCCCCCCACGCACGGGCTCTGCGCGCCGCTGTCATTCACCCGCTCTATTTGGAATTGGGATAGCTGCGGAAAGCGACAATCTCCGCATTGAAGCTGGTCCCGCTCAGCCGCGATGTCTTCAGCAACACTTCGAAGTACGGAAAGCGTGAGCTGTGCAGCAGTTGTTGGAACTGACGGAGCTGCCTTTCTGTCGTAAGAAACTCTGCAGCGGCTCCCGTCGCATCCGAGTCTGTCCCCGCAAAGATAATCACGTTTCCCTTCTGACCGGGATTCGGCAGATACGCGACCACACAGTACCCCATCAGCGTATTACGGTCCATCGGGGCCTCATACACTGCCTGCTCTCCCGGCCGTGGATGGCGGTTGGCGACATAAATCTGGTTATGCGCGCTGTTGTACTCCAGGCTGAAGTTCATCTGCGGATCGAACATCTGCACCCACGGGTTCGCCTTCTTGCCTCCGATCAGTACGACATTGTCACGCTTCAACGAGTCGGCCTCGTAGAACCGCGACAGCGTTAGATGGAATGACGGCGAGATCGGGGTGAGGCCAAGAATCTGCTGCGCCGCGTGAAAATCTCCGAGCGTAACCAAGTTGTGGGTGTAGATCGTGCTCAGGTCCTGTTCACGGTTGGCGGAAAGCGGAGGCTTCGAGTTCTCGGGGATATAGCGGTGGTCCAGATAATTGCTCAAGGTGATCGGGGTGCCGAGAATCTCCTCACTCATGCTCACCGAAGCATCCGGTAACACAATGTCGGTCTGGGGCGCCGCTTTCGTGGCGTCAATCCAGAACTCTGCCACCGTCGGCCGGTGTGCCCAGGGATCAGCGTGCCCACGCAGGAGTTGGTTATTGTAAAACAGCCATCCGCAGGTCGCGAGGAGCACAGCCGTGGTCGCAATCCATGCCCAGTGTGCTCCCCAGATTCTTGTCCAGGTCGAGGTCGCCGGCTGGCGCGGGCTCGGCCACAAAACATCTACCCCCGCTGCCGTCGTCGTGGTGACCGCTACAGCCTGCCGATTCGTATCCAGTTCCAATGCCTCAGTCACCGTGCGGCGGCGAAACACTGGTTTGTAACTTCCGCGCGGAATTGAAAACACCACCGGCTCACCGGCACCCTCGGTGTCGAAGTAGCTCTCGATCCGTTTTCTCAGCTCGGTCGCATTCACGCGAACGATGTTGTCCTGACCGCGGTCGTAGTCCTCAGGCCGGCCAAACACACGGATACCGATGTCCTGTTCGTGGACCTCGGCAATGCCCTTCTTCAACGTTTCGTTGCCTACATAAAGCAGGAAGTCGCGCAGCCGCGCCGACCGTGCGAACTGACTGCTCCTGGCGGCACGGTGAATCAGAGCGCGGCGCTCGTCGACGCTGGGCAGGCTCTCGCCCTCAGCGTCCGAAACGTCATTGACTTGGCTACTCTTGCTGCTCATCACCGACTCATGCAGGAGAAACAAACGTGATGAGCAGTCTAGCACCGAATGAACCCTTCTGCCCGAGCATCGTTCGCATCCAACAAACTCCTATTTGTGAGCACCTTGACAGAGTTCTAACGGTTAGAAACTTTGCGCAAAGCTGCAACAGTTTCCCGAAAGTGGCGCGACCGAAGCACTGCATGAATTCCTTGCTGAGGCGTGTGTGAATCGCCTCGAAATCGCGACTGTGGAGCAAGTCCGCGCTACCGACGATGGCAGTTGACGTTTTAGCTTGGCAGGCCGCCGTTCGCGTGGCCTTACAATCGCAGGTTTTTCATAATGTCGAATCCCGCGTCTTGTTGGTGTTAACAAGCGAACGGGTTACTGGGTTTCCAATTCGTTCGACGCACAAGCTTAGCTTGCGCGTACCGTTCTGGATCCCTTGAACATCGACGCCGCCATAGCCAAGCAAGAGGCCACTTCGCTGCTCGTTCTTTAAACAGCATAAGGACAGCGGGATCACTGTAATCTCTCTTCGCGCGGCCTTCTCAGCCACCTCAACATCATCCACTCCAATGGGCAGCAGGATTACAAGATGCAAGCCAGCCTCGCCCGCAAGGACCTCTGCTGAATCGGGTAAATCATTTTGTAGCGCTTTGATCAACGCGTTTCGCCGCGTGCTGTAGATCATCCGCATCCGATGCAGGTGCCGTGCGAAGTGGCCTTCCCGAATGAATTCTGCCGTCACAGATTGACTTAATGTAGGACAGAACATGTCCATGGAACCTTTCATTGCAGTGCAAGCTTTTATGAGATCTCTTGGAAGCACAAGATACCCCAACCGCAATGCCGGGTACATCGCCTGGCTGAACGTGCCCACGTACATAACTCGAGCGTTTGTATCCAGGCCCTGTAACGAACGGACGGATCCGCCGTCGAAGCGGTACTCGCTACCGCAATCATCTTCGATGATCCATGTGCCGTTACGACCGGCCCAGTCGAGCAATTGCATTCGACGGGCACCGCTCATGGTCATACCCATGGGGTATTGATGGGATGGCGTTACGTAGACCAGCTTCGCGTGTTGGCCTTGGCTTTTGAGTTCGGAGACGTTTATGCCTTCGGCGTCGACGCTTATGGGGACGACTTGCGCGTTAGCCCTCGCAAATGCCTGCCGTGCCCCTGGGTAACCTGGATCTTCCACGCAGACTTGATCCCCGTAGTTCAAGAGCACTTGGGATGCGATTTGGATAGCTTGTTGTGAACCCGCGGTGACTAGAACTTGTGATGCATCGCATCGAACTCCTCGAACCATCCTGACGTATTCGGCGATGGCTTCGCGAAGTGGGCAATAACCCATCGGATCGCCATACGCGAGCATCGATACTGAAACAGTTCTTGAATGACGTGCGATAAGATTCGACCAAACGTTCACTGGAAAGTGGTCGAGAGCGGGCAAGCCGACCCCAAACGCTCCAGATGAATTGAACCGAGATTGGATGGACCGGTCGTGCCGCAGGGAATCTTGATCTGAGATTCGCCGGGGCACGCTTTTTCTTAAATGTGCGGTGTACGGTGTGTCTTCTCGGATTGCTTTGAACGCCGGCAACTGCCCCGGAATCAACTTCGCGATATGGGTGCCCGAACCGGAGAAGGCCTCGAAGTAGCCTTCGGCATGAAGCTGTTCGTAGGCATTAACGATCGAACCTCGAGAAACGCCCAAATCCGCCGCAAGCCCTCTGCTGGATGGTACACATTCGCCTGATCTCAGCCGTCCTTCCGCGATCGCGCACTGGAACCACTCACAGACCTGGCGATGGATCGGCATCTGGCCGTGACGGTCGATGACGATGGGCAGAGTGAATGTTCCGGCTACGCGTTTCAATTTCTAGACCCTCCTAACGACATACACATAGAAGACAGTCCGGAATCCATCTTCCGGCCACCCGCCTAGAACTCCATGCGAAGAGAGAACTGGGCTACGCGGATGTCGCCGATCTGTCCTGGAGGGCTGATCGTTGATGTGATCTGCCCAAAGGGCGACGCATTGTTGACGATGTCAGGCTCGCTGCCGCCTGGGTTAGAGAAGTTGGGGTGGTTGAAGATATTGAATGCATCCGCGCGGAAGGTCAGGTTGACCTTCTTCGATGGAATCATCGGGAAGATTTTCGCGAGGCCGAAATCGAGATTGAAAGCGCCAGGACCGTGGGTCACGTTGCGTGAACCATATTCCAGACCGAGCGGGCCGCGGAACTCGGCGTAGACTTTTGCTGCGCCGGCAGCGCCTCCTGCGAAGTTGTAGACAGTGCCCTGCTCGTTGTTCACGCTGGCCTTCAGATCACTCTTGCTGCCGGTGAAGATAGCCGGATCTTCGGCCGCAAACGAAGCGAGGAATGCGTAAGAGAGCACGTTGATCGGTAGACCCGTGCGGTACGACGGGATGCCAGATACGCTCCATCCGCCGATGAGTTCGTTTGTGAGGGTCCCGCTGTTGCCGAAGAACCTCTGATTGTGACCGAATGGGAGATCGTATTGAAAATCCGCAGTGATGGTCTGGCGCACGTCGAAGTCAGAGTTGCCGCGGCAGGCGCGGGGCTGGGTTACATCGCAGATGATACCTGTCACTTCATAGAGTGCGTTGTGGCCCGTCGACTGCGAGTTGTTATCGATGGAATGCGAGAAGGTGTAGTTGAAGTCAAACCGAAGGCCCTGCGACAGATTCTTGCTTAACGTGAAGAGGAGGGCGTGGTAGTTCGAGAACCCCTTATTGGTGAGATAGCCCTGAGCACCGAACTGCGCAGGCATACCGACATTGGGGGGAAGAAGGCCATCGCCATACATCTCGTAGATGGAGTCACCGATATCCCCGCGGTAGCCAAGTTGACCGATGTAGTCGGCTACGAGCGTGGTGCAGTTGGGAGCCGGCGGAAGACCTGAACCTTGCGGAACGGCAGAAGCCGCGGTGCAGTCGCCGAAGTAGTTGCCAACGATGTTTTCAAACCAAGGCACAGCCGTGTACGTGGTTGCGCTGGGGTTGACGCGTTGCTGCATGGTGAGATTGGCGAAGGCCTCCGAGAGGTTCTGCCCGGAGATGTTGTCCGGGAAGTTCAGCACCTGCGCAGCGTCGGCATCGGCCAATAGGCGGCGGCCAAGGCGGCCGACGTAGCTGGCGTGAAGGATCATATGGAAGGGGAGCTCCCGCTGGATCCCGGCGTTGAGGGATATGGAGTAAGGGTCCCTTAGACCAGGATCGATGACGAAGCCCTCTTCACCGTAGGCCAATCCATATGCGTAGCCATTGTAGACATAGGGGATGTACGGCGGCAGGATCGGTTGAGCAACCGGATTCAGCGTTGAGGAGTAGGAGAGGCCGCTACCGAGTCGCTGGGTGGGGTCGGTGAGGTCACCGAGCTCATTGGTGTTGTTGTTATAGAAGAGGAAAGACAACTGGTCCTGCAGGAAGTTGATGGCGTTGATCACCGTGCGGTCATAGACGATGGCCGCGCTTCCGTTGATGACCGTCTTAGGAGAGAAGGATGGGTTGTAAGCGAAGGCGAAGCGGGGCGCGAAGTCCTTATAGGAAGGGGCGTAAGAGCTGGGGCCGTTGTTTGCCTTTCCGCCGAGGATCTCCTGGAAGAATGGCAGCACAGCGTTGACGTTGCCGGTCGCGTTGGCTTCGAGGCGGTCGTTGAAGTACTGGTTGAACGTGGACTGGCGCTGTCCAAGGCCGACGAGCTCGGAGACGGACTCATCACCGTGGACTTCGTATGGAACAGAATAGAGCTGGTAGCGGAGACCATAGTCAATGGTGAGGTGCTTGTTCACCTTCCAGGTGTCGCCAAAATAAGCCTCGGTCTCGAAGAACCTGTAGGCGCGCGGTCCACCGCCGCCTTGCGGAGTCTCCTGACCAGATTTGTTGTAGTCGAAGTTGGAAGAGATGTTACCGATGATGCCGAGCGACGTGGCGTAGAGATTGTCGTAATCATCCAGCGCGACGTTCGATGTGCTGTTGATGTTCGAAGGACGCAAGCTTGCCCCAAGCCCTCCCCCGAGAGCTGAGCCAGTCAACCCGGCACCGACGAAGTTGAAGTCGCCGATTGAGTTGCTATTGGTCTTGATGAACTTGAAGAGGCCGCCCATGGTGAGGCTGTGGTTCTTCACCTGCCAGTTGAAATCATCGCGCACAACAGGAATCGGCACACGGCGCGTCTGCGTGTTGGCTGTTCCGTAGGGACCAGATAGTCCGGTGAAACTGTACACGTTCGGTGAGGTTGGGAAGTCCCCTGCGAGAAAATTCAGCTTGGAGATGTTATCGCCGTAGTAGAACTGGTTAACCTTGTTGTTGCCGATGGTCCAGACGTCGCTGACCACATAGCCATAGCTGCGGTCGATTTCCGTGAGCCCATCCGGATCTCCGGGAACTTCCGGAGCGCCGTCGCTGGTGGGGTAGACCTCATTGGTGCGATTGATGGTGAAACGGCCAAAGACCTTCTGCGTTTTCGTGAGGTTGTAGTCGATGCGGCCAACGTAGGTGGTCTCGATATCTGGTTGCGGATAGGTGAAGCGCAAGCCCTCGGTATTGACGCCATCGCCTTGAGTTGGATCGTTCGGCGCGGGGTAACGTTTCGCCAGAAAGGCAAGCACGCTGGTGTCAAAACCGATCCCAGCCGGGTCGAGAGCGGCGGCCTGCGTGGAGTTGATGCTACTGATGCATGCAGGTTGAGTATTGAGGCGGCTCGTATCGCCGCATCCATTGCCGTTGTTGATGTAGTTTAGCGTCGGCGAGGAGGCGTAAAGCGACGGAATCGGAACAGTCGGTTCGGCAGCGTTGGACTGAATGATCCGAGAGTCGGCGAAGTCGAAAAAGAAGAAGAGCTTGTTTCTGATGATCGGGCCGCCCACGTTGCCGCCGAACTGGTTGCGGATCAATGGCGTCCGCGCCACGCCGACATCATTATTGAAATAGGTATTTGCCGCAGTGGATGTGTCGCGGTGATATTCATTGACATTGCCGTGGAAGTGGTTGGTGCCGTGTTTGGTGACGAGCTGGAACTGACCACCGCTGCCGGTGCCGAGGCCAGGCGTGAGTCCTCCCACGGTGCCAGTAAACTGCTCGACGGAGTCGACGGGAGCGGCGCCAATGATCCCAAAGGTCGTGCCGGCCGCGATATCGTTCACGTCGAGGCCGTCCAGCGTAACGCTCGTCTGATCTGTCCGGGCCCCAGTCACAGCACCGGATTGCGTCGAATTCACGCTGTCGAGCTGGGTGTCCACCACACCGGCTTGAAGGTTGAACAAGGTCGTCACGCCGCTGGTTCGATCCTGCACCGGCAATTGGTTAAGAGAAGCAACGTCGACATTCGAACCAATCGTCGCATCCGTCGTATCGAGTGTCACCTCTGAGCTGGCCGCCGAGACTTCGACCACCTGGTTAGAGCCAGCGACCAACTTGGCGTCCTGCGTGCGCGTGATGCCGACGCTCAACGCGAGTTGGTTCACCTTTACGCTGGCGAAGCCAGGATGGCTGAAGGTGGCTGTATAGCCTTCGCCGGGGACGACGTTGGCGAAATGATAGGTGCCCTGCTTGTTGGTGGTTTGGGTATAGGCGGTTCCGGTGGCCTTGTTGGTCAACGTAACGGTAACGTCAGGAATGCTTGCACCCGTTGCGTCCGTAACCACGCCAGTCATCGATGACGAGTCCTGTGCTTTAGCTGTCCCTGGATCGAACAAGATTGTCGTGAAAAGCGCGAGGGTAAGAATGATGGGGAGATGAGCCAAACGAAATAAACGCATCGAACTGCCTCCTGGGAACACGTGGAACGGACCAGCTAATTGCTCTAGCCAAGGAAATGTAGTGTTACGAGAACAGGCCCTGGAGTCTCGCAAGCGAGCCTTCCCACATTTCCTTCTGCCAGAGGTACTCTTTCTTCTCGAAAATGCCGCGATGGGTCAAGCTCAGAATGCTGCACTCCCGGCAGCGCTCCAGGTGAATTTCGACGCAACTTGAGACGGAATTGCATGATGTGTTCCACCAGTCAAATGAAATCCCGCGCTGGCTGCAGTATCGATACGAACCCAGGACAGTGAGCGCCAAATTGCCGGACTGAATGTAGTCAAATCGAAAGAGGTTTCTCGCTCGCGATGCGACGATGTGCCCCGCTTGATCCTGGCTGGGTAGTCGCACCCAAAGTTCGAGGTATTCCGGCTCGATCAGAGCATTGAATACGCGCCGCTTGTCGGCGCTGACCCTAACCTTGGTTGAAATGTGCCAGTCATATGCGGGCTCCATGACTGCGCCACGATCCCAGACCTTTGCACCGTGTTCAAGAGCGAATGCCTGTGTCCTCATCTTGACGACTAACCTCCCGCAAGCGGCTTCTGCCTTTGAGCCTCTGATCCCTCCACTTTCGAAGAGCTCAGATGAAATTGTGGTTCGACCGACGGACGTGCGCACCGGCGATCGATGAAAATGGTTTCGTTCGCGCGGAAAGCTCGACGCATCGGATGGCCGGACGATGCATTGCCGCACATGGTGAATGCACTACTCAAAAATTGGCTGCGAACCGCTTTTCGGCTATGGTCATGCCCGTGCCAATCAATTTGTAGCCAACATACCGAATGGTCTGTATGTTGTCAAGCCACTCTACTGCAAAGCCATATCCACGATCGAATTGCTACACAAGCCTCACATCTCAGCCGCACGTTGACGCGCCTTTACAAATAAGCGGGCGGTTGCGTGCGTGATCGAACCAGCTTGACGCAGAAAGGGTTACGATACATACTGGTTGGTATGATCGGACGTAGTAAGGCGAAACCAAGAAGGACTAGATTGCGCGATCCCGAGGGCACGCGTGAGCGCTTGTTACAGGCCGCATTCCAGGAGGTTTATAAATACGGCTTCCAAAGTGCTGGGGTAGATACGATTCTTGCCGCAACCAATGTCACCAAGGGAGCGCTGTATCACCATTTCGAAAATAAGGACGCTCTTGGTTATGCCATTATCGAAGAGATCATCGCAAAAAAGACCAGCGACAGATGGATGAATCCCCTGCAACTAAGCAAGGGCAGGAACCCTATCGATGTTTTGGTAGAGATTGTTAAGTCGATACCGGCCCGGCCAATCGATGTAAAGAGCGGTTGTCCATTGGTCAATTTGGCGCAGGAGATGTCTCTGATCGACGAACAATTCCGCAAGCGATTGGAGAAGATATTCCATGCCTGGCGAGCCGAGATTGCCATCGCTTTGCGGATGGGTCAGTCGCAGGGCACCGTCCGTCGCGACTTGATTCCAGAAGAGACAGCGAGCTTCCTGATCGCCATGGTCGAAGGCTATGAGGTGTTGTCAAAGAACGCTCAAGATACGAAGGTGTGGAGTATGGGGATCAGGAATATCGTAGGTTGGCTGGGCTCTCTACGTGAACCCAGCAACGGCAAGTAAGTCTGATCCTACCCGGCACAAGGGTGTGGTCTTCGGCGTACCAACCTGTTTGTATGCTGTACGTCAGAAACAATTACCTCGAGGGATCTCATCGACCAGACCTATCCTCCTGAATCATGACTGCGGCAGCATTCGGCGGCTCGAAGTTTGGTTTGCTAACGCAGTTGAAAGCTCGGGTTGACAGGCCAATCTAATAGGCCTTTCAAAATAATCGATCGAGTCAAAAGCGTCACACTACATCATGAAGAGGAGAGCAAACAATGACAAGGAATACTGTCTCGCGAAGGCATCTGCTCGCGTCGGGAACCTGCGCGCTACTTGTTGCCGCAAGCCTGCCGGGACCGGCAAATGCAAGCGCATTGTCGGAGCCGAACTTAACAAATGAGGAGATTATCCGCAAATGGTACGCGGCTTGGGATAACAAGGATTTAAGTGCGTTCGATAGCCTGCTCGCCGACAACTTCACGTTCTCGAGCGCAAATGGTGATGACCACATCAGCAAGAGCACCTTCAAAACGCGTTGTTGGGATACGCAGATAGATTTCATTCGGCATTTTGACCTGGAGCGGATCGCCACGGGCGCGAACGATGCTTTTGTGAAGTATCTTTGCCACACCACGAACGGCAAATCATTCCGGAATGTGGAGTATTTGCACATCAGGAACGGCAAGCTGGAATCGATTGAATGTTACTTCGGGGGGCATGCCAGCTTTCCATCGGCAGTTAGCACTGGGAAAAATTAGCCTACGAGCTTTATTCGTTGACATGCGATTTCTGAGCTGCGTTGGCAGAATCAAGCCAGCTCCTGGCGGAGGTTCTGGTGGCTGGCTCTCTGCTTCGAGCAGGACTTATTGCGGCGCATGAGCGGAGGGGGCGATCTGAGTATCTTGATATGCGGTTGTCGATCGCTCACGCTTCCGCTTTTGGATCAGCTCCGTCTGCTCCAGCGCCTCGGATGCACGCTTGCTATCGCCAATCTGACGATATAGCCGCGCAAGCTGATAGTGGACGTTCCCGTCGTCATCGCTTTCTGCTCCCATTTGGAGCTGCGCGATTGCGTCTTGAGTTCTTCCCTCTTCCGCGTAGACCTTGCCTAACAAGGCATGCACATGTGGGAGCATCTGGGGCTTCGTCATCATGCTCCTGGCAAGGTATGGCTCGGCCTCAGGATAATGATGCTGAGCTATCAGCGCTTCGGCCATGATCAAGTTCAACTGGGGGTCAAGGGGGCTATGAAGCAGAGCCATACGCGCTGCTTCAATCGTTTTGTCGATGTCGTTATTTCCTAGATATGCCAAGGCGATCCCGAGCATAGCCGCTTGATCTGTGGGGTCGATCTTCTGTGCTTCTTTGTACTCAGCCAGAGCTTCGGTGTACTTGAATCGCTGACGAAGAGTGTCGCCTAACAAGATGTGCGACCTTGCTGAATTGGGCTCCAGTTGCTCAAAGCGGGCGAGAGCTTGAAATGCCAGTTTCTCATTGGCTTTGATGGACCAGTAGAGCGCGGGCACAGAGTGAGGGGAAACGCTCATAAGGGCCGCACTTGCCTCCGACGAGCGTTCGTAGTCTCCTGTCAAAAATGAGCATGTTGTAAGGAGAAGAAGTTGGTTTGGCTGAGCCTTCGGCTTACCGGACTGCAGACGATCGGAGCATCGCTGATATTCTCCTGCCTGGTAATACGAGGCAGCGGTGCTGTCCATGACCCTGGTGGGGCTCGCCGCTGACTGCGTTCGGGCATCGTGCACAGCCATGCCAGTTGCCGTCTCCGCAGAGAATCCGCCCAGAGCAGCCGTGAGTAGACTCGATAGCTCCGTTGAAGTCGCGTCTCGTTGTTGAGCAAGCAAGTTTTTAAAGGTAGATATGCGATCGGGAGAGAGGCCATCCATAAGGGTCGCGATATTGGTCTTGACGAATCCTTGATCGCGTCCCCATAGCTTTTTTAGCAGCGTTATGGCTTTATTGTTATCAGAATTGACGATCGCAACTCTCGCTTGCCCCAAGGCTGAAAGCGCGCACGATGGGCTTGCCTCCTGATCCGAGTTGAATTCAGAATCGGCATCAGGCAGGTTCTCCTGCTTAAGAAGAGCCCATCCCAATTCGGAATGCAGGCATGGAGGTTGCGGCTCTATTTCGATTGCGCTTTTGAATGTCCGGATTGCCTCAGGGAATCGCGATTGCTTATCGAGTGATTCTGCGAAGAGAGCCTTAACGTAAGACGAACTCGCATCTTCCGTGGACATGTCGCGCGAATCTGCTTCTATTTGATCGAGGTATGCGATTCCCAGAGCGAACCATGCAGAGCTCAACTTCGGATTGAGCCCGATTGCCTGCTTGAATTCGAGGGCAGCCAAGGAGTATTTGCCGAGAGCTGAATAGGCACGCCCCAGCTCGAGACGTGGTTCAGGGTCAGTATGGCTTCCCTTCTCTGCTTTCTTAAGAAATGGAATTGCTTCCGTTGCCTTGCCCGTACTGTTGTAGTCGATTCCGAGGAAGAGATTGGGAACATAAAGGGACGCGTTGAGCCGATTTGCATGTTGAAAGGAGGAAATGGCCTCAGTTGTTGAACCATTCTCCTGCTCCATCAGTCCTAGATTCGCCCAAAGTTCAGCCAGATTTGGTTGAAGATTCAATGCCTGCCGGTATGCATTTGCCGCTGCAATGTAATCGTGCACAGCCTGAGCTTGTTGGGCGGCCGCGACCAACGAAGCGAAGCTGGAATCTGCCGCCTGTTGGCCAAACCCAATCATGGGTGTGGCCAACAGGAACAGCAGCGTGAACGTGAGGCGCGTCTTCAAGTGGGAATCACCAATAGAACTTCCCTGCCAACTGGACATTCCTTGACGGGAAGGTGTTCGTAATCTTGCCAAAACCGCTTGGACAAGACCCGGGGTTTGCATTGGGATCGCATCCGCTGTAATTGGTGCCCGACGGGGAGTAAAAATTTGGATGGTTGAAGGTGTTATAGGTTTCGAATCGGAACTGGGCTCGCATGTTGCCTCTGAATTTCCAGTTCTTATCGATGGACGTATCCCAATCCTGGTAGCGAGGGCCACGAAGATAAGAGAAGAAACGGGGTGCGTTGCCCCATGTATCGCCGCCGTCAGAGGCGAATTTCGCGAATGCGAATGCTCCAGTATTAAACCATTCGTTGATGCTCCTATGAGAAACGTGCACATCTCCTATTACATCTGGTCGCGGATTGCCGCCAAAGGTAGTGAGGTTATTGCCTGAGATGGATATGGGGATGCCTGACTTGAAGGTGGCAATGCCAGAAATCTCCCATCCGCCGAGCACTGCGTTGGCGATGCGGCCCATGCCAGAACCTATGGCCTTTCCACGACCGACAGGAAGTTGATACACGTAGCTGGCTACGAGACTATGAGGAATATCTCCGCCATCCACACTCTTTTCGGCAGCCAGGTTATAGTTGTTCGCTGGCCCGCTATTGCCGTTGTACGACCAGCTCTGGTTGCCCTCGACGTTATCGAGGAACTTGGAGTAGGTGTAGGAGATCATCGCAGTCAGCCCTTTGCTGATGCGGTGATTGTACGTAACCTGCAGCGCGTTGTAATCGGAGAAGCCAACGGGTGCGTCCGTCTCAGAGACACCCTCTGTTGTGATTGGGTTGCAGAACTGCGGGTACGGCGAAAGCAGTTGGTACTGGGGAATGTCAGCGTTATTAAGATTGCAGGAACTTGAAGCGATGTGCCCAAAGAAGGGATTGGGAGCGTTTGCCTGCAACTCTGACGTGGACATGGATAGATATTGGGGGTTCAACTGGTTGTGCTGGTAGGTGCTGATCATGCGCGTGCCGCGATTTCCAATGTAATCGATGGCGAGCGAATCGTTGGGCGTGATGGCGTACTGGACGCCCAACAGCCATTGCTGGACATAAGGCGATCTGCGGCTTTTGAAAACACTGCCTACCTGGAAACCAATCTGTTGGTAGTCTCCCAAAGCGTTGCCTGAAATGGCGTTGTAGTTGCCACCCCACGGATTGCTTGTGCTGATATTTGGATTGGGGTTGACTCCACCATTCAAACTGGTGTCAGCTACGGTGGTAGCTGAAAATCCGTCTGGATCTCCCGGGAAGCAGCAGGTGACGCTTTCAGGATAGAAGATGCCGTAACCGCCGTGGATTACGGCCTTCTGCAGCACCTGATACGACATTCCCAGGCGGGGCGCCCAATTGTCATAGTTTGGATTGTAGACATAGCGATTCCCAGGCCCGAGGAACTGGAGCGCGCCGAGGTACGGTGTGCCCACCGCGTAGCTGATTGGGCTCAAGGCATTGGGATTGAATGTTGAGGCTTCGTCATGTCGATAGGTATCCGGAGTCTGAACCTCATACCGCAACCCAAGATTCAACGTGAGGTTATGAAAAGGTTTCCAGTCGTCCTGCACATACTCGCCGATTAGATGATTCGAAACGAGCGGATTATAGGCGGTACCAACCGTGGCGGAGTCCATCGTTCCGAGCAGCATCTCCGCGACACCATTGCCTGTGGAGAACGGTAGCCCATAGGAAGGATTCGGTCCGGTAGTGAAGTTTCCATTGAACGCCAGAGTGTCCTGGAAGTAATTGTGCTGGCTGTCCACTTGTTCAACTCCCATAATTCCAAAGTTGAGTGTATGTTTCCCGAACAGCTTGATGAAGTCTACCGCTACGGTGCCTATGGGTCCGTGATTCGTTACGGCTTGCTGATCGTTGCCGCCGGGGCCAAGGGGTGACTGGCTCCCGACATTGACGATTGGGAACAAGGGGTATGTCTGAGAAACGTACGCAGGAAGTCCGAGTTGCCCGGAAGGGTCGAATCCGAACGACTGGTTGTCAGACGTTTCATGCCAGAGCTGGACACCCGTTGCAATGTTCATGGTGAATGAGGGGCTGAAGACCTCCGATAGCCCCGCCCACATGCCCCACCGGTTATTCGGCCGGTTGTTGCCGGGACCGGCTGGGTCTGCTCCCCAGTTGTCCGCGCTTCCTGTCTTCGACTCCTTTTTGTAGGAGTAGCGGAAATAGGCTCGAGCAGAATTGGAGATATTTTGGTCCACCCGGATCAGATACTCGTCCGAAACCGCAGGCGCGGCCGCGGAGACAACGAGGTTATTGGCAAGTCCGGATCCAGTTGCTGTCGGGTAATAACTCAGCATCTTGGCGCCGACTGGATCTGCAGAGTAGCCCGCCAGGTTGGTGAGAATGTTTCCTGGGATTGGGTCGCGGATATAGCAGGTTGTCGCGCATTGTCCATCATTGTTCACAGCGCCGTTTTGGCCGTTTGTGATCAGGTGCGCGCTGCGAGGATCGTAGATCTGCCCCTCATAAATCGGACGTCCCAGATCGTCGACACCTTCCTGAGGGCCAAGAAGCTCGGAGAAGTTGCCCGCGAGAAACTTAGCGTCAGGAACAGTGTAGGTAGCGATGGTTGGAGTGGATACGGAGAAGTGCTCGTAGAGCCCGAAGACGAAGGTCTTCTCCCGTTGCTTATAGATGCCAGGGATGTAGAGGGGGCCGCCGGCAGACGCACCGGTCTGGTTCCGGCTAAGCTTGGCGATCGGCGTATCGTCGTGATCGGCGAACCACAGGTTGGCGTCAAGGCCTTGGTTGCGATAGAACTCGTATGCGGAACCGTGAAACGAGCTCGTGCCCGACTTCGTGACTACGTTCACCACGTTGCCAGTGCTCCAACCATATTGGGCGGTGAAAGAATTATTCTGGATCTTGAATTCCTGCACCGCGTCGACCGAAGGCACGTAGATTACAGCGCCCCATTCCGGGTCAGTGTCCCATGTGCCATCCAGCAGAAACGCTGTGGTCCCAAAGAAGCCGCCAGCGAAATTGAGGAAAGAAACGTCCTGATCGGCGTTGTCTGTGCTGTTGCTTCCGCCGCCAAGCAACATCTGGCCTTCCGAGGTGTTGTTCACTGAAGAGTTGAGCGTGGTAAGGCCGTAGACGTTGCGAGTGTTCAGAGGCAGTTCGACGATCTCCTTCGCGTCGATGTTTGTTGCCACGTTCGAATTGTCGGTGTTGAGGTTGGAGGCATCCGCGGTGACAGTGACCGATTGCGATTCCGCGCCGACGGTAAGGCTCACGTTCTGCGTCGCGGAGTCGGCAGCGTTCAGAGTGATCCCATTCTGCTGATACACCTCAAAACCCTTGGCTCGAAGGGTGAGGTTGTAGGTGCCCGGCGGCAACTGGCTGAATGCGTACCGGCCGGCAGCGTCCGATACGAAGGTTCGGGTGATGCCTGTCTCTGGACTCGTCAAGGTGACAGAGGCTTGATGGACTAAAGCGCCAGAGGGATCCGTCACGACGCCTGACAGTGTCGCCGTGGTTGTTGCAATTTGCGCTTTGACCAAAGGACTGCAGATCGTCATGATCGCGAGCAGCAAAGCAAGTCCACCCCACTGCCAGCGAGACCCAGGTCCTCTTTTCAGATTCATTTTCAATGTAGTGCCTCCAGTAGTTTGTTCTCCCCCGAGAGCCCAAGACCCTCAAGATGGCATGGGGCTCGTGCTTTTGAAGGGTCCAAAATGACGCAAGGTTAGAACGCGGCCTTTGTAGGTGCTGCGATAACTGGCTGTAAAGTTCCTTACGGCATGGTCACGTAAGTCTTTGCTGAAAAGACCGACAAGCTCTTTTCAGGTAAAGAGTGGGAAATCCCGATTGATATCAGGCATCTGCAGATCGCAGGCGGCGGTAATGCAGGGATCGCCGTAACAGCGGTAAAGCCGCATCTTCAAGCTGATTTTCCCGGTTTGATTCGCGGCGGCTGAACCCATAGAAACTGGATGCGAAGAAACTCGGGTATGAGAGGGAGGGACGTGCGCCTGCGCAGGGAGTGCCCCGTAGCGACAGGTTGAACTTGTTTTTCAGAAAATTATCGTTGGGTGTCGGCAGACAAGAGCGGGAGCATTATGGACTGCACCGCGAACCGGAATCCGGCGGTCGATTCACGCACCACCAAAGGGCTTACAAGGAGAATTACCAGAAGTAGACGGCTTCGATCTTTGGGGTCCCCGGTTCTCCGCCGATGATCTGCGTGCTGAGAACTACTTCGATATTTTTTGTATTCGGCGAAGGTCTTTGGTTGCGCACGGCTTGCAGCAAATCCCGGCTGGTAAGGAACTCCCCTGCCGCGATTGTGCCTCCCCGACCGATTCCAGCCGCTATCAGGGTGGGCTTGCCGGTGGTTCCGTCAGTGAAGCGCGCGACGATGGCATAGTCACGATAATTATTGGTGGCGATCTGCTGCTTCCGGTTCACCGACCATCGTGTCTGCCCGGGTTTGGTGGAATCGATGATGCTGAAGACCGACATGTCCGGATTGTTCGCGAAGTGGTAGCGAAGGGGGCGCAACATCCGCAATGCCCATGCGTTATCAAATGCTCCGATGATGACTGACGGCCCATTCCGCAGATCCATCAGGCTGGTGCTTCCTTCGCCGCGCAGGGTGTAGCGTTTGCCAGCCGCCTGCAACACCCCGGCGATCTTGGTGATGGTGTCCAGGTCATCGATGACCACAGCGGTCAAATTATCCTGCAACGTCACCTGCCGGGCTGGGTCATCCGCGTCCCGGAGAGTGAGGTCAGTGTAATGTGTCTGATCCGCTACACAGAAGAGTACGGGATCTCCCGAACTGAGAAACGGGTCCCAGAATTCAGCAAAGGCTGATCGCTGGGCGCGCCTCCAAGCGTGAAAGGAGTAGATGCCTCCGAGGGCCAAGATGATAAGGATTAGTGCCAACACCCAGCGCAGCCTATAGGATGCCCCTCGTGCGCGAGAATGCGGCTTCGAGGTTGCCGCGGCGGCCCCGATGCTGGCTTCTTCATGAGTCTCCTGAATGGTGATGACGGCGGGGCGAAGCTGAAATTGAGGCACATATGATCCAGAAGGCAGCGAGATCCGCAGTTCTTGCTCGTGGTCAGGATCCTGGTAATACTGCGCAATGCGTTTCCGGATCTCGGCCGCCGTCACTCGTACGATCGGGTCCGCCGCCGTGTCGTAGTCGGAGCTCTTGCCAAAAATCTCCACCCCTAGCGTGCGTTCCTTCAGGTCTTCTGCATGTCCATTGAAGGTTGCATTGACCACGTAGCGCAAGAAGGATGGGAATCGCCGGCTATGGCTGAAAAATGGATTCGCCAGCATCCGTTCCAACTGCGATTCAATCGCGAGCTTCTCCTCTTCCGTGAACGTTTCATGCGTAGATATCGAAGGGGGTGAGCTCATCATGAGAGGGACGGGAGAATTATACCTTTGCACGAGCGAAAAGCATCCCAAGAATTGCGTGTCCAGTAAGTACTGAAACTAAGAATGTTACATCCCATTTAACAGGTAAAGAGTGCGCTTTTTTGCCGCAAGGCACTGACGCGGGGTTCTCCCGGTCACTATAAATGCTCTGTCTTGATAGAGCTCCTTTCTCAATTTCGGTATGTGCCTGCGGTGTCCGACGCCAGGGGCAATAGCCATTCGCTTTTACCGCCTAACTTATCTTCGTGCGGACCTTCCGCAGTCTTTCATGGCTCGAAAAATGCAGTAGAACGATTGGGAACAAACTATGCATGAGCGTCACTTGTCTTTATGGGAGGTAGCGCTTCTTTGTGCGTTGGCGATACCGCCTTCCCCAGTTGCGGCACAACAACCCGCCTCCGAGCCGCGGACGCTGGGTGCTGTCTACAAAGTAGAGACATTGCCAAATGGATTCCGCATCGAAACCAGTTCAGGTGGCACGGAAGAGATCGTAGCCTTGCGTGACGACGTGCTCCGCGTACGTGCTGCTGTCAGTCGCGACCTCCCAGAGGATGCCTCGTGGGCGGTTGAAGCCAAGGCGCGCCACGCCTCAGTCACCGTTGAACGAGAAGATACCGCAGACGTCGTGGGCTTCCGTACCAAAGCCCTGCATATCGCGGTTACGCGCAGAGACCTGCGCTTGATTGTCCGGGATGAGCGTGGAAAAGTCATCCAAGAGGATGCGACTCCCTTGCACTTCGAAGGTACTGCGTTCCGCGTTGTGAAGTCGATGCCTGCGGATGAACACTACTTCGGGTTAGGCGACAAGACCGGGCCGCTCGACCGTCGCAACCATGCGTTTACGATGTGGAACACAGATGCTTACCGGTTTCAGGAGTCTACGGACCCGATCTACAAAAGCATTCCTTTCTTCATGACCTATCGTGCCGGCGATGCCGTAGGCGTATTTCTGGATAACACATGGCGCACCAGTTTCGACTTCGGCAAGGAGTCGCCTACGACCTACTCCTTTGGCTCAGTCGCAGGCCCGCTGGATTACTATATTTTCTCCGGGCCATCGCCGCGAGAGGTGGTTGAAACGTATGCCTGGCTCACCGGCAAGCCGCCACTGCCTCCCCGTTGGATGCTGGGCTTTCAGCAGTCGCGCTATAGCTACATGACTGAGGCCATGGTCATGGAGATCGCAAACCGTCTCCGCGCCGACCATATCCCCGTTGACGCACTCTACCTCGATATCGATTTCCAGAAAAATAATCGTCCATTCACTGTTAATACAGAGGCGTTTCCCAACCTTCCCCGGGCTCTGTCCGCACTGCACGCCATGCACTTCCACGTCGTCGCCATCACCGATCTCCACATCGCTCACGCGCCCAATCAGGGATATGCGCCGTACGATAGCGGCATCGCGAGCGATGAGTTCGTGCACCGGCCCGATGGTTCGGTCTACGTCGGCTCGGTGTGGCCCGGCCCCAGCGTCTTTCCCGACTTCACGCAACAATCTACCCGTGCCTGGTGGGGAACTCTCTACAAGCCCTTCGTTGGAATGGGCTTCGATGGCTTCTGGAACGACATGAACGAGCCCTCCGTCTTTGATGGCCCTGGTGGCACCATGCCATTGGATACCGTGCATCGAATCCGCGAACCCGGTTTTCTGACTCGGACTGCAACGCACGGCGAGATTCACAACGTATACGGAATGGAGAATTCGCGCGCAACCTACGATGGGCTGCGGAAGTTACAGCCGGATACGCGACCTTTCGTGCTTACCCGCGCCAGCTACGCTGGTGGCCAGCGTTACGCGGCTACGTGGACTGGAGATAACAGCAGTACCTGGAACCATCTGCGAATGACCTCTCCCATGCTCAAGAGCCTCGGCCTCAGTGGTTTCTCGTTCAGCGGCGCGGATGTTGGAGGGTACGCCGGAACGCCCACGCCGGAGTTACTCACCAAGTGGATCGAGATTGGGGCTTTTCAGCCTATCGATCGTGACCACACCGAGAAAGGAACGGGCGACCAGGAGCCATGGGTGGGAGGCGAGCAACAGGAGGCTATCCGTCGCCGCTACATCGAACAGCGCTACATCCTCATGCCTTACCTCTACACCCTGGCCGAAGAGACCGCGCAAACCGGATTGCCAATGATGCGGCCTCTCTTTCTCGACTACCCCAATGCCACCAAAGACAAGCATCCCATCGATGTCGACCCCGGCGTTGACACGGAGTTTTTGCTAGGGCACGATCTGCTCGTCGCGCCCTCACCTTATCCTGAGGAGCCGGACACCTACACTGTCGAGTTTCCCTCGGCGGACTGGTACAACTTTTGGAACGGCAAGCGCGTTACAAAACCAGCACAAGTGGCCAAGGCCGATCCCGATGCTCCTCCCGCAGCGACTGACCAGGTCGCACTCTTTACGGAGATTCATCCTACACTCGACACGCTTCCTGTCTTCGTGCGCGCTGGTGCAATCATTCCCATTCAACCTCTCGTTCAAAGTACCAGCCAAACACCAAAGGGCCCTCTCACACTTCGTGTCTATGTGGGAGATGACTGCCATGGAACTTTGTACACAGACGACGGCCGGACCTTTGCCTACCAGCACGGCGACTTCCTTCGCATGGACTTCGCATGCACCATCAGCAGCGAGGGACTAAAGATCACTGTCTCTAAACGGGAGGGGAGCTTCGTTCCCTGGTGGACGCAACTGCGTTTCGAGGTCTACGGCTGGACTCCGGTCCACGATACGGTTGATCTAAATGGCCATGCCTTTTCGAGGCTGATAGAGCCGGACCGCAATTTCTTCAGCATCATCATTCCCGACACGGCCTCCGGTACGACCCTCGATCTAAATTGATATGTGCCGTAGAAAATTCTTGAAGCCTTGGCGTCCATCGATTACGCGACCAGGCCCGCGAAAATGGCCGCTCCCCGTTTGAGGGAAACGGCCATTTGCGCGAGCGTTGAAGTTGAAGAGTTGGCGAATTGTTAGGGGTTGGTGGGGGTTTGGGGAATGCCGGCGGAGGGAACGTTGGGGGCTAAGAGGAAATCCTTGCCGTAGAGGGTTCCGTTGCCGAGGACGCGGTTGTAGCCCTGGTTGCCAGAGCTGTAAAGGCCGTTGTTGCCGGGGATGCCCCAGTGGAAGATGTTGCGGACGAAACCGATGGATTGGAGCGCTGCGAGGGTGTAGATGTAGGCGTTCTCATTGCCGACACGGCCGTGGGACTTCTCGATGTTGAGCGCAGTGAGGCCGAGGAAGTCGGGAGCGGAGGCGCTGGTGCCGATGACGCCATAGTAGTATCCGGCGAAGGCTTCGATATCGGAGCTGTCGTCGGGGCTGCAGGTTTCGGTGAGGCTTGTGGGAACGGCTGGGCAGCCGCCCATGTGGAGGGAGACGTCGGGAACGGTACGGGTGTCTCTGCCGGTGGGGACGAAGAGCTGGTAGAAGGGCTTGGAGAAGACGATGCTGTCGCCGCCGCCTGAGCCCCAGTAGGCTCCAATGGCGGTGGTGCCGTATTCATAGTCCCCGGAGATGGTGTCGGCGTAGGCCTCCTCGGAGATGTAGGCGGAGTTGAGGTCGTTGGGATTGCTGGCGTTGTAGGTGGTGACGAGGTTGGTGCCGCCGACTCCGGTGACGTGGGGGCTGGAGGCGGGAAACTCGACGGAGGGCTGGAAGGTGCCGCAAGGGGTGGGCGCGTCGGCATAGAAGCAGGCGGCGGAGGGAAGGGGAAGGGCGCCCTGGTCGCCGGAGGAGGCGATGAAGGTGATGCCCATGGCGTTGCCTTTGGCCATGATCTCGTCTTCAGCGCGGAGGAGGTAGGTGTAGTCGACGCCGGAGTTGTAGGCGGCGGTGTAGGCGAGCTCCGGTCCGCCGAAGGACATGCTGACGGCATCAACCTTGTTGTCCTGCACGATCTGTTCGAGGCCCGCGATGATGGACTCATCGGAGAGGTCGGGGATGTCGTAGACGGTGATCTTGGCGTTGGGGGCCATGCCGCCGCTCTGCTGAACGTCGAGCTCGGCTTCAAAGGAGCCATCGGAGTTGGGGTCAAAGGGAGCGCCACCGAGGACGTTTTCTACGGTGATGCTGGGGACGGCGAGCTTCTCGTGGCCGAAGTAACCGACCATGTCAGAGGGGTTGATTGCGCTGGAGATCAGGATGCCGATCTTGCTGCCCTTGCCGGAATATGTCTGGAAGGAGGGGAAGGTGTAGGCCTGCTTGAGGTCGTCGAACCAGTAGGGGCCTGAAGGGGAGTAGCGGTTAGCGGGGGCTGCGGCCTTGATGGAATGGACATGCTGGCGGATTTCGCCCGATAGGCCGCTGATGAGGGCGCCGGCGCCACCGGTAACGCGGGGCAGCGAGACGGGCTGGGTGGCGAAGACGACGCTACGTCCCTTGGCGGTGCGTCCGTGGGCGAGCGGGGTGCCGAGGGCTTCTTCGACTTCCGCGGCGGAGCCGGTGACCTCGAGAAGCTGCGGGGAGAGCTGCTTGACGGTGAGGCCATAACGGAGCTGCTCCTGGGTGACGGCGGCGATGGTGGCCTCGGAGGGGCCGAAGCGCGCCTGAATCTGGGCGGGCGTGAGCCACTGGTGGTACTGGGCGGAGGTGGTGGTCTGCTGCGCGGCGAGGAGTTGTTCGAGGCCGCTGGCGTTGGAGAGCGGGATGTAGAGCGCGAAGGTGACCGGCTCGGAGGCGGAGACGGAAGAGACGAAGGTTGGTTTGCGTTGTGCGTTCGCCGTGAGACCCGAGGAAAGGCCGAGAGAGACAGCCAGTCCAGTCAGAACAAGGAGTCTGTGATTCATGTGCTACCACCTCAAATAGGAGTGCCGTGACGTTAGCACGTTTGGGCGGGGCTTGAAAAGATGGTGCGGCGAGGGACGGAGGGAAAGCTGCCTGACGATTTGGCTCTTGTAAGAATCGTGCGGCATCCCTTTTGAGAATTGCGTTCTCGTTGCTGATCTCCGGGAGTGGTGCATGACCCACCAACTGCGGTTTGAGGCTGCCAATGCCCCTCCGCACGAGCTATGAGCGCAATCTCCCTACGTCAGGCTAATTGGCCGATGGTCTATCTATTTTGTCGATCACTAATATGTTCACCGCAGCCCTTTTAGCCTCCAGCTTCAACCCAAGCTGTTCCTGGATTGCTGTGAACAACTGCGGCTGTGTGTAGACGATTGCACCATCGTCGGCATTGCTCTGCGCTTGAAGTCTTCCTCCGTATTGCGAGTCGTCCGGCGTCCATCGCAGCGTGAAGTCGTAGCGACCCTTCAGGTTTGTTCGGTCGAGCACTGGCCGGTCCAGCGTACCTTGCATCAACTGCGCAAATTCCGCCATTGAACCATTCCGTACTGTGTAGTTACCCGGGGGGCCGCCTAGTCCTGGCGGGCTCCGCGGGTCATCTGCGCTCTTCGTTATCCTCGGCCCCGTTTTTCCTACCGAAAGTACGTACGCCGAGAGTTCCTTGATCTCTTCGTGAGACTTCATTCCAAGGCGGTCTGCAAGCAGCTTCTGCACGATGCATCGGACCTGCGCGAGGCTCGGCTGACCTTCGTGATCTGGCAAGATGTCCAAGTCATAGCGGTCCTGCGACATCCAGGCTGGACCGCCAATGAGTTGCTTCGGATGGATGTTGTAGGCAAACGTAATGATGTCCTGTACGGTCATGTTCGTCACGACCAGGTACCGACCGCGCCAATTGAATCCTCTCCCGTGTTGTTCCGGTCCACTAAGCTTGATCGTCGCCACGTCATACCCGGGCGCAAGCGTGGGATCCATGGCCAACGGTGTAGAGCCCACTCCTGGAGGAGCCTGCGCCTTCGTGGACACGCTAACCAGCATCGTTAACACGAACACGCCAAGACCCATCAGTAGCTTCTTCACGGACTCCCCCTGCGTAACTGTTATGAGCCCGGGTTCTGGGTGGGCTTACGGTAGAGTACGAAGCCACTCGGTAAAAGTTCCTGCACTGGCGGCGCAGATATCACCGCGCCGTTCAAGGGAAGTCGTGAGTACCAGAAACTCGGCTTACAGGAAGTGATCGGGGTTTTACGTGCCTGGGAAGCAAGCTCCTCGGGCACGTGAAATTCGGGGAATGAAAGCGCCTGCCAGTTGATGGAGTTCCGGCAGCATTGTTGCGCATTCTTCCCTTACCCGGAAGTGGCCTACCTCTGGATCGGCGTTGATTCGACCACTGCCGAGGTTCGCTCCCCTGGTCCAGTGAGCGGTGATCCGTTCACGCATTCGTTCCGGACGGTTGACCGCCGGTTACGATCACTTCAATGTCCTTGCGATTGCGCAACTCCATCGCGACGGCACTGCTTGCGTCTCTAAGGCGACGTGTTAGACGGTGGCGCGGGTTGACCCGGTCGTAATTCCGCCATCGACCAGCAGCGTCTGGCCGGTTATGTAGGCGCTGGCATCCGAAGCTAGAAAGACAATCGCTCCGTTAAGATCGTTGGGCTGTCCTGGCCGCTTGAGGGGAATGCGGTCTGTAAGGTAGTCAACCCACTGCTGACTCTCGTACAAGACGGCGTTCTGTTTTGTCTTGAACCATCCCGGCGCGAGGCAGTTCACGGTGATCCCGTGTTTCCCCCACTCATCGGCGAGGCTCATCGTCAATTGCTTAATCCCGCCGCGGCTGGCGCAATAAGGACCGATGCCAGCGTACCCGAAGACGCTTGTTACCGATCCGATGTTGATGATCCTTCCGTACGTGCGTTCCATCATGGCCGGGGCGAAGGACTGCGCTACGAAGAACGAGCCACGCAGATTCGTGTCGAGCACTACGTTCCAGTCTTCCCATGTCACGTCGATGGCGGGCTTGCGGATATTGCAGCCTGCGTTGTTGACGAGGATGTCGACCCTGCCGAAGTGGCCGATCGTGTCTTTGGACATCTGCCGGATGCTCTCTTCGTGGCGCAGGTCGAGTTCCAGCGGGAGCACTCGACGGCCGAGAGATTCGATCTCTTCCTGAAAGGTCTTGAGGTCGGGCAGATGCCTGCTGGTGATGACGAGATCCGCACCCGCATGGGCGAGGGCTCGACCGAGATACTGGCCCAAACCGCGGCTGGCTCCTGTGACGACAGCTATTTTGCCTGTGAGATCAAATTGTTTATCGCTCATTGCTCTCTCGATTGCCCGTCTAAGGTCTCAAGATTACCTTCATCAAGCCAGGCTGACGCGCGTAGAGGCGGCTAAACCAGGCGGGCCCTTCGCTCAATGGTGCGACGGCGGAGATCAGCGGATCCACATCGATCGCACCGCTCTGCATCAGCGTAATGCACTCCGGGTATTCTCCTGCGGAGGCACAGGATCCTAGCAGACGAAGCTGGCGCGTGACCACTGTCTGCAATGGGATTTCGACCTTCGGAGAGAGGTTGCCGATCAGGGTCACGGTTCCACCGCGTCGCACTGCTTCGATTGCCGTCGCGACGGACTTCTGCGCGCCTACGACCTCTACCGCGATATCGATGCCCTCAGCGCCCGCAGCTGCGTTCAGCTTGTCGAAGAGTTCGGGATCGGTTGCGAGGAATGTCTGGCTGGCGCCGACGCTGCGCGCCATCTCCAGCTTACTTTCCTCCAGGTCGACGGCAAACACCGTCGTGCAGCCGTAATACTTGAAAGCCTGAATCGCAAGGATACCGATCATGCCTGCACCGATGACGACGGCGGTGCTTCCCTGCTTAATACTGGAGATTCTGGCAGCGTGCACGGCGATGGACACGGCTTCGATCAGTGCTGCCTTCTCGTACGGGAAATCGTCGGGCAGCGAGTAGACGATGTTTTCAGGCACCGAGACGTACTCGGCAAACGCGCCATTGCGACGGTAGTCGGCGCACGAGACGCCCAGGACCTGCCGGTTGAGACAAAGATTCACGTCGCCGGATCTGCAATAGCGGCAGTCTCCACAGGAGATGGTGGAGTCGAAGGTCACGCGGTCACCAGGCTTGAAGGAACGCACGTGCCGGCCCACCTCCGTGATTACCCCGGCTGCTTCGTGTCCCATGATGAGGGGTGGGATGCGGCGACCCGTGCTGCCATCGTAACCATGGACGTCGCTGCCGCAGATGCCGCAGGCTTTCACTTGTATCAGGACGTCGTGCGGGCCGGCGGATGGACGCGGAACTTCGCGGAGATGGAGTTCGCGAACTTCTTCTAAGACAAGTGCTTCCATGACATAAACGATAGTCTAAAAATTGCGCTGCTGGATTTAGAAGAAATTTTCTTTACTTTGGGTCGAGAGGCGTCTCGCGTCGGCTAACGGTGGGAGGTGCAAGCCATATCCCCGACTATTGTGGAGGCGGGTATTTGCGCGCAACGTTGGTCCGAGAATTCAGCACAGTGAAGCTACCGTCCTTGGCGGCCGTCAACTGGAGGTAATGACCTTGGTCGGTGCCGTGGATATTTGCGATGTACTGCTCGGCGGTATTGTGCGCCGGACCGCCTTCTTCCGAGTAGTGAAGTTGCCAGAGTGTTTCCAAGCCGGGCGCTTTAGAGAGCGTTTTCAATGTTGGTGTTGAGCCGCCCTTTGTCGCGCCATTGTCCATGATGGCAACACGAGCATGAATAGCGTCGACTAGCGCAGGACTCGAACTCTGGTACCAGCCATGATGCGAGACGATGTAGACGTCAACGTGCCCTAGCTTATTGTTGGGGCACATCAGTTGCATCTCTTTGTCCCAGGTCAGATCGCCGAGATCAAGAATTTTGAGTTTGCCGAATGTGATTTCGACGCCTAAAGACCGGGCGTTCTCTGTTTGATCGGCAGGGCGGACCTCAGATATCTTGCAGAATGGATTTGGAGCGCCGGCGCCGGGAAGGGCGTTTGCAATCAGCTTCCCGTCGGCGCTGATTACCTTTACGGTCATCTGCGGAATGGGAAGAATCTCCCCGGGGTGAGCAAGGATACGCTTCGATTTCCCGGTGGCAAGCACCTTCTGGTACTCCGCATATCCTTTTTCTGTTATTCCATGATCCATCTCGCGATTAGGGCCGTGATCAATGAAGGTGCCGACGGGGATGCGAGCTACAAGTTGAGGAACTCCGCCAACATGATCCTCGTGATAATGGGTGAGGAGTACATAATCGATTTTGGAGAGCCCGGCCTGCTTCGCCACAGCCACAATGCGATTTGCATCACGACCGTTGTTTCCTTGCCAACCGGTGTCGATGAGAAGTGATTGCCCTCCGGGAGTTACAAAGAGCGTAGACTGGCCGCCCTCGACATCGACGAAATAAATCTTCAACTGAGCCGCCGAATGGTTGGGTCGGATTACTTGAGCAGTTGCAGACACGAACATGCTCGAGGCGAGAGTTGCAATGAGCGAAAGCGAGATGCGCAAAGAGATTTGCTTCATAGGGTTCCTCATGTCGCGGCGGGGGAGATGATGGAGGCCACAGTGGCCATTCGGGAGTTCGCTCGTCCCCAGGTTTTGTTGAGAGTAGCACGTGAAACATTGAGCTTGCTTCTGTATCGGCGAATGTCATGTAGAGTGAACGCGGAGACCATATCTCCTCTCTTCCCCGTAGCAAGCGACATGATGGAACGAATGTTCGACAAGATGCCCACTACGCGCCCAAAGATCGGAACCGGATTCTGACCACGCTGCCCAGCTCGAGCTCTTTGCAGGAGTCCGTGCCACGGCGCCGTTGGCTTATCGCGAGCGCACTTGGTTTTGGGGTACTCGTCAATTACTTCGATCGCGTCAATCTTTCGGTCTCTCACGCGGCGCTTTACACCACCTTCGGTATTTCAAACATTACATTTGGCTACCTATCTGGCGCCTACAACTGGACGTACGCGATGTGTCAGTTGCCAGTCGGAGTGTTGCTCGACCGCTTCGGCGTGCGTCGCGTAGGCCGCATCAGTACGCTGCTGTGGAGCCTGGGCTCTTTTGCAGCAGCGATAACGCCCAACATTCCAGGTTTTTTTGCAGCGCGGTTCGCGCTCGGTATCGGCGAAGCCCCTACGTTCCCTGGAAACGCTAAAGCGATCGGGCTTTGGTTTCCCTCAGACGAGCGAGGCTTTGCCACAGCCATCTTTGACGCGGCGGCCAAGCTGGCATCCGCTATCGGCATCCCGCTGACAGGGTTTTTCCTGTTGAAGTTTGGCTGGCGATGGAGCTTTGCCATCACCGGGCTCATCAGCTTGTTGTACTTCGGAGTGTTTTCCAAGGTTTATCGTGACCCCGATCATGATCCTGCACTAACAATCGCAGAGCGCGACTACATTCTGAAGGATCTTCCTCCGCGTGTTCCGGAGCAGGCTGAACCAACGAAATCATCGTTGGGATATCTGCTCCGACAGCGCAAAGTGCTGGGGCTGGCGATCGGCTTCGGCTCGTATAACTACGTTTTTTACCTTCTTCTCACGTGGCTGCCCAGCTATCTTTCATCAGCGCTCCATATCGATCTGCTGCACTCATTCCTCTACACCAGCGTGCCCTGGTTATTCGCAACCGTAACCGACTTGGTGTCAGGGCTTGGTTGTGACGTGCTCATCCGACGAGGGTGGGACGCCAGCCGCGTCCGCAAGACTATCCTCGTCTGCGGAACAGCTTTTGGGCTCGGTATCGTCGGGGCCGCCCATAGTCATACAGCTATCCGTGCGCTGCTCTGGATCAGCATCTCGATAGGCGGCCTCTCCGCAGCGTCGCCGATCGGTTGGTCGATACCGTCGATGATTGCGCCGGAGGGCAGCGTTGGGACGGTGGGCGGTATCGTGAACCTGTCCAACCAGATCTCAGGCATCGCCGCTCCCATCATTACGGGGTACGTTGTTGCCGCGACCAAGTCGTATGCGTGGGCGTTTGGCATCTCGGCAATCTATCTGCTTATCGGAATCAGCAGTTATGTGTTCCTCCTTGGCAAGATAGAACGGATCGATCCAGAACCTTTTCTGTAAAGGCATCAATAGGCCTCAATCGATGCAGTCTCCCAGGCGCTTCCTATCGGATCGCGCTCCCTAGTGAACCGACTGCGGGGCCTCGGTTCCAACTCTCCGAGAGTTCTTGATGAGACGCGCCAATCGATGGCTCGTTATTACCTCCGTCAATGCGTGATTTGGCGATCATTCATCCATTGAGGACTCACGGAGAAGTTCCCGGTTCATCTCACTGATGCATTTCCGTCAGCAGAACGGCGTAGCGGGGATCCTTGCGGACCGCGTCGAACAGCGGGTCAACGCGGATAAGCGCCATGTTGAAACAGTGGCTGTCGACCGCGTGTTGGAACGACTGGAAGGCATGGTCTTGCCGGAAGTACTCCAGACTATGCGGCAGATCCTGCTTGCCGAAGAAGTAGCGGCCGCGAAGATACGCATCATGGGCGGCTGGACTGACCGGCGGCCGGGGCGGGGCCGGGAGCAGAACCAGGCGGGCGTGCGCAGCGATCTGTGCGGCAACACTATCCTGCAGCGAGAGAATATTCTGGGCCGGTCCCTCGAAGCTCTGTGCCCAGAGATGACGGTCCGTGCTGCCGTCAATGAGCTGCGCCGTGATGCGTATCCGGTCACCGGAACGGACGATGGATCCTTCCACGATCGCGTCCACGCCCAGCTCGCGCGCAATCTCAGTCAACGGCTTGTTCGCATTCCTTTCCAGCATCACCGAGGTGCGGGAGACGACACGGAGATTGGGAATGTGCGCAAGCTCGGTGATAAGCTCGTCCGTCATTCCCGCCGCGAAGTAGTCCTGGCTTGGATCCCCAGACAGGTTGCTGAGTGGCAGCACGGCGATCGAGCGGATCGCCGGTCGAGGCCGCAGGCGTCCGGCCACCAGCCAGGAGATGCCAGCGAAGAGAATCAGGCAACCGGCCACGAGAAACCCGATCCAGGGCGTTCGTCGCACGAAAACGGTCGGCTCCCTCGGAATGGAAGACGTAGGAGTCAAAGATACGGCCGCCGCCGATGGAGCGGAGACCCCAATTTCTACCTGCGCGATGAAGCGATAGCCCGCGGTGGGAACCGTTTCAATGAAGCGGGGAGCGCGGCTGTCGTCGTTCAGCACCTTGCGCAGAAGTCCGATCGAGCGCGTGAGCGCGTTCTCGGTCACCTCTGCGTCCGACCAGACGGCGTCCAGGAGCTCCTGCTTGCGGAGCAGGCGTCCGCGATTCTGGATGAGGTGGAGAAGCAGCCGCAGCGTCTTCGGCTCAACCGAGACGGGCGTGCCGTCCGCCTTGAGGCGGAAAGCAGTGTCATCGACCTCAAAGCCATTGAACCGATAGATCACCGCTGTACTCCTTGGATCAGTTCACGCGCCGGTCTTGTCGGCACATCCATTATGGGTTGAATCAACCGACATTTGATAAAAATCATGGCTCCATCCGAGTTCCATCACGACAGGCATCGGAGCTGCAGGGCATCGTGATGGCTGGGAGGAACGTGCCATGAAACTGAATCAAATCTTTGGGATGAGAACAATTCGTAACAACCGCTTCGCATGTCTCGCAGTACTGGTGCTGGCCGGAATGGTCTCTACGGCAGCGAGTGCGAGGGCGGACGACTTTACCTTCACCATCAACGGCAGCGGCATTACCGGCAGCGGGATCAGCGGTTCCGGCATCCTGCAGGTATCCAATACTGGACCGTTTGGCGCGTACACCGTTACCGGCATCAGCGGCACCTTCACAGACTTGACGAACAATATCTCAGGAGCAATCAGCGGGCTGGAATCAGCAGGTGCGCCAATGACGGATGGAGTCGATACTTTCTTTTCGGCACCGGCAGCCACAGCCTCGAATCTCACCTATGACAACCTCTTCTGGCCCGGCGGCAACTCGCCGGCCGTCTGCGTCGACGTTCCGGCCTACTTCGGAGGCGACTTCGACATCTATGGTCTGGCATTCGATGTGGCCGAGGGATCAACAACCTACACCGTTGACCTGTGGAGCGACGGACCCGACCTCGGCGGCTATCAGCTCAACGACGCGCTGAATAGCCAACCGTTCACCACCCCGAATATGGACGGCCTGGCGGATTCTATAAATTTCACGGCATCTCAGACTCCGGAGCCAAGCTCATTGCTTCTGTTGGGGAGCGGCATGCTCGGCTTCTGTGGAACAGTGGGACGAAAGGCGCTAGCGTCAAAGCGATGGAAGCGGTAGATCACAGCTGAACTCCTTCGGCCGGGTTGCGCGTTAGATCTTGCCCGCACATCCATTAAGAATCGAGCACCCTTCGATAAAAATTGCAGCCCCCTCCAAGTTCCATCACGACTCGGAGGGGGTTGCCAGGACATGGTGGAAAGGCACTTGGACGCGGATCGTGAAAATCGGCGGGTTCGACGCGGCACAGGTTGGGGCGTGCGGCAGACGGAAACATGATTCGAAATATCTGCCGGCAGCGCTGTTTGAGAGCAACGTCCTGGTGGCCGCAGGCTAGCGGCGGGGCAGGTCTAACAACACGAGATCGGAGCGTTCCTGTACGCGCTCGAGGACAACCTCGCCGCCGTCAGGAGAGAGATCGAAGTCGCGCACGTCGAAGTCGGGAGGGAGGCTGGTCAACTGCCGCTGGGCTCCCGTGTCGAGATCGACGAGCCACAGATCTTTGTGTTGAATCTCTCCGCGAAGGAAGACGAGGGACCGTCCTCCAGGCAGGAAGGTGAGGTGGCGAGCCCCACGTGTGAGGGTCAGTTGCGGTAAGAGATACGGTGCTCCTTCGGCCGCCACCGCTTTCAGCGAAAAGGTGGTGCCGATGTCGGGCCCGGAATAGGCGACCAGGCGGCCATCGGGCGACCATGCAGGATCGAGCGAATACTCGCGGACCATGGAAGCGGGAGAGCGGCCGTCGATTGAAACACGGAAGAGGTGTGGGATGCCGTGATCATCGGCGGCCGAGACAATGGATCGACCATCGGGTGCCCACGCAGGCGCGCCCTGCAGATCGAGCGAGTCAGCAACGACATGTGCGTGTGTGCCGTCTGCCTGCATCACGTACAGGAGTACCTTGCCGTTCTGCCGGGCCGAGAAGGCAATGGATTGGCCATCGCGGGAGATGGCCGGGCCACCGAAGACTCGCGCTCCTTCACCGCGCCACAACTCTGTGCTCGTGCCGTTAGCAACCTTCCAGATATTCTCCCCGCTCCCGGTCGCGGCCACATAGATGAGATAGCCAGGTCCCAGCCTTGGGGAGAAGCCGGAGCTGGTTGTCAGCGAAATCTGATCCGCCGAGGATACCTGTGCAGGTTCGTTTCCGATGCGAATCCGAAACAGGGTGCCATGAGGGGTGGTTCGGGTAACTACGATGCGACGTCCGTCCGCGGTAGCAGCCAGCGATGTGTAACGGTCAAGCCCGGAGGTTAGCCGATGAGGAGTGCGGTGCTCGACATCCATGCTGTAAAGCGCCGATCCTGAATCATCGGGGTCGGCGGCGAGATAAAGCAGCGTGCGCCGGTCCAACAGTACCGGGTACGTGATCCGGTCATTCTGTGAGGTGATCTGCTCCGGAGTTCCGCCTGTGGGACGAATGCGCCAGATGTCGAGTTTGTCCGGCAGTTCTCCCAGGACGAAGTACAGGAAAGCCGCATCCGGTGCCCATAGCGGAAAGTGACTGTGGAGTCCTGCAGAAGCTGTGAAGATGGGCTGGCTTCCCGGTCGCACGCTGCCGTTGGTTACAAACAGCGGATCCCCCGGGCCCGGCGTGTGGTACGCAAGGCGAGATCCGTCTGGCGACCAGTCATACTCCGCGGCCCCTTCCAGATAAGGTCTCGGTTCGCCACCAAGAGTAGGCACGGCCCATATGTCGATCGATTCGTGGTTCGAACCGCCCGGCTGGCGAACCCAAAAGGTGACCAGCGATCCATCGGGCGAAAACCCCAGGGATCGAATCGAGGGATTCACCAGTTCGCGGATGCTTCCATGGGTCAGGTTGTGGAACTCGCCAGAATCAACCTGGGTGATCCAGACATCCATCGGTCCATCCCGGTTCGACAGAAACGCGATCAGGTGGCCATCGCGCGAGACCGCTGCGGCCTGCTCCAACCCGTCAAAGTCGGTCACCGTTTGAAAGCGTGCGTCGGCGAGGGGATTTCGCCAGAAGTGCTCCGTGCGCTGCAGCCAGGCGTAAGCGGCGACCGCCAGCAGACCCAGAACCGTCAGCGGAACGATGGCCCTCCACCTGGGGCGACGCTTCGATATCACGGGCTCCGGTGAGACGGGAGGAACTGGCGCCACAGCACCGTTCCCATTTCCTTCTCCTGCAGGAGGATTTCGGCTCCTTACCCAGGCGTCCAATTCGGCGCGGGAGGCGTAGACGGAACCTGCTTTGTCATGCAGGTGGCGATGGACCGGCATTGCTTCGCGCTTCTCCCAGCGCTGGACGGTGGTCACGTCGCGCTCGAGGTAGGCCGCGATCTCCTTCCACGAATCCAAACGGTCTTTCGGCAATGTTTCGACTGACGGTGAGCCAAGGGGTTGTTCGCCCATCGCGCGCTCCAGATCGGCTCCGCTGCGGTGCCAGATGCGGAAACCCAAGATGCGGAAACCCAAATTGTAACGCTCTCCTGCGAAGGCGCGGCAAACAGCGGCATTGGATGGCAAAACAGGAAACGGTGTCACTTCTGCGCTTTACCGCTTGAAAATGCAAGCCGACGTGGCGGATCGTGTCGATGCGTCTGGAAGTCAATTGCGAACACAGAGGTTCTTTATGAAAAGTAATATCCTGAATTCTGCGGCGAGAGCTCTGACCGTGCTTCTATTTGTTCAATCCGCTATTGCCTGGTGCCAGGAACGTAAGCCGGTGCACTTGGCCGGCTTGATCAATGACTATTCTCCGCTCAATGTGAATGTCAAAGGCAGCCCATGGGAGATGCATGGCCAATGGTCCATGGACCTCCGCCCCGACAGGGGAACGGCCGACTTCTCGGCCGACATGACCATGTCCGGATTTGGAAGAACAGCCGATGGCGCCGTCGATCCGACGCAGCCCCTGGTCAATCCGCACACCCACCACATTCGGCTGACGGGCCTTAAAATCACCTGGGACATGGTCGGCTGCCCCACCTACGCGGCCCCCACTCCCACCAGCGGCTTTCAAATTAGCGGGATGGTCAGCCTGTTAACCGGGAATGGAGGCAACGCGCCCTTCGAGACGAAGCCCCCGTCCTCCACTTTGCAGGTGTGCGTTACCGGGGTGGACAACGCCCCGTACTCGGTCGCATACGCAAACATCACGTTGGTGTTCACCGGGAACGCGTCAACCCATTTCGGGTCGCAGCCAATCCACGGCGTGGTGAAGCTTGCGGCCCCCGATCCGGACGCCAATGATTCGAACGCTGACCACAGAGATCACTAGACCATACCCTCGGCCTTAAGTCTCAATCGGCGCCTATCACTGGACGTTACCGAATGACTCGAAGATACCGACACTCATCAATCGCCGGCCATCGAGGATCTGCACGATCAGATATCGATTCCCGGTTGTGGAATAAAGGCATTTCATTTTTCTTGCAAACCAACGATACGAAAGCGGAAAAACGCGCCACCGGAGTGCCGCCAAGACATAACGGCAAACGTGCGCTTTTCCGCTTCTTCTTTCAACCTGTTTATTTTGTTGGGGATTTTGGTAGCGTTACCGGGGCTCGAACCCGGACTCTTCGCCTTTAGCGGGCGATTTTGATGGGTTGCAGGAAGTCGCAACCTGTCGCATATTGAGAAGCAAACTTATTATTAACAGTTACTTACATGATTTCTTCCTTGCAGGGGCTCGCACGCGATCGCAGAATTACGGGTACAAAAGTGCCACCAAAGTGCCACCAGGAATTTTATGACGGTACCGGAGGCACCTGATGGCACGAAGGCCAAAAGAGGTTCGAGGCATCAAAATCCGCCCTGATCGCGGCGCGTGGGAGGCTCAGTACAAGGCGGGCGGAAGCCGCGTTCGAAAGAACTTCCTGGATCACGAAGCGGCGGTTGTTTGGTTGGAGACGGCCAAGGGGCTGCGTCACAAAGAGGGAGTCGATTCCCCTCCCTCGAGCGCAGCGGAACCTCTCCTGACGCTGGCCGAAAAGAAAGAGCTACAGGAACACCGAGCCAACGGCCTCCTGATCGGAGAGCTCTGCGATCAGTACCTTGCCCATATCCAGAATCCGAATAACCCCGATCGACCAAAGGACCAGGTAAACCCTCCGCAACGTCTCGGAGCGATCAAGGAGGCGTTCAGCGAGCGCTCGGCGGTTTCGTTGCAGCTTCATGAGATCAAGGATTGGCTCATCTCTCTCGGGCTGGCCGCCGCGACGCTCAATCAGTACAAGTCCAGTCTCTCTGCGGTCTACACCTACGCGAAAGAGCGAATGCTATTGGAATCTAACCCCCGCCGCGATGTCTCTCACTTCGCGGTGATACTTGGCCATCCACGCTGGATGAGCGATGACGAAGAGGATCGACTGCGTGCGGTGCTGGAGAGGTGGATTGCGGAGACGCCCGAAGACTACGAGATGACGCGCCTGGAGTTGCGGGAGCATCCCAATGAGATCACGGTGGCTCCCAGACCGGAATGCGCAAAGGCAATCAGTATGCCCTTACATGGCAGGACATCAACTTCAAGCTGCGCCTCATCACTCTACCGGACACGAAGACGGGCGTGCCGCATACCGTTCCAATGACGGATGACGTCTATGAGGCACTGAAGGATCAACAGAACATCCAGGCCCGAATGCAGGAACTACGCGGAGATCGAAAGACGAAGCATATGAAGCTTGACGGCAGGGTCTTCACCATCCGTGAAAACCGCGAGTGGTTCGAGAAGGCCAAGCGAGAGACAGGCATCACCGATCTTGGCTGGCACCAGCTCCGCCGACACACTGCCGGCTCGCGCCTCGCCGCCAACGATGCGAATCAGCGCCTGATTCAAGAGGTGCTGGGCCACAAGACGATTGCGATGAGCGCCCGATACACCCACCTGAGCGAGGCGCATGTTTCTAGTGAAATGAATGCGGCTCTTTCACGAACCCGGAATGGATCTGTACGCTGAACACTTCAGTTGGGTCTTCTGAGAAGAGAGGAGCAGATATGTTCCTCCTAATTGGGCTCTTCCCGTAGCGAAGGTGGCAGTCAGGGCCGTGCAAAGCACGCCGCGCAGCGGGCGGAGCGCCTTGACGGACGCTACAGCGGCGGGTACTGCTACCAACGGGCTTCGATGACGGCGTAATAGGCGGGATAAACGGCATACTGCCCCCACTCCTCTTGAGCCATCGGTACGAGTATCTATTCGCCAAGCAAGATCGGGCGAACATCGATGACGATGAATTGATCGAGTTTCGCAAGCTGGCGAAGGCCTACGGAAACCTCACGCCGAAACAGGTGAATCGGCTTCTACAAGATCAAGACTGGATGGAGATTTGCAATGGCAACCAAGCGTAAGTTCAAGAGCGTTGCCTTCGAGGTAGTCCATTCCTCCGCTACAGCGCTGCACAAGGTTGGAGCGATCGACAAGACCACGATGAAGGGCTTTGATGAATCATGTCTTATAGCGCCTCCGGCACTGCGGCCGGAGCAAATTGAGAAGCTGCGGTTGCGCCACCGGGTTAGCCAGCCCGTCTTCGCCCGTTATTTGAATACGAGTGAGTCAACAGTCGAAAAATGGGAGACCGAGGCGAAACAGCCGGGCGGTATGGCTCTTAAGCTTCTGTTCGTGGTTGGGAAGCACGGACTCGAAGCCCTTGTTTAGCAAGCTCCCCCTTTCGAAAACGCTCAGGCGACGATCTTCTCTGGATGATCGCCACGCGCACACTTCCGCAGATCCGCGACAGGAACGAGTACTCTACCACCGATTCTCCGCGTTGGTAGTCGTCGGTTGGCAATCAGGTAATCTAAGCCGCGCTGGCTGATGGAGAGCATTTGGGCCGCCTCTTCGCGACTGACCAACAGCTTGGCTTCGGGAGAAGGGTGACTCGCGCGGGTGGCTTCTTGTATCCGTTATCGGGTGTCGTCATGTTGTTTACTCCTTGGTCGAAGAACTTCACTTCAGCTACAGACTCAACCCGTATCCCATGCTCCGCTCGATGACGCGCTCGGAGGATGGGGCGATCTTCTGAGCAACCGCTGACATCGCTTGCTGCGGCTGCATGGCGCTCTTATGCGATGCATCGTGGCTCAAGACCTGCACCAGTTTCCCGCGGTCGTTAGTGAAGATCTGCGCGTCCCATTGGCCGCGCGAGACGGCGACATAAGTCAGACGATGGTTCAACAAGTCCTTTGCGCCAAGCTCGGTGTCTAGGTGGATCAAGACACGAGCGGCCGTCTGTCCCTGGCTTGAATGGCTGGTGACGGCATAGCCATGATCGAGGTGCGGACCTGCTCGAGTATGCACGCACACAGCTCGGTCGCCCACGGGGGTGCTGGAATGGCTCTGGACCATGCTGGCGCAATGGCAAGGAAATCTGCCGAAAGCCCCTCGGTTGGCCTCTGCCCTCCAGATGACCGCATCAACGGTACAGCGCTATACGCGTGAGGGCCCTTCTGTCATTCGCGCAACACAGTTCTTCCAACTGACGACATTCGGTTGCACCCCGTGACCGAAGGTGTGGCCGCCACCAGGGGCCCATCCTCACCGCCCTCGTGGGGAGTAAACAGGGGTCGGGCCACAAGCTGTGTCAAAGACTTCAGTTACACATTGACCGCTGGCACTCACGCGAGAACGATCGCGGATGAGTTCCGGCCTGCCCATCGTAAAGATTTTCTGACTACTTCTTCATGTTTTGCTCTGGGCTTTCCACTTCCCCGCAATCTTTCCATGCCCCCTTTATGGATTCCTCATGACGGGCGTGAGTACCTAGAAGTATCCACAACGAATGCAACTCAACCAGAGGCAACCGAGAGCCCAACAAAAAAAAGGGCACCGGAAATCCTCTATCCAACCACATTTCCGTACGTGTCTGGACAATCCGCAGTCTCGCTTTGTTTCTTTGGAGGTTCCATATTTTGAGAATCACTGCCGTAACAAAAGGATCGCTAGGATTTTTGCTTTGCTGCACCGTCGCCGGAATAGCCCAACCGAAGGAAGCGGCCGGCACCCCTCCTGCGCCGCCGCAGGCTGCGTCTTCAGCGACTACCCCTGCAGCTGCACCCGCAGCAGCACCCGCAACGCCTGTATGGAGCGTAGGACCACTCGACGTCAGTGGTCTTGTTGACGGCTATTACAGCTACAACGCCAACCGCCCCAGCAATGCCGCGAATGGCCAAACGAACGATCTCTATAACTTCAATGACAAGACCGACCAGTTCAACCTGTCCATGGCGAAGTTCACCATCAACCACGACCCGGGCCCGATCGGCGTACATGCCGACCTGATCTTCGGCCGTGCAAACGACATCATGCACCCAAGCTCCGACAAGAGTACGGACAGCTATCTGGAACAGGCCTACGTCAGCGCCTTACCTCCGAAGTGGCATGGCACTGAACTCGACTTCGGTCAGTTCGTTACTTCAGCCGGCGCAGAGGTCATCGAGGCAATGAACGACTGGAACTATTCTCGTTCCATTCTTTTTGCATGGGCCATCCCGTACTACCACTTTGGACTGCGGACTTCTACGCCCATCACGAAGTCTTGGACGGCTGGAGTGCAGGTGGTGAATGGCTGGAATAATGTCGTGAACAACAATGGCGGTGTGACCGTCGGTCTCACAAGTCTCTATACCAAGCCAAAGTACAACTGGGCACTCAACTACTATGTGGGCCCTGAGAACACGGATACGCAAAAGGGTTATCGCAACCTGATCGACACGACGTTGAATCTCACGCCGACGTCCAAGTTAAGCGCCTACCTCAACTACGACTACGGCCAGAATCATACCGCTGCATCCAACGCAGGGCCGGAGGACTCCGCGCACTGGCAGGGTCTGGCCGTTGCCGGTAACTATCAGGTCACCACCGGGAACTCGTTTGCGGTGCGCGGCGAATACTTCGATGACAACCAGGGCTTTTCGACAGGCACTGCTCAGGCTCTCAAAGAAGTAACCGGAACATACCAATACAAGTGGTCCCAGGGTCTTCTGGCCCGAGTGGAACTCCGGCATGACTGGTCCGATCAGGAGTTCTTCCACAAGGGGAACTCGGAACTCGTACAGGGACAGACCACACTGACGGTCGGGCTCATAGCCTTCTTTGGGCCAAAGCACTAAACGAACACGTAAACGATTCCAAGGAGTCACCTATGAATGAAAAGGCGTTGTATCTCGAACTTCTACTATCCGGATTCTTAGCCGTCGCCTGCTTCAAGGCACGGGCGGTCGAGCCTGGCGAAGTAACACTGCGGCCGCGTGATTTTCTGCGACTCACGGACCGGGTCGAACGCATGAGCCGCTCGCGCTGGCAGTGGTTCGCGATGGCCGGGATTCTCGTCCTGGTACGGTTGCAGACCGGCGTGCCAATGGTTGTTGAACTGACAGCCCTTATGCAGCTGGTATTCTTCCTGGCGCTTCCGGTGGCAAAGCAAAGCAAAGTCTCGCAAGGCCGTTCTACCGTCTGCGCTACAGCACCTGTAACCAAGGGGCGGCGCAGTCGCAACCGACGTCTTGATCTTCCTGTTTCCCGCAGCCGGACAAGTTAGTTTTCCGGTCACGGGAAGCTATGCCCCTCGGTGCTCTGCCTAAGCTCCCGCGCAGCACCGCGGAACTCACAACAATCAACCAAAACTCTTCCTGGAGGAAGTGATATGGCGGCAAACAAGTCACAGGGTCAGTCGTTCGGGCTCTTTCTTACAGGAATCACGATGGCATGCGCAGGCATTGCACTCATGCCTGGCGGTCTGGGCGTTGCCCTTCTGATCGTAGGCCTCGTGATTCTTGCGGCAGCATCGGCGATGTTCTTCAAGATCAAGCCACTCGAGGGCAAGATCGCACTTGGCGCGCAACCGGCGGTCATGAAGCTGGTTGGAGCCGCGCTGTCGGCAGGCGGGTGGATCGTGGCCCTCTTCGGGCTCCACGTGACAGCGTCGGTTGGAGGACGGCTGGTCATCGCCATCCTCGGTCTCGCGATTTCTCTGGTGGGCGTGGTAATTGTTCTCCCCTCCGCCTGCAACAAGAACGCCATCTGGAAGGCCTAACTTCTTTCAACACGGAGCCCAACCTATGAAAAGATTTCGCGATAAGTATTTATTCTGTGTGGTCATGCTCTTGCTCTCACTGGGGAGTGCCGGCCACGCGAGGGCTCAATCAGCCGCCGCCGACCTCAAAGCCACGACTGCCGCAGCACCAACTGCAGCGCAGCTCGCGCAGGGCGATCCTGGTGGCACATTGACCGGAACGATCAACGATGTGCCGACAGCGAACCCGAAGGTTGGGGTCACTGTGGGTGACGTGGCCAATCAGACCGGTCAGAACAAGATCGCTATCAACTTTGTCTGGACGCTGATCACCGGATTCCTGGTTATGTTCATGCAGGCCGGATTCGCCATGGTGGAAGCAGGTCTCTGCCGCGTCAAGAATGCCAACCACACCTACATGATGAACTTCACCGTGTATGCGTGCGGCCTGTTTGCGTACTGGATTATAGGGTTCGCGATTCAGATGGGCGGTGCCGCGGGCAACGGCAATCTCGGCGGGCTGGCGTCGCTCTCAGGTGAGCATCTGCTTACTCTCTTCGGTATTCACTGGGGGCTCTGGGGCATGCGGGGCATGTTCCTCTCTGGACACACTTACGACGTTGGCGTGATGGTCATCTTTCTCTTCGAGATGGTCTTCATGGATACGGCCCTGACGATCGTGACGGGCGCGGCGGCGGAACGCTGGAAGTTCCTCACGTTCTGCGTGTCTTCGGTGCTGATGGGTGCATTTACCTATCCGCTCTTTGGCAACTGGGCTTGGGGCGGGGGCTGGCTGTCTGCACTTGGCTCTAACATCGGGCTGGGCCACGGCTACTGCGATTTCGCCGGTTCCGGGGTGGTTCACGCAGTCGGCGGCCTCACGGCTTTGGCGGTGGCGCTGATCATCGGACCTCGCATCGGCAAGTTCAACCGCGACGGTTCGAGCAACGCGATTATGGGCCACGATATCTCCGCAGTGCTTGTGGGGTGCTTCATCCTGGCCTTCGGCTGGTTTGGATTCAACCCCGGCAGCACGCTGGGCGCATCGGCTGCGGGCAACCTCCGCATCAGCACGATCGCGGTCGATACCATGCTGGCAGGCTGCACCGGAACCTTCGCGTCTATACTCTGGATGTGGATCACCAAGGGCAAGCCGGATGCGAGCATGGCAGGTAATGGCCTACTGGCCGGGCTGGTGGCGATCACAGCACCGAGCGGCTTTGTAAACACAGTGAGCGCAGCCATCATCGGCTTCGTCGCTGGGGTGCTGGTCTGCTGGAGTGTCGCCTTCGTCGAGAACAAGATGAAGGTCGACGATCCGGTCGGCGCCATCTCCGTGCATGGAACTTGCGGACTTTGGGGCGTGCTATCGGTTGGCCTCTTCGCTGACGGGAAGAGCAATTATGGCGGCGCTTGGAACGGAGTGAACGGTTCAGTTACCGGACTCTTCTATGGCGACTCCAGCCAACTGGTCGCACAGTTGATCGGCATCGCAACGCTCATAGGATTTGTCTTTACCTTCAGCTTCCTTCTCAACTGGATCCTCGATATCGTCCTGGGACAGAGAGTCTCTGCTGAGACTGAGATCGAAGGTTTGGACATTCCGGAGATGGGAGCACTTGGCTATCCCGAGTTTGTCCTCAAACCGGAGCCGGGCTTCATGACCATGGCAGAGACAAAAGTCGCGGTCTAGGTCAGACCTCGAACTGGTTGTTCTCTTTTCAGAAACGGCTGGGTGGGCAGTTGCAAGGTCCACTCAGCCACCTTTTTCAAAACCCGCCCGCGTTATCGGACGGGTTGACAAGGAGTTTGGATTATGAAGAAGCTTTCCGCATTTCCCACTGCGAACGAACGCGAGTTAACTCATCACCAGGTGCCGACCGCTGCGCTCAGTTTTCCGCCCTCAATCCCTGAGCCGGCGCGCGCGCAACTGATGCGCATGTTCCGCGATCCCAACCTGCTCGATCGCACGGACCGCGCCGAACTCGTGGCCCAACTGGAAGATGCCGTTGCGCTCGAGCCTGAGGTTGCAGAGTTGCGCGTGATCCTGGGCATGGCGCTCTGCGTCAACTACGACGCCCAGTCTGCGCTCGAAGAGTTTCGCGAAGCCTGCTACCTGGACCCTGACTCCTATATTGCCCAGCTTAAATTTGGTGAGCTGCTCATGCGCCTCCGCGTCTGCGACCAGGCCGCGGAACACACGCAACTTGCAGCCGAGCTCGCTGTCACGCCGCTGCAGGCCGAGCTGGCCCGCCGTCAGGCCGCTACCCTCCGCACCATGCAACGCGAAGGCATCGAACGCGGCGGTTACGGCAAGTTCAGGAATGTATTCCGTCGCACTCGCAGATGGTTTGGAAGCAAATCGGAAGACCAAAACCCCGCTGCTCTGAGCACCCAGTAGTCGATGCCCGCAATTCTCAAACTCGGGCTTCTCATCGCCATTCTGCTGCCTGCCAGCAAGATCGTCGCCTCCATCTTCAGCCGCTTCGGGATCCCGGGAATCATCGGCGAGTTGGTGGTAGGCATCGTGGCGGGCCCAGGCGCACTGAATCTGCTTCACTTCCAGCTCTTCAGCGGAGGTCATGCGGACAGCGCGTTCCTGCTGCTCGCGCAGTTCGGTGGCCTTGTGCTCATGTTTATCGCGGGCTTTGAGACGGACATCGAGCGCATGAAGGAAGCTGGCGTTACAGCCTTTCTGGTGGCGCTTTCTGGCGTCATCTGGCCATTCTTCCTTGGCTCCGCGGCAGGCCACCTGCTGGGACTTTCATGGCCCGTTGCTCTCTTTCTCGGCGGCGCACTCACAGCCACCAGCGTCTCCATCTCAGCGCGCACGCTCATGGACGCAGGACGCATGTCTTCGCCGGAAGCTTCCGTAATTCTCGGCGCGGCGGTGATTGACGACGTGATGGGGCTGTTCGTGCTGGCATTTCTTACCGCATCTGCCAGCGGCGCGAACGTGGACTCCTTCGGCGTTGCGCCGGCAGCGGCCACCTGGCTGCAAAGCCACTACGCGTATGCCGCGCACCATCCGCTGGTGGTGCGGATGCCGCTCATCGCTCTCAGCGTAGGCATCTTCTTCCTGATTGGATATGGCGGCGCCAAACGCTGGCTCGATCCATTGATTCGACAGATGCGCCGTCTCTCATCAGCGGAGGCCGTGACCAGCTGCGTTCTTGGCCTCGTTCTGCTCTATGCGATTGGAGCGGAGTGGCTGGGCAGCGTGGCCGGCATCACCGGAGCTTATCTTCTCGGATTCGTCTTCGCAGAATCCGACTTCAAGGCCGACGTGGAGCGAGCCTTCCATGCGCTGGGTCATGCCCTGCTCATCCCTCTGTTCTTCATCTCGATCGGGCTCACCAGCAACTTCCGCGCTCTCGGCGGCAACTGGCTGCTGCTGTCCGTCATCTTCGTAGTTGCGGTATTCACAAAGGTGTTCGGCTGCGGTCTGGCTGCCATGGCTCGCGGAATGGGCTGGGTGCGCAGCCTGCGCATCGGCTGCGGCATGGTCTCGCGTGGCGAGGTTGGCATCATCGTGGCGGCAATGGCCGTACGCGCGAAGATCTTCACCGACTCCCAGGTGGCCGTCATGGTTGCCGTCGTGCTCCTCACCACTCTCCTCACACCCATTGCTCTGCGCGGAGCCTTCCATCTTCGGTGCCCCGAAGATGACCAGGACAATTCCGGCGGAGCACAAGAAGTAGCAGAAGAGATGAACCCTTCCAATTCATTTGCCAACCTTGAGTCCACCGAATCCTCTCACACCCAACGCACGACGAGCCGTGCGCTGGCCTAAACTTTACCCACACCTGATGACCAAACACACGGAAATTGAAGTAGGCGAACAACTCGATCGTTACCATATCGATGCACTGGTGGCGGATACCGGCGTGGCATCTATCTTCCGAGCGACCGACACCACAACCGGCCGCACCGTAGCCATCAAGGCCCCGCATGCCGCGGCGGAGACCGACCCGGTCTACTTCGAGCGGTTCAAGCGTGAAGAAGAGATCGGCACTGCGATGCATCATCCCAACGTGATGGAGATTTTTCCCCACCACGACCACTCACGCACCTTCATCGTGATGGAGTGGGTGCCCGGCAAACTCCTGCGCACACTCTTGAACGAAGTGGGCAAACTGCCTCCGGATCGCGCGATTCGCATCACTGTACAGATTCTGCACGCTCTCGACTACATACATAACCACGGTGTCGTTCATCGCGACCTCAAACCTGAGAACATCATGGTCGACGAGAAGGATCACGTTAAGCTGATCGACTTCGGGATCGCGTCCAAGGAGGGCGCCAACCGCATTACGTACGCCGGCTACACGCAGGCTATCGGCACGCCCAATTACATCTCTCCGGAGCAGGCAAAGAGCAAACGCGGGGACGCACGGTCGGATCTCTACTCGGTCGGGATTATGCTCTACGAGATGCTCACAGGACGCACTCCCTTTTCAGGTTCATCACCCCTGGCGGTGATGAATGACCGCCTCATCAACCATCCGCTGCCACCGCGCGAAGCCAATCCCGAGATCTCACCCCACCTGCAGGAAGTCCTCTACCGCGCCATCGAGCGCGATCCACACAACCGTTACCCCAATGCGCACGCCTTTGCGTGGGATCTGGAGAACCTCGACACGGCTGGGGTTTCGGACCGCGTGGAGTTGCGAGACTGGAAGAAACGCAACTCGGGAGCACAGCGCAAGGTGCTCCTCACTGTAGCGCTGATTCTTATTCCTCTGGCGCTCTTCGCGGCCATGCTACTTCTCTCGGGTCACCATTGAATCACGATCAAATACATTCGGAAGTAAGGGCAACCACTTGATTGGAACCATCTTCAGTCCAGCAATCAACTACTGTATTACCCCTCTGCGCGGACTCCCGCCCAGCCTCTCTGCGAACCGATAGCCGATAAAGGCTTCCGTCAGCAGGTACTCCGGATTGGATGGATCTTCCTCGATCTTCATGCGCAACTGCCGAACGTAGGTGCGTAGATATTCGATCTCCTGCCGGTAGTCCGCTCCCCACACCGTGGCTAATAGATTGCCGTGTGTGACTGCGCGACCGGCGTGCGTCATCAGGTAAAACAGAATGTCGTATTCCTTCGGCGTCAGATGGACCGGCTGTCCTGACTTGTACACCAGTCTTTCGTCCGGCAAGAGCCGGATGTCCTCGACCTCCAGCGGTGCATTCAACGGACGCTCCGGAGCCTGGGAACGCCGCACAGAAGCCCGGATGCGCGCCACGCACTCGCGCATGCTGAAGGGCTTGGTGATGTAGTCGTCCGCCCCTCGTTCCAGAGCCTCGACCTTGTCGAGCTCTTCATCCCGGACGGTAATAACCAGAATTGGAAGCCGGGGGTACGCGGAGCGCAGCCGCTCCAGCGTCTCCATACCTCCTATTCCTGGCATGTTCAGATCCAGCAGTACTACGTCGAATGACCTCGACTGTGCCAGGTGGAGAGCCTCTTCGCCGCGCGAAGCTTCCATCGCCTCAAACCCGAGCTCGCGTAGGGTGGTGGACAGCGCGCGCCGAATCCCGGGCTCGTCATCCACCAAGAGGGCACGAATTTTCTTTTTGCTCATAAGGCTTTCAACTCCTGTGCTTCGATCGGTAGCGAGGCGTAGAAAGTCGTTCCCTCGTCCGCATTGCTTGTAACCCAAGCGTCGCCGCCATGTGACTGTGCGGCGCGCCGTGCAATGGACAATCCAATGCCCGTTCCGGAAGCCGATCCGGATATGCTTGAGGATCGAAAATACCTTTCAAAAATGTGCTCTTGCTCGCCAGAGGGTATTGTCGGACCAGAATTGTGAACAGAAAGCAGAATTATGTCCGCCTGCTCGCTGGCACTTATAGTCACCAAACCACCCGCATCCGCATACTTCGCCGCATTGTCGACAAACTGCGTCAGCATGGCGCGCAACAAGTCCCGGTCGCCGCAGAGCGAAAGCTCCTCCGGCGTGACCTCAATTCTGATCCTGACGCCTGCAAGCGGCTCGCCCACTGTGGCAACCGATTCCTCAACGAGTGCCAGCACGCCTATGCGTTCGGAGTGCAACGTCAGATCATGGCCATCGAGTCGAGCTGACTGCAACAATCGCGTCGTTAGCTGGTTCAGCACCTCTGTTTGCTCCTCAATCAACGCCAGAAGCGAGCTTTGTGCCACGGTAAATGCGCCCGTTTCGGCCAGCCCCGAGCTTGCGGCGCGAATGACCGTAAGCGGGGTCTTGTAAGCATGGGCAAGATGATCGAGCACAGTGGTGCGCAGTTGTTCGGTACGGCGCGCGCTCTCGATCCGCGTCTCGTTGGCTAATGAGTGATACCGGTCAAAGGTGATCGCCACCAAGCCTGCGATTGCATCCGCTGTTGCGGCACTGGCTTCACCGCGCAGCAGCAGGGCTCCCACAGGAAGCTCACCTATGCGAAGCACGCGCTGCATCAGTCCTGTTTCTTTGTCGTCGCGAACTATCTCAAAGATATGGATATTGCGAATCTGGTTTTCGACGCCCGGCCATCAGTTTCCCGTCTGGTAAATCTCTTCGAGATCGGCGTCGAAGATGGCTGCAGCTTCAAGCGCAAGATTGAACCGGATCAGTTCCACAAGCTGAGGGCCAGGCTTGCGATGCAGGTCGAACTGGACCGTGCTGCCGATAAGATTCCGCAGCGCAACGAGTTCGGGGGTCTCGTCCCGAGAATAATTCACCGCATCCTTCGATGGAAGAGTTCCGGCGCTGCCCATGGCCATCCCTTGTTTCTTGCTTTCGACAACCCTGCATTGCCGAAGCGCCAGATGACTTATCGCTCAGAGAGCCATGATGCTCTGCGTGAAGGCACGGCGCAGGCTCGGCCACGCGAAAGCCGGTATTACCACATTCTAAGCAAGGTTTGCAGAAAGATATCGTGAAATATAAGGATACTCTCCTCGCACTATTTTCAGATAGGTTTTCGGTCGAATTCCGGTAGCTTTATGTTCCGCCACGCACCCCGTCCGTGGCCGGACTAGACGGAAGCGCCAAATGAAGGTGCAACAGGAACTGATGCGGCGTACTGCTGCCGACAAGCAGGGACCACCCGCCGCGAGGCACTGTTGCCGGATCCAGGATCCCCTGATCAGTAAGCGCGAGGATTGTCCGCTACTTGCTGAGACTTGGAAAATGTTGGCGCAGAACTAAGGATCTGACTAGCAGGCTGCGATGCCAAGTGTCGCTCATTTTCCCGTGTACCACGACGACAAAAGTGCCACCAGACCGAAAGGAGCAAAGGTACGCTATTCGCGCCTCCCTTCAAACTATTGATTTTGTTGGGGATTTTGGTAGCGTTACCGGGGCTCGAACCCGGACTCTTCGCCTTGAGAGGGCGACGTGTTAACCAGTTACACCATAACGCCATGAACGGATGGGGAATCCGTTGCGACCTGTTGAGTATAGCAAATGTGGGGTGGTCGGGAGAAGGTGCGGCGCGGCGGGGTTGGCTCAGGGACTGAAGCCCCTTTCCTCGGCGCGGTGATTACGGCAGGCCTAAAGGCCAGCCCTGATACAAGGCGGGAGATTTGTTGCGGTGGGCGTGAGGGCCAGCGTTGATGCGAGACGAGAGACTGGGTGATGTTTGCGGCTTAGAGGCCTAGTTTTTTTACTTCGTCGTTGTAGTACTTGCGGTAGAGGATGTCCCACTCCTGCGAGCCTTCGGGGATGATGCGGCGCTGGGAGGCGATCTTCTGGCGGGCAGCGGCGTCGATCTTTACTTCTTCGAGGAGAAGCTTGGTGAGGGCTTTGCGAGCTTCCTGGCGGATGGTGTTGCGGTCTTCGAGGAAGTCGACTTCGTCGATCTCGGCGAGGGTGTCGGCTACGGTGTGGGCTAGCTTGTTCAGCTTGTCGTCGGAGATGCGGGTGGTGTAGTTGGGTTTGAGATCAGGTGCGCCGCGCATGGCACTCATAGGACCGCCTTGTATTTGCGAGCCAGCTCCTGCTTCACTTTTTTGAACATCTCGGGGTAGCTGGCGCCGGACTTGAGCATGTCGTCCTGGAAGGCTTCGAGGATGACGCGAACTTCGTCGTTGATGCGATCTTCGAGGGCGAGTTCTTCGATGAGGGCGTTGGAGAGGCGCTCATTGACCAGGGCCGGCTTGTCGGTCTTGATCATCTTTGCCGCCACCAGGTGCTTGCTGGTCTGGCGGGCAAGGTAGCTTACGTAATCTTTCGAGAAAATCATGGGCAAGACTAGGTTAGCACGCAGGGTTAGCACGCAGGTTTCAGTTCTTGCGATGCGGGCAGTGGTCGGTGTTGATGCAGGTGTCGGGAAGGCGAAGGCGTTCAACGGGACGGCCGTGGATGAGGTGTTCCTGGACGATCTCTTCGGCGTCCTCAGGTTTGGCGAAGCCGTACCAGACGGCTTCGGGATAGACGACGAGGACGGGGCCGTGCTCGCACTGATCCAGGCAGCCGGACTCGTTGATACGGACGCGGTGCTTGAGCCCGGCGGCTTTGACGGCGTCTTTGAGGGCTCCGCGAAGCTTCTTGCTGTGCTTGTGGGCACAACTGGGGCGGTTGGCTGTTTCGTCGCGGTCGTTGAGGCAGACGAAGACGTGGCGTTCGAAGAGTGGCATATGCGGGATTGGATGCGGGATGGGGCACGGCGATGCGGCGTGAGTTGGGTGCCGATTGACCGCGCGATTGGGGATAGCGTGAGAAAATAGAGGGTATGGCCTTTGATGATTTGACAGCAGTAAAAGACGACATGATCGCGTTTATCGCCGGACATGGAATGCGGCGAATGAAGAGCTTTGTGCCGGAGGATGTGCCGACCGTTCTGTTTGAAGAGGACGACGTGGATGGGTGGAAGGACTTTGTCGAGCACGCGAAGGCGGCGAACGCTCCGTTTATCACGATGAGCGATGTGATCCTGGAGCCGGAGGATCTGTCGACGCTGATCGAACAGATTCGGGACCAGGCGTATCCGGATGGAGATTCGGGCGAGCTGGAAGAAGCGCAGGGATTGATGCAGCACGTGGGCAAGACGGGGTATCTGCAGCTTGGGTTTGCGCAGGGTGGGGTGATCTTTTTATATGAGACGGCTACGGAGTGGTACGACTTGTTTCAGGAGCTGATGGAGTCGGTGTCGGAGCTGGGACACATTATTGTGGACGATCGGGACGACGAATAAAGACAGGGGATAGAGGGTAGAGGGTAGAGAAGACGTGTGAGCACGGTGGATGTGGGTAAAGACGAGAACGATGGGTGGGTAATTGCTTCGCGGGCTAGTGAGGCGTCGGTGGAGCTGGCGCGGGCGCTGGGGGTTCCGGAGCCGATTGCTCGGTTGCTGGTTTGTCGGGGGCTGGAGACGGTGGAGGCTGCTGAGGCGTTTCTGCGGCCGGGGCTGGGGGAGTTGCATGATCCTTACTTAATGCTGGGGATGAAAGCTGCCGTGGGACGGTTGCGTACGGCGCTGGAGCGTGCGGAGCCGGTGCTGATCTATGGGGATTATGACGTAGACGGGACCGTGGCTACAGTGCTGATGAAGACAGCCATGGAGCGCGCGGGCGCGGCGATGGGGGTTGTGGCCGATGTGCGATATCACATACCGCATCGGATTCGTGAGGGGTATGGGATGCAGGATGCTCGAATTGAGGCGGCCGCGGCGGAGGGGGTGCGGCTGGTGGTGAGTGTCGATACAGGGATGAGGGAGTTTGCGGCGGCGGACGAGGCGAAGCGGGTGGGGCTGGATCTGATTGTGACCGATCATCATCTGCCGGATGAGGCGGAGGGTGCGCCGGATGCGATTGCGGTGCTGAATCCGAACCAGGCGGGGTGTGGGTATCCGTATAAGCAACTTTGTGGGGCGGGGGTGGTGTTCAAGCTGGCGCAGGCGCTGTTGGAGAGTACGGCCAAGGATGAGGCGGGGAGATTGAGGTTGCGGGAGAAGACGCTTCCCTCTTTTCTTAAGCTGCTGGCGATTGCGACGATTGCGGATGCAGTGCCATTGACGGGCGAGAATCGGGCGATTGCGGCGCTGGGACTGGTGGAGTTGCGGAAGCCTTCGCAGGCGGGGCTGCGGGCGCTGATGGAGTTGGCGCAGATTGATACGGCGCGACCGATTTCGGCGACGGATGTGGGGTTTCGGATTGCGCCGCGGATCAATGCCGCGGGGCGGATGGATATCGCTTCCGATGTGGTGGAGATGTTTTTGACGCGGGATGCGGATGCGGCGCGCATGCTGGCGGAGAAGCTGCATCGGCTGAATGATGAGCGGAGAGCGTCGGAGGCGGAGGCGCTGCGCGCGATTGAGGCGCAGATTGAAGCGATGGAGGGCGGAGCGCCGGCATGCTTTGTGCTGGATGATGCGGAGATGGGGACGGCGTGGCATCGGGGGGTGATTGGGATTCTGGCTTCGCGGGTGGTGGATAAGACAGGGCGGCCGGCGCTGGTGGTAACGCATGAGGATGGGCGGGCGTATGGGTCGGGGCGGTCGGTGAGCGGGTTTCATCTGCTGGATGCGCTGACGGCGGTGAATGAAGAGGGTGGGGAGAGATTGTTTGCGCGGTTTGGGGGGCATGCGCATGCGGTGGGGTTCTCGATGGCGTCGGAGCGCGTGGGAGAGCTGCGGGAGAGGATGCTGCGCTATGCGGAAACGCACCTGGACGCGGGCGAGGTGGTGGAAGAGTTGGAGTGCGATGCGGAGATTCGGCTTGGTGAGATTACGGCGGAGTTCCTGGCGGCGCTGGAACAGATGGGGCCGTTTGGGAATGGAAATCCAGAGCCGGTGTTTGTAAGCCGGGGGGTGAGACTGGCGGGCGCGCTGAAGGTGATTAAGGAGAAGCATCTGCGCGTGACGGTGGAAGATGGTGAGGGTGGGGCGCGCTTTGGGGGGATGGCGTGGAGTCGCAGAACGGACTGGGCGATTATGGCACAGGACCAGATGTGGTCGAGTGGCGACCGGATGGACCTGGCGTACCGGCTGCGGAGGAACTGGCACCCGACGTACGGGGGGTGGGAGCTGGAGATTGTGGGAATCCGGGCGGCGATGTGATGGTCGCATGACGCGAACGTCATGTAGAGGCGCGAACCAATCCATGCAGCAAAAGTTTTGACGCTCCGAAGCAAAGTGGTGCGTCTTATATACTGACTCTTTGCTTATGGCTCAACAAGTTTCGCAACGATCGCGCGGGTGGGTATGGGTTCTTGTCGCGGTAGCGGCTTTGCTCGTGCTCTATCTTTATCTCCACAACCGACGGGATGAGGTGGAGGTAACGGCGGCGCGAGTGGAACCGCAGACGCTGGCTCTGAGGAATACGACGAACGCGCGCGTGGAGCCTTTGGACAACTTTGAGGCGCATGCGCCGCTAGCGGGAACGATCAGCAATGTGTATGTGCACCTGGGCGAGAAGGTGGAAAACGGCCAGGAGCTGCTGCGGATGGATGATACGGAGGCGCGCAAGGACCTGGCGGCGGCCGAGGCAAGCCTGGCGACGAGCGTGGCCGCGCTGCAGACGGCGGAACACGGTGGAACCGGGGTAGAACGCGTTACGTCGGCGGGTGACATCAGCGCGACGAAGCTGCAGGTGCAGCAGGACAGTAATTCCCTTGCGGCGATGGAGAAGCTGCAGGCTCAGGGGGCGGCTTCAGCGAACGAGGTGGCGCAGGCACAGAATCAGTTGAATGGTGAAAAGGCGAAGCTAGCGCAGTTGCAGGAGCAGAAGGGCGCTCGGTACTCGTCGGATGACATTGTGGCGCAGCGGGCGCAGGTGGCGGAGGCTCGTGCGGCGGTGGTGGCTGCGCAGGCGGTAGTGGCGGCCGTCGATATCCGGGCACCATTTGCGGGTACCGTTTATGGGCTGCCGGTAACGCAGTATCAGTTTGTGCCCGCGGGCGAGACGCTGATTCAAATGGCTGATCTGACGAAGGTGCAGATCACGGCGTATTTCGATGAACCGGAGATCGGTCAGTTGAAGGCGGGGCAGCCGGTGACGATTGTGTGGTCGGCAAAACCTGGCCAGATGTGGCATGGACATGTCATCGAGGTGCCAACGACGATTGTTCCTTACGGGGGGACGCGTAATGTCGGCGAGTGCCTGATCACCGTGGATGACTCGAATGGCGTGCTGCTGCCGAATACGACAGTCACTGTGACAGTGACCGAGGCGGTGCGTCCGAATGTGCTGAGCTTGCCCCGTGAGGCACTGCATACGGAGGGTGTGACGGACTACGTATACCGGATCGTCGGCGACCACCTGGTGAAGACGACGGTGGGGGTGGGACTGCTGAACCTGGAACGCTTTGAGGTGACGAGCGGGTTGAAGCAGGGAGATCTGGTGGCGCTGGGAGCAACGACCGAAGTGGACCTGACGGACGGCCTGCGGGTGAAGGTGCATCCATAGGACCGATGTTGGCGAAACGATCCATCGTCGAGCGCCGTACGCCGGGGACGGCACGGACAGCTTTGGGTTTAGGGCTGGTGATTCTGCTGTTGGCGATGAGCCCGGGGGCGTGCGCCTATGCGAGTGAGGGCGTCGTGGTGAATCAGCAAGCCAATCCGCGTAGCGAGGCAGAGTGGGCGCTGATGCAGGGTGAGATTGATGAGGCGGTTGGCGATGCTGAGCGCGCTGCGCAGGCGAACCCCGGAGATGGTGAAGCCTACATGGTGCTGTGTCGCAGCTATTACGCCGAGCAGCATGCGGATGAGGCGATAGGGGCGTGTTTGAAGGCGGCGCAGGAGCTTCCGCACAGCAGCGAGGCGCGTGATTGGCTGGGAAGAGCGTATGGCATGAAGGCTGACCACGCAGGACCGATTGCAGGGCTCAGCCTGGCGCTGAAGGTAAAGGCGGCGTTCGAGGCGGCCGTGGCGATGAATCCGCGCGATGGTGCGGCGGTGAATGATTTGAGCGAATTCTATATCGATGCTCCGGCGATTATTGGCGGCGGCCTGAACAAGGAGTCTGCGCTGGCGGACCAGGTGCAAGGGGATTTGCCGCAGCAGGCGCATCGGATGCGGGCGCTGGCCGCGGAGAAACAGAAAGACTATGGGACGGCAGAGCGAGAGTTCAAGGCTGCGGTGGGTATTGCAGGTTTGCCGAATGCGTGGGTGGACCTGGGGGCGTTCTATCGGCGTCGCGGACAGTATGACAAGTCGGTGGACACGCTGAAGCGGTGCCTGGAGGCGGATCGCGCGAAAGATGCGAGCCTGGTGGATGCGGCGAGCGTGCTGAACAAAATGCATCGGGAACAGGGGCTTGAGGAGAAGGCGCTGCGCGAGTATCTGGAGGGTGGGATGAAGAGCGATGCGGCTCCGGCGATGCAGGTGCATGTGATGCTTGGCAGGTTGCTGGCGAGCGAAGGAAATAAGGCGGGAGCTAAGATCGAATTTGATAAGGCGCTGCAAATGGCGTCGGGCTATGCGCCTGCGAAACAGGCACTGCAGTCGTTGTGACATGCTCAGTGTGGTTGAGCGGCGAGAGAAGGACGAGGAGCGGGATGCGGTTGAGGACGAGATGGGCGATCGGAGGGATGGTGCTGGCGGCTTGTGCCGTCGGGGCGTCGGCGCAGGTCTCGTTGGAGTCGGCGGTGGGCTTGGCGCTGAAGAACGATCCGAAGGTGCGGATGGCGGAGGCCTCGGTGGAGAAGGCTGAGTCTGCGCTGGCGGAGACGAAGGACGTTTATATTCCTTCGCTGAGTGCGAACGGAGGATACGGACAGGGGTTTGGCGCACCAACGGGGCTGCCGACGGTGTTCAGTCTGGCGAGCCAGTCGCTGGTGTTCAACTTTTCGCAGCGTGACAACATTCGCGCTGCGGCTTCGGGGTTATCGTCGGCTAAGTTGGCGCTGAAGGATATGCGGGAGCAGGTGGAAGAGGACGTCGCGGTGACATATCTGAACCTGGACAGCGATGAGCGGGAGCTATCGACTATGAACCAGGAGTACGGAGATGCAACGCGGCTCGTTACGATTGTTCAGGATCGGTTGAATGAAGGTATCGACACACGGATCAATTCGCTCAATGCTCAGCGGAAGCAGACACAAATTCAGTTGAATCAGATGAATTTGCAGGATGAAATTGCGCAGTTGAGCGACCATCTTTCGAAGATGATTGGGTTACCCGACGACCAGTTGCAGGCTATCTCGAGTTCGATTCCGGCGCTTCCAAGCGTGAGCGCTGCAGTCGACGAAAGCAACGAATCCAGTAGCCCGGCGATCATGGCGGCAGAGGACGCGGCACAAAGTAAGCAGGAGCGGGCGTTTGGAGAACACCGCTTTCTGCTGCGCCCGCAGATGACGTTTGGGGTGGTCTACAGCCGCATTGACACTGGGCAGAATGACTACACTACGTATTACCCAGGCTTCTCCAAGAGAAGTCAAAACGCGGTAAGCGTGTATGTGGCGATGGAGATACCGATCTTCGACCGCAGACACCAAGATGAGGCGAATGAGGCTTCCGCTGAGGCGAGACGGGCGTACTTCGAGTCGGAGTCGCAGCGAAACGAGTTCCTGGAGGGCCGTAAGAAGTTGAGGCGAAGCGCGGCGGAGCTGCAGACGCGGAGCAAGCTGGCGGAGCTTGACCAGCAGATTGCTGAGGAGAATCTGAAGGCGGTGCTGGCGCAGACGTCCGCAGAGAGCGGAAGCACAAGCGGCACGCAGATGACGCCGGTGGATGCACAGAACGCGAAGCTGGCGGTGGGGCAGCATACGGTTGACTTCTTGAACGCGCAGTTTCAGGTGAACCAGGCCAAGGTGAACCTGCTGCGGCAGACGGGTCAACTTGAAGAGTGGCTCAAGAGCGCGGCGGAGTTGCCAGTGGCAAGTCCTGGGCTAGCTGTAACCCATTGATTCCATTGGGAGCGAAACAAACAAATGTTGATCGGTTGCGGACGTTTGGGAATCGAATTTCGATGAACCACGGACGCTGCAGGAAACATCGAATCTCGGTTACGAAGTGGTAAACTAAAGGTCTACTTATGTCGCTCAAAACGCTTCTCCTAAACCCGCCTTCCTTTGAAAACTTTGATGGTGGCGCCAGCTCGCGCTGGCCCGCAACTCGTGAGATCGAGTCCTACTGGTATCCGGTGTGGCTGGCGTATCCAGCCGGGATGCTGGAGGGGTCCAGGCTGCTGGACGCTCCGCCGCACCATGTGAGCGCGGAGGAGACGATCGAGATCGCCAAGGGATATGAGTTCCTGGTGCTGTTCACGTCGACGGTGGGCTGGTCGGGAGACCACGGGCTGGCGCGTGCGATCAAGAAGGCGAACCCGACGATCAAGATTTGTTTTGTTGGGCCGCCGGTGACGACGGACCCGGACCGCGCGCTGAATGAGTGCGAGGTGATCGACTTTATCTGCCGCCGCGAGTTTGATTACACCGTTGTGGAGTACGCGAATGGCAAGCCGCTGCATGAGATTCTTGGCATCAGCTATAAGGATGCGAGCGGGGTGATTCAGCATAATCCGGATCGTCCGCAGGTGGAAGACCTGGACGCGATGCCTTGGGCGACGAAGATCTACAAGCGGGACATGGACGTGACGAAGTACAACGTGCCGTTCCTGCTGCATCCGTATATCGCGCTGTACTCGACGCGCGGATGCCCGGCGCAGTGCACGTTCTGCCTGTGGCCGCAGACGCTGAGCGGACATGCGTGGCGCAAGCGCTCCACCGACGATGTGGCCGCGGAGATGAAGTGGGCGAAGGAGAACTTCCCGTTTGTGAAGGAGTTCTTCTTTGATGACGATACGTTCAACATCCAGCAGGCGCGCACGATTGAGCTGTGCGAGAAGCTGAAGCCGCTGGGAATTACGTGGAGCTGCACGAGCCGCGTGACCACCAGCTACGAGACGCTGAAGGCGATGAAGGAAGCCGGCTGCCGGCTGCTGATCGTCGGCTTTGAGTCTGGCGATCCGCAGATCCTGAAGAACATCAAGAAGGGCGCGACGGTGGAGAAGGCGCGCGAGTTCGTCAAGAACTGCCACGACCTTGGCCTGATTATTCATGCCGACTTTATTCTGGGGCTGCCGGGCGAGACCAAGGAGTCGATCCGCAACACGATTAATTTTGCGAAGACGCTGGACTGCGAGACGATCCAGGTGAGCGTGGCGCATGCGTATCCGGGCACCGAGTTTTATGACTTCGCGAAGCGGAACGACTTCATCACGAACGAAAAGATGGAAGATGGCGGCGGACACCAGATGGCGCACATCGAGTATCCGGGACTGCCGACCGAGTACGTGATGGAGATGGTGCACAAGTTTTATGACGAGTACTACTTCCGCCCGAAGGCCGCATTCCGCGTGGTGTGGAAGGCTGTGGTGAATCGCGATGTGCCGCGGCTTTACGTCGAGGCGAAGGCGTTTATGAAACTGCGGTCGCAGCGGAACAAGGCGGCGCGGTTGAAGAAGGAAGAGAATGCGCTGAAGGCTCAGGAGAGCGTCAGCCTGAATGCTTAGAGGCTTTTGAGGATGGGGCGGTCGGCGTAAAGCGCTGGCCGCCGTTTTCTTTTTGCGGGATAGAAGGAATGACAGGGCCGCGAAGATACGCGCGATGAAGGGATGCTTGTGAAACACGCTTTGAGGCCGTCGCAGTATGGAATTCTGGCGGCGATCATGTTGTCGGCTTCGGTGGGCGACTCGTTTTTGAAGCGGGGGATGGAGCAGGTGGGCGCGGTGAATGTGCACCACCTGGGGCTGCTTTGGCATGCGCTTTTCAATCCGTATGTGGACATTGGGATTGTGCTGCTGATTGTTTTTTTCGCTACGTATACGACGGCGTTGAGCTGGGCGGATCTGACGTTTGTGATGCCTGCGACCGCGTTCGGGTATGTGGTGATCGCGCTGATGGGACGGTTCTGGCTGCATGAACATCTGTCGGTGTGGCGGTGGATGGGGGTTGGGCTGATTGTCTGCGCGGTGGGGTTTGTGGCGGGAGGCCCTTCGCGGACGGAGCATCCGGAGCTGGATCAGATGGACGCGGGGGTGGGGCGATGACGTGGGCTCCGTGGATGCATGTCTGGTCGGCGATTGGGTTTGTGGCAATGCTGGCAGTGGTGGGCGAGGTGATGATCGCGTCGGGGATGCGGCAGCTTGGGGATCTGGATGAGATTCGCGCCAGGCACGGTCTGGGCGGGGCGATTGGTGCGGTGTTGACGAATGGTCGGTTTGTGATCGGCGCGCTGTGTATGGCGCTGAATTTTTTCTCGATGCTCTTTGCACTGAGCATTGCGAATTTGTCGCTGGCGGGACCGGCGATTGCGGCGCTGACGTATGTGGGGAACGCTGTGGCGGCTAAGTTCTTCTTGCGCGAAAAGGTGGACCGGCGAAGGTGGCTGGCTACGATGTGCGTGGTGGTGGGCGTGATTCTGCTGGTGAAGTAGAGGCAGGCGGGTTAAGATCGTGGCATGACGCGGCAAGAGGCCATCGACGCGGCACCGGCGGGGAGAGGGACCTATTGGTCCTCCCTGGTGATGGCGGGGATGGGCTGCTTGTTTTTTCTTGGCCTCTCCGTGTTTGCGCTGCGGAGGTCGGTGACGATGTCCGTTATCATCTTCGCGATGGCGATGGTTATGGCTGCGATGATGGCGCAGTCCGCCGAGCGGCTCTTCTATCCAGAGCGTGCCGCGGAACGGACTGCTTCCCTGTCAGACAGTCAGAGGATTTGGATAAGGCGTCTGCGTGTCTGGCTTGTCGTGGCCTACGGTGTTATCGGCGCGATCTGGATGGTGTTGTTTCTTGTTGGGGGCACGATGCATCAACTTTCCATCGACCTTCAAGTGTTTTGGTGGAGTCCTTACATGGTGGCGTCCATACTGGCTGATCTGCAGGGGGAGCGGATGGGTGTTACTCCTTTCGTCGGGAGGCGTGGGGTGAATAGGCCGCAGGGACCTCTGGTGCCGCTGCGGTCGGAGCATTGGGGCGAGCGGGGTTAGGCGCTGCTTTTAGGACTTTGCGAAGAGCTTCATGAGGCCGGCGGGGGGTAGGGGCCGCGTTAGGAAGGTGGCGCTGTTGCCTGTGGCTCGGGCGATGGCTTCGGCGGCCAGACGACCGCTGCGGACGGCGCCTTCCATGGTGGAGGGCCAGCCAGATTGGGTCCAGTCGCCGGCTAGAAAGAGGTTGTCGCCGGGGGCGTCAGGGGTGGGGCGGTAGCGGTCGAGGCCGGGGGTTACGGAGAAGGTGGCGCGGGCTTCCTTGAGGACGGCGGCCTTCAGGATCTTGGCTTCGCGGACGGATGGGAAGAAGCGCGCTAACTCGACGAGGGTGAAGGTGAGGATTTCGTCTCGCGTGCGGTTGAGTTCCGCATGAGAGGCGCTGATAACAAGTTCAAGATATTGCCCTTGATTTTCAACATCTTGCTCTTGGCTCTCAAAGCGGCGGATGAGAGTTTTGTTGAACATCCATTGGATGCGGGTGTCGAGGAGGGCGGCGTGTTCGAGGCTGGTGACGGGGCGGTCAAACCAGAGGTGGATGGTGGTGATGGGGGAGTGGGTGAAGTGAGAGAGGGCGGGGAGAATGCGGTTGCGCTGGGGGGAGTCTTCGGGGAGCTTGGCAAGGAGACGGGCGGTCTGCTCAAAGGGGAGAGCGAGGAGGAGGATGGGGGCGTGGTGGCGGTTGCCGTTGGAGGCGGTGACTTGCCAGAGGCCGTTCGCTAGGTGATCGATGCGGTCGACGCTGGTGCGCGGATAGAGGGTGGTTCCCTGCTGCGCTGCGAGTTGGGCGATGGCGGCGTAGAAGTCGGAGAGGGGCTGGGAGGGGATGCCGAGGCGGCCACCGGCGGCGGACTTGAGGAAGGACTCGTGGAAGACCTGGCCTGCGTAGCGCGTGGAGCAGCGGTCGAAGGTGTCGTTGAGTGTGCCGACGATGATGGGCTCCCAGAAGTGGCGGATGGCGCGGTCGGTTTGGCCGGTGCGCTTGAGCCAGGTGGAGAAGGGTTCGTCGTCGGTGGCGGGGTAGGAACGGAAGAACTCGAGGAGGCCGCGGGCGATGAGGGCTTTGTCAGCAGGCAGGAGCATGGGCGCGCGGAGAAAGCTGAAGGCGGAGTGGCCGGGGGATGGGAGGGAGGTGGGCGCGATGTCGTTGCGGCGGGTGGGAACGGAGCGGGTGGAAGGCGCTCGCGATCCGGGTTCCAGGAAGGTGATGGTGTCGTACCAGCGGATGTGCTGGCTGGCTCCGGAAAGGTTGCAGAGGTCGACGAGGTTGGTGCAGCAGCCGAGGAGGACATGCTGGGAATCGATGACTTCGTCGAGCGCGGGGTGGGGGTAGGAGTAGGCGCGGCCGCCGACGAAGGGCTTACGCTCCAGGAGCGAGACGTTGGCTCCGGCGCCGGAGAGAGCGACGGCCGCGGCGAGGCCGGCGGCTCCGGCACCAAGGATGAGGACGTCGGGAGTGGGCTGGTCTGTGGAAGGGCCGGTCATCCGATCATCCTTGCTTTGAGGGATTGTGCCATGCCGACTGCGAGGATGGTGAGCTTGCGCGAGGTGGGCACGGAGACGCGCGTGGTGAAGACAGCGGCGGGGTTGGCGGCGATGAGGTCGAGGAGGCGGTGATAGATGCGGACGAGGACGCGCATGGAGGGGCGCGCGTCGGGGTCGAGCATGGGGATGAGTTGCTGAGAGCTGCGATAGAGGGTTTGTGCGTGGAGTTCGAGTGCGCGGAGGAGAGCTAGCTCGTTGGGTTGGGGTGCGGCACCGGCGGCGAGAGCGAGAATGCGCTCGGGGGGGACGTTGTGCTCGTTGAGGAGGTCGGCGGGGAGGTAGATGCGGCCGCGGTCGGCGTCCTCTTTGATGTCGCGAAGGATGTTGGTGAGTTGGAAGGCTACGCCAGTGTCGATGGCTAGCTGGTCGGCGCGGGGGTCGGTGTAGCCGAAGATGCGGATGCAGACGAGGCCGACGACCGAGGCTACGAGGTAACAGTAGTGATGGAGGGCGGCGACGGAGTCGTAGAGCTGGATGGTGCGGGGGGCGCCGTCGGGGGCAGTGAGTTCTAGGAGGTGGACGCCTTCGGGTTGGGGCTGGAGGTCGAGAGTGGTGCCGGCGATGAGTTGATCGAGGAGAAGGTCAGGAATGTTGAAGCGATTCTGGGTGTCGTTGACGGCGAGGAAGATGGGGTCGTCGGAGGAGGTGTGGCGAGAGTCGCGCCACTCGGCGGTCCAGGCAGCCATGGCCTGGCGACGGGCGTCGAGGGAGAGGGATTCGTCGTCGGCGAGGTCGTCCGCTTTGCGCATGAAGGCGTAGACGGCGCACATGGCGTCGGACTTGTGCTGCGGGAGGACGCGAAAGGAGTAGTAGAAGTTTTTGGCTTCGCGCCTGGCGATGGCACGGCACTCTGCGTAGGCGGCGGAGAGTTGGGGAGATTGAGCGGGGCTCATGCGGAGGGTTCCTTGCGTGCGGGCATGAGCGTGGATTTTAGCTTGCCGGCTAGCGCGCCGCCGAGGAGACGGAGCTTGGCGGATTTGGTGACGATGGGGCGGGACCGGAGGGTGTTGTAGTCCTGCGCGGCGATGGCGTCGAGGATGGCGTGGCCGCCGTTGACGAAGAGTTGGAGGGTGGAGGCGAGGTCGCGGGAGACGAGGGTGGTGAGGCGTTGGCCTCGGGTTAAGCGGTCGCGTGCATCGGACACGAGGAACTGCATCATGGCTCGGACGTTGGGGGCGAAGTCGCGGGCGATGAGCTGGTCGTCGGTTACGTGGAAGCGCTGCATGACGTCGGCGGGGATGTAGCGGCGGCCACGGGCGCGGTCTTCGACGATATCCTGGTAGAAGTTGGCGAGTTGGAGGCCGGTGCAGATCTCGTCGGAGAGCTGCATGAGTTCTTCGGAGTGGTAACCGCTGACGAGGAGGACGAGGCGGCCTACGGGGTTGGCGGAGTAGCGCGAGTAGTGCTCGAGGGTGGCGAGGGATTCGTGGTGAGTGTAGACCTGGTCCTGCTCGAAGGCGGATATGAGATCGTCGAAGGGCTGCATGGGGAGGTTGCGCTGCGCGATGGTTGGCTGCAGGGCTACGTAGACGGGGTGGCGCGAGGCTTCGGGGTGGGCGAAGCATTGGTGGAGCATGGCGCGCCACTCGGAGAGAAGGCGGGTGGCGGTGGTGGTGTCGGCTACTTCGTCACCGAGGTCGTCGGAGGTGCGGCAGAAGGCGTAGACGCTGTGAAAGTGTGGGCGGAGCGCGGCGGGCAGGAAGAAGGTTGCCACATGGAAGTTTTCGTAGTGGGTGGTGGTGAGAGTCTTGCACCAAGCTTGGGCTTCGGCGAGCGAGGGGCGCGTGGCTGGCGTGACGTAGAGAGCGGGCGCGCCTTGGAGGCGGTCGTCGAGCTCCGCTGGGAGTTGGTTGGCGAGGGTCGTCATGCGTGGGCCTTCGCTGCGACCTGTGGCTTGGGCTTCGAAGTGGTGCTGGGGAAGATGGCGGTCTTGATCTCGGGGGCGATGCCGTCGGCGGGGCGCGTTAGCATGGCGCGGAAGACGTTGGGGAGATCTTCGATGGTGGCGGTGCCGGTGAGGAAGTCCTGGGCGCGGAAGCGGCCGGAGGTGATGAGCTGGAAGGCTCGGCGGGCGGTGGCGGGGGTGTGGTGGAAGCTGGCCTTGAGGGTGAGGTCGGAGTAGTGGATGAGGTTGGTGTCGAGGGAGACAGAGGTGCCGCTGGGCGGGCCGCCGAAGAGATTGACGAGGCCACCTTTGCGCGCCATTTGCACGGCCCACTGCCAGGCTTCGGGGGTCGCGACGGCTTCGAAGACGAGGTCGGCGCCGCGGCCTTCGGGGGTGAGGGCGCGGGCGGCTGCGATGGGGTCAGGGACGTCTGAGATGCGG